>NZ_CP018632.1:6822500-7422500 GCF_002215215.1 Granulosicoccus antarcticus IMCC3135 | reverse complement strand
TGAGAGGCGTGTTATCGCCGCATCGTTGAAGAAGCGTCCCATGATGAACACACCAGCAGGTGGCCCCTTACCGTCGCTGGTCAAGATGGGCTTTGCCACCACCAGCAATGGCGCAACAGCGGTATTGATGATGCCAGACACATCACTCTCAATGCTGGCGATTTGCATCAAGGGATGCTCCGGTGACAGGGAGCCTTCCGTCAGTGCTCCCAGGTCGAGAAGCGAGTTTGTGTCCAGGTTCCAGCCTCGATTCCACAGAACGGAGCCGTCCATTTTGAACAGGCCCATGAAATTGATCTCAAGAGCGGACATGGTACTGTCCAGATCGAGATTGTCGGCTACGTATTCTGGGTATTCGCCGTTTGCGTACTGATAGGTATCGGTCCATGAGGCCCAATCCGATACCGAGGGCCCTATCTGATTGAGCTCACGTCCGATGCCTTCGAGAACCCGTTGAATGTCTTTCTCGGCGGTGTCTCGCTCAAGCGAGACAAAGCTGGGCATGATCATTCTCTGTTGGACGACCAGGCTAGCGGCACCGGAGAGCGCAAAGACGAGCACCACGATCATGGCAACTTTCTGATTCAGTGACACGTCAAACCAACTCCCCAATAGCCATTTGTACCGGTGAACAGGGCCGGTATGTCTACTATCGGCAACGCCAGATGAATGTTGAACAGGCGTTCGGTAGTCCTCCCTCTTGAGGGCTGTTAGATAGTCAATACAACTCGACCGTCTATGTTTCCGGCTCGCATCTTGTCGAAAATGGCGTTAATATTGTCGAGAGAGTCAACGGTATAGTGGGTTTTGACTTGTCCTCGGGCAACAAACTGCAGGCTCTCGGCAAGATCAATGCGGGTACCGACAATGGAGCCGCGAATGGTTTTGCGATTCAGCACCGTATCGAAGATACTCAGATCGAATGTACCTGGCGGCAATCCAACCAGCGCCAGAGTGCCACGTCTGGAGAGCATTGCCACGGCCTGACTGAAGGCGACTGGGGATACGGCTGTGACCAGAACCCCATCGGCGCCGCCAATGGCTTTCTGAATTTCTTCAGCCGGGTCTTTCTTGCTCGCATCAATGGTCCAGTCTGCACCCATCGCGGTGGCAAGCTTCAACTTGCTTTCAGCAATATCCACGGCAATAACGGTCAAGCCCATCGCCTTGGCATACTGAACTGCCAGATGACCCAGGCCACCGATGCCCGATATGACAACGGTATCGCCAGGTTTGGTGTCGGTTTCTTTCAAGCCTTTGTAAACCGTTACACCCGCGCAGAGAATGGGTGCGACGGCTGCTGAATCCAGACCGTCGGGTATATGGCCGACGTAGTTGGGATCGGCCAGTACGTATTCAGCGAAACTGCCATTGACTGAGTAGCCGGCGTTGACCTGCTGTTGGCATAACGTCTCCCATCCGCTGAGGCAATATTTGCAATGCCCACAGGCGCTGTAGAGCCAGGGTACGCCGACACGGTCACCTTCCTTGACAGAGGTGACGCCCTTGCCGCACTCGACGACGACACCGACGCCTTCATGTCCGGGAATAAAGGGAAGTTGTGGTTTGACCGGCCAGTCACCTTCGACGGCATGCAAGTCGGTGTGGCAAACGCCGCATGCCTCAACCTTGACCACGACCAGACCGTCGGTAGCTTGCGGACGATCAACTTCTTCGATACTCAGTGGAGCACCAAACTCACGGACAACAGCGGCCTTCATTTTCATGGCGCAAATACCTTTTGCAAGCAGGTTGAATGATGGGTGATTATGGGGCCGAAGAATTCTTTTGAAAATTGTGGAAAACACGTAGAGCGGGCAGTGTTACCTCAGTACTTAATGGCTTGTTCAGTCGCTCTTTGCCGAGAGACGCATGATTTCTACCTGATCCAGCAGAGGTTGACTGCGCAAGGGTTTGCGCATGATGCAGTTGATACCCAGTTGTGCAGCCAGAGGGGCAAGGCCCTGATCAGTGGAATTGGTCATGAGCGCAATGGGTATTGCGCTTCCGGATTTGCGGATGTCCGATATCAGTTTCATGCCATTGATATCCGGTAGAGCGTTTTCTACCAGAAGGCAGCACGCTGATTTATCTGTGTATTGTGAGAGAAAAGCCTTCGCGTTTTCAAAACCCAGTACGTCAACTGTACCGCTTTCGAGCAATAGCTCTACGCTGTCACGTATGGCAGGGTCGGGGTCTATGACATAGACCGTAAAGTGTTCTGATTCTCGCATGGAGACGTGCCTGGCCACCGGCTCCCCCGGCTGTCTGCTCATTGTCACCAGAGCATCGCTTCATGAATATAAGGGATTTTACGTAGAAGTGATTCGGACCCGGTGTTCTCAGCCCGCAAGCTGACCACTGCTTAGTAGATTGATTCTGACAAGATCAGCCAGAGAGCGGACACACAGTTTTTGCATGACATGCGCCCGATGCACCTCAACGGTTCGTTCACTGACACCCAGTTCCAGAGCGATGACCTTGTTTGCCTGGCCATCGGCGACACGCTTGAAAACTTCATGCTCTTTTAGTGTCAAGGTTGCAATCAGGTTTTTCAAATTTTCACTCGTCGCCCGATTGCTACGCTCGCCAGCTTCATAGCTGAGAGCTTGCTGAATTCTGTCCAGCAGGTCCTGTTCGCGAATGGGTTTGCGCATGAAATCCAGAGCACCGTTACGCATGGCATCGACCGCCATGGGAATATCGCCGTGACCCGTGATGAAGATGATGGGCAGTAATGCCTCGCGTCGATTCAATTCTTTCTGTAGCTCCAGGCCGTTCATGCCCGGCATGCGAATGTCCAATACCAGACAACCTCGTTGACTGCCATCGTAGAAGTCCAGAAACTCTGCCGCTGAGCCGAAGCATTGATGGGCAATATCGATGGTGTCCAGCAACATGCTCATCGAGTCGCGAACCGCTTCATCGTCGTCCACAATGAAGACGAGTTGAGTGCTTGTGTTCATGTTTTTTCCGTTGAAAAATTCGGCAAGGTGAACTGGAAGGTTGCACCGTGATCCTTGTTATTACTAAAACCCAGTTCGCCACCGTGTGCCTGAACAATGGATTGGCAAATGGTCAGGCCAACGCCCATGCCCATCTTTTTGGTGGATTTGAAGGGTTGAAACAAAATGTCGGCAGATTCTGCGGATACTCCTGTGCCACTGTCAGAAACCGCAACGGTGAGTGTGTCGCCATCACACCGGGTAGACAGGCTGATCTGTCTTCCATGCTGGCAGTTCACACTTTCCATCGACTCCATACCATTGCGAAGCAGGTTCAGTATGACTTGTTCGATCTGAACAACGTCACCGAGTGCGCAGCAGGGGTGTGCGTCTAGATCAAGCACCATGTCGATATTCCTCATGACGGCTTCCGAATCTGCCAGAGTCACGACCTGGCGGATAAGGTTATTGCAATCGAACTGTTCACGATCGCTGTCTCTCTGGCGCGCAAACTGTTGCATATGCTCTATGACAGCACCTGCCCGGTGTGCCTGCTGGCTGAGTTTTTCCAGCGCTTCGTGCAGTCTGTCAGGTTTGGGATTACCCGCATCCAGGTAGCGCAGGCAGGACTGTGCGTACATGGAAATGGCGCTCAGTGGCTGATTGATTTCATGCGCGATGCCGGTTGCCATCTCTCCCAGAATGTTGACCCGGTCGATATGAGCAAGTCGCCCGCGATGCACCCGGGCTTCCTGTTCCGCTGCACGCTGTACTGACAGATCGCGTAATAGCCCAACGAACCGTCGTCCCTGCTGACCCTGAAAGGCGCTGATGGATAGTTGAATCGGGAATATGGTGCCGTCCTTGCGTTTGCCGGTGAGCTCTCTGCCGCTGATGTGCTTGACGGTGCCGGCTTCGGCAACATGCTGATCGACATGACCCTGGTGATCCCGGCGGTAATGCTCGGGCATCAATTGCGTGACTTCCATGCCGATAGCGGCTTGCTGACAATAGCCAAACATCGTTTCCGCGGCCCGGTTGAACGACTCGATGACTCCCAGTTCGTCGATGGTGATGACTGCTTCAGCGGCTGTATCGACGATTGCCTGTGCATAGCCCTCAGCCTCGATCAGTGCGGTTTCTGTCTGTTTACGCGGTGTGGCATCAATAACCAGGCCATCAATGATTGTCTTGTTGCCGAGTTTGTCGAAAGTCATTCGACCTCTCTCCAATACCCATTTCAAGCGCTTGTCTTTGCAGGAAATTCTGTATTCGGCAAAATAGTTCGGACTGCTGGCATTTGCCATGGCGATCTGCTCTTGCCTGAGAGCTCGATCGTTCGGATTGATAATGTCTTCCCAAAGGATGCTACCGCGCTCGAACTCAGCCTTTTCGTACCCGCTCAATGTCAGGCATCCTTCGCCCATATGGCTTTGATTACCTTTGTCACGCAGTATCTTTCGAAAGACCATGCCAGGCAGGCTCTTCCATAAGGATTTCAATTGCTGGGTGTTGAGGAACAACTCTCCTGCTTGCTCAGCCGACTTTAGTTTTACTCTGACGAACCAGGCTGTTATTCCGGATAAAAGCAGACTCAAGACCAGGAAGGCTGTTGAGAAAATCGAATTCATTCGTGCCAGTGGCCAGTTACTCGACCTGACTTGAATGGACCAGCTCAGCGCGTAGGTAGAAAACAGATTGGTAACGGGCGGACCGTACACCGTGTCTTCATCGTCGCTGGTGTGTTCGTAAACCTGTTGATCCTGGAGTAATACCCGACTATAGGTGAGCCCACGGGTGTCTCCAAGCAACAAACTGTCAAGCCAGTCTGCCAGCTCGAGTTCGGCCATCAGTAGTCCAGCGCCTTGTTCTACTCGTGCAAAGAAGGCGAGTGCGGGCTTTCCGTTGTCGAGCAGGAAGGGCTCGGACACCGTCAGATGTTGTTGTTCGCCGATTGCAGACATGGCCGCTTCTATGATTGCAGAAGGGGTGGCCAGAGCGCGAGGTGGCGTGGCCCCATCGCTCGTCACCGGGTTCAGTTGCAGGACGGTATGGGATTCATCGACCCATCCAAGGGTTTGAAAGCCGGGTAGTGCTATCAAGGAATCGATCCCCGGGCGATTTTTGTCCGGTGTATAGCCAGCTGGCCATCGCTCAGCCAGCTTTTCCAGGGTGGCAATGCGTGCTTGCAGGTCTCTGGTGACGGCAACTGCCATCCATCCGCCGGCTACGGATGCAGCATTGCTGAGTTCGTTTTGCCTATGTCGTTCCAGAGCTTGCCAGCCGATGAGTGTCAGTCCTACCAGACAAATCCCCGTCAGCAACGGCGTCCAGCGGCGCCAGCGTGGTGTCAGAGTGTGGGAGGTGCCTGGCACGTCAGTTTGGCTTCATTGCGGGGTAGACGAATTGCTTCGTGATTCTTTGAATGTTAACTGAAATGCTGCATTCCGAAATGTGATTCTGGTTCATCGGCATTAGGAGCAAGAGCGAATAAGGTGAAAAAGTAGGTAGTTTCCACAGGGTGGTGTCGGATATTGCGGGTGGTGCGCGCGAGGGAGTTGGGTGAGCATATGTGTCGAATGTGTTTTTTCGTCATGAACCTTGGCTGGATGGATTCTTGTGAACCCTTATCAAATCATCATTGTGCTGTCCTGTTTGGCACTGCCGCTGTCTGTCAGCCACGCTGAGACTCTGGAAGAGGCATGGGGCGTGGCATTGTCCTCGGACCAGTCACTACAGGCTATGAAATCCCAGACACAGGCGGCTGCAGCGAGCGTCTCGGCTGCCAAGGCGCGCCGATTGCCCACGGTGAATGTGGATGCAGCGTTCACGCAGCTGGACGATACGCCGGGTCTGGATCTGAGCGCACTGGGTCTGACACTGCCTGATGCTGTCAGTCATGACAACTTTCTTGCCGCCAGCGCGCAGCTCAACCTGCCTTTGTACACTGGCGGCCAGATCAGCAACGGTATCAGTGCTGCCAATGCAGCTCTGGAGGCTAATCGCGATCAGGAGGTAGCCGCCGTACAGAATCTGAAACTGGCTGTTGCTGATGCCTTCGTGCTGGTACTGCGGGCTACACATGCGGTTGAGGTGGCGAACGCGAACGTTGACTCTCTTCAGGGCCACGCAACGGATGTCGAAAATTTCTTCAACAAGGGTCTAGTGCCCCAGAACGATTTGCTCGCCGTCCAGGTATCACTGGCCAACGCACAGCAAAAGGCCCTGCAGACAGCAAACGGTCTGGATATCGCCAAAGCCGCTTATAACCGGCAATTGGGACGTGCCCTGGAGGCCGAGGTGTCTCTGGATGAAGTCATGCCGCAGGTAGATCCACTGGCGCGCGTAGACGAGCTGGATCAATTGACGACGACTGCACTGGATAATCGCAGTGAGTTGTCAGCGCTGCTCAACAAGTCATCCGCTTTGTCCCTGCAAGGAAAAGCTGAGCGGGGAAGCACGCTGCCAACCGTGGGCTTGAACGCGACCTATCGTTATCTGGAAAACGAGACGCTCGATGATCAGAATCTTGCATCGGTGGCGCTGGGTGTTTCCTGGGCGCTCTACGATGGTGGTCTGGCGAAGCATCGTGCCAGTGCGCTTGAGCAACAGGCGCAATCTGCGCGCGATCTGAATGCCGATCTGGACTCCGGCATTCGATTGCAAGTGCGTAGTGCATGGCTGTCCATCAACGAGGCTCGACGCCGTATGGATGTGGCACAGAAGGCCGTTGCGCAGGCCGAGCAGAATCTGAAAGTAGCCAAAGATCGCTACCAGAACGGAATCGGCACCAATACCGAAGTGCTCGATGCAGAAGCATTGCGTTCAGTCAGTCAACTCAATAACAACGATGCCCGCTATGACGCGGCATTGGCTCGGCTCAAGCTGGCGCGATCACTGGGTGTGCTGTAGCTCCGGCCCTGATATCAAATCTGGAAATCATGATGAAAAAGCTTATCCCTCTGTTCGCCCTGATTGTAATCGCCATCGGTTCCTGGTGGGCTTACACCCAATTTGTGGAAGTCGACCCCTTGCCCGATGGGCTGGTGCAGGCCAATGGCCGAATCGAAGGTGACATGGTGTCTGTGTCCAGCAAGTATCCGGGACGCATTGCCAGAATCACTGTTGAAGAAGGTGATTCGGTGAGTACCGGTGATGTACTGGTAGAGCTGGAAGCGGGCGAGATAGAGGCCAAGGTGCGCCAGGCTGAACAGGCTGCCGAAGCTGTAAGGCATGAAGTGGAAGCCGTCAGTAGTCAGTGCGAGCAGACAGAACGTGATGCCAAACGTTACGAGGAACTGTACGCTGAAGGTACGGCCACAAAACGTGAAGCGGAACAGGCTCAATTGGCTGACACGGTGGCGCAGGAAAAGCGAACAGCAGCCGAGGCTCAGTTGAATCAGGCAGAGGCGGCCTATGACGAGGCCTGTGTGGCGCAGGATGAAATGACTTTGACAGCACCTTCTGATGGCATTGTTACCAATCGCCTGCATGAACCGGGTGTGATTATCGCAGCGGGCTCTCCGGTACTGACACTGGTCAATATGGACAAGTTGCACCTGAAGGTCTATGTGCCAGAGAATCGGATTGGTCAACTGCGCCTGGGTCTGCCGGCAAAGATCTACTCGGATGCCTTTCCTGATCAACCTTATGACGCAACTGTCAGCTATATCTCCAGCCGGGCGGAGTTCACCCCCAAGGAAGTTCAGACACCTGATGAACGCGTCAAGCTGGTCTATGCGGTGAAGCTGGCAGTCACTGACAATGCCGAACATCGCCTGAGCCCGGGTATCCCTGCTGATGCGGTCATACGATGGGATGAGTCTGTCGAATGGGCAAAGCCACGCTGGTAGGCCGGTTGAAACGGACAGCAGAGAAATGGCAATGACTGAACAGGTCCACAACAGCGAGCTTGGCGAGTCTGCAGCTATCGCTGTCAGCGCCAAGGGTTTCTGCAAGCGCTATGGCAAAACCGTGGCGGTCAACTCTATCGATATCAACATTCGCAAGGGTGAGATCTACGGTCTGATCGGCCCTGATGGCGCCGGCAAGAGCAGTTTCATGAAGGCTGTGGCCGGTGTGTTGTCTTTCGAGGCAGGAACACTGCAGGTATTTGACACGATGGTTGACTCGGAAGCCAGCGCGGAGAAGGTCAAGCAGCGCATTGGTTTCATGCCGCAGGGCCTGGGCCTGAATATGTATCCAGACTTGTCGGTTGAGGAAAATATTGATTTTTTCGCACGCTTGAGGCTGGTTCCAGAAGATGAACTGACCCGCCGCAAGAATCGTTTGCTGGGCATGACACGACTGGAGAAATTTCGTGACAGGCCCATGAAGAATCTGTCGGGCGGCATGAAACAGAAACTGGGTCTGGTGTGTACGCTGATTCATGAACCGGAGCTGATCATCCTGGATGAGCCGACTACCGGTGTCGATCCGGTTTCACGCCGCGATTTCTGGAGTATTCTGGCCAAGCTGCTACGCGAGCAAGGTATTACAGCTCTGGTCTCGACCGCCTATATGGATGAGGCTACCCGTTTTCAGCGTGCCGCCTTGATGTATCAAGGCAAGGTTCTGGCGGAAGGCGAACCGGATGTCATTGGCAATCTGGCACAAGGCACGATGATTACCATTGAGGTGGAATCACAAGCCCGGGCGCTACTTGCGCTGGGGAAACAGTTCGAACAGATAGAAGCGGTAGGTACTCGTATTCGAATCTGGGTGGATGAGGCCGACGCGCCGAAAGCGGAAAAGCGTCTGCGTGACTTTCTGTCGGACTTCACCATCCGTCATCTGGAATGTGAGTCGCCAGGACTGGAGGATGTCTTTGTTGCCAAGTTGCGCCAGGAAGGTGATGTGGTTGCCGCACTACCCGTTTTCGAACCAACCACCGATAACAGCGACGGTGTGGCCATCGAAGCGCATGAATTGAGCAAGCGTTTCAACGATTTTACAGCGGTCGACAAGATTTCCTTCACGGTGCCCAAAGGCGAAATATTCGGATTGCTGGGAGCCAATGGTGCCGGCAAGACGACGGCCATCAAGATGCTGACAGGTATTCAATTGCCCAGCAGTGGTGAAGGCACGGTTGCCGGGGCCAGCATGGCTACTGCAGCGCAATTGATCAAACAGCGCATCGGCTATATGTCGCAGGCGTTTTCCTTGTATCTGGATTTATCCGTGAGTGAAAACATCAACCTGTTTGCCGGTGTCTATGGCCTGGATCCGAAAACACGACGCGAGCGAGGAGCCTGGATCATTGAGCTGGCAGGTTTGCAAGGTCATGAAAAGGAATTGGCAGGTAGCTTGCCGATGGGCTTGCGTCAGCGCCTGGCGCTGGGTTGTGCTTTGGTACACAAGCCACAAATCCTGTTTCTGGATGAGCCTACATCCGGTGTGGATCCACTGGGCCGTAGGCGTTTCTGGGAAATTCTCTTCAATCTTTCGCGTGTTCAGAACGTCACCATTCTGGTGACCACGCACTACATGAGTGAAGCAGAACATTGTGACCACCTGGCGCTGATGTATGCCGGACGTGTCGTGGCTGATGACACGCCCGACAACATGAAAAGTGCGGTAACAGCAGAGGCGGGCGGTTTGCTGGAAGTGTCTGTGGACAATCCCATTGTCGCTCTGGGTGTACTCGAAGAAGCCGAGTACAAAGGGGCAGCCCTGTTCGGTCGAAAGATTCATTTGTGGTCCGCTGACTCTCAGCAGAGCCGGGCAAGAATTGAATCGTTGTTGGGCAATGCCGGTATACAGGTGCTGGGCATGCAGGCACGCGCTCTGTCGATGGAGGATGTATTCGTCTACCGGGTATTACAGGAAGAGAAAGCCACCGAGCAGAATGCGGCATGAATATCTATCGAATCCAGGCTGTCATCTCCAAGGAGTGGCGCGAGATTGTGCGCGATCGTCTGTTTCTGGTGCTCGCCTTCGTGGTGCCCGCCATGCTGATGCTGTTGTTTGGCTACGGGCTTTCGCTGGACGTCGAGGACATCCCGTTTGCTATCGTCGACTATGACAATTCCCAGCTCAGCCGCGACTACGCTTCTCGTTACACCAGCTCGCGGTATTTCGATTTCAAAGGCTACTCCCGCGATGAAGCATTGCTGGCAGAGAAGTTGTCCACCAATGAACTGCGAGCCTTCATTGTCATTCCCGAACACTTCGAAGAGAATCTGCTGGCCGGAAAATCGGCGCCGGTACAGAGCATGCTGGATGGTACCTTTCCCTCCAGGGCATCGACGACCAAGGGTTATATCAGTGCCATCAACTCGGCTTATTCTTCGGAGTTGCTCGCCAACTATCTGAGTAATGCCAAAGGGGTCAGTGCAGAATTTGCGGCAAAAGCCCTGGCTCCGGTGGTTGTCAGCGTGCGCTATCTGTACAACCAGAGTTTGTTGAGCACCTGGTCCATTGCGCCCAAACTGATCATGGTGATCCTGATGGTGTCCCCACCCTTTCTGACCGCCCTGGGCGTGGTGCGCGAAAAAGAGCGTGGCTCGATCTACAACATCTATGCATCCACCGTATCGCGGGCAGAGTTCCTGATTGGCAAGGTCACACCCTATGTGCTCATGTCTGTGGTGAATTCCATTATTCTGTGGTTGCTGGCAACCTTCCTGTTTGAAGCACCCTTCAAGGGCGATTTTGTCTTCTTTCTGCTGGCCACGAGCATCTATGTTATGTGCACTACCGGTATCGGACTTGTGATATCCGTACTGGTTGAGACACAGGTGGCGGCGATGGTTGTCACCGCGATTGCCACTGTGGTGCCCGCTGCTTTGTATTCAGGTGTGCTGGTGCCCATACCTTCACTGTCCGGGCAGGCTCAGGTGATCGCACATGCTCTACCTGCCATGTACTACGCCGATATTGTGACAGGCACCTTTCTGAAGGGCACAGGCATGATTGACTTGTGGCAGGACCTGCTCATTCTGACGCTTTATGCGGCGGCGCTGTTTGCGCTGGGTTATAGTCTTTTCAGCAAGCGGCCAAAATCATGAATACGACTCGCGTCTGGTTTACTCGCATGCGAGTCATGACCTCCAAGGAGCTGATGCAGCTTCTCAGAGACACGATTCTCATTATCTTCACCATCTATGCCTTTACCTTCGACATCTATTGGGCAGGCTCAGGCGTCAGCCTGTCTTTGAACAATGCCTCGTTGATGGTTTTCGATGGCGACTCAAGCTACGCCTCGCGGGAATTGACAAGCCGTTTTCGCGAGCCCTATTTCCAGAACGTCGGCACATTGAATCGCTCTTCAGAAACCATTGAGAATCTGGACAGTGGCAAGGCCATGGTGACGCTGGATATTCCGGAGGGGTTTGAGCAATCTCTGTTACGCGGCGAGCAGAGTACGGTGCAGATGCAAGTGGACACCACCAATACGGTGCTCGGCTTGCTGGCCAGTTCCTATGGGCAGCAGATTGCCGGACGTTATGGGATGGAAGTGGCCATGAAGCAGCAGGGCCTGTCTCCCGACGGGGGCATTTCAGGTCCGGTGCTGGATGATCGGCATCGGATCTGGTTCAACCCCAATCAGAAAGACAGCTGGTTCATGTCAATCGCAGAATTGCTGACGATCATTACCGTGTTTTCCATGATGCTGCCTGCTGCTGCCATGGTTCGTGAAAAAGAGCGTGGCACCATCGAACAGTTGCTGGTGTCGCCCTTGAGTGCTTTTCAGGTCATGTTCTCAAAGGTGTTGGCAATGACCCTGGTTATTGTCTTGTTGACAGCCATCAGTCTGTTTCTTGTCATCGGTGGTGTCTTCGGCGTACCGTTCAAGGGAAGCCCCTGGTTGTTTCTGGGATTGGCCACCTTGTATGTGTTTACCACCTCAGGACTGGGCTTGGTGATTGCAACCTTCTCCCGCAACATGGCGCAGGCAGGCATGCTGATCATCCTGCTGATTGCGCCCATGATTTTCCTGTCCGGGGCCTGGACGCCACCTGAAGCCATGCCGACGGTGATGCGTTGGTTGATGCTGGTGTCGCCATTGCATTATTTTATTGATGCAGGCTATGCCGTGCTGCTCAAGGGCGCTACGTTCACCAGCCTGGCGCCGCAGATTCTGGGTATGTCTGTGCTGGGCGGACTTAACTTCTCACTGGGGTTATGGCGGTTTCGACGCCAGTTTGGTTAGTTTTATAGTGGGCTATAGCGAGTATTTCTACTTGGAATCAGTGTATCTGGCTTGCTCTGCCCATGACGCTGGAGTACAGCTTGAATTGAGTTGTCAAAACAGGCCTCAGGTGGCATATTGACTCTTGATCACCTGGGGCACCACTATGTCGACATTAACCAGTCAGCAGAAGTCTGACTATGAGCGAGACGGCTTTATCCTTGTCGAGGATGCAGTCCCTCCGAATGTGCTAAGCCACTTGCAGTCTGTCACAAGAGATCTTGTTGAACAGTCTCGTTCAGTGACGCAAAATAATGATGTGTACGATCTGGACAAAGGCCACAGTAAAGACAACCCCAGGATCAACCGAATCAAAACACCGCACAATGTGCATGCTGCTTACAAAGAGTATTTGCGCAGCGATGCTTTACTGGAGCTCGTTCAGCCGCTGCTTGGCGAACATATTCGGATGAACAACTCCAAGCTGAACACGAAAGCGGCCCAGGGTGGCGCGCCAGTAGAGTGGCATCAGGATTGGTCGTTCTATCCGCATACCAATGATGACTTGTTGGCTATCGGCATCATGCTTAGCGATATCGGTGAAGAGGATGGTCCCCTGCAAATGATTCCAGGTAGCCACAAAGAACCGATCTTGTCGCATTTCAACGATGGCGTGTTTTGCGGTGCTATCAATCCGAACGATCCGGCTGCTCGTCTAAAAGATGCCGTGAGCATAACGGGCAAAGCCGGTTCACTAAGCATTCATCATGTTCGAACCACTCATGGCAGTGCGCCTAATCTGGGCAATAATCCGCGTTTGTTGTTGTTATACGAACTTGCAGCGGCTGATGCATGGCCTATTGGTGGTGCCTTGAGTGTATTCGTCGGTATGAGCCAGCAGGAGCTGTGGGATTACTTCAATGACAACATGGTCTGTGGCGTGCAGAGTGTTACGCCTCGATTGAGGGATGTCCCGGTGCTGATGCCACTGCCGCCACCAAAGGATGCGTCTTCGATATTTCAGACGCAAAGTAGTGGCGGGGCCAAGAGCGCATTTGCAACGTCTTGATTAATCTACAACAAACAACCTGGCCTCAAGCCTGCTGATGAACGATGAGCCTCAGCATTGTCTGCTACCTTCGTGACCCTTTCCCAGTGAGCTGCTTGAGTAGCTCACTGTGCAGCTCCGGCTCAAGCCCCTGTGCAAACAGTGCATCCTCTGGCAGTGTCGCACTCAACTGCCGTAGCTCGGTTGCCAGCAAGCCTTGCAGCAGGCGATCATTGATGTGTTGTCGCTGACGTTCCTTGAGTTCGGCCTTGATGGTATCCAGATATTTGCCCAGTGCGCTTTCGGTCAGCAAGGTGGTGACTGAAAGCATGGCCGGTGCCAGTACCAGATCCGCTGGTGCAATGCCGCCGGATTTCAGTGCCAGGGCAATACCGGCAGCATCTGCCGTGACGCGTGCGGCACGCAAAGTGTTGAGTAGCGCCGGTTGTGCCTGTAGTTGTTCATAAAGTCGGCGGGCCGCCTCGTCTATCTGGGGTTCGAATTCCTTGCGGACCCGTTCACTTTGTGTCAGAAAGCTCTGGCGGATGTCAGGTTCACGCTTTCTGAAGGCCTGAGTCATGGCTGCCCAGAAAGCCTGCTGTTGTGGCTGATCGAGCAGTGAGCCTTGCAACGAAACCAGTGTGCTGTCAAGCACCCGTTCCAGCGTCTCGGCATCCTGATCGACAGGCGTTTTCGATCTGGCACCTTCAAATCGGCTGCCCAGTGCGTCTCTGCCAACACCCAGCAATTTGCGGGCAGGCCAGGTCACCAGTTGTCGGGTACGCGTAAAGACCGCAGCCAGTCCTGGTACTTCGAGCAGTGTGAGCAACTCGGCCAGTGCGCGGTTGAATGTTTCGTACTTGTCCGGATTGTTCAGGTAGTCACGCGCGTATTGATCCTCTGCCCGCGACATGGCCGAGGTGACAAGATCTGACCAGCTGGAAGCGGCGCTCTGCTCTTGTACCAGAGGGGCGAGCCATTGATCACGGTGCTGGGTGATGAAAGCTTGCCCGGTCTGGATGGCCGCGCCTCTATTCACCTGTGCTCGTGCAGCGGCAAGTGCCGCGCCCAAGGCTTGCCGCGTCTCATGCGGCATGCTCACTCGTTGCCCGGGGCTGTTTCTGCGAACAAACGGCAGCAGAATGACAGGTGGTACCGGCGTTTCGAACTGTTGCTGATAGCGCGAGCTGAAAGCCTGTAGTACGGCCTGTTCGTCCTGTGGATCAAGCTTGTTGATGCATACCAGCAAGGGCTGTTGCAGCGGATGAATCAGTTGCAATATGTCCCATACGCTCTTGTCGCCGTATTTATCCTTGCTGACCATCAGTACGACGATGTCGGCAATGGCAACGGTATTCATGACCGCCCGTTTATAGGTGCCTGCATCAATGGAGTCGAAATCGGGGGTATCCCAGACGACGGCCGGGTTCAGCAACGCTTGCGGGCCTGGCACAGCCGGTTCCAGCACGTAGGTTTCCAGATCGGCGGCGTTCAGCTCGGCCGCCGGAACCCTTTGCAGAGGTTCCATCATGGTGGTCAGTAGCTGAAGCTGATCCTCTTCGTAGCCACTGGCATAGCCCTGGGCATGCACGGTGAAACCTGCCAGAGCGCTGATGGTGGCGGCCTGACTATCCAGCAGCAGATTGACCAGCGTGCTCTTGCCCGACTGGGTCGGGCCGATGATGGCCACTTGCAAGGCATGGTCGGGGTAGGCGCTGTTCAGCTGGCCTTTGTCGACGATGGCGTCAGCCAGTTGCAGGCTGTTGAGCGCCTTGAGAGCATCGGGTGCTGGGGCGGTTTGTCCGGTGGCTACTCTGGCGTGGCGCTCTAGTAGCTGGGTTACCCACTGGGTTGTCTCACTCATCAGGGGTGCAGGGCGTAGTCCAGGGCCAGGCCGATGAAGACGGTCATGCCAAGCCAGTTGTTGTTGAGAAAGGCCTGTACACAGCGAGCGGGGTCGCGTTCACGGACCAGAGATTGTTGATAGACAATGAAACCACACGAGAGTGCCAGAGCGATAAAATAGAACATTCCACGGCCCGCCTGCAAGCCAATGAGGGCAAGGATACACAGCACGATGAGCTGTAGAGCCACAACAATGATCAAATCGAAGCGGCCAAACAGAATAGCGGTCGATTTGACCCCGATCTTCAGGTCATCTTCACGATCAGCCATGGCGTAGAGGGTGTCATAGGCTACCGCCCAGAGGACAGCGCTGATGAACAGCCACCAGGCCTGTGGCGGCACCTGGTTGGTCTGTGCTGCATAGGCCATGGGGATGGCAAAGCCGAAAGCGGCTCCCAATACGACTTGTGGCCAATGCGTATGGCGTTTGGCAAAAGGGTAGGCGATGGCCAAGGCGGCGGCAATCAGGGACAATTTGATGGTCAGGGCATTGGTGAACAGCACCAGTATAAAGGCTGTGAGCAGCAGAACACCTGTTGCCAACAGGGCCTCTTTTGCTGTCAGAGCGCCGGTGGCGAGAGGTCGTTGATGAGTTCTGGCCACATGCCCGTCTATGTCTCTATCGGCATAGTCGTTGATGGCGCAGCCCGCTGAGCGCGTCAGCACAGTGCCAACAATGAAGATAAACAGCACATCCAGGCGCGGTACTCCCTTGGCAGCGAACCACAAAGCCCATAGCATCGGCCACATCAGCAAATAAATGCCGATAGGGCGATTCAATCGCGTCAATGCAACGAAATGCGGTAATTTTTGTCCGACCTCGGTGATATTCACGGCCACGCAGCTCCGGTCAAGTTTGAGCCTCGGTATAGTAGCTTGATTACAGCCTGTGTGGCCGGACTCTCGCTCTGGTCCGATGAATGCAATCATTTACCCATCCATAGTCTAGGAATCCGATATGTCCCACAACTACGATTTTGACCTGATCGCCATTGGTGGCGGTAGCGGCGGTATCGCCACAGCCAATCGCGCTGGCAGCTATGGCGCGCGCGCTCTGGTGATCGAAAGTGACGAAGTGCTGGGAGGGACCTGTGTCAACCGTGGTTGTGTGCCCAAGAAAGTCATGTGGTATGGCGGAGCCATGGCGCATTCGTTACGAGATGCGGTTGGTTACGGCTTCGATGTCACTGTCAACGGCTTTGACTGGAGTGCTCTGGTTGAAAAACGCGAGCAGTATATTTCCAATATCAACAATGCCTATGCCAATTACCTGGGCAAGAACAATGTTGAGATTCTCTCCGGTCGCGCCAAACTGGTGGATGCGCATACCGTGGAAGTCAAAGGCAAGAAATACAGTGCCGAACGTATTGTGCTGGCTCCCGGTGGTTATGCGCGGGTGCCAGAGATTCCTGGCAGCGAGCTTGGTGTCACCTCCGATGGCTTCTTCGAATTCAAGACACAACCTTCTCGCGTGCTGGTTCTGGGTGCAGGCTATATTGCCGTTGAGTTGGCCGGCATGCTCAATGCCATGGGTACGAAGGTGACTCTGGGAATTCGTCACGGTTCTTTCCTGCGTGAATTCGACCTGATGCTGCAGGAGCGTCTCACCGAAGAAATGCTCAGTGACGGTGTTGAAATCAAGACTCATTTCACAGCCGCAAGTCTGGAGCGCAAAGGCGATCTGATCACGGCTGTGGGTGAGGATGGTGAAAGACTGGAGGATTATGATGCGGTGATCTTTGCCGTGGGTCGTTCGCCTTCAACTTCCGACCTGGGTCTTGAGGCCGCTGGTGTCGAGGTAGACAAGCGTGGCTACATTCCTGTGGATAAATATCAACAGACCAATGTACCCAGCATCTTTGCCATCGGAGATGTTACCGGACAAGCCGAGCTGACGCCGGTTGCCATTGCGGCTGGGCGACGCCTGGCGGATCGCATTTATGACAACCAGGAAGGTCGACATCTGGATTACAGCCTGATTCCCACCGCGGTGTTCAGTCACCCACCCATGGCGACAGTAGGTCTGACAGAAGCACAGGCACGCGAGCAGTATGGTGATGCGGTAAAGGTGTACCAGAGCAATTTCACCGCCATGTACAACTCATTCACACCGCACAAGACAAAGACTGGCATGAAGTTGATTGTTACCGGAACCGAAGAAAAGGTGATCGGTATTCACATGATCGGACTGGCCTCTGACGAGATGTTGCAGGGTTTTGCTGTGGCCATGCGCATGGGTGCAACCAAGCGCGATTTTGATGACACTATTGCCATTCATCCCACCAGTAGTGAGGAGTTAGTCACACTCCGGTAGGTTTGTACATGACCTGATATCACCTGCAGGTCAACCACTGAGTTGCGTGGTCGCTAACAGGCGTTGATAGCTGTGAGATTGGAACTGCCGATCTTGCACAACGCTGAAGGTGACCACGCACGCATGTTTAAGCGCCAAGCACAATCAGGCTTCACATTGTTGGAGCTGCTCATAACGTTGGCGATTGCCGCCATACTGCTCGGGTTCGCCGTGCCCTCCATGCAGTCCATCATGGGCGATTCGGAAATGGCGGCGACCAGCAACGAGTTTGTCTATAGCCTGCAAACCGCCCGCTCCGAAGCCATCAAGCGCGCCGGGCCGGTTGCCCTGTGTCCCAGTGCAGACTCTCAGGCCGATGCGCCTGTCTGCGGTGGTGATGACTACGGCAGCGGCTGGATCGTTTTCTTTGATGCCAATGGCAATGGTTCGCGTCAGAATGATGAAGAGGTCATTCTGCAGGTCGCCGAGCGTGTATCCACGTTCAGCTTTACCGCCGACAAGGCATTTGAGGAAAGAGTCTACTTCGGTGCATCGGGTACCAGTACCAATCCGGCGGGTGTACCACTGTCCGGAGTCATCGGTATCGACTATGCCGACGGTGCTGAACAGCGCACGGTCAGAGTGGCGGCCAATGGCCGGATAACAACCGTGACTCCAGAAGCGGTGCTGGTCAAGTGATGTCATCGACTGCACACAAGCAACAGGGCGTCGGTCTCATCGAGGTCCTGGTAGCGCTGGTCGTTGTCTCCTTTGGTGTTCTGGGCATGGCGGGTCTGCAACTGACCGGCATGAAGCACAGCACCAACGGTTTCAACCGTTCCAAGGCGCTGATTCTGACCGAGAATATTGCGACCCGGATGCGTATCAATTCCGCGGGTGTGCTTGATGGTGACTATGCCGGCTTTGATTCCAGTAAGGACGCCAATTTGTGCAAGGTCAAGCCCGTGCCTTACTGCCAGGCTTCCAAAGGTATTGCCGCGCAGAGTTGTAGCGTCGATGAACTGGCTGAATTCGATCTGTTTTCTGTGGCCTGTGGCGACTGGGGCCCCGATGGTGCTACGGCCGGTGTGCAAGGTATGCTCCCCAGTGGCGCAAAGCTGGAGGTTGTCTGTGATGACTCACCCTGTGCCGTTGAATCGACCTATACGCTGAGTGTCAGCTGGCCTGAGGGGCAGACAGCCTCGTCAGAGAAAGAGGCGGTGCTCAAGCGGGTTCAGATGAGGTTACGGCCATGAATAGTCGTCAGCAGCCCCTTGGCGGGCGTCGCCGCATGGGACGTTGCTGCCTTGAGCGTAACCAGCGCGGCCTGTCTCTGATCGAATTGATGATCAGCATGGTGCTGGGGTTGATTGTCATCGCCGCAGTATTCAACATGTATGCAGGCAGTAGCCGCTCGGCAAAGTTCACTGAGGGCTTGCAGGCCATGCAGGAAAATGGTCGCTACGGCGTGTCAGTCCTGCAGCGTGGATTACGTCTGGCAGGGTTCACCAGTAATCCGTTGCCGGTGTCCAGTTTTGAAGGTATTGATATTGCCAGCAGTGGTATATCCGACAGTGGTCACTCCAGCATCGCGATCAGATCCGAGCAAGCCTATGACTGTAATGGTCTGGAGACTTCGGCAACATCGGGTGTAGCGGTGAATGTTTATCGACTTGACGCTGTGGCCGAGCAGCTGACGTGTCAGGGGAATCAAGGCGGTGATGCCATGGCCATCGTTGAAGGTGTGGAAGCCTTTCGTGTTTTGTACGGGATCGATGCGGATGGTGATTCTACTTCCGACCAGCCTCAGCAATACATTCCCTACGCAGCAGATATCAATCCGGAAGAGGTGGTGGCCTTGCGTTTTGCCTTACTGGTCAATTCGGGCGAGGCCATACGTACACGCAATGTCAGTAGCAGCTTTACGGTGCTTGATACAACGTATGCACTCGAAGATCGCAAGGCACGTGAGGTTTTCAGTAGCACGGTCAAACTGAGAAATCGTCGATGATCAATGCAAGCAGAGCACGCTGCCAGACACCAGGTCGGCAACAGGGGGTGGCACTGGTCATCAGCCTGGTGTTGCTGGTGACCATGACAATTCTGGGTGTGGCGACATTGTCTGGTACCCGGCTCAATGAGAAACGCACCGCTAACGCGCAGCAGAAGTCGATCGCCTTTGAAGTGGCAGAATCGGGGATCTCCTCGGTGTGGAGCAAGGCCTACCTGACTGGTGCGGTGACATCTGATGCCGCAGACAAAGGTGATGACCCGGCAGCCATCTTCAGTGACGATGCGGACACGGGCTTGATCGGTGATTTTGATCAGCTGAGCGATGGCAAGGGCGTCAATATCGAAGGTACTGTGAGTGTTCAGTACTGTGGTGAAACCACCAATGTGGGTAGCGATCTGAGTGCGGATGAGTCCGATGTGCAGTTGATATTCATGTTGATCGATGTCAACAGTGTCGCCCGGGTGGCCAATTCCAGTACGCGAGCGGACCATGTGCAACGTGGTGCCGTTACCTCGGTCAAGACTAGTCGAACCGGCAATTGCCCTGCCCCATGAAAGAGCAAAGAATCATGTCCCGACAAGAGCCGCAAACTGGCTTCACGTTAATCGAAATGCTCATTGTGGTTGCTATTGTTGGCATCCTTGCAGCTATTGCAGTGCCCAACTATTCAAGCTTTATGATAGATGGACGGCGTACTGATGCCATCACTTTTCTGTCCGAGGCTGCTGGCGAGCAAATACGGTATTTTTCGGATAACAATCAGTATGCCGATGATATGGAAGAGCTGGGATATGGCGACGCAGCCACTTTTGATACTCCCGAAGGCTATTACCGCGTGGGTGTCACCACTCCTGCTGACATGAGTACCTTTGTGTTGACCGCCACGCCTGTGGCTGGCGGAAAACAGGCGGGTGATGCCGAATGCGAAGCCTTTACCATCAATGACAAGGGTGTCAGAAAGAATGTCGGTGGGACTGATACGGACTGCTGGTAGAGGGCAAAGCTGGCAGGCTTTGTTAAAACCCGCCAGCGATAGTCAGGACTGATAAAGCAACAAACTGACGTCTTCCTAGCTGATACCCTGACTTTCCAGATAATCCTCGTAGTTGCCCTGATAGTCGGTGAATGACTTGCCCTTCAGTTCGATGATACGGGTTGCCAGAGAGCTGACAAATTCGCGGTCATGACTGACAAAGATCACGGTACCCGGATACAGGTCCATCGCCAGGTTCAGCGATTCGATCGATTCCATATCCAGATGGTTGGTCGGTTCATCCATGATCATCACATTGGGTGACAGCATCATCAGTTTGCCAAACAGCAGGCGACCCTTCTCGCCTCCCGATAGCACGTTGACAGGCTTGTTGATGTCATCCTTGCCAAATAGCAGACGGCCCAGAATGCCGCGAATTTCCTGTTCATCGAGAGTCTCACCATGGGCCCACTGGCTCATCCATTCAAGAACAGTGGTGGTGCTCTCGAAGTCCTCTTCGTGATCCTGTGCAAAGTAGCCTAGTGTGGCGTTTTCGGCCCACTTGAGGTTGCCTTTCATAGGGGCGAGTTCGCCTGCCAGCATTTTTACGAAGGTTGTTTTGCCGATCCCGTTGGGACCGATGATGGCAACCTTTTCGCCGGCCTCGATCATGAGGCTGAGATTGTCGAGAACCTTGTTGTCCTGATAACCGGCAGTAATACTTTCCAGTTCAGCGGCATTGCGGAACAGCTTCTTCTCCAGTTCGAAACGGATATAGGGATTCACGCGACTCGATGGCTTCATTTTCTCGATAGCCAGTTTGTCGATCTGCTTTTGTCGAGAGGTCGCCTGACGCGCCTTGGACTTGTTGGCCTTGAAGCGTTGAACAAAGGCTTGCAAGTCAGCAATCTGTGCCTTCTTCTTGGCATTGTTTGCATACTGGCGTTCGCGCGCCTGGGTTGAGGCAAACATGAAGTCGTCGTAATTGCCGGGATAGATCTTGATTTCGCCATAATCAAGGTCGGCCATATGAGTGCAGATACTGTTCAGAAAATGACGATCGTGCGAGATGATGATCATGGTGCTGTTGCGCCCGTCCAGCACACCCTCCAGCCAGCGAATAGTGTCGATATCCAGGTTGTTGGTCGGCTCATCAAGCAACAGCAGATCCGGGTCGGCAAACAGAGCCTGCGCCAGCAAGACACGCAGTTTGTCGCCGGGAGCGACCTTACTCATCAGTGCCGTGTGCTGTTCCAGTGGAATGGCTGCACCGAGCAGCAACTCGCCCGCTCGTGATTCGGCTGTATAACCGTCCAGCTCGGCAAATTGCACCTCCAGCTCTGCCACCCGCATGCCGTCATCTTCACTCATATCAGGCATGGCGTAGATCTTGTCACGCTCCTCCTTGATGGTCCACAGCTCCTGATGACCCATGATCACGGTGTCGATAACCGTGAATTGCTCGAAACCGAATTGATTTTGTTGCAGCGTGGCCATGCGCACGCCCGGTAGCAGGGTGACATTGCCGGAGGTGGGTTCAAGGTCGCCACCGAGAATCTTCATTAACGTGGACTTGCCACTACCATTGGCGCCGATCAAACCGTAGCGATTTCCTTCGCCGAATTTGATCGAGACATTGTCAAACAGCGGCTTTGCGCCAAACTGGATGGTGAGGTTTGCGGTCGAGATCACAGGCTTTTCCCCAGGGTCAGTACAAGCGGTTTATTGTATCGGGTTTTTCAGGGTTCGTTGCCGCTCGGCAAGTTGGCCCAGACGTTGTATGCCACGGGCGATTTCATCGCTGAAGGGCTGGCCTGCGCAGAGTCGCAGAAAATTGCGAAACTTGCCAGTGCTGGAGAACAGAGCGCCGGGCGTGATACTGATGTTCTCGGCAATGGCATCGCGATAAAGTTGATTGGCGTCCATGCCGCGTGGCAGCTGTATCCACAGAACGTAGCCACCGGTAGGTTCACTGATACGCGTGCCCACAGGGAAGTGTGTCTGCACCGCACGCCGGGTAACCTGCAACTGTTCCCGGCAGGCGCGTCGCAGGCGGGTCAGATGACGATCGTAGCGTCCATCGGCCAGAAAATCGGCCATCGTCATCTGGGTCAGTGTGGGTGTTGACGACGAGCTGATCAGCTTCAGATCTTTCAATTCGGGTAGATAACGATCAGCGACAATCCAGCCAACCCGATAGCCAGGGGCGATGGTTTTGGAAAACCCGCTGCAGGTCATGACCTGGCCAGTCTTGTCAAATGCCTTGTACGGTAGCGGTTTCTGTTGTCCCAGATACAGTTCGCCATAGATATCATCTTCAATCAGTGGAATGTTGTGTTCGGCAAGTAGCGTGACTATCTGTTCGCGTGCCGCCCGTGGCACCACGCTACCGGTCGGATTGTTGAATGTACCAACTGAGACCACCGCTGCAATCTGTTCTCGTTCCACCACCGTTTCCAACGCATCGGGTCGCAGCCCATCGACCGGGTCCGTATCGATCTCCAGTGCCAGCATCCCCAGGCTTTCGATCATTTGCAGTACCCCGAAATAGGCAGGTGATTCGACCGCGATAATATCCCCGGCCTTGGCCACGGCCCGCAGACACAGCGATAACGCTTCGGTTGCACCGGTGGTAATCAATACCGAGTCGGGATTAACCGGATGTTCCAGATGAATCGAGCGTCGGGCGATGCTGCTGCGCAACTCTGGCATACCTTCTATAGGGGCATAGCTCAACGCTTCGGTGGCGCGTGCAGAACAGACTCGTTTGAGAGAACGATTCAAGGCCTTGACCGGTAGCAACTCGGTGGCAGGGTTCGCGATAGCCAGATTCAGGACGCCCGGTACTCGGGCACTGGCCAGTACCTCATTCATGTGTGCACCGATCTGGACTTTGCGTGCAGCCGCCTGTGTACTGCGCCAGCGCGGCGCGCTGTCGGGCAAGGGGGCGCTTGCCTGTACATAGAAGCCCGATTGCGGGCGAGCCTTGAGCAGGCCGTTTTTCTCCAGCTCCTCGTAGGCTTGCATGATGGTGGCGACACTGACGTTCAGCTGTTTGCCCAGCATGCGCAGAGAAGGGGCCTTGTCGCCGGGGCTCAGAGTGCCATCGTTAATCATGCAGGTGACGGACTGAGCGACGTCTTCGTAGAGAAACTGTCGATTATTGGCCATTTCACTCAACTGTTATGGTTGTATTTTCAAAAATGTGTATCTGTTATTGTCGGTTTGCATCATCCATGATGGCCCCCTCGTTGTCCATACCGAAATGCAGGTCACACTCATGCAAGGCGCTACTTTCTATCTGTTGACTGTCCTCATCTGGGGGTCTACCTGGTTTGCCATCAAATTCCAGTTAGGGGTTGTCGATCCTTCGGTGTCGCTGGTCTACCGCTTTGGTCTGGCCGCCCTGTTATTGCTGGCCTGGTGTCTATTGCGTCGCGTCCGCCTGTCGTTCACATCCTCGGAGCACCTGGCTATGGCCGCTCAGGGAGCCTGTCTGTTCAGCACCAACTACCTGTTGTTTTACTGGTGTACAGGCCTGATCACCTCCGGGCTGGTTGCCATCATTTTCTCCTCGGTCATCGTCATGAATATCATCAACGGTGCCATCTTCCTTAAACGTCGTGTGGAAGGCATCGTGCTGCTGGGTGCTCTGGTGGGTCTGTGCGGTATCACGCTGGTTTTCTGGCATGAAATCATCGCCTCCCAGGCAGAGTCCGCCGCGGCCTCTGGTAATGTATTGAAGGGTTTGGGAATTGGCCTGGTGGCCACCTTCATGGCTTCTCTGGGCAATATCCTGTCGGCCAGAAATCAGTCCAAGGGGTTGCCAATACTCCAGACCAACGCCTTTGGGATGGCTTACGGTACGCTGCTGATGGCGCTTTTTGCCCTGTTTTCCGGAGTGCCTTTCGATATCGAGTGGACTGCCAACTATATTGGTTCGCTTCTGTACCTGAGCATCTTTGGTTCCATTATCGCCTTCGGTGCCTATCTGACCCTGGTCGGCCGCATCGGCGCCGATCGTGCTGCTTATGCAACCGTTTTATTCCCGCTCGTGGCACTGGCTATCAGCAGTGTGTTCGAAGACTTTCAGTGGACATCCATGGCGCTGGCTGGCATCGCGTTGGTGCTGCTGGGTAATCTCATGGTGGTTGGTCGTGGCCTGGGTGCGCGTTGGCGCCGACGTGTGGCCGTGGCCTGAACTGCTATCCTGTGCTGCAGATTTTTCCAAAGCTTGAATGATTTACCCATTATATAAAGTTGAGCTAATCAGACAATGAGCACTATGAATGATTTTGATACGGTAACTCCCCGTCAAGGAACGGACAGCCTGAAGTGGGATATCTACAATGGTCGGGATGTTTTGCCATTCTGGGTGGCTGATATGGATTTCATGGTGGCACCGCCAATCCAGCAAGCTCTGGAAGAGCGAATCAAGCATCCACTCTATGGCTATACCCTCACGCCGAAGGAGCTGCCAGATGTCGTGATTGCTCATCTGGAGAATGAATATAACTGGCATGTTGATCCGGAATGGATCGTCTGGTTGCCAGGAGTGGTCACCGGACTTGCCATCAGTTGCCGGGCATTCTGTGCCGATGGCGATGAGGTCGTTGTTAATCCGCCTATCTATCATCACTTCTTTGACTCGCATGATGCTGATCGACAGGAGCTGGTGCGGGTACCTTTGCATAAGCACGAAGGGCGCTGGACCTTTGACATGCAGGCCATGGAGGCGGCCTTCAACGACAAGACTCGTTTGCTGATGATGTGCTCACCGCATAACCCTGTAGGCGTTGTCTTTACACCCGAAGAGTTGAACCAGGTAGCCGAACTGTGTGCGCGTCACGATGTCATCATGGTCTCTGACGAAATCCACTGCGATCTGGTTATCGACAAGAACTCGAAGCACTATCCGACGGCGCTCGCCTGTCCTGCCATGGCCGATAACATTGTCACGCTCATGAGCGGCAGCAAAACCTGGAATATTGCCGGGCTCAACTGTTCCTTCGCCATCATCAGTAACCCTGAGCTGCGCAAGCGTTTTGTAACGAGTTCACAATCGATGGTTACCGGGGTGCCACCATTGGCGTATTGTGCAACGCTGGCCGCTTATCGCGATGGCGGGCCCTGGCGTGCCGAGTTGCTGGATTATCTGGCGGCTAACTATGCCTATGTGTGCGAGGAGCTGAATGCGATAGAGGGTCTGGTGGTGGAGCCCATTCAGGCAACCTATCTGGCATGGATCGATGCCACCGGTCTGAGATTGAACGACACGGCTGGTTTTTTCGAAGAGCACGGAGTCGGCTTGTCCCCCGGCGAGCAGTTCGGTCAGTCACAATACATTCGGCTGAACTTTGCCTGCCCCAGGGCGACGCTGGAAGAGGGTCTCAGGCGTATGAAGGCGGCTGTGGCCAGTCTCAAAACTGACTGAATCACGATTCTGCAGAGTCCGTGAAATGATTAGGTGATTATTTCACGGACCTTTAACTTTCGTGCAGTGGCAACGCTATGTTGCCATCGTCGAGAGCTTTGAGAAAATTAAGGGTCATGCGTGCGGACGCTCCCCAGAGCGTTTCGCCATCGAATTCGTTGTAGACGATAATCGGGTGTCGTTGCGCACTTTTGGCATCCAGTTCGGAACGTGCCCGCATGGTGAAGTTCTGTTGGTCGCGTAACCAGCTCAGCGGAATCAGAAAAGCCCGGGCGACTTCAGAGGATTGCAGTTTCAAGGGTGTTGGCCATGACATGATGCCGATCACAGGGGTTACCTGATAGTGGCTGATAGTCATATAAGGACCAATGCGGCCGACTAGCTTGATATGGTTGGCAGCCACTCCGATCTCCTCATGAGTTTCACGCAGGGCTGCGGCTTCATGGGAGGCATCGAAGGTTTCCAGTCGGCCGCCGGGGAAGGCTACCTGACCGCTGTGACGATCACGCTCATTGTGCGCACGACGAATGAACAGAACCTGCCAGTGGTGATTGTAATGAACGAGTGGGATCAAAACCGCTGCCTGCCGCAGATTGGTGCCGGGGTTTATTACAGGCAGGTCGGAATCATGATGCAGTGCAGCATCGTTGTGTGGAATAAGCTGTGTCAATTTGTCATGCATAGCGTGAGTATAGTGTGCGCAAATGACAGTTCGTTCCCTGGAAATACCGAATGCAGGTATCGTATTCGGTTTTACGCAGAATCAATGATTCTTCACACTGTTTACAACAGAGTTTATTCCTGATCATGCACATCGACATGTCCGCGCGCAACTCTCTGGAGGCTTGTCTAACCATAACGCAGCCTGACCGGTTACGGGTATTAACACTGATTGCCTTTGCATCGTGAAAATCGGCTGGAAGATTGTTTTCGCACTTGTACTGCTGGGCCTGGTTCTGTTTTTATGGCTGCAACTGCCCATGGCAGAATGGATAGCGCAGTTTCGCCTCTGGATATTAGGCCTGGGGATGCTCGGGATCGTCGCTTTTGTCTTGCTGTACGTTTTGGTAACTGCTCTGCTGGGGCCGGCCTCCGCATTGACCCTGAGCGCGGGCCTGGCGTATGGCGCCTGGGGCTTCCCGCTGGTGATTATTTCAGCCACTCTGGCGGCCTGTGTCGCCTTTTTGCTAGGCCGCTATGTGGCCCATGAGCGAGTCAATCAATGGATTGCCAGAGATGCTCGTCTGAGCGCTCTGAATACAGTCATCAGTCTGCAGGGCTGGCGTGTGGTCGGGTTGTTGCGATTGAGTCCCATACTTCCCTATGGCGTACAGAATTACCTGTTTTCAGTTACCAGTATCCGTTTTGTGCCCTTCACTCTGGCCACCATGATCGGCATCATGCCGGCAACGGCGTTATACGTCTATATCGGATCCCTGGGGCAGGCGGTTGGTACCAGCGGCACCGGAGGCCTGCAGTGGGTGTTGGTATTGGGTGGTTTACTGGCAACCATTGCCGTGGCCTGGTTCGTCGGCAGGCAGGCGCAGGTGGTGCTGGCACAGCAAGTTGAGGAATCCTCCGTGGCCACGATTGATTTGATGCCTGAAAGTGCAGGCAGGAGAAAAGAGGGATGAACGATACGAACAGGCTGCAGGAAATTCTTGAAAGCTGCAGAACCATTGCTGTCGTCGGTTTGTCGAACAAGCCGCATCGTGCCAGTTATGGTGTTGCCAGTTATCTGCTGCATCACGGTTACACCATCATCCCCGTTAACCCGACCATTGATGAAGTGCTGGGGCAACAAAGCTATCCCACACTCAGCGATATCCCCGTGACGGTCGATATGGTCGACTGTTTCCGCCGCTCTGAGGAGATGGAAGCGTTGGCGGTCGAAGCTATCGCAATCCGGGCCCGCGTTCTGTGGATGCAGCTGGGTGTAGTCAATGAGAAAGCCCGAGACATGGCAGAGGCTGCAGGCTTGCAAGTGGTTATGGATCGTTGTACCAAAATCGATCATGCGCGCCTGCTGGGCTCGAATGGCTGAGAACGTCAGCCAGGTATCGAAAATGTGATCTGAGAGCAGGTAATTTGGCCGATATCGGTCACTTGCTCGCACGGGCATGGCGTGGAAATTGTTACTTATTCGGCAATAGCAATTGTCGGTGATTTTGCCAACACATGAAGTCGCCTGCTCGATACCCACAATCCAGGGGGCTCAATGTCTCGACCCTGTAGCCGTCTTGCCGCCAGTCTGGCCGGAGTGTTGTTCTGTGTCCTCATGCACGGTGCGGCAGCGCAATCGTATTACATTCCCAAGGACCTTGAACAAGGTTGGGATGGCCAGGTACAACTGGGTGCGGAAGCCTCTTTCGGGGCAACCGATTCGAGTGCCGTATCGGTGCGTACCGATTTTACCTATCGAGGCAAGCACGCAGAGCATGAAGTGAGCGCACGATTGCATCACAGCGCCAACACGGCGCGGGTGTCACGACGCGATGCCGAGGGCAAGGAGGTTCTTAATAGCCAGGGTGTTCCGGTCACTGATGAGGTCAGGACGACGACCAACAATCGACGATTCATCAGTGCGCAACCTCGCTGGTTCTTTTCTCCAATATATTATGCGTTCGCCCTTGTGGATGCGGATATCAACGAGCCGGCCGGCATCAAGTTGGCAAGCCGTCAGGTGGCGGGATTGGGTTATAAGTTGTGGAAGACACGGACTCACTATCTCAGCGCAGCATTTGGCATAGGACGTAAAAAACTTGATCAGGTAGCTGCAGCTTCGGAGGAGGGCGCGATCGGTTATTTCGGTTTACGTTTGAAGCGCACACTGAGTGAGACGGTGTCTGTGGCGCTTGCACTGGATTCAGACTTTGGTGGTGAGAATCGGTTTTCCGAGGCCGAGACATCCCTGTCCTGGCGAGTGCGGGGACCTGTCGCCCTCAAGTTCAAATACGAGGCCAGCGTTAACAGTAAAGTCGTCAATCCCTGGAATTCGTTTGATGATGGGGTGGAGGCAGCCTTCAGTATCAACCTGGAAGTCGAAGTTTTCTAAGGCAGCTTCGTAATGAGTCGTCAGCTTGTAGAAATTACATGTCGATTGGTATGGCAGACGGGCCTTGTTTCTCAACCCTTTCACGAATGTGCCGCTAGCTATAAACGATGAACAGACAGAAACCCCGGGTCGATTAGTTGCCCATGAAATCTTCAATCCATCCGGCCTGTGGGACAATTGTCCTGTTGACGGACGAATACGTGGATTATCGCAAAGGTCTGGTTGACTCGGTTGCAGAGCGGTTGGTCGAGTATGGCTATGGCACGCTGTGCATTGCCGGACAGCAGCTGGGTATAGCGTCGGTCTGCAACTCCATCTATTCGCTGGCTAATCGTCTGGAAATCAAAGGCGTCATCTGTCTTTCCGGTACCCTCGGACAGCGGTTGAAGGATGATGAACTGAGAGAATTCCTGGCAAGTTTCCCTGTACCAATGGTCAGTCTTGGTCTGCAGGTTGAAGGTTTTGACAGCGTAATGGTCAATGATGCAACGGGTATGACCAAGCTCATGCAGCATCTGCTAAGCCATCGAGATTGCCGTCGCCTTGCATTCATAAGAGGATTTGCAGGCGATCCGTATTCGCTGCATCGTGAAAATATCTTTCGTACGATGTTGAAGCAGCATGGTCATGTTGTGGACGAAGAATTGATGATCGAAGGTAACTTTGATGCATTCGATACTTATCGGGCTGTCTCGGCATTGCTACGGCTACGCCCTGATGTTGATACCTTTGTGGCTGCCAATGACATCATGGCATTGAGCGCCGCCAGAGCCGTCATGGTGGCAGGCTTTGTCATTCCAGAGGATATCGCCATAACAGGATTTGACGATACACAGGATGCAACCAGAAATTCACCTGCCATCAGTACGGTCAGGCAGCCATTTGACGAACTGGTCAGAGTATCCGTGAGTCAGCTACTGGATCGGATCGCCGATTCGGACCAGGATGTGCCGACACAGAGCGTGAAGGGTGTTAGTCACCAGTGGGTGGACAGCGAATTCATTCCACGGGCCTCTACCCAATCGAAAGTCATCAGAGCGGTGCGGCTGCAACTGTCGGATCAAGCCTCGATATCAGCTTGGTTACATTCGGCAATGACGGGTTTGCCAACACCTGAAACACTGGATCTGGAGAAGCTGTGTACGGCACTCTGGGAGACCATGGACACCGGTTCGCTGGCTGTCTCTGAGTGCATCGAAGGCATGCTGGAGCGAGGTTCTGGTTATCATAATAACCACTGGTGGAACAATGTCTGCGATCGTATCGAGACGCTGACAATCGCCTTGTCTGCACAAGAAAGCTCTGCCCAGGCGAGTATGAGAATACTGTTTGCTCTGGCAAAAGCGCGTGAACGAATATGGGCGCTGAGCGTGGAACGGGAATACCAGGTGCGGCGGCAGCAAGGTTTGCGGGCAGCCATGCAGCTACGCATGAGTTCCTGCTCGGATCAGGCCGGCTTGCTTGAAACCATGTCGTGGTGGATGCAGGCTCTGGAGCCTGCACGTCTCTTTCTGGTGCGATACTGCAATGCTGGTACGCAGCCTGATACGCGGGCCACACTCGTGCACAGCTACCTGGGAGGTCTGGTATCAAGCTCTGAATCAGCAGAGTTCCCGATCAGTCAGTTGCTGCCGGATGAGCATTTGTCAGAACTGGCTAGAAGAACCTTCGTCCTGAACCCTATCTATGCTGGTAATCAGCAGTTCGGGTATTTGCTGATAGATCCGACTGGAATCGAACATCTTGATCTGAACAGTGCAGCGAACAGTATCGGTAATGCGATGCGCAATCATTTCAATATAGGCAAACTCGAATATCAAACTGAGCGTCTGACGGCTGCCAACCAACGGCTGCAGAAGCTGGCTCATTTCGACTCGCTGACCAACTTGCCCAATCGCGGCCATTTTCAGTCTGAGCTCGACAAGTTGTGCATGAAAAACACACCACTGGCCCTGATGTTCATGGACCTGGATGGCTTCAAATTTGTGAATGATTCGGCGGGGCATGATGCCGGTGATCAACTGTTGCAACAAGTGGCTCAGAGGCTGCGTGACAGCGTTGCAAAAATGTCGGATGGGCAGGGTCGACTGGCGCGCCTTGGCGGCGACGAATTTACCCTGATCCTGATAGGTCATGAAAATATTGACAGGGTCATCGAAATGGCGGAGCAGTTACTGCTCGAGCTGGCACGACCTTACCTCATCGATTCATTGACACATCAGATATCGGTCAGCATTGGTTGCGCACTTTTTCCCGGACATGCTGATAGTTCGCGACAACTGATCAAGAATGCTGATGTCGCCATGTACTATGCAAAGACACATGGCAAAAATTCAGTGGCCTGTTTTCCGCTTCCCTCAGCACCACCAAACATAACCTTGTTGCATAGTCGGGCAAGCTGATTCGAAAACACATTTCCAGACGACAGGCCAGGCCTGACGTTTTAGGCTGTTATCTTTGCTGCTAGCAGTTACAGGAAGAGCCCACCATGACATCCATCTACGAAACCGATGAATTGCGCTGGCAAGCGGTTCAGGCAAGGGATGCTGCCGCCGACGAAAGCTTTTTGTATGGTGTCACCACCACGGGCGTCTTCTGTTACCCCTCCTGTCCGTCCAGAGCTGCGTTGAGAAAGAACACCTGTTTCTACTCGACGCGTGAGCAGGCCCAGACAGCGGGCTTACGGCCCTGTAAACGCTGCCGTTCTGATGAGCCGCCGCTAAAAGTGCGTCAGCGCCTACTGGTCGAGCAGGCCTGCAAGCTTATCCAGGCTGCCTCTGAAGGGATCAAAGTAGAGGCTCTGGCAGAGCAGTTGGGTATGAGTCGTTTTCATCTACAGAAACTCTTTCAGCAGTTTCTGGGCATGAGCCCCAAGTCATACATCAAGGCGGTACGCGCCCGGAATGTTGATCAGGCATTAGCCAGTTCATCAACCGTCACCGATGCCCTTTTGTCTGCCGGATACGATAGCTCCTCGGCGTATTATGCCGATGGCGCCGTGCGTATCGGCATGTCGGCGCATACTTATCGGCGACTGGGCGAAGGTCTGAGCATTCGATATGCTTTCGGCAAGAGTCAGTTTGGCAAGATAGTGGTGGCGGCCAGTTCCAAAGGTGTGTGTTGCATCCTGTTCGGGGATTCACAGAAGGAATTGAGTGAAGAGCTGACTGCCCGGTTCCGGAAAGCGACCCTGATCAGGGACAATGAGACCATGCAGCAGCTGGTCGCCGATGCCATAGAAGGTATCGAGAATCCGTTGCTGGCAGAAAAGCTGCCGCTGGATGTGCAGGGCACGGCCTTTCAGGAAAAAGTCTGGACGGCACTGCGCCAGATTGCTCCCGGAGAGACTGCCAGCTACTCACAAGTTGCTGCCGCCATTGGGCAACCAACGGCTGCCCGAGCGGTTGCACGAGCCTGTGGTGCCAACCCGGTCGCTGTCATTGTGCCTTGTCACCGGGTGGTGGGTAGCAGTGGAAAACTGACCGGCTACCGCTGGGGCGTTGATCGCAAGCAGCGGCTGCTTGAAAGTGAACAGGAACAGCGAGCCGAGGAGAAAGCCTCAACTCTCGTTGAGCGGTGAAGCTGATGGGGAATGGCTCAAACTGAACTGCTTGCCCGAGAACAGATCCTTGATCAGCAGACGTGTACGGGCCAGCCAGTTGGCAGATGTTTCACAGCTGGCGGGGGCTGTGGCGTCGTCCGGGCATGCCGTGGCAGTTCCGTCCTGTAAATCGATGTGCATGCCATAAACCGGACGAATCAGTTGGCCTTCAGGATTTTGAGCCCAGTCGAGCATGCCTGCATCGGCCTTTTTACCCAGCAGTTCGAGTATCAGGGAAGGCAGACGATACAGCGGCAATTTGCCCAGCTGCAGCGGGCCTTTCTCGCCGTCTATGACGATAAGCGGAGTGCTGACCAGGTATTCGAGCATATCACCCGTAAATTGTGCCCGGTCGGCGGGTAGATTCATGGCCTCCGTGTAGACACCATAATTGGGTCCCAGGAACGGAAGATGGTCGCCGAACATCACAATCAGTGCGTTTGGATCATCGGCTCTGAGTTTTTCCAGACGAGCCATCAGGTCGCGAGATTTGTACCAGATCTGATTCAGATAGCCATTGAGCAAAATAGCATCCTTGCCAGCGGGGCCAGGCTTGATCTGATCCGGATAGTTTTCATTGCTTGGGTAAGGCAGGTGCCCATGGTAGGTGAGCATATAGTTCAGAAACGGCCGGTCGGTATCGATCTTGGCGAGCTGCTCATCCACTTGTGTATAGAAACTGTGATCCAGCAACAACCCTTCCACCGAATCTTTCAGATCGAAATTACTCTTGCTAAGGTAGTTTTCAAAACCGACCAGCTTGTAGGCAAGTGTACGGTTCCAGAAACCCGGGACGTTGGGATGTGAGGCGACACTCTGGTAGCCGGCTTTTGCCAGTACTGCAGGCAGGCAGGGTACTTGACGACGTAACCAGCCTTCGAAGAACACAGCGTTTTCAGTAACCGGAAAACCACAGAGCGTCTCGAACTCGGCATTGGCCGTATAGCCACCAAATACAGGTGACAGGGCGTGGGTATTGCCGGTCTGGGCCCAGAGTTCGCGAAAAGAGGCTGGAAACGGATCTTCCGAAACCCATTCAGGGCCAAGCGACATGGGATCGAAGAAGGATTCGAGCACAATGAGATGTACGTTGCGCGGCTCAGTCTCACCCGCTGGTTCGATCACAGTCGAAGCCGGGTTTGATGTGTTTCCGGTATCAGGACCAAGTTCGGTATTTGTGCTGCTCGCCTGCAGTATCAATGGAGACACGGGCAGAGAGCTGGTAATCGCCATGATGGTTGCCTGATCAGGGTTCTTGCCCACTTTGGCCAGGGTCCGGATTGATTCCTGGGCAATGTGAAGTGCCAGGCCGCGTCGTTTGAAATTATCGGGTTGATTCCAGACAGAGTTGCCAAAGCGCTCATCCAGACGGACTCGTAGAGGCTCACTGTACTGAGTGATCAGAAACGATATGCCTGCCAGCGTTGCCAGAACAACCCAGGCGGAACGTCGTTTGAGCGGAATCAGCAACAGGGTTGCGAGCAATGGGGTCGCCGCCACCAGCATCAGCGCGTATCGTTTCCAGCCATCGGTCAGGTAGAACAGATTCTTGATATTGATCAGATCATCAGGGCTGAGTGGCGTGCCCAGCACCGAGAGCTTGGCGCCATTGGCCATCTGGAAAGCAATCACCACGACACTGGTCAGGATCATGGCTTTGTCGCGCGATTGCACTAGAATAAATGCCAGTAGTGCAATGCCCAGATTACCCAGGTAGTCGCGCAACCAGAAAGCAGAGTACAGCTTCAATCCGAAAACACTCTCAAGCGCATAGCGACAGGCCATGGTTATGAGCAGCGTAAACAGGGCTACTGAAAGCACTCGAGCCAGCATTCGCAAGCTCTTTTGCAGAAAGGTTTTGTTCTGCTGCGCGAAAGGGCCAACCGGTTCATCATCTGTACCGGTTGGGGCCAAATCAGTGTTCACTCGTTGCATGCTGGATTTTAACTTAACGGTCAGCTCGAGCGACTGTTTCAGACAGACGGCCCAACAGGGAGTCTTCCGGCTTGTCGTTGAACAGACGAGTCGGTAGTTTCTCGAAGGTGCTGATCATGGAAATTGCAACGGCAGAGACATAAGGGATGCTCTGAATCAGAAGCAGTGCTATCCATAATTTGGTATCTGTCAGATAGGCATCATCACGTGCACCGATAGTGATTGCTGCCAGAATCAATGCAAGGCCTATCAGCGCCTCTTCACGTACATCGAGTATGGCTTGCCACAACGAGTGTCCATCGGCCATTTTTGGTGTTCTGAAAAAACCGATACTGGTCGTGTGCAGTCCTGCCAGCATGGCACGCGCAATGGTATGCGACACTGAAAGTCCGGCCAGACCGGCGCCCAGGCTTTGCATGATATTGGCACGTAGACGCCATCGGTACAGAACCATCATCTTGGACAGTTTGAAGACGAAAAAGCCGATAGGCAGCAACGTCATGATGACTTCAGGCGGATTGAACACATAGGGAAACATGACCATCAGCACCGAGTAGGCAAGTGCCACGATGTTGAACATCAGGCACAGGCCATCTGCCATCCACGGTAACCAGCCCGCAACAAAGTGATAGCGTTGTCCTGACGTCAGCTTGGAGCGAGACAGAGACAGAAAGTAGCGCATGTGATGACGCAGGATCAGCACGGAACCATAGGCCCAGCGAAAACGCTGCTTCTTGTAGTCCAGAAAGTTGTCAGGCATGACACCACGCCCGTAGGAGTGAGGAAGATAGGCGGTGCGGTGGCCTTGCTCCAGTATGCGTAGTCCCAGCTCTGCATCTTCGGTAATGCACCACTCTGACCAGCCGTCTACGTTCTCCAGTACGGAGCGGCGCACTATCGTCATGGTACCGTGCTGAATGATGGCGTTACGAGCATCACGATTGACCATGCCGATGCCGAAAAATCCCGCATATTCAGCATAGATCATGGACTTGAACAGGCTATCACCCGCATCCCGATAATCCTGAGGGGCTTGCACGATGGCGATTTCATTATCTTCAAATGCAATGGTGCAGTCTTTCAACCAGTCCGGATCAACGATGTAATCACTGTCGATAACAGCGATCAGTTCTGCATCAGTGGCGGTGTGGCGCATTGCATAATTGAGTGCACCTGCCTTGAAGCCTGAAAGCGGATTGACATGATGGAAGAAGAACGAGCCTTCCTGCTGTTCGCACCACTGTTGTACGGGTTGCCAGCAGTCATCATCGTTGGTGTTGTTGTCAACGACAATGACTTCATAGTTGCTGTAGTTCAGGTCACGCAAAGCTGCCAGGGTCTCGATGACCATATCAGGTGGCTCATTATGAATAGGCACATGGATGGAGACCTTGGGGGATGAACCCTCTACACCTTCCGGATGACCTTCGACCCTTCTGTGACTGCGGCTCCAGATGGTTTCTGCCCATTCATGGGCTTCGGCCAGCAGCACGATGGTGATGCAGAATGCGGCTAGTAGTAGACCTGCGCCCACCAGAACCTGCTCCCAGGTCATGTACTTCTGAGAGTAGTCGTACACCATCCAGACAACAGCCATGGAAATGGCATAGGAAACAATGACAAGAAAGCCGCGTCCGCCGTGTACAAGACCCCGGCTATCGCGTAGCAGTAGAGCCAGTATCAGGACGGTGAAAGCCAGCGAAAAGCCTGCAATGGCACGCCATTCGGGAACAGGGCGTACAGGGTCTGCAAAAGGAAACTTCGGTTCACGTTCAGCGTTGAAAATACCCCAGTAGCGACCAACGGCACCTTCGTCGGTTTTCCATATCTGGTCAAACGCTTCCAGCACAAAGTAGTTGGCGCCACGAGATTCTGCACCTTGCAGGAATTTGCGTAGAAATTTGGCCTGATTCTGCATGGAGGGTATGGCGCCACCTCGTTGCCGACCTTCGGAGGGCCAGCCAACTTCACCCAAAACCAGTGGCTTGTAGGGGAAAGTCTTGCGTAGATTGTCGTAGCGCTCAAACACATAGTCGTGCGCAATGCCGACAGGAATACCTTCCCAGTACGGCAGCACGTGAGCTGTGACATAGTCGACGTGATCTGCAAGTTCCGGATTCTTGAGCCAGACATCCCAGGTCTCGGCCACTGTTACCGGTATGCCATTGGCCATGCTGCGAACGATGTCTACATAGTTGCTCAGCTGTCTGGCGGTAATCTCGTTACGCAGCAGAACCTCGTTGCCAACCACAATGCCGGTGATATTGTTGGTGTCTTCGGCCAATACCCGGCGCAGTGTGCCGATCTCTTTCCAGTTGCGATCAATGTCCGCCGAAATCCAGACGCCGACCGTGACTTTCATACCCAGTGGCGCGGCCAGTCTGGGTATGGCGCTGAGTGTCTCCTCCATTGAATAAGTACGTACGCCCTTGACACGATCGGAGAGCAGCAGCAAATCGCGCGAGATCTGTTCTTCACTGGGGTAGTCGGTCTTCTGGGGTGACTGACCAGCACGAAAAGGCGAGAAGGACACTCCTTCTATAGTGTCAGGCCAAGAGGGTGCTTCGTCGGGCCGGTTGAATATCGCCCACATCGACAGCAACAGTGCGCCGACAAGGCTGATGATAATCCATGATGCGCGGTCGATCTTGAACACTGATGTCTAGGTCTCTGTAATTATTCGGAATCCGGCCTCGTCCAGAATCGCAGTTCTGGGATTGCTCGGGACACGAGCGCAAAATATACTCATGTCGTACTTTCTGGTGTTCTTGCTTTTGCCATGCTCTTCAATAATTTTGAGCTGGGGCATAATAAGCTGACGTATAAGTAGAACTCTTTCAATGACTCCATGGAAATATTGTTGATCCGGAAAATTTTTTTTGTTCCGAATTTTTCATAGGATATTGATTTTTATGGAGATCAGCACCTCAAAGAGCTTAAATTACAACTACGTAGCCTCCTGAAGAACGTCACGATATTGCAACAAACAAAAGGAAGCGGGTCAGGAGGAACAGCGGCGTCTGTATTTTCATGCAGCAGCAGTTGTTATCAATATTCCGGCATTATGCCGCCAAGCTGACTGACAATGCCGGTATTCCATCACGAGTTGAAAAATGAGTGCGTGAAACATTGTGCCTGAAGGGCTATTCGAAGATAGCGATCGCACTGGATGCAGCCTGCTTGCCGGACGAACTGTTAACAGTGGCTACTCATCGCTGACATCACTTTTTCTTGCTGCCGCTGCAGGGCACGCTCGTCCTGCATGCTCAAGGGATTTTCAATCAGCCATGTCTGCAGGCGCTCAGAGTTCGAGGTATTCAATGAGCGGAAAAGCACAGCAAGACGCTCGGCGCGATCATCGCCACTGGCCGTCTCCAGTGTTGCAAGAAAGCCATCTACGTCACGAACTGCGATTCGATCTTGCAGTGCTGCCTGTGCCGCTTGTTGCACCTCAGTGTCATCGATCTGTGCAACCCATTGTTCAAGATATGCCGGGCGCTGATTATCCAGTGCATTGATTATCTGAGCCGCTACCGACACCTTCACGTTGCGGGACAGTTGTGAGAAGTTGTCGAGAGTAAAATCCAGGTCTTGCTCAGGCAAAGACCAGATCGACATATCCAGTATCGCGCGCTTTTCGTCCGACTCTGGTTGCTGTTTGAGCCAGGCGAGGGCGCTGGTTGAGTCACTGGCGAGCCATCGATCAAAAGCAACAGGCCGCGCGCGCCGCTGGACCTCCGGGGCAAGTTCATCGAGCCATATCATGGCCGCTGCAGGATCATCGTTGGCCATGGCGCTGACCATCTGTTCGGCCACGGCACTGTAGAGCCTGTCTCGTTGTTCAGAATCTTGCACACTATCGAGGTAGAACTGCAAGCCGGCCATGTCGTCTTGCGGCCACATCCATGAGATCTCCATCAGTGCCTGTTCCTGGACGTCAAGGTCGTTCTGTGACATGACCCACTGGATGGCCTTGTCCGGATCTGTTTGCGCGACTCGACTGGCGTACTGCGACAATATCCACCGGTGCTGAGATGTTTCGGGCAGGGCATTGATGTGAGCCAGTGCCGCCTCGGGGTCACGATCCAGCAGAGTAGTCAGGATCATGTCCTTAAACATGGATTGCTGTTCGGTGCTGCCATTGTTCTCGGTCCACTCCAGTGCGGCTTCTGGATCTTGTTGTGCCCATTCGTACATGACTGTGTGGATGTAGCCGTTCTCATCCACATCTTTCAGTTTATCGAGGATATCTGCCGGATCGATGCGTCCGATGCTTTCAGCCATGAATTGCAGTAGCAACGCCGTGTCAGGATCGCTTGAATCCAGATCGAGTAGCCACTTGCCAGCTGCCTCGGGCCATTGCAGCGCATAGCCGGCTACAGCACTGCGCAGCAAGTTATGCTGAGAATAGGCGGAAACATAGTCGCTCTGTTGTTTCAACCACTGCACCACCGCATCGGGAGCCAGTTGTGACCAGCGTTGAAAAAGGGCACGTTCGACGATTCGGCGATCCGGGTCATCGCCTGACAGAGTGCTTGTTGTGGAAATCCAGTTTCGAATCTGCTCGCTATCTGCACTATCGATGTCCTGCAGAACGGCGAGCATGACTCGGTAATCAGAAAGCGTTGCATCACCCAATGGCATGCCGCTCGAAGATGAATCTGTTTTCTTCTGCGGATGTGCAAGATGGCTGAATGGGGTGTCGGAGTCTGTGCTGCCAATAACGGCAAAGGGCGAATTCCTTGCCGCTGCCTTGCTTTGTTCTGTTTGCGCAAGTCTGTCCTGCGTGGGTGATGATCCTGCTGGCGGGCGACTTTGCTCAGGCTGTCCCAGTACCCGAGCGCTTGCATAGCCGGTTGCCAGTCCGGTTACCAGACAGGCGACAGCCAGCAAGAGGGTGGTTTGATTCATGGGTTTGCCAGAACAGGAAATGAAGTAAATCTTATAACGTTATCCGGCCCTGATCGTTGTGCCAGGAAGCGCAATTTTGTGTGAATTCCTTTGAATCATGACCAAATCAGCGTTTGCGTTTCTGCACAACGTGTTGTCGAGGTTGCACCACCAGCTCATTGATGACAGCGTTGTCAGGAGAATTCACCATGCTCAGAACCGCGTTGGCCACATCGGTGTCCTGCAAGGCATGAGCATCGTCAGGTCCGGGTTCGAAATCCAGCTGATCGAAAAAATCAGTGCGAACCATGCCCGGCTGCACAATGCCTACATGACAGTTGGCACCGGCTACTTCGTGCGACAGTGCCTGAGCAACTCCACGCAGAGCGAACTTGGCGGCACTGTACAAGCTGCCATAGCGGGCGCCTTGCAAGGCACTGGTGGAGCCGATGAATACCAGATCACTGCGAGGCCGGCTGCGAAGACTTGGCAGGCAAAGTCGCGCAATACTCAATGGACTGATCAGGTTCAATGTAATACTTTGCTGAATCTGCAGGGGAGAGAAATTTTCCAGCGAGCCGATATCACCACGTCCGGCATTACAGACCAGCCCTGTGATTGCATGATTCGACAATACTGTCTTGATGAGACGTGTGGTCTCATCAAGCTCTGCAAGGTCCACACAGTAGTGCGTATCCGTAGGCAATGGCGTGGCAGGTGCCTGGCGTGAAAGTGAGACCGTCTCATAGTCTGCCTCTCCCAGCGCTCGACAACAGGCGCGCCCAATGCCACGACTACCGCCGGTTATCAGTACACAACCTTTGCTGCTCATAAATTCTCCCAGGTGCTGTCTTGTGAGTAGGTTGTCAGCTGCATGGGAAGAATTGTTCAGGTTGAATGGCTGTTTCCAGTCGCCTCTGGCAGAAGCTACGCATGGCGTTTTCAGTTTCAGGCGGATAACTCATCATGCCACCGCGTTGTTCAATGGGCGCTGCCAGCAACCTGGCGTCGGGATACAGGCGAACCAGCTTCTTGTGAAACCCCTTGGGAAGCCGGAACACGCCCAGGCTGACAGAATGGATTGCCGGCAGGTCCAGAGTGTCGAATACCTGATCAAACATTTCGCCGTACAGGCTTTCGAAATTGTCGGCATACAGTAAAGGGTCAAACCGCAGACCGACCTTCCAGCCCTTTGACTGCAGGCTGCGTAAGGCATCCAGCCGCTTGCTCAGTGAGGGGGTGCCATGTTCTTCGGCTGCAACAATTGCCTGTGGTGACAGGCTGTAGGCAATAACCACATTGGGCAGCGCCTCGCGGGCGAGCAAGGGGCGTATCTGAGTGCTCTTGGTACGAAGCTCCAGCCAGGCATTGGGCAGTGTGCTGAAATGGTCCAGGCAGTCGTCGACAAAATGCGTCACCGGGTCCAGCGCCAGAGAATCGCAATCGTAGCCAGAGAAAAACCAGCTATCGGCCTCATGCTGTTGTGCTGTGTCGGTGATGTCGCTCATGAAGTCTTCGCTGTTGACATAGACGACATGGTTGGCGGACTGGTACATGCCCTGCAGAAAGCAGTAGCGGCAATCGTATATGCAGTTGAGCATATGCGAGAAGTAGTAGTTGTGCGCTCCACCGACGTGATAGCCCGGTGGTGTGGCATGTACACGTTTGCCGGCCTTGTGCGCAAGGATCAAGGCAGGGTTCTGTTTCTGTTGCCTGAAATCCTGCGAACGTGCATTAAACAGATCTGAATGCCGTTCAATGACGATATGTCGAGCGTTGGGGTACCTTGCGCAGATTCTTTGTGTGCGCGGGTGCTCCCGTACTTCTCTTTCGATGTAAAGCGTATCCATTGAACGTTAGCTACCGTAGGTCAGGGGCGCTTTTTGCAACGCGTTTTGCAGATGCTTGCGCACATCACTGGCACTGGACAGCTGCTGTAGAGTTGCCAGATCCGGCACTTGTCCGAGCAGGGTCGTATATTGCTGCACCAGTCGATCCAGCTGATGGCGATCGCTGACCGTATGGCGGACCTTTGCATGAATGGCATCGCAGCATGCATCCCGGCTTTGCGTGTTCGCCTCACCTTTTTCGGATTGGTGATGCCAGTCGGCCAGTTGCATGACAACCGGCAGGCAAGCCTGCATCAAGGCGTTAGCCTGAGCTGGTTCAAAAGCGGTGAGCGGTTGCTTGGCATTGTCTGATACCACCTTGACGCTGTGCATGGAATCGTTGGAAAGCCAATTGCTGGCAGCCATGAAGATCCCGGATGCCTCCATATCGAACAAAGTCCCCTCACGGTATTCACTGGCCGGTTGATCGACGGTCAGTAGTCGGGCTGTCGGTACTCTGCCAACCTGGCGCTGCGGGGGCAGATGAGGGAACCACTGCACGCCGGTGGCAGCGTCTACAACCTGGTGTGCCAGGAATACCGAGCCCAGATCTGCGGCAGCTCCTGCAATACCGGTGTTGATCACGGCAGTGATGTCAGGGCGTGCATGAAGCAGGGCGCCTGTGGCGGTCGCGGCTCTCAGCTTCCCCAGACCGGTCTGCAATAACAAGTATTGTTCACTGGCATAAAGCCTGAGTCCTCGCATCTGCACATGTCGAAGTTTCAGTGCATCGATGAAGATTCGGGATTCGGCGGGAAGGGCTGTGATAATGCAGACAAGGCTCATGGCGTTAGTGTATCGAAACGTGCACGGAACAAGTTGAGCGAGTGATGTCTGAAGTAATACAAAGGTCTGGTTCGCAGTTTGCTGGAGTAGACTGGTGACACAGAAAAAACAATGGAAGGACCATGCTCGTATCCAATCTTGAATTCCTGCCCGGTCGCACCGTCGAAAGGCACTTGGGCCTGGTGCAGGGCAGTTCGGTACGTTCCAAGCACGTGGGCCGCGATATCGCCGCCTCGTTGAAGAACTTTTTTGGTGGAGAGCTTCGTGGCTATACGGAATTGCTGAGTGATTCCCGCGAAGAGGCAACGGAGCGCATGCTGAAGCAGGCCGAGTCGATGGGTGCCAATGCGGTACTCAATGTGCGTTATAGCACCTCCAGCATTGCCGCAGGCGCTGCCGAGATCTTTGTTTACGGTACCGCTGTGGAGTTGCAGGTTGAATAGTCTGATGATTCAGGCGGGGGTTGCGGTTGTTCTGCTAGTGCTGGGGTATCTATTCGGTCGCCTGGCTGAAAAGCGACACTTCAAGAAGCTGATTGAGCGCGAGGCTGCGACACAGCATGTGCCGGTTGTTGCAACACGCTATCCTCCCGAGGACCGCGCCTACGATCAGCAGCTGGTCAGCGGCAATGTGGTTATTGCCTCGGACTACTTCAAGGCGTTTCTGGCTGGCCTGATCAACATCTTCGGCGGCCGTGTCACCCCCTTTGAATCAATGCTGGATCGTGCTCGTCGGGAATCCGTTTTACGGATGAAAGATGCGGCCATTGCGCTGGGTGCCACCTATGTATTCAATATCAAATTCGAAACGTCAAGAATTGCCACTGGTAAGGTTGCAGCCATGGAAGTGCTGGCTTACGGCACCGCCATGATTCCCACAAGCGAGGAGGCCGTCAGACCCGAGATCGCTCATGAGGTATGAGAACCGGTTGCCACCGGAGGGTATCAATACCACTCAGGTACATCCGCTAAAACAGTTTGGACAGCTGGCCATCGGCTCGATAGTGCTGGTGGTGATACTGGTCATGTTTTTGCAGTTCAGTGGCTCCTTTCTGGCCCGTCGTATCCCCTTTTCGTTCGAGCGGGCGGTCATGGCACAGCTGGACATACCGATGGGGGAGCCGCAAAAATCCCCGCAAATGACCGCCTATCTGAATTCTCTGGCAGCGCGTGTCAGTGCTCAGCTGCCTATGCCGGAAGACATGAGCGTGACGGTCCATTACGACAGTGAAGAGGTCTTCAATGCCTTCGCAACGGTCGGTGGCAATCTGTTGTTCTATCGTGGGCTGCTGGAGCGCATGCCTGACGAGAATACTCTGGCGATGGTCATGGCACATGAGATTTCACATGTGCTGCATCGTGATCCGGTCGCCTCTCTTGGCGGCGGTGTCGTCAGTGCTATTGCGCTACTGGGCCTGACCGGCAATGCCGGAACAGGCATGGCCGGGCAGGTTCTGAGTAATGCGGGCATGCTGACGAGTGTGCAGTTCACCCGCAAGATGGAAGTGGCTGCCGACAAGCAAGCTCTGGCGGGTGTCAACGCTCTCTACGGCCACCTCAATGGTGCGTCTACCTTGTTCGAACTGTTCAGCGAGGCTCGCGGCGAGAGTGCCAGCAAAGCCAGCCCTGCCTGGGTGGAACGCTTCTTCAGTACGCACCCTCGCGATGAGGATCGAACCGGCAGTATCGCTAGAATAGCTGCAGAGAATGGTTGGCAGACAACAGGCGAGGTGACCCCCTTGCCTGCTGATTTCAAACTCTGGTTACACTCTGGAGGTTTGTAAACCGAAGCTTGGCTCTGCCTTAGTGATTCGCATCCTTCATCCAGCGATCAATCAGAAACCGGGCGATGGAATCCTTGCGAGGCAGTTTGAAGTTGTCGCTCTCATCGCCCCAATTATCAAAACCAGCTAGTTGCTTGCGTGTAAACCATTGAGCGTCGGCGAGCTCCAGCGTGTCGCAATTGATTTCTGTGCTGGTGGCAACAGCTTCAAAGCCGAGCATGATGGAGCGCGGAAAGGGCCAGGGCTGGGAGGCGATGTATCGCACTTCGCCGACCTTGATCGATGCCTCTTCCATGACTTCCCGGCGCACGGCATTCTCCAGGCTTTCACCGGCTTCGACAAAGCCTGCCAACGTCGAGAAAACACCTTCAGGCCAAGCCGGGCTTCTACCCAGCAGGCACACCGGTTCGCCGTCGCCGTCCGGCGTATGGCTGACCAGCATGATGACGGCAGGGTCAGTCCGGGGAAAGGCAATAAAGGTGCAGTCATGGTTGCTGCATGTTCGGGTATGTCCGGCATTGCTGGATACCAGTGCGTTACCACAGCTTTCGCAAAACCGTGCGGTGCTGTTCCAGTACATCAGTCCACGGGCATAAGCTAATAGTGAGCCGTCATCCTCTGGCAAGCTGGGTCCGGCGAGTCGCAGGTCGGCAAATACGCCAGGCAGGGCTTGCCCGCTGCGGGTGATCGATTTGTCAGCCAAAGCATCCCGTTGGTTCTCGTCCAGAGTGGAAACATCAACGGCAAAGATGGGTGAGGTGCCCTGCAGGCCTAAAAATACCGTCTGGCCTTCAGGCAGGGGGCAGTCGGCAGATAGCAGCAGCGCCTGGGGCAGTATCGTGTCCGATACTTTGGCCACCATCGTCTGCAGATGCCAAACAGGCACCAGACGTGCATCACGATGCGCTCGCAAGGATTCTATCTGCGCATCGTCTTTGCGTAGATGGTCAGCACGATCCAGAGTGCTATGGGTATAGAACATGTAAGGGGGGGTCTCGTACTGTTGCCGGGCAGTATACGTGCCCATGCGGGCTTGTGAGCGGATTCGTCGGTTTCGGCTCGTTTCAACAGGTACTTTTCTGATGAGCATGATGATGAAATTGATGGACCCCAATCTTGTGGAGCCGCGTTTACTGAGGCAGTTTCAATGCCTGATCATGCTCGTTTGTCTGCAGATTTCCGGTTCGGCCTGGTCAGATAGTGAGGTGCAGTCGACAGAGCTGGTTGTTGCTGCGACTGATACCGCGGCGACTGCCGCATCCGAGCAGCCGACGTTTGTGCCTGCCATCGAATCTGTATCCACATCTGAAATCACATCTGAAACCTCGCTCGAAACTGCATCCGCAGCAGAGCCGACGGCTGCTCTGGTGCAGCGCAAGCCTGTTTGGGAGATTGGACTCGGTCTCGGTTATTTTTCAGGTTTCGACTATCCAGCCTCGAAGGATGCCAATCAACGTTTATTGACTTTGCCGTACTTCATTTATCGCTCGCCGCTATTTCGAATCGGTGATGGAGGTTTACGAGCGGTTGCTATTGAACGCCCCAGGTTGAAGTTGGACCTGGCGGTAGCAGGCTCATTGAACGCACGTTCAGAAGGTAACAGTGTGCGCGAAGGTATGGAAGATCTGGACTTTCTGTTCGAACTTGGTCCCAAGCTGGAACTGAATATTCTTGATCGAAAAATGCAGAGTGGTGGGCGGGTGCAGGTGCGTTTGAATGCCGAATTACGGGCGGTAATGGAATCCGATTTTCGCAAGATCAACAGTCGTGGCCTGATAGCCGAGCTGGGGCTGGGTATCAGCTATCGAAATTTCAGGAGCTCTGGCGTGGATTTGCTGAGCGCCATCAGCAGCAGCTACGGCAATGAACGATTGCAGGATTTCTTCTACGAGGTGGATACGGAATTTGCCACTGAAAACCGTCCTGTTTACGATGCACAAGGTGGCTATCTGTCTACCCGTATTTTCGGTGGCCTGGGTTTCCGTTTGCACAAGAAAGTCAGAGCCTTCATGGGGGTCTTCACAGGACTGTACGAGGGCGCCCGTAATGAAAAAAGCCCCTTGTTTGAAACCACTTCATCTACTGGCTTTGCCCTGGGAGTCGTCTGGACGATCAAGAAGAGCAGTCGTTTGGTTGAGATCGTCGATATGGGAAGTGAACAATAGGTGAGCGTTGATCGACAGATCACATTCATCTTCTGATATTAAATTCAATGAAGTTATTCATTCTTGTTGAAAGTATTGGCGGTAACCGCGCTTCGGCATGAGCCAGTTCTCAAAGCCTTTTTGAGAGCTGATGCGTAGGTCAACGCAATAATAGTTGGCCTCTCAATCTGAAACGTTTATATTTTCAGATGGGTTTTTATAGACACTTGGTGTGTTCAGTCATTCATCAAGCTTTACTTGTGACTGGTCTTGCTTTCATGCGGATATCTGCCAGCCCAATATACGCTTTTGAATTACCAGGCTGCCTGAAATACGGGGCGGGTTTTGGTGTTGGCACTGGCACTGCAAAAATCTGTTTAGTGGAAAAATCCCTTACTTTTGAGGCGTAGCCGCGTTACATTTACATTGGCTACTGGCAATCCGGCTGCCGTGCATGGCCTTGATACTAAATCCGAACTGGCGATAGCCGAGCTTGACGAAACCAATCAAAAGATGTGTATGGAAGCTGAGAATGGCAACAAATGCCGAGTCGTGAAGTATTGCCGGAAGCAGTGCGAATTACCGAGATAGAAAAGTCAGGACACCTCAATGAATAAATTTACGTTAGCTGTCGCAATGTTGACAACTGTTCTGCTGATCAGTTCCTGCGTGGCGCCTGACAGTAAAACGTATGAGAATGAGGGGAGTCTCATTCGAAATGAATGTGGAGCGTTTTCTTCAGAAGTTCGGACCAAGAGGGCTGAGCTTCGAGATCAGCAGGACCTGATTGTATTCACTCAGAAGAAGAGAAAAATTTACGAGCTCAAGGTATCGATGACCCGTGGTGGTCCGGTCATCTACGGCAACAAGTTTTCCAATGATGCCGGTAACGAATTGATTGAGTCCAGGAAGATCCGCAAAAGGTCGATTAGTGGTGACTTCCACTCTGCGGTAGATGGATTTTACGATCAGCCAAACAAGCATCAGGAACTCGATCAAAGGTGCCTGTTCAAAGGTGTTGGTATCTAGTGATCCGATTGCCCTATCTGGTTAGTGAGGGGTAAAGCTCCGGCCTGTGCTCGGCACTTTGTCGTGTAAGGTTGCAGCGTATGTTCAGCGCTGGTTAAGCCAGTGAGCCACACAATTACATATCAAGCATCGCTTGTGAGGGCATCGCTATGTCAATGACGTTCACCGATGGCTTGTGGGCGGCTGGGTAGTGGTAAAGTGCGTGCGGCACGAGCAAGCTGGACGGCAGTGTGCCTTGGTGTGTGCGCTGCTGGGTTCAAGGCTTGTTTGAGCAGAGGCCGTAGTTGGCGACATGAGAAAAGAATCGGAGAAAGCACGATGACACTACCTGCAATACTTCAGGGCTTGCGCCTGCCATTGATAGGCAGCCCCATGTTTATCATATCGCGTCCTGAACTGGTGATCGCACAATGCAAGGCGGGGATTGTTGGTTCCTTTCCGGCACTCAATGCCCGGGAGAAGGATGGAGAGAGCCTTGACGCATGGCTCACGCAAATCAAAGAGGAACTCGATCGATACAACCAATCGAATCCGGACAAACCAGCTGCACCTTATGCGGTGAATCAGATTGTGCATCGTTCCAATACACGGCTTGAGCGTGATGTAGAGATTTGCGCACGTCATGAGGTTCCGATCTGGATCACCTCCCTGGGTGCGCGCGAAGAGGTCTACGAGGCTGCACATGCTAGCAATGGTGTGGTTTTGCACGATGTCATCAACAATCGCTTTGCGCACAAGGCTATTGAAAAAGGTGCTGATGGATTAGTGGCTGTTGCCGCAGGTGCCGGTGGCCATGCAGGAACTTTGTCGCCGCTGGCGCTTGTTCAGGAAATCAGAAGCTGGTTTGATGGACCGCTGTTCCTGTCGGGTGCCATTGCACGCGGAGATTCTATTCTTGCAGCGATGGCCATGGGCGCTGACGGTGGGTATGCAGGGTCCGCTTTTATTGCCACCGAAGAGGCCAACGCTGAGGCAAGCTATAAACGCATGATCGCTGACAGTGGCGCGGATGACATCGTATACACCAACCTCTTCTCTGGTGTGCATGGCAATTATTTAAAGTCATCAATCAGAGCGGCAGGGCTTGATCCGGATGAGCTCGAACATTCGGATTCGACCAAAATGAATTTCGCGGAAAATCGTGAAAAACCAAAAAGCTGGAAAGAGATCTGGGGCTCTGGCCAAGGTATCGGTGCCGTCGACAGTGTGGTGACAACGGCCGAACTGGTCGATCGTCTGGCCCGTGAGTTCAATGCTGCAAGAACCCGACTGACCGAGGAACTGCGTTCCTACTGAAATCAGGGGCGGGAGCTGCCTGTTCTGATCCCTGCCAATTCGCTTGATAATGCCAGGGCAATATAAGGGCAGCAAAGTCGCCCTTGTTTTGTCGCTGTTGTGTGTTGAGCAGGGAAAGGCGGTTCTAGTCACTTCGGTGTTTGGTTAGCATATTTTTGTCAGACAAAAGTTTGTGTCTGAGCCTGATTGTCATGCTTTTACATCAATTATTTAGCCCTGCCTTTCCGGCAACCGTGAGAACTGTTGTATCGTGCAATCGCAATTTCGCTACCACCCTGTCAAATAAAAAGGAAATTTTACACGTGAAGGGATCTGTTAAAGGAATTTCGCCACTCCGGTGCTTTCTGATGGTCGGCGCAATTACCTTACTGAGCAGCTGCTCTTATAACGAATGCGTGACTGATGATTGTCAGCAGGACATGCAAGAGCCACAAGACAAGGTGATCAAGATTATGGAAGACAATACAACGAAAAACGACCTGACTGTCGCCGGTAAGCCGAGTGATGGAGCTGATGCGCTGGAGCCTGCGAGTGACATGAGTTACAGCGATGGCTTGATTTCAGCTCGCGTCATGAGCACGGGATGCACTATGGACAAGGATTTCCATATCGAGCACATAGTAAAAGATAATATCTGTCAAATTACCATTGTGCGTGATAGGCAGGACATGTGCCGCAAGGTTCCAGAAAGTATTGAAGTTTCGATTGCGTGGGAAAAACCCCTGGAATGTAATGAAGCTGATCTGGAATTCATGAATCCTGCCTTGAAGGTAAAAAATAGTGATGTACGGGTTGTTATGCCAAAAAAACCGACTCAATAACGCAGAAATAAAATCATGGAAACAAGGACTCCAAATGAAAATTAGCATCTCGAAATTCAGCACTATTCAACTTGCAGTCTTGATACTGTCGGCTTTGTTTTTTACCAATGCCAGTTCAGCAGAGCTCAATATCACGACACGTATCGTCGGTGGTACGTTGGTAGCTGAAGGACGGTACCCATTTATGGCATCGCTCTATTTTGATTCCAACGGTGATGGCAATTATGACCCTCGTTGCGGTGGTTCCCTGATTGCAGATCGCTGGGTACTGACAGCGGCACACTGTGTCTATGACGCTAATTCAGGTGTCGTCAAAGCCCCATCTACGGTCGGAGTGATTATCGGTGTCAATGATTTAAGGTCAGACGCTAAAGAGCTCATCCTGTCGCGTAATATTTTTGTCCACCCAGAGTACAACCCTACGACACTTACTTCGGATGTCGCTCTGATTGAATTGTCTAGCACCGCACCAGGAAGTGTGATCGCACTACCTTCTTCACAAAGTACTGTACCGCTCGTAGATGAAACCGCTGTTGTCGCGGGTTGGGGCTTGACCAGTGAGGGAGGGGATCAGTCGCCGGTTTTGCTGGAAGTCTCGTTACCCATATTGTCTCACGTCCAGTGTCTACCCTATTATCCCAGCAATCTTGATATTGATTCCAATGTCTGTGCTGGCGGCGGAGCAACAGGCGGTAGTGATTCCTGTCAGGGAGATAGTGGTGGGCCGTTGTTCGTGGTTCGCGATGGTCTTTATGTCCAGGCTGGCGTTGTCAGCTTCGGGCAAGGCTGCGCAAGGCCTGGTATCCCCGGCGCCTATGCCCGTGTTACAAACTATACAAATTGGATCACAGGGATAGTGAGCGATGCTGTTGTCATAACTTCTGAAACTGATTCGGGTGAAACAGGTGGCGAGACCGGCAATATAGACATACCTTTGTTGACAAACAGTACTCCAGCAGACGAGCGCCTGGACTCATTGTTGAGTGGTGAAGTGAGACTGTATGAGGTTACCGGTAATGTCAGAGTTGAGCTGACAACCTTGTCGGGCGATGCTGATCTATTTGTTTTCAAAGGCACCACATTTACTGAAGATGACGTGATTTGCATCTCTCAAGAAGTGAGCGAATTGGATAGCTGTTCCGTCGGGCAGACTGGTGAGCGACTGTTTGCCGCGATTTTCGGCTACGAAGATTCCAGCTTTTCGATCGCTGTGTCCGCTCCCGAAGATGATGACGGATCCTCGACATTCAATCCTGATGATGATGATTCGTCATTGTTTCCGTTTGATAGTGATAGCGAAGGCGGTTCGGCCGGTGTTTTTCTGCTGCTATTGCTGGCAGGCTACAAGTGGCGGCGTGTAAGGTATAACGCTGAGAATGGTCTGGTTTGAAGTTGTTGAGCGAATAGCTCAGATCAGAGGCAGCTCACAGACATTTGAGCTGCCTTTGCTCACCTTTTTGTTGAAATATAAAGCGCCTCTACCTTATCTCTGGCCCACTGCGTTTTGCGCAAATACTTCAATGACGATTTGACCGATGGGTCACTCTTGAAGCAATTGATATTGATTCTCTCAGCCAGTCCATCCCAGCCATAGTGATCCACCAGGTCGGTAACAATTGTGGCAAGCGTCACGCCGTGTAGTGGATCTTTCGATTGCTCTTTACTCATAAAATTGATATGTCACCATTTCTCTAGGGATTGATGGTACACAAGGAGTGGCATGCGCGCCGAATCTGTTGATGCGCAAGTAGCGTCTCTGTCTGCAAGTCAGATGTCAGAAGTGCTCAGCCTGAGCGCAACGATGAGCCAGCTTGAGAAAAGGGGCCCTCCTGATATTTACAGATTTGCTGGAAAATCCGCAACATAGTGATTGTTTTGAGTCGTAATCCAAACACGGAAAATCTCCCCACTCGCACCTCATGAGAGTGCAAACTATTGGAAGAATCCAACGTGAAAGGAAGGACTAGCTCCATGAAAAAACTGATCGCCGCATTCGTTATCTCTGCCATCTCCTTGCCTGTGCTGGCAGAGGAGGTTGTCATCAGCACCGGTGGCCGTGGTGGATCCTATTTCAGCACGGGTGAAAAGCTGGGTGAAATTCTGGCGGAGTACGATTACCCTGCAAAGACTTTGAAAAGTAATGGTTCCATCGAGAATATTGAACGTGTGGCAACGGGAGAGGCAACGCTCGGATTTACTCAGCTTGATGCCCTGGCCTGGTGGATGGATCGGAATCCGGATGGCGCCGCTAATCTGAAAGTGCTGGGCAATCTCTATACGGAGTGCGTATACGTGGCGGTCAACAAGAAGGGGGCTATTGGTGACGAGGGTGATCTGCAGAGCAGCAATGCGAATGTGGCAGTGCAGAATCGTGATTCCGGCTCGGCGGTCAGCTGGTCCTATATGCAGGATCTGGAGCCAGAGTTCGCCAAGGGTAATACCTTTTTCAAAGGTGGCTTACAGCTGCTGAACGAGATTGCCAATAACCCTGATGGCGAACTCAATGCCTTTTTATGGGTGAGTGATCCTGGCAATCTGGATCAGCGCTACCTCAAGACAGTGCTGGAGAACGATAATCTGAAACTGGTCGACATCACGGATTGGGATCTGAATGACAAACATCCTGAGCTGGGCCGTGCCATCTACCGATTTGAAAAGCCGGACGTTGCCAAGGGGCTGGTGTTCGACACCGAACTCAAAACGATCTGTATGGATGCGGTAGTCGTGGCTAACGCCGATGCGGACGACGTTATGCTGGATGACGTTGTTGATGTGTTGACGGTTAACCGTGGTCGCTTGTTCGATAATTGATATCAAATTTCGTTACGCGACAATTGGCAAATAGAACTTGACGATGTTGATTACTCTGATGATCTCAATGGCACTGTGGAGATTCCTGCGAAACACAGTAACAAGAAATCCATTGTTTTTGATGGAGCATCAATTCCTTTTCCGTTATGTCTGAGCTTCCGGCCACAGGAAGTGCGATCATTGCCTTGCCGATGAAGATCGAGGGCGGCTCTGGTGGTCCTTTATGCATCGTTGCGCATGTGAACTGACCCACTGGATATACAGTTATTCGATTTCGCCTTTCTCATAGCGAACCAGAAACTGCTTCATGAAACGCCGGATTTCGCGGGAAGCTGAGGTGTCCACGTCCTGGCAAGCGGCTACGAAGCTGTCCCGCAAGTCCTTGTCCAGCCGGATGACCAGTTGGGCTTCCTTCTTGCCCTTACGTTTCTTGTCTTTCGACTCGTCGGGCATGGTTTTATCTCGGGTCTTGCGAGTGTGGAGAGGGTGGGACTTGATAGTGTACGGGATGTGAGGCTACCGATTCGGTGTCGGAACACCGAATCGGTTCTGATCGACCTGATAGATCTTCTGAAGAAGTTTTCAGGCCTCTCTACTCGTAATTCTGTCAGATCTATCTAACAGAGGCTGAGCTCAAGCCGCTTTCTTTGCAACCTTGCGGGCCGCTTTGCGAGCTTTGCCTTTCTTGCCCTTTTTAATAGGCTTCAGAGCTGCTTTGGCTGCTTTTTTAACAACTTTCTTTTTCTTTGAGTTCACACCTGCACGCTTGACAGCTTTACGTGCAAGTTTAGTGGCGATGGCCTTGGCTTTTTTGCTGGATAACTTAGACATGTTCTGTTTTTCTCTATGTGGTTAGTCGGAATACAGAGCATAGTGTATATACAAAAGATATCAATTGCAAAGCATAAGTATGTACGTTATTTAATGTCTGGATAGTTGGAGCCTATACGGGCATGACTTCTAATCAGCCATCGGCGTCGTTCAGGCTGCTTTGTCTTGCTCTTCTGTGCCGCTGAGCTTCAATTGTTCAGTCTCACAGGGCCAGTCGAACAGGAACGTTGAACCTTGACCAGGCTCGGACTCAATCAGAATATGTCCATTGTGCTGGCAAACCAGCTTCTTGACGATCGCAAGACCGACACCTGAGCTCATGGAGTGATCTTTAGGCTGCAGGGTGGAGAACACGTCGAATATCTTCTGGTGGTACCTGGGGTCGATTCCCGGTCCGTTGTCGGCCACCTCAAAACGGTGGAAGCCTGATAGCGGACTTGTACCGACTCTGATTGTGACCACTGCGGTTTGCTCACCTTCATGGTACTTGTAACCATTGCTAATCAAGTTCATGAACACTTGAAATAGCTGTGTTTGATAGGTTTCAAGTATCGGAAGCTCTTCGGGTAGTTGCAGTTGCTCTTCTTCTACGGCCAGCATGATCTGGATGCTGTTCAGTAGTTCGCGAACATCAACAGTTTCTGCGATCTCTATATCTGAGCTGAGGCCGGAATATTCCAGAACACCCTTGATCAGGCCTTGAGAGAGTGTCACCTGTTTTTTTATCAGTCTGAGATTGGTGGTGAATTCAGTGCGTAGTTCCAGGTCGGTTAACTGTTCGACAAGATCTTCTTCGAGACACTCGGCAAGCATCTCGATACCTTTCAGAGGGGATTTGAGATCATGTGATACTACATACGAGAATGACTGCAGTTCTTCATTGCGCTCCTCCAGAACGGTATTGATCTGGAGCAGCTCTTCTGATTGCTGATTGTATTTGTCGGATATTTTTTTTCCGTACGCGATCGCTCTTCGGTTGGCTGTTGTCATCTGACTGAACAGGTAGAGCAGCAAGAGGTTGATAGTTAATCCACCGAACAGGACCAGGTTTGGTTCGAGACTGTATTGCGCCGTACGGAAAGCCTGAGTACTCTGAATTTCGAATTTCCAGACGCGCCCGAAGAAGGACACCACCTGAGATCGAGCCAGCAAGGGCAGAGGGTCAATATTGTCATATTCAGGCAGCTGTTCGTTGTATATCACCTTGCCACCATCGGAGACCTTGATTGCGACCTGACGTAGTTCATTCTCCAGAGTGCTTTGTGCAAGGTTTTTGGTGATAACGGAGGCTACGACGGCACCACTGAATGCCGCTTGCCGTTCGTTCTTAGTGTTTAGAGTGACGGAGTTGTATATCGGCGCAATCAGCAGGAAGCCTGCGGCCTCTGCATTGCCGAGCTCTATCGGTGCGGTGATCTGTACATCTGCGGATTCTACCGCGTGCTCAATCGCATCACGACGGCGAGATTCGCGGGCAACATCCAGTCCCAACAAGACATTTTCAAGTCGCTGTGGGGCGATATGCGTTACGGGTAGATAGTAGGGTTGGGTCTTGCCAGGTTGCGGGTGTACCGCGGGTTTGATTGCAAACTCGGGGCGCAGTTTGCGTTGCTCCTGTGTAAAGGAGGCCAAGTCATCCGGGCCCAGGCGCCGGAGGATGCCCAGTCCACTGATGGCGGGATGCCGTTCTTCCAGCTTTATCTTTTCGGCGAATTCGAGCCAGTCATCGGGCCCTATGTCCTCACTGCCGGCGATGAAGCCCAGGCTTGCGTGCAACACATCGGCGTAGCGACGCATCTGTTCTTCGAATAGATTGATGGCGTAATCGGCCTGGCGATCGAACTGGATACTGGTGCGGTCTTTCACTCCGGTGAGCGACATCTGCCAGGCCGCCAGAGTGGCGAGCAGGGAGATGGCCAAGACAACCCAATGGAGTGGCGTAATTGGCTGGATACGCCCGCCCTGACTCTGTGGCGGATGCTCGGTGCTTGAGTTCGGCAGGTTTGCCACAGTTAGGGCCCGATCAGTTAGGGGGTACCTTGGGTACGCAAAAGGGTCAGTCAGTTAAAAGCGTTATCGGCCACCTCAAGGATCACTGAAATCGGAAAATCCATATTTGACGATACGTTACATTTCTGTGCCGCAGCCCGGACGGGTAGTGAACAAACCATCTTTCTGCCAGTGTCAGATCACTGGCATCTGTGCATTTTGTGCAGCGGTAGAATTCATTATGCTGTCCAGTCGCTCTTCATCGACCTCCTCGTCTTCCATCTCGCTACTCTGCTGTGCGCTATCGGTAATGGCCAGTTCTACCATAAGGGGAAAATGGTCCGAGCCAATGTTGGGCAGGCGCTGGATATTTGTCACTTTGAAGTGTCTGGATACAAAGACATGGTCCAGTGGCCAGCGGGCGTACCAATGCTCAGCACTGAAGGTGTTGAATAATCCGCGTCCTATGCGAGGGTCGAGCAATCCGCTCAGCTGGCGAAACAGGCGAGTGGTAGCGGACCAGGCGACATCGTTAAGATCTCCTGCCACGACAATGCGTTCGCCGTCGCGTGCGCCGTCGCGTGCGCCGTCGCGCTTCTCAGCGATGGCATTGGCCAGCAGTAACAGTTCGACGTCACGCTCGGTGGATTCATCATTTTCGCCCGGTGCCGGTGGCGCGGGGTGCACGATATGCAGTCGAATGTCCACACCTGGGCTGATTTGAACAGTTGCGTTCATGGAAGGCTTGTCGTCTTCCACCAGATAGCTGGTTTGCGTATTACTCAAGGGTAGCCGAGAGTACACATGCATACCATAGAGGTTGTCCAGTGGGCAGGCCATACGATATTCATAGCTCTGGAGAGTGTCCAGTTTATCCTGCCACCACTGGTCCGATTCCAGCGTAACGAGTATATCCGGCTGGTGTTTTTTGATCAGGGAAAGCAGGGGAGCACTATCGCGATTAGTCATCAGCACGTTGCTGGTAATCATCTTGAAGTGTGGACAGTTGCCATCCACGGACGAATCGTAACGTTCAACCTCCTGACGGTGCATCTCGGTATTCGGGTAGATCCACTTGAACTGGTAGAGCGTGACGATCGCCACTGCCAGTGCGAGAATATTCAGCCAAGTGCCCTCATGGGGCATAATCACCCACCAGCTCACTAGCCACAGCGCTGCCAGAATTGCAATCTGGAGGCGGGGGAAATCCAGGGCCCGAATCCACCATTCCCGACGGATGGAGAGCGGCAAAGCGGTCGCTAGAATCAGGAGCAGCGCCAGCACGGATAGAATGAACGTCACTGAGATTTCCTTGAGTGTCAGGTTTTGTGCATTCTACTGTGTCGCAAGCAGGTGTTGCAGCTCATCATCCATTTGTCGGTGTGAATGCCGGGCATTCTGCACCCTCTTTGACGACCGGGCAGGTCAGTGTCTGAGTAATGTCTCGTGAGATAATCAGCGATTCCTAACCTTGCCGGGAAATTGGTGTGTCTGTCATCTCGTCTGTACTATCCAGTATTTCCAGCAAGACTGTTTGGGTAACCGGCTTGACGACATACCCGCGTATGCTGTACGTCATGGCCTTGTCCTTGTCTTTCTGGCGTGTAGATGTCGACACGATATAGATCGGGATCTGGGCCAGCATGGGGTCATCGCCCAGCTCGTCCAGCAGCTCGAAACCATTCATGCGAGGCATGTTGATATCCAGAATCATGACGAATGGGGGCACCAGAGTGCAGGCATTCGGATCGGGGCGTAGAATCGCCAGCGCTTCTTCACCATTTTTTGCATGAATGATCGGGAAATCAAGATTCAGACGCCGCATCAGGCGTTGCACCATGAACACATCAAGGTCGTTGTCTTCGACCAGTAAAAGTTTCAGATTCGGATTAGGCATATCGCCTGCCGTGGTTTGAGTTTGCTGCGTCATCGGTTTTAGGCCATGTAAATCGAAAAGTGCTACCTGAATTATCGGGTGATATGACTTCTATCTGCCCGCCCTGTCGTTCAACTGCACGTTGAACGATGGATAGTCCAATACCGCTACTGTGGATATCGGTAATGGATTCCAGCGTTGTGAAAGGTTTGAATATTCGTTGGTGGAAGCGTTCTGCTATCCCCGGTCCGTTATCGCTTACTGAAAACTGATAGAAGTCGTCGTTCTCAGTGATCGATATTTCCACGGTTGGCGTGTTTTGCGTATTGTTGTACTTGACAGCATTGTCAACCAGATTGGTGAGTACCTGTTCGAGCAAAATTCCGTTTGTATGTAGCGTCGGGAAGTCACCCTGGAGGGTGAACTGATGGTCGCCCAGACTCAGTTGCGTGCCGATTGTGGTGACCATCTCTCGCGTATTCACCAGTGCCGAAGGTGCCTCCTGGTTATCCAGAACCGAATATTCCAAAATGCCGGTGATGAGGCTCTGACTGCGTGTGGCCTGATCTCTCAGACTGTCAAGCCGATGCCTTATATCGGTGTTGCTATCATTGCTGGCTATGTACTCGGAGAGGTCATCTTCGAGTATCTGAGTCAGGCTGTAGATATTGCGTATAGGTGTTTTCAGGTCGTGTGACACAATATGGGCAAAGCTTTCCAGATCCCGGTTGTTTTCCTGAAGTTGCCGAGTCTGATTGGAAAGATTGTCGGTCATCTCTTCTGCCAGTACAAGAACATGTCTGTTGGACCTGCTCATGACCAGGAACAGTCCCAGCAGCATGATGTCCAGACATAAGCCACTGAGCAGAACCAGCACCGGCTGGTCTGTAACTGAGCCCAGCTCGAAGGCGGGGGTGCTGGTGATGTTGAACGTCCATATCCGGCCATTCATCCGCACCTCTTCTTCCATCGTGAAAGTCGGTTTATCGGTTCGGGCGAGTGTCTCGTCGTTATAAAGGACCGTTTCCTGATCGTACAAAATGATATTGACGAGCGGATCTTCTGTTTTCAATACGCCTTGCACCAGGTTGCGCACAATCAGAGGGGCGTAAATAAGTCCTCTAAAATGCTCTTCTCGTTCCAACGCATTCCATGCCCGGGATTCAGTGGCATTGCCTTCGTAGTAAGGTGCATAGAACAGAAAGCCGGCGGTTTTGGTCTGATCCTGCACCAGAGTGATGGGGCCACTGATCTGAGTCGTGCCGGTTAATCGAGCTTTCAAGGCCGCAGTACGCCGGTTCAGTTCGAACGCCACGTCCAGACCGAGGGCTGATTTGTTGGTAGCCTCTGGTTCGACGAAGGTGATGGGCATCGAAAGATCAAATTCGTGCTCCGGGAATATCGTGAAGTCAGGCACAGTTTTCCTGATTCGGGCAATAAATCGCGGCAGCTCCTGAGTGTCGACGTAATGAATCACACCGATACCGTTGATGCCCGGGTAGCGTTCATTCAGTTGCAGGAATTCGCTGTAATTGCGCCACTCTTCACGAGTCATGACACCATCGTGAGTCTGCATGGCAGCCACCCCCGACAACAAGGCATCTTCGTAGTGTCGGATACGTTCTTGCATCATGCTGACGGCGCGCTCAGCTTCGCGCTCGAAGCGGATCTGATCTCGCTTGATCAATGCTGATTCTGACGTTTTCCAGGCAAATACAGTAATTGCCAGCGACAAACCGAGGATAAACCAGTGGATCCAGTTCAACTTTGCGTGGTGACGCAATTTGGCTTGCTGCGATTTGAATAACTCAAGATCGAAGGTCGGGCCTGCGCGAATCGGGGATTCTGTATGGGAAGCAGCTGTCATGTAACCTCTATCGACAGCTACTCCTGCAACCTGACGGATGGAAGGTTAGATTATTGACGAGGTGTTGATAACGAGGAACAGACCGTCAATCGGGGCTGAGTGGATGCACTTTGGTTTTGAAAATTACCAGAAAATTTGAACGGAATGCACGGCGGTAAAGCACCAGGGCGACCCATAATGTCGAGACAATGAAAAGCCAGGCATTGAGAAACCAGGTGAATGCTGACAATGCAAAAAAATAGGAATTCAAGCCCGTTGTAAAATGCATGGCTGCGAGGGCGTGCAGCAGTGAGAGCTTCTTTGCATATTGCTTCAGTACTTCTTCCTCTTCATCCTGATGAGGTGCGGCGCCAATCATGATCAGTATGTAGTTGTAGAGCCGGTAGCTCCAGGCGAATTTGAAAAACGCAAAGACGAATATGAAGATCATCAACAGGATCTTGATCTCCCACTGAAAGCTGGAGCGTGTTGTGGAAAGTGGCAATTCCTTTAGAACGGCAACGGCTTGATCGCCAGCACCTAGCCCTGCTACCAGGCCGCCGATCAGCAGCACACTGGTGGAGCCAAAGAACAGCACGCCTTGTTGCAATCCATTCTGAATAAGGGCATCAAATGGTGAGCGATCGCGCTTGACCATATTGAGCATCCAGCGCTCACGCATGGTGACCATGGCGGCGGTGATCGTGTGATGGCGAAAGCGAGAATGATTGACGATATAAAAGTGACCTATCCAGACGACAAAGAACAAGGCCAGTGCCACAATGTCAAGAATCGAAAATTCGGATAGGTTAAGCATGGTGTTATCGATGAATCTCAGTGTTCTTCTAACGCGATGTCAGTAGGGTCCGTGGGTGAATCAAAATCAGCCGCGATACGCTTGTCTCGAAGTGGACGGACAATATCGATAGACCTCTGATACAAGTCATGAAGTTTGAATGCTGCCAGTTGTTCATCTGATTCGAATTCTCCGTAGACAACAAAATCAGGAGTTATCTCGGAGACGGGATCATGGCGGGTATTCACTCCGATCTCCAGGTGCAGGCAGTCGGGTATATTCTTCAGCAGTGACAAACCTTCGAGTATTGTTTGTCTGTGTTGTTTTTCGCGTGCAGTGAATAGCACTATGTGCCTGATCATGATGGTCTGGTTGTGTGAGTCTGTATTTCTGCATGGTACATCGTTCAGCTAAAGCCCGGCTGTGTGGCACGGCCATCAATTACAGGTACAGAGTTTCCATCCAATGATTAGCGATACTCCAGATTTTCCCATTAGCATTACCGATATTCGTAAAGCCGCTGAATATCTTGCACCGGTGGCGGTACGTACACCGTTGCTGGAAAGCCCCTATCTGAATGAGATTGCAGGGCGGCGTGTGCTGGTCAAGGCTGAAGTGCTGCAGCGTACGGGCTCTTTCAAATTCCGAGGGGCCTGGACGGCCATCAGTGCTCTGGACGAAAAGGTGCGGGCGCGGGGTGTCATTGCCTATTCATCGGGTAACCATGCACAGGGCATCGCGCACGCTGCCAGTCTCTTCGGGGTGCCTTCGATCATTGTCATGCCGGAAGACTCACCAGCGTTGAAGCTTGCCAACACACGTGCGCTGGGGGCCAGTGTGGTGACCTACGATCGGGCCGGTGGTGAATCTCGCGAAGCGGTAGGTGAAGCGCTGGCAGCAGAGCGCGGACTGACGTTGATACGTCCTTATGATGAACCTATGGTCATGGCCGGTCAGGGAACCGTGGGGCTGGAGATTGCTGAACAGGCCAAGGCTGCAGGTGTGTCAGAGGCAGACGTTCTGGTGTGTTGTGGTGGTGGCGGTCTGACATCCGGTGTCGCGATTGCCTTGCATTCGGTGGCGCCAGGACTGCGGGTGCGTCCGGTTGAGCCTGCAGTTGCCGATGACACCTGTCGTTCGCTGATTGCAGGCAAACGGCTGTCCAATGAGGGTAATCCGGATTCTTTCTGCGATGCAATCGTGACGCCGATGCCCGGTGAGCTGACGTTTCCGGTTTTGCAGCAATTGGCAGGTCCTGGCCTGCGGGTAGAGGATCAGGCTGTGCTGATTGCCATGGGGCAGGCCCTGATGCGCCTCAAACTGGTGGTTGAGCCTGGTGGTGCTGTGGCGTTGGCAGCCGCACTGGAGCCCTGCAATGTGGAAGGTGATGCGGTTATCTGTGTGGTAACGGGAGGCAATGTTGATCCGCAGCTTATCAGTGCTGCGGCCGCTACATTTGCGCCTTGATTTTGGGGTAAATCGTCTAAGGGGCGACTGAAATGGATACTTGATTGTTTCACGACCTCTTACGGTCTGTTCAGCAAGTCAGGGTTGAAGCAGCTTTCTTGCTGCGTCTTCTTTGACGTGCGTCAGGATCAGGCCAAATTAGCGCAGCCCACAGGTTTAAAGGTATGTCAAAGTCTGATAACATATCGTAATACGAATCATTCTTATTACCACTCAAGTTGTAAGGAATTAGCCTATGTCTTTCTCCAGACAGATCGTTCCCGGATTTTTGCTGGCTGCGGCAAGCGTGGCCCAGGCAGATTCGGTCAGCCCATCTTCTGTAATCGAGACCTACGGCAATATCGCCCAGGCTGGTTATACCGATGCACTGACCACGGCCATGAAGTTGCACGACTCGGTTGTGCAGCTGACAGAAGCGCCTTCTGAGCAGGCATTGAACAATGCTCGTGAGGCCTGGCATGCCGCCCGTGTTCCCTACCAGCAGACAGAGGTTTATCGCTTTGGCAATCCGATCGTTGATGACTGGGAAGGGCGAGTCAATGCCTGGCCTCTGGATGAGGGCCTGATCGACTACGTGGATGCCAGCTATGGCAACGAGTCGGAGGCGAATGAGTTCTACACCGCCAATATCGTGGGTAGTCCAAGTATTGCAATAAACGGCCAGACGATCGACGCCAGCACCATTACTCCGGAGCTGCTCGGCGAAGAGCTGCATGAAGCCGGTGGTATCGAATCCAACGTGGCGATCGGTTATCACGCCATCGAGTTCCTGTTATGGGGGCAGGATCTGAACGGTGGTGAGGCTGGCGCCGGTACTCGCGCCTATACCGACTACGATCTGGAAAATTGCACTAATGGCAATTGCGATCGACGTGCCGACTACCTGAAGGCTGTCAGCGAGTTGCTGGTTACCGATCTGGGTTATATGGCCGCTGCCTGGGAAACCGGTGGTGATGCTCGTATGGCACTGGAAGCTATGGGAGAAGAAGGTGCTGTGACGGCCATGCTGACCGGTATGGGTTCTCTGAGCTACGGTGAATTGGGCGGTGAGCGCATGCAACTGGGCCTGATGCTGCATGACCCTGAAGAGGAGCATGACTGCTTTTCAGATAACACGTCAGTCTCTCATTACTATGATGGTCTGGGAATCCAGAACGTCTACACCGGCCAGTACAAGGATCTGAATGGTGAGTTAGTGACGGGGCCGTCTCTGATGGAACTGGTTGCTGCCAAGGATGCGGCTCTGGCCAAGGAGCTCGCTACTGACCTGCAAGCCAGTGTTGATGCGCTGCAGGTGCTGGTTGTCAGTCAGAACGAAGGCCAGGCTTATGATCAGCTGATTTCAGAAGGCAATGCTGAAGGTAATGCCTTGGTGCAAGTGGCTATCGATGCGCTGGTTGATCAAACCAGTAACATCAATCGTGCTGTAACGGCTTTGGGTGTGAGTGGTATTGAATTTGAAGGTTCTGATAGTCTGGACAATCCTAATTCAGTGTTTCAGTAAATGACAAAGCAGTACCTGAATATCGATGTAATCCGCTTGGTTGCAAAGCCACTGCTGCTTGCCTGTCTGTCCATCGCCAGTATTGGGGTGATGGTCATGCAGCTCTCAGTGGCAGCGACCAGCGACATTTCTAGCCCCCAACTACCCTCCCAGGTGTGGGCAGGTAATGAGAGAGTACGCAAGGTATTGCAACCGACGAGCGATTTCAGCAAGGCTGAGTCGTTCGAGGTGATGCAGGGTGGTGCTGGTACTCAAAGCACTAACATCGGCCGCAACGCCTATTCGCAAGAGACGGGCACGCTGAGTTTCAAGAACCTGCAGACCTTCAAGCTGGGTAATGCACTGTTCAACAAACTCTGGGTGTCATCACCCTCTTCGACACAGGCCTCTGATGGCCTGGGGCCCTTCTACAACGCACGCGCCTGTCAGTCCTGCCATATCAAGGACGGTCGTGGACAGCTGCCGGTTGCCGGCGAAAAAACCTCCTCCTTCCTGCTGCTGTTGAAGAACGAGCTGGATGGTAAAAGAGGGCCGGATCCGGTGTATGGGGGGCAGTTACACGCCTTTGCCGTACCGGGTGTTGAGGCAGAAGGGCAAGTGCGTATCACGACAGAGTCGGTGACCCGCACATTCAACGATGGCAGCAAGCACGTTCTGCAAAAACCGATCTATACGATTGAAGATCTGGCTTATGGGGATATGCATGCTGATACAAAAATTTCACCCCGCCTGGCGCCTTCCATGCCGGGATTAGGCTTGCTGGAGGCGATCGATGCCAGCGACATTCTGGCCTATGCTGATCCAGAGGACAAAGACGGAGACGGTATTTCGGGGCGCCCGAACTGGCAAGTGCTGGATGATGGCCAGCGTGTTCTGGGGCGCTTTGCTCACAAGGCTGCCATGTCGAGCATTCGAGAACAGAACGTGCACGCCATGTTCAACGACATGGGTTTGTCCAGTGCCGGAGCCTCATTGAGTAATCCACAGGGTGACTGTACCGTTTTCCAAAGCGTGTGCGAAACGCTGGCGCACGGTGAGCAGTTACGTTTGGGTAAAGGCGAGGCGACAGATGACGTCGTGGATCTGATTACCTTCTATACCCACAATCTGGCCGTTCCTGCACGACGCGATGTGTCAGAGCCTGATGTTCTGCAAGGTAAACAGTTGTTTTATGACAGTGGTTGCAGTGGCTGTCATGTGCCCAAACATGTGACCTCCAGAGATACGGTACAAGAAGAGCTGCAGTTTCAGTTGATCTGGCCTTACACCGATTTACTGCTGCATGACATGGGTGAAGAGCTGGCTGATGATGCCAGCGAAGGTGACGCTGATGGTCGCGAATGGCGAACGGCACCTTTGTGGGGGATCGGTTTGGCTCAGGCGGTCAATCCGAATACCAGCTTTTTGCATGATGGTCGTGCCAAGACAGTTCTGGATGCTGTGTTGTGGCACGGTGGCGAAGCACAGTCTTCGTTGGATAAGGTGCTGGAAATGAGCAAGACAGAGCGCGATGCGCTGGTCAGTTTTCTGGAGTCACTCTAGGTGTTCCATTCGGAAGATACGTTCATGTTCAGGAAGTCAGTCAGCCAGATGTTCGTCAAGCGAAGTAGACTATTTATGTTGATGCAGAGTAAGCAGCTGGGTGCAAAGACACTGGCCAGTGTGGCAGTGGTGTTGTCGTTGACTGTTGTTGCGTCGGGCCATGATGCGCGAGCCGCCGAGCCGGATGAGACTGTATTTGCCAGTCAGGCGGTAGAGGCGGTTTATCAACCCGGCTTTCAGCAATTTTTGCAGGCCAGCGAGCAATTTGTCGCGGATGCAGAACGTGCTTGCCAAAGTCCTTCGTCTGGATCTCTGGCTGAGTTGAGAGACGGTTTTGCTGCGACAGTGGTGGCTTTTTCCGCAGTAGAGCTCTACCGGATAGGTCCCATGCTGGAAGATAACCGGCAGAACCGATTGTTCTACTGGCCGGACAAGCGGCGTGTTGGAGAGCGGCAATTACGTGAGCTATTGGCAGATGCCACTGCACCGACGTTAACGGCGGCTGATGTCGCTGGCAAGAGCGTCGCCCTGCAGGGTTTGCCAACACTGGAGCGACTGTTGTATTCGAAAAACTCAGAGCAACATCTGGGTGCTGTCAGTGATACACCTGATTGTCAGGTAGTCGTGGCGATCGTCGACAATATTCACAACATGGCTCTTGCCCTGAATGAGGGGTGGCAAGCAGAGTCTGCTCTGGTGAAAAGCATGCTTTTGCCCGAGCCGAATTCTGACTACTTCCGTACGGGTGATGAGGTATTGCGCAGTCTTGTGACTCAGATTATCGTGGCTGTAGATATTGTGCTGGATCGCAAGATAGCGGCATTGACAGATGAGGAGAGTCAGCTGCGGCTAGCTCCGTTGTGGCGTAGTGGGCAGACGCTGTCCATGATTCGAGCCAACCTGGATTCTGTGCGAGCCTTGAGTGTGGATACAGGGCTGGCCGGTGTTGGCGAGCTGGACAATGAGCTGGCATTTGAATTTCGCAGTGCCGACAAAATGCTGCAGAAACTGCAGGATTTACCCAGCCTGAGTACGGATCAGGGCAAATTGACCGAACCTGCTGAATCACTACTGCGTTCATTAAGCGCGGTGGTTGGTGGTATCAAATACACCTTGAATGATCGCTTTACGGCCGCGTTGGGTATTACAGCCGGTTTCAATAGTGAAGATGGCGATTGAGAATGCCGCGTGAGCCTGTATTTTCACGACGTGCTCTGCTGCAAGCTGCACTGGCAAGTTTGTTGCCAGTGCCAGCACTTGCATTATCCAGTGAGCCGGTTTCAATTGAACCTGCCAGATTAGCCGAACCAGCCTCGCTCTTTATCAGTGGCGCACGCAGTGGCGCACGCAGTGGTGTTGATGAGTACGTGGCTGTAGTGTTTGATGATCAAGCGAAAATTGTTGCGTCAGTACCTATCGGCGCTCGCGCACATGGTGCCGCCAGTCATCTGCAAAGTCAGCGAGCCTGTCTGTTTGCACGACGTCCGGGTATGTTCATGAATACTTTCGACCGTCGTACTCCGGGAGTGCATGCGGTGACAGAGCCTGTCGGTGGTCGCCACTTTTACGGCCATGGTGCCTACTCGCAAAATGGCAAATTGCTTTTTGCCACAGAAAACGACTTTGATGGCATGCGTGGGGTGCTGGGGATCTATGATGCCAGTCGGCATTACGAGCGTATCGGCGAACTTGATACTGCAGGGGTGGGGCCGCATGAGGTACTTCGTGTGCCCGGCACCTCACTATTGCTGGTGGCCAATGGCGGCATTCACACGCATCCGGACAGTGGCCGGGACAAGCTGAATATCGAGACCATGGAGCCTAACCTGGCACTCATCGACTCTCGTGATGGCAAGCTGCTGGCTCGTCATGTTTTGCCTGCCGAATTACACCAGGTCTCGATTCGGCATCTGGCCTGTGCCGATGATGGCGTGGTGTGGTTTGCAGCTCAGTACGAGGGTGAGGAGGTGGCTATTGCCGGCCTGGCTGGATCCATCTCGATTGAACAGAGCATGCAGAGTTTTCACGCTGGCGTGTCTGGCAAGGGGCTGACACTGGTGGAGGTGCCGGCAGCTTTGCAGGCGCGTATGACCCACTACGTCTCATCGGTGGCGGTTGCCGGAGACTATGCGCTGTTTACTTCATCCAAAGGCGGTGTGGTTTTTCAGGTGAACCGGCGAACCTCGCAGATCGATGAAACCATATCGATCAGAGATTGTAGTGGGGTAACACCTCGATTGGTATCGGGGCTTGATGGTGCACTGGTTACCAGCGGTACCGGTGAGATTGTGCGACTGGATGCTGAAGGCATGACCAGTCTGGCGATGCACACTCTGCAATGGGATAATCACGTCTACCCAATTTAATGGCTGAGGGCTCGTGAATCAATTGCTGATTTCACGAGCCCTGTGGCTGATCGGTTTGAGCAAGAACATCGCTGGAGCGGCTTCAGATCACCCGTTGTACAAACCAGAAACTACCCATGACGATCGCCAGTAAGGATGCGGAATGGCGTGCCAGTTCAAGTCCGGCATTGCCACGCAGTCGCACAATGGCAACGGCAACAAGCGCCAGAAGTGATGCAACCATAAGCTGTCCGGCTTCTATGCCCAGGTTGAAGCCTGCCAGGCTGCTCAGCAGATACTCACTATTCAGGCCGCGATCGCTCAGCGCTGAGGCCAGGCCCAGTCCGTGTATCAAGGCACAGATGAAAACTGCGGAGAGTCGAATCCAGGCTGATGCCTTGCGATTTCGATGACGATTGAACAGATCAAGGGCCGCCATACCGACTATCGTTGCCGCAATGGCAGGTTCGATCAAGGCCGGGTTCAGTGAGAGGTTGTAGAAGCTGGTGATTGTCAGTGTCAATGCGTGACCGAGTGTAAATATACTCAGTGCAAGCAGGATATGACGCCAACCCCAGCCAGTGACCAGGACCACGAGAAGGAATAGCAGATGGTCGAAACCGAACACGATATGCTCGGCACCCAGAGTCACGTAGTCGGTAAAGGTCGACCAACCCGAAGCCATCAGTGCATGAGTTGGGCTCTTGGCAGAAAAGACCAGTAATTGTCTGCGGCCATCCGCAGGGCGACTGACCGTAACCTGCTGTGTGCTTTCGGTACTGCCTGTGCCGAAAATCTGTAGGTCAAATTCCAGCGGGGCTGCGGTCTCTGAGAGGACAAATCGTCCCATCGCGATCATCTGGCTAGCAGGTTCCTGAGGCTTCTGTTCATCGAATACGGGAGTCAGCATCAGGCCTTGCAGCTCTTTTGACTGACCACCTTGACGCAGGTTAATGCCGTCTTCTACAGCACTGTTCAGACTTGCCTGGTGGGTGCTGAATTCCTCTCTGGACAGTTTGTTATCGCCGTTATCATCAAATTTGCTGAATGCAGATGTCGGCAATGACAAGACCATGAACGCACCACCTTCCACAATATTCAAGGTACCCTGCTGGGCCACCATGAGATGTGCATTGGCAGAGCCTATGCTGCTCAGAATGAGCAGCAAGGCGAAAGCGGCGCGTGTTACCGCACTGGAGCTTAGTAGAGGCATCAGTACATCAATTGTGCAGTGATGTCATAAGGGGTCTCAACCAGCTCACCTTCTGGGGGCAGATCGCCGCCGGCTTCTACTTCACCTTTTACGCAACGTTGGAAGTAAGGGTAGGAGTCAGTAGCGAAGTAGTGATAGATGCCGGCGGGGAATTCGGGCGTCACACCAGTCCGGCCATTGCATTCATCCAGATCGCCGGAGTCTGCCACGAATTCCCAATCCTGACGGAAAGTGCCCAGAGCGTAGGTGTCAGTGGAAGGGCGATTGGAGGGAACGTCGCTATACAGCTGGTAGCTGCCTGTCATGTCTTTCAGCTCGGAGCTGGCATCCATCGCATCGGTGTAGCCGTAGCGTGCGTAGATAGGAAAGCCATCTGCCGCCCAACCGATCATGGTCATGGTGCTGCTGTTGCCTTCGGCGGTTGTTATGAAACCTTCGGGCATGCCGTGATAGTGATAAGCACCATCGGGTTGCACATGTGCATTGTTGTCATCGGTGCCGAAATCGAAGCTGGTCTGACCCAAAGCTTCGATACTCCAACTGCCGGAGTTATCAATCAGGCTGCAGCTGGTCGCACTGTCGTCACAAGAGCCGGCGGTGCTGGCATCGATTTTTACACCATTGAGAACGTAGCCAGTGGAACCACGAGGGCCGCCCAGTTCTGTGGCCGTATCGGTGGTCGTTGGCAACAACGTAAAGCTTGCAGAAACGCTTTGTTCAGAGATGGTGTTGGGATTGCCTTCATTGGGGAACGTACCTGTTGCATGCTCGGGAATGCCGTTGGCAGTTAGCAGGCGTTCGGTATCAGAACAGCTCCACTCAGAATTGCTTTCAGCCTGTACGGAAGGCGAATCGTTGTAGCTGGAGATAACATAATCGCAATTGACACCTTCTGTGGCTGTGACACTGCCCGTGATTGTTTCAGTATCCGTGACGGTCTCAGTGTCGGTGACTGTTTCACTGTCTGTGGTGTCGTTATCTGTATCAGTGTCCGAATCTGTATCGGAATCAGAACAAGCGCTCAGCGCTGCCAGCATTGCAAGGCTAAGTATTGGCAGCAACTTTCGTGGTGCCGGTATCGTTGCTAAGGTTTTCTTGTTGTTGGTTTTCACGCTGAATTCTCACAGGAAGGTCAGCGGGTATTGTGTGTGCCCAATGTGGAAGAAATGTGGAGATCTGAACGCAATTAACCTGCTAAACAGCCTTGCTGTTAACAGAACCCGGAATAGCAGAAATATAGTTAGCCGATTAGCCGGGCTCACGAGGTGCCACGGCGCAGCAGCAGTGCCCATTCGAGTTGCCACAGTTCCTTGCGAACGATGCGTTGGCGAACACGATGCTCCTGATCCGGCAGGCTTTGGAAACGCAGCTGTTCGAACTGCTCTTGCAAGTCGGTAAGGCGGGCAGCCTGTGTCGGCCAGAGAAGACGGGCTCGTTGCAGGTATTCGGAGGGTGTTTCGGCGGGAGCTCGATGCAGGTTTCGCTTGTTCAGTGAGTGGCACAGGCGTCGCCAGAGTTGTTCTGTGGGCGGCAATCGACTGCGATTGAAGCGAGGCAGGCCGAGAACAGCTGCGCACCACAGAGCTGCCAGAAAAAGGACAATGAGGGTTACTTTCAACAGGTCGGGCCGGGGCAGGCCGAGTCTGTCCCAAAGCTTCTCCTGAGAATCCTGACCGTAATCCACGACAAGTCGTTGCCAGTGGTGGTTCAGCGCATCCCAGCGTAACTGCGTGCTTCGTAACCAGCCGCCACTCAGGCGTGCCAGTCGGGGGACCGAGGATTCATTTGGCAAGGCTGCAGCGAGACCCTGTTCGACTCGTGAGGGTGCCACGGCGCCGGTCGGGTCGTAGCGTCGCCAGGCGCCATCGATGAACGCCTCGGCCCAGGCGTGGGCGTCGGACTGGCGAACTATCATGTAGTCCTCGTTCATCTCCCCACCCAGATAACCGGTGACCACGCGTGCCGGTATGCCTGCGCCACGCATCAAAACCACAAATGCAGCGGCATAGTGTTCACAAAAGCCTGCTCGTGTATCAAACAGGAATTCATCCACTGGTGCATCACCCAGTAATTGGGGCTGCAAGGTATAGAAGTAGGCTTGCCGGTTGAAATGTTGCAGGACTGCATTAGCATAGTCCAGATGACTGTCGACCGATTGCCGTAGTTGATTGGCGAAGGCAATGGTCCGACTGTTGGTGCCTGGCAGGAATAGAGTGTTATCAGTCGGTTGACGGGCTGCTGGAATAGTGTCGAGTAAAACAGAACTTTGTCGGTAGCGAAGCACCTGGTTGACCGGGCTGTTGGCAATCATCTGACCATCACTCATCAAGCGCCCGAGTGGGCGCGAGGAACTTTGTACATTGCCTGTGGGGTTCACATTGCCGGGTTCGAGTGCGGCGGCTGATAGAGCCGCAGATGCGCTATCGGCATGCGCAGGTAGCGGTAGTGAGATGGCGGCGTCCAGCGCGAACATCCAGCGTTGACGGTGCGGTTGCAGGGTCACGATGTAATTGACGACGTGTTCGGCTTCGCCCTGATACAGAGGGCTGGCCTCTGATCTCAATGGTCCGGCAGTCCATTCACGGCCATCAAATTCGTTCAGCACCGGGCCACGCCAGTAACGTTCGGAAGGAATCGGTATATGGTCGTCAAACTCGACTCGAAAAGCGACAGCGTCGGATTGGGATAGCTGACCGATATCGCCCGGGGACATGGAGTCCGATAGGCCGGTGCGTGCCATCGAATCCTCTGGTAAGGACCAGAGAGGGCCGGGCAGGCGCGGAAATATCAGAAAAAGCACTGCGGCGAGGGGTATACCTTGTAGTAGCAGGGTGCTTACCAGCTTCCATTGTTCGGCGGCCGGTGCGGGGTTGGCAGGGTCTCTGAGTATGGCCAGGCAATGGGCTAGTGCCAGAACTGCTGGCAAGGTTACCAGGGCGGCCAGTATGGTTTGAGAATAGAAATACTGAGTCAGGAGCAGAAATGCGGCCAGACATAATAATAGAGTGGCATCACCCGGGCGTCGGACTTCTGCAAATTTGGCGGCGACAAGAATGAAGAGGAAGGCAACGCAGGGATCTCGACCGATAAAGTAGCCGTAGTCAAGCTTGATCAGCAAGGTGCTGACAGCTGCCAACAAGGTTACGCTGACTGGCGAGCAAAGAATTTTCAGCCAGCGTTTGTCCGGGGAACGTAGCAAGGTCAAGCGCAGAGCTACCAGTGCTATGCCGTAGAGACTGACCCAGACGGGCAAATGTAGCAGGTGAGGCAATTGCACCAACACCAGCAATACAGCCAGGGCGTAGAGAGTTCTGCCATCCATGCTGCGCTGTGGCGTTTGTCCCAGCTCGGGGAGCCAGCGACCAAATCGATGCAGTGTCAGGTTCATGCTGCTGGAATGCTCGGTTGACCGTGTAAGGCCAGGGCTGTCAAGGCCTGTTTACGCTGGTCAGAGCCTTGTCCTGCGGCCAGCTGTTCGCCGGGAAGTTGCAAGGCATAGTCGACCTGTTGTTGTTCAGCCGCCAGCACCCAGGCGCACAGACGCGATAGTTGCTCCTCCAGCGAGTGAATGCCGGTTTGCTGTAAGTTGAGCAGGGCCTGTGCGGGCGCTGTTTGCGTATCGAAAGTACGTACTTGAAGACCCTGTCCGCGAGCGGCACTTTTCCAGGCAATGCTGCCAATGGAGTCTCCTGGAACATAGGCGCGAAGCCCGGACACATCGCCCTGTTGGGATGTTTTCTGCTGGTTGCCCGCTACGCCTTCGCCACTGGCTGGTACGGGAGGGGGATCACTCTCGGGCCGTGGGAAAACCAGGCCTCGTAACGGTACATGCAGGTAGCTCCAGCACGTCCACAAGCCCAGCGGCCAGTCACTCTGTACTGTCAATCTGCCCAGCTCGAGCATGCCGCGTTCGTGAGTCGGCAGCTGTACTGTGAAGGTGCTGTCCTGTTCGGCCTCCAGACGTTTGCCGTTGCCACGAATGCTGCGGGTGTGAATACAGATTCCGTGGCGAACTTGTGTACCTGGATTGCCTAGTTGAATGTTGAAGTCCAGCAGCTGACCAGCAAAGCAGGTATCGCCGCTGGCGTGCAGTACTTGCAGTCCTGCCACATTGCGATAAGTGTGCAGCAAGGTTGCCGCAAACAGGCCGGTCAACAGAAAGCTCAGGGCGTATCCCAGTGATAGTGAATAGTTGACCGAAGCCAGCAGCATGATCAGCAAGGCCATCAGAAAAGCCAGGCCTCGCCGGGTCGGAACAATGTAGATCCGTTGGTGGGTGATGCCGTGGGGCAGCTTGTCTTCGGCACGGGTGCGAAAGATCCGTTGACGGATGGCGTTGCCAGACAGGTTCACGAGCGCTCCGGGTTCATGGGCGCATGTTCAGGGTGTGTCTCAGTCGCAGCGGTGGTTGCCATTTTCTCGAGCACTCGGTCAGGGCATGACAACCTGTTGCAATAATTCGCGAGCTCGCTGTTGGCCGCTACCGACATGGCCGGTTAACCGATGCCCTGCCAGTGCCGGAAAGACATGACGCACATCGTCCGGCAGTACATGTTGTCGTTTCTGGGTGAAGGCGTAAGCGCGACACAGTCGCACCAGGCTCAGGCCTGCTCTGGGACTGAGACCCGTGCCGGTGTTGCGAGTCGCCAGCAGCAGGGCCTGGATATAATCGAATACCGGAGCACCAATGTGAATTGCATCACACTGTTCGCGCCAGGCGTGCAACTGCTGTTTATCGAGCAAGGTGCGCAAAGTAGCAATTTCTGCGCGTTTGTCACCATGCTCCAGCAACGCCCGTTCGGTGGCTGCATCGGGGTAACCGATTTGCATGCCCACCAGAAAACGGTCCAGTTGTGACTCTGGTAACGGGAATGCACCGAGCTGATCTGTCGGGTTCTGGGTGGCGATGACAAAAAAATCCTCATCCAGGGCATATGTAACACCATCAACGGTCACCTGACGCTCTTCCATGGCTTCCAGTAGAGCACTCTGAGCCTTTGGTGGTGCCCGGTTGATCTCGTCTGCCAACAGGATGGCTGTGAAAACCGGGCCGGGTTTGAAGTCGAACCGTTGCTCATGACTGTTGAAGACGGAGACACCGACCACATCGGCGGGCAGTAAATCACTGGTGAATTGAACTCGCGTCCAGTCCAGCCCCAGTGAGGCGCCCAGTGCCTGCGCCAGGGTCGTCTTGCCAACACCAGGCACATCTTCGATCAGCAGGTGACCACGAGCCAGAAGGCAGGCCAGAGCCAGCGTGGTCTGTTCCCGTTTGCCCATCAGGATACGTTCCAGCTGAGCCAGCACTTCGTCCAGTTCGGCTTTGACGGGTCGATCCAGCGAGGTGACGTCGGCTCTGATCTGTCCGATCGAGTTGGCAGTGGCTGTCTGGTTCATATTGCTTGATGCAGTCTGTGAATGGTGCATATCGGCCGATGTGCGCCAAGCCTGTGTTTCAGGGGGGCAATCCTGTCGTACAGTTTGTGTTGTTGAGATGTAATTCTTGAGAAAAGTCCTCGATTGGGACAAATAATCTCGTTATTGGAGTGGTCAACTGCGCGAATTCGAATAAAAATGCCCGTCAGAGGTATAAATATCAATATGTATTGCCGACAGGACATACCAGATGCTGGATTGGGTGAGGCAATTGGTATACTGGTGCTTGCCAACCGGCTTTGTTCGTTTTTTGCGTATATCCAGTGTGAAAAATTTCCTGAAATCAGCTACTCACCAGCATAAAGACCCTCAAGTACGGCTGGGGTTCATCAACGATGTGAATGCAGAGACTCCGGAGGCGCAAAAAACGCTGACGGAATTGGCCAAGAATGACGTTGATCTGGCCGTGCGTGTCGCAGCAATCGGCAAGTTGAACGACTTGGACACGCTTCGAGAGCTACTTGATGCCAACGGCGACGATGCCGGTGCCATCAGCTCTGCAGCAGAATCCAGGCTAATCGAAAGATTCAGCAGCGGCACGGTCACTGATGATGCGGTGCGCGGCCTGCTCGCCAGTCACGGAGCACGGCTCGCTCTGCCAATTGCGGCGCACAGTACCGTCAGCGAACAGCGAGAAATGGCGCTTCAGGCAATAGACGATGAAGCCACGCTGGTGACAGTCGTGCAGCAATCACGTCTCCATGATGCTCGTCTGGCTGCTGCCATGCGCCTGTCGCAGCACGATTCCATGCGCGCAGCACTGACTGCTGTTCGTTCGCGGGACAAGCTGGTTGCCAAACAGCTTCAGCAGAAGCTGGATACAGCGGCTGCCGAAGAGGCGGCTCTGATTGCCAGACGCCACGCGGTCACTACTACGCTCAAACAGGTCGAGAGCCTCAATGAGGGTGTCTGGACACCTCAGGATGGTGGTCGATTGCAGGCTGCACGTGAACGCTGGGCGAGTCTGGATGCTGGTGAACGTAGCTCATACGAGTCTGCTTTTGCGACAGCCATGACCGCCGCCGAGCAACGCTTGGCTGATTACACCAAGGCACAGGAAGCGCCAGTCGCTGCCGATGAGGCGCCTGCTGCCGCTCCGGCGGCAACTGATGAAACTGCTCATGCCAGTGGTGATACGGACAAGGCTGCCGACAAGGACGATGTAGCGGTACCGGCGGAAGAAGTTGTTGCCGAGGTTGTCGTTGAAATTCCCAAGGTTGAAGACCCAGCCCTGCCTCCAGTTCAGAGCGTGCTGGCTCCAGCAACCATCGCCGAGCTTCCAGCCGTTCTGGAAAGTGCACAGACGATGGTGGCTGCTGATGAAAAGCTGTCCGCCTCGACCCATGTCAAGAGCGTATTGGCTCATGGTCAGTCGGTTGCGGTTCTGTTCGATCCGCCTTATGAGGTGAACAAGGCTCGTCCCGGTGCACTGCAAAGCCGGATCAAACGCGTATCGGCGTTGCTGGACATCACGAAGTTACTACCAGGCATCGATTTGTCCGATCACGCCTACGTCAGTGAGTTGCAGGCGCATCTGGATGTGCTGAATGATCGCATGGCCAAGGCTCGACAGGAATCCAGTGACCGAATCAAGGCTACGCATCGGCAGTTTGCAGCACTGTCCGGAATCATCAAGGAAGGCAAGTGGGGTCCGGCGAATAGCATGATGCGCCGACTCCAGAAAAAGCTGGGCGTGATGGAAGCTGAAGAGCGTGTCAGTCTGGACGACAAGCTTGCTCGTGCCGAACAGCAACTGGCTGAAATGGCTGACTGGCAGGATTTTGCGGCACGGCCCAAGCTGGAAGCGTTGTGCGAATCCATGGAAGCACTGATTACCAAAGAGCTTTCCCCTGAAGCATTGGCCAAAGAAGTTCGTGAGCTGCAAAGTGCCTGGAAAGGCATGGGGGTCAGTCGTGCCTCCAACGATTTGTGGACGCGTTTCAAGACGGCTGGCGATTCTGCCTACGAGCCCTGCAAAGAGTGGTTCGACAGTCGGCAGCAGGAACGACAAGAGAAGCTTGATGCCAAGGCATTGCTGTGCGAAGGGCTGGAGGCAACACAAGCTGAGCTTGCAGCCGCAGAACCCGATGCCGAGCCAGACTGGAAAGCTATCGTACGCCAGGTTAACAATGCCAAGCGTGACTGGTCGCGTAACCGAGTTCCTGATAGAAAGCCTGACAAGGCGCTGGAAGCTCGATTTTCTGCTGCACTGAAGCCGTTTGAAAAATCACTGGCGGAGCAGTACGACCAGAACGTCAAGGAAAAGCAGGAGCTGGTCGAGAAAGTAGCTGCGCTGGCAGAAGGTGAAATAACACAGCACACTGCCAATCAGGCCAAGAGTCTGCTCAGTGCCTGGAAGTTGATCGGCATCATGCGCCGCAAGGAAGACCAGGCCCTTTGGGAAGTCTTCAATGGCCATCTGGGTACTATCTTCAAGCATCAGCATCAGGTCGAACGAGAGAAGCAGCGCGCTGGACTTGAGCATGTTTTCCGTGCCAAGGACATCATCAAGCGCCTCAAGCAGCTGGCCAAGGGTGACTCGCTGGATGAAGCCGAGGTACAGGGGCTGACTCTGGAATTCCAGGCGCTGGCTGAGTTTCCGGAACGCGACAAGAAATTTCTGCTGCGCGATTTTCGTCAGGCACTGGACGCCTGTTCACGGGTTCAGGACAACGCGTCTCGTCGACGTGCGCAAGCTGAGGTTGAAGAGCGCTTGCGCCTGCTGGCGTTGTGCGAGCAGTTGGAACGTGCTGTTGAGCAGCCGGATGCTGCTGGTGACACATTGGTTGATGATGTCACTCATGCCTGGGATAGCAGTGATGCGCGTGTGTCTCCGGAAATTGCAGCTCTGCTGGACAAGCGGCGTGATGCAGCTCTGGCGCACTTGAATAACAAGACAACACCAGACTATTCCACCAATGAGACGCTTCGTCGGAATCTGCTGATCAAGATGGAAGTGGCAGCCGGTGTTGAAACGCCTGCTGAGGATAAGGCGCGACGCATGCAATATCAGCTGCAGAACCTTCAGCAGGGTATGCAGTCATCGGGACTGGATGACAGTCGACAGGTGCTTGAACAGCTGGAACGGGAATGGCTGTCTACGGGGCCCGTTGCGAATGCCATTCACGATGCGTTGCAGTCCAGATTTTTGAAGGCGTACCGACGGTAGTGAGGAGGGCGATCAGCCTGGTGAGTCTGGTGGCGACGATCGCACAGCTCGCTCAGGCATGAGCAGGCAGGTTACGCGTGAGGCGCTTGAGCAGGCCATGCGCAATGACGAGTTGGTGCTTTTCTATCAACCGAAGGTCTGTCTGCTCACGGGCGATGTACTGGGTGCCGAGGCACTGGTTCGTTGGACCGACAATAGTAATGTGGTGCTGTCGCCCGATGAGTTTCTGCCGTTGGTTGAAAGTAGTGGTCTGCTGCATGACCTGACTCTGCAACTGCTCGATCAGTTGGTGGCAGCGATTGTGACACTACGCGATACCGCGCCTGCCGCCACTCAGGCGGGGGCGGTTGCCCACTTGCCCGGTGCTCTTGAAAATCGTCGCTCGCTGGCGTTGTCAATAAACGTGGCGCCTGATGATCTGGCATCACGCACTATCAGTAATCAAATTCACGCGCTGTTGCAGGCCGGCACCATCAGCGCTCCGGAGTTGCAGATTGAAATCACCGAAAGTGCGGTGATGGGTAATGTGGATCGAGTTTATGACGATCTGGTGCGCCTCAAGAATATGGGAATCAAGATTCTCATGGACGACTTCGGCACAGGATATTCTTCCATTGATCGACTGAGTCAATTGCCCTTTGATTCATTGAAGCTGGATCAGGGCGTGGTCAAACGCATGGCAACGTCACGCCAGAATCTGGATGTCGTGCGATCGGCAATTTCCATGGCCCGTGAGTTAGGCATGACATCGGTGGCGGAAGGTATCGAGACCGAATCGGTCTATAATTTTCTGATTGCCCATGGTTGTGAAGAGGGGCAGGGGTATTTTCTCGGGCGACCGATGTCGCTTCACGATTTCAAGGGGTTTGTCTGCGCGGAGCATGATTTTGAAGGCTCCCAGATCGGTCGGGTACACCAGGCAAGTCTGAACTTGCTGCGTTTTCGCAAAGCTCTACTTGATGCGGCATTTTGCAGTCGTTTTGGTGGCGGAGTGGCGCTGCAATCGGTTGCTGATCCGGGTATGCAACCCGATGTTGCACTGTCGCGTCTGGGTGTCTGGTACTTCGGTATTGGACAACGACTTGCAGGCTTTGAGGCGTTCCGGGAAATCGAACAACCGTTGCGACTGGTTCATGCGAGTGGACTGGAATTCCTGCAACAGTTGGAACAGGGCAAGTCGACCGGTACACTGGATCAACACCTCGCCGATTTTGATAGTCAAATCGATCGTCTGGTCAGTCTGTTGCACACTCTGGAGCGTGCGATTCTGACCCGTAAAAGTCAGGGCTCGTCTCCGAATCCTCAGTGATTCTTTATGCCGGTAATAGGTACACTGTCAGGTGGGATTAATTTCTGTTCAAACCAAGGCCTCAAGAATGAAACGAATTACTGCGATCATCAAACCATTCAAACTGGATGCAGTTCGTGAAGAACTGGCTGCGGCAGGCGTTGCCGGCATCACCGTTACGGAAGTAAAAGGCTTCGGCCGACAGAAGGGCCACACCGAGCTTTACCGTGGCGCAGAATATGTCATCGACTTCATCCCCAAGATGAAAATCGAAGTTGTCGTTAGTGAAAGTATTCTGGATGCCTGTATCGAAGGCATCATCCGTGCGGCCAATACAGGAAAGATCGGCGACGGCAAGATCTTTGTGGATTCCGTTGAGCGAGTTATTCGTATTCGCACCAGCGAAGAGGGCGAACAGGCTCTATAGAGAGCGGCTAAACGTTTTACCAAGGCCCCCTGCTGCCATCCTTGTTGCTGCGGGGGCTTGATTTGAGCTGGAAATCTGTTCCTGTATGAAGAATACGGGATGCTTGTTTCAAGGGCTCTTAGCTGGCCTTACGTTCCCAGGGTGGATTGGGTGTGAACTTGCCAACCATGAAGTCTGTGAAGACGCGAACCTTGTTGCTCAAATGACGACGATGCGGATAGACCAGCTGAATCGTTGAATTATCAACGGTATGCTCTTGCAGCAGTGGTACGACAACACCTTTTTCTATTGACGACTGAACGACATAAGAAGCCAGACGCGCAATACCGATACCGGCTTTTACCGCTTCATGCAGAGCCGAGGCGCTGTTGGTATGAAAATTCCCTTTGACTCGCTGAACACGTACCCCTTCAGCACTGGAGAATTCCCAGTCATTGAAGTGATGAATGGCCGAGTGAGTCAGGCAATTGTGATTGAGCAAGTCTTCTGGCGTTTGCGGAGTACCATGCTTGGCGAGATATTCTGGTGATGCACAAATGATTCGCTTGTTGACGGTGAGACGTCGTGCAACCAGGGACTCGTCGGTCAGGCCGTCACTGAGTACCAGTGCAACGTCCACACCTTCACCAACCAGATCGACTTCACGTTCAGTGAGTTCCAGCTCGACTCGCAGATCTGGATAAGTGGCCATGAATTCTGGCATCATCTTGATCATCTGCAGTCGTGCAAATGCGGAAACGGTAGTGATGCGCAAAGTACCGCTGACTTTGTCATGCAGTGCCATGACGGCATCTTCTGCTTGTTTGATTTCGTCCAGAATCGCGCCGCAACGATCATTGAAGGCGTGTCCCTCAGCCGTCATGCTCAATTTGCGGGTTGTTCGCTGGAATAGTCGTGCGCCCAGACGATCTTCAAGCCGAGTGATCAGTTTGCTGACCGCAGAAGGAGTCAGGTCAAGTTCTCGTGCCGCAGCAGAAAAGCTACCCATATCGGCAGCTTTCGAGAACACCAACATTTCAGTGTATTTATCCATACTTATTTGTGCTTACAATTCACAGTTGCTTGTTTTTATCAGGAATGCAGCATGAAGGTCAAGCAGATACCTGAAACCAATGCCCTAGCATACTAGACACAGGCACAAGAGATGAGCGAAGAACGACTAAACGTGTGGGAAAAGCATGATATTTATCGACGTTTGGAAGTGAATCACCTCTGAATCGGAATTATCGGCGCATTGATGTCAAGTCATTGTCATTTGAATAGTCTCAAGTAACCTAATGTTTGATCGGTTATCTCTGATTGCAAGCAGGTTTGTTCGGATCTGTGTAACGACTCTCAACGCCCGTGGCGTTCTCAGTACGATTGATTCAGGGACTCGATCTGTCCCAGAGCTCGTTTCAGGATTTGCGACAGAGCCTCCAGAGCCAGTCCAGAGTTACTCAGAGCTCGTTCCAGTAGGCCTGTTCAGCTGTATTGAAGGGTGAATTTTCTCTATTTGATCGAAATATGGTCATCGCCAGTTCACAACGATTGTGTTATACAAAGATGAACGGAGGAATGGACAACCACTATAGAACGCGACATGAACAGCAAAGTACTGCGCCTGAACAAGGCCGGTACTCCCATTGCCTGGCTCAGTTGGCAGGAGACAACCACCTTGCTCGTCAAGGATCTGGTTATCTGGAGTATCGGGGACACGATTTATACGGTCAAGGGGGGATATAGCAAGACAGGTAGGCGATCAAGTCTTGATTTGCCCAGCATTATTGCTTGCGATGGAAAGGTGGATAATCATGCCTTTACCCCGGCTCTGAGCAACGGTCTGCTGTTTGCGCGCGACCAGCAAATGTGTATGTATTGCGGTCTTGAATTCCCGGTCAAGGAGCTTTCGAGGGATCATGTCATCCCCACTTCCAAAGGCGGCCAGGATCGGTGGACCAACTGTGTTACAGCCTGCCGGCGTTGTAATAATCGCAAGAGTGATCGGACGCCTGAGCTGGCAAATATGCAATTGCTTGCGGTTCCGTTCGCCCCCAATCGATATGAGTTCTTCTATCTGTCCAATCGTGATGTGCTGGCAGATCAGATGGAATTTTTGAAAGCGCGTTTTTCACCCAATGGCAGTGTGTTCGCCTAGGGGCCTGCGCGGTAGAAATTCTCGCAGGCGATAAGTTTTCTGTCGCGCAGGCTCCTGAATCAGGCTGACAGCCAGCCAAGGGCTCCTGCAGAAATCATGGCTGCTACAGGGGTAATTGCAGGTTGAGCAGGACTCGAATGGCGTAATCGTCGAGCAGTACGGAATTGGGGCTGACCCCTGCTATCTGCACGACATAGATGCCAGAAACTCCGATGGCGGTGCGAAATGAAGTGTCGTTATCCTGAGATGTACGGTACATATGCATGCTCATTCCCGATTGTGAATTGCCTGCACCTGTATCTATGCGCAAGGGTTCCTCATCGGTGTAAGTATCGGCAGTCAGCGTATTTTGATGCAATGTTCGGGCGAACAGACTGGCAGTCGTGGCGGACTCCGCTTGCAATAGCGTCACCTCGACAGGACCTGCATCAGGACTGGCACGGTTATATAGTTGCATGGCAACCATGCTTTCAATGAGACGTGTGAACCCGTCTACGGCAGCCTGTCGTCGTGCGGGATCAGCGCGTAGGTTAACGCCCTTGAGTGGTGAGGTCTCAACGCCAATCCACTGGTCACGCACCCAGGGGTGATCAATGTCCAGGCTGGCTCGAATCAGCCGCTGGTTGAGATGCTCGCGCTTAAGGTCAGGATAGTTGTCAGGCGACAGGATCTGGATCGGGTCAAAGGGTGGGCTGCTCAGCAAGTCATCGATGAGTTTTGAGCCACCAGGGCGTTTAGCCAGAGATGCGATGAAACGTTCACCTTCAACATAGGAGTATTCGAGCACATTGCGGCTGATCGCCTCGACCGGTTGTGTCAGGTGGTTGCTTTGTTCGGCAGGGCTGAACATGAAGTTGTCGAGAGCGTCCAGACCGATGCTGCAATGACTGTATGCACAAATGCGGCGAGTCACCCATTGAGCATGCCCTTCAAAGGTTGCCGATTGTGCGAAAGAGGCGCGAAAATTGAGCGCCCGATTTTCATGTATATGATATCGCTGATCATCAGCTGCGTGCACCAGCTCATGGATCAACAGGGTCAGCAGGGCGGCGGTACGGATTTCCGGGTTCGCGGGCAATGACTGTTCATAATTTGCCAGCATGCTGCGACTGACCATGACGGCTTTCAAGCGCGATGTGAACAGAGCTGCGTAGGTGCCAGATTGGGTTTTCATGACACGGCCGAGAAATTGGTCGGCGAATTCGGAAGTGCCAAACTGCTCGTTCACCAAACGACGGGTCTCATGATTGACTTCCGAATTGATCGGGGTGTCGGCGACCAGCAGTAGTCGGATGTCTCGCAGATCGGCGTTCAGTTCCTGCTCAACCAGTGATCGGGCATGGATATAGAGTGGATGAATGCTTTCGAGCCATGGACGGTCGTCAATGACAATTTTCGGCACTGACTTGAGGTTGTCATGCGCTAACGGGAAGCCCGTTATTCTGGCTCGCTCAGTAGCACCTTGCTGTGTGACTCTCGAATCGATGGAGCTCGGGTCAACAGATTCTGAATCGAATGTAGCCGCTGTGTTCTGCGCTGGTACGCGAGCATCATTGGCAGCAGGAGGGCGGGTCGCTTGACAGCTTGTCAGAAGCAGCAGCGCACAGAGTCCCAGAGCAGCGCGCAGGGCTCTGTCTGGCGTGCGACGAGCCGGCAGGGCAGGTGCACCGTTGACCGATAAAACCGGCAGTTTGTGCGAAAGTGGCAAAGGCAGCAACGGCATGTTGAAAGTCTTTTTCTTTGCAGTGTAACGTCACCGTACCTCAAGAGCCGAATGGAAGTCACAAACCTGTCTAATACAAGCCTTTAGTCGAGCTTTGAGCAGTGTTTGGACAAAGTGGCGTTGGTTTTCTGAAGGCAACTGAAAAGCGGCCCGTAGGCCGCTTGGTAAATCATAAGCTAAGGGATCGTGAAACAATAAACTATACTTTTCAGTCGCCCCTGCATCCTGCCCTTCTGCGTTGTTTGTCGGTTGAATAGCCCGCTATTCGCCCTCCTCACGCCTTGCCGGGCAGGCGCAGGACCAACCGAAAAGTATAGTTAATTATTTCACGACCCCTAACTTGCAGCTACAGTTCAGTCAGGGCTATAAGCTCGAATATAGTCGATCGTGAATCGTGCAGGAAAAGAGGTGCTGCCGTCAGGGTTGCCAGGCCAGGAGCCGCCGACCGCCAGGTTGACCAGCAGGTACATCTCTTCTGAAGCGACGTTGCCGCTGGAGTGTGAGTTGGTGGCGTTGCCATCAACATACCAGGTGATACGCCCTGGCTCCCACTTCATGCCAAAAGTATGGAAATCCTGTGAAAAGTCGGAACCCCAATATTCATAGCTGGGTGTTGAGCGCAAATTCCAGTTTTCAAAATAGTGGTAGGTCTGGTAAACCTTGTTGCTGGTGTCGCCCAGCATTTCCACAACATCGATCTCAGGTCGCTTGTCATTTTCCTGATTGTGCAGTAACCAGAAGGCAGGCCACAGGCCTTTACCCTTGGGCATGCGTGCACGCATTTCCACGTAGCCATAGCGCATCTTGAATTTGCCATAGGTAGTCAGAGTGCCAGAGAGGTAATCCTTGTTGTTCGCCTTGCTGCGCAAATGATCCGGCGTGCGTGTTGCCGTGATGGTCATGTTCTCACCATCAAATTCGAAAGGAGAATGACCGAAGTTGGGATCATTGATGTTGTCAACATAGAACTGTTGTTCGTTGTTGATAGTCCAGTGTGGCCCCCAGCGATAGCGGCTTTGCCATTTTGAGCCGTTCAGGCTGCTCGACTGAAACTCTTCGTTGAAGACCTGGTGGTAGCCGCTCGGGACATGGCCTGAGACACTAGTCTGTTGTGGCGGTGGGGCTGCTGCGGCCACTACGGCTACGGCATTGCTAGAGGAAGAGCTGTCCGTGCGGGCCACGACTTCACTGGATTTGGTGGAGTATTGACTACCGTTGAAAGCGACCACCTGCCAGCGATAGTCGCGGCCTGAGCTCAAGGAAGAGGCGGTGTAATCGGTGCGGCCCTTGATGGTGGAGTAATAGCCACCGTCGCGGTAAATGTTGTAGCCAGTCACAGTGCCAGAAGGTGCTGTCCAATACAGATGAATCTTGTCCGAGCCTTCACCCTGTGCACGTAATCCGGAAGGCGCACCAGGGCTGCCATCGCGTGCCTGAGCTGCAGGTTGGGCTGAGAAGCTACTGTCTGAGCTGCTACTTGAGCCACCGGTGCTGGCGGCCGAACTTGAAGACTGAGAGGAATAGTTTCTGGCACGGTCGAAAGCAACAAGAGAGTATTCGTAGCTGGAGTTCGCGCTAACGCCCTCATCAATATAGTTCGTAGTATTGAATACCGTCTTGTAGTAAGAGCCGTTGCGGTAGATGTTGTAGCCGTCTACACCGACATCATCCCAGGGTTGGCTCCAGTTGATTCGGATGGCACTGGAAGACACAGTGCTGGCCTGAACATTGGTGACCGTGGATGGTCGTTGGTTGTCGGCATGCACATTCGCGCTGCCCAGACCAAGAAGGAGCAAAGCTGTCAACGTAATTCGCATGTGCGCTCTTGTGGTGTCAGATTGATAGGAACAACCGCGCCCACACAAACAGGTGCCGAGCAGTCATCTTCAGAATCGTTTCTCGTCAAGACGTCCCGACGGGCCCGTAAAATTCTCGACTGCTGATGCATGCAACTTCATGCACGAGTCGGTCAAGACGGGGGTCAGATTAGTTATTGAACCTGAAATGAAACTGAATTTTTAGCCAGCCCTGGATTTCCGACTTGTTTCAGACCGGTTTGTCGAATCGCATATACGGCTGAAAACGACTTGTGGCTGGGGTTAAATCGTTGATCTTCTGCGCTTGATTGAACATGTGCAAATGCACAGGCGTTGCCCTCAAGTAGTTCCATTACAGACCCGAAAGGGACTTGTTGCAGAGGCTATCAGGGGCTTGAAAATATCGTTCAGGACGCGTGCCCGATCAGTTGCAGAAACGGGTTGATCATGATGTACAGAATAAAGAGACAGAAAACGATGATTCCGCCCATCTGCAATGGCTGGGTGCGGATACGCTGCAGCAGCGTCGGAGTGTCTCCGCTACGCAGGTTCTCTGCGTATTGCTGACGTTGATTTTCGCCCCGTTTGCTCTGATAGTCGTTGATCAGATTGCGAGCCTTTGGCAGGTCTTCTTCATGGCTGGCCCAGATGCCCGGCATGGCCACACCCCAGTTGCCAGCGGTTGTCTCGTACCATTCAATCTCATGCTCATCGAGCAGCGCACGCACATCGGCGGCTTCATCCTGAGGAACATTACGTAAACGAAAAACAAGTGCGGACATGGTGTCAGAATCTGGTAGCCGGAGCGCTGGTTCGCTCCAAGGGGGTCGCTAAAGTATAAGGGTTGGATCGATCAAGTCCCGGTATTCACTTTGTAGAGTGTCGACAGCATCGTGACGGTGGCGTTTCCTTGCACCATTACAGAAGATGACCAGCTTCTCGATGAACAGCTCGCTTGCCTGCTGTGTCTGGGAAACCGTCAGGGTGTGACTGCGCAGAAGTTTGGCAAGCGCCTGGAGGCGGAACTGGTCCATGGCGGGGTATCGTTGAGAGAGTTGATCTTCGTGGCCGCCGGTTTTCTCCAGAAGCGCCTGGTCGAGGTACAGGACCTCTTCTCTAGAACAGATGCGTAGCCACAGATCATAGTCTTCACAGGCAGGCAGAGATTCGTCGAACAGACCGACCTCATCCAGCAGTGTCCGATGGATCAATACTGCGGAGGGTGAGATACAGCACAGTGGCAGGCAATGGGTGAATATGTCACCACCGTATTTACGGTGCTTGTGGCGCGGATTGACACGCTTGCCATTGCGCAGCCAATGTTCATCACAGTGACAGAGGCGCATCTGCGGGGCCTGCTGCAGGGCGTTTACCTGTTCGGCGAGTTTGTTTTCATACCAGCGATCATCAGAGTCGAGCAGTGCGATCCAGTTGCCGCTGGCGTGTTCGATGGCACGGTTGCGGGCATGAGAGACGCCGTGATTATTCTGGCGTATCAAGGTGATTTCCGGGTGATGTTCGGCTAACCAGTCTGCCGTGCCATCCGTGGAGCCGTCATCCACAACGATCAGTTCATGGGCCGCGTAGCTCTGAGACTGTACAGAATCGATTGCCGTTGGTAGCCGTTCCAGGCGGTCATATGCAGGAATGATGACGGATACGGTGTAGGAGGCAGTTGAACCCATGGACTCTGGTATTGGGGGCAGCAGCGCTGCCGGGAGAGCAGTGTAATGCTCTGCACCGGTATTTGCTGCACCTGCCTCAAGTTCGGGACAAGACAAAGGCGCTGTGAGAGCCTCTGTCAATCAGAGCAAGGGGGGCTTAGCGCTGCACCTCGTCTGCCAGAATGGCCAGCAGATCACCCGGTCGGACCATGCCGCCATGGTGCAGGGCCAGCAGGATGCTATTACGGGGCACTGCAACCTCATGGGCTTGGGAGCCGCTGTTCTCCAGCTCCACCAGTCTGAGCAGCACGTCGCCCTGCCAGACTTCCTGTCCCAATCGAGCCTGCGGCTCCAGCATTCCGTGCCTGTCGGCGTAGACATAAAACGAACTATCCGGAACCTCCAGCATCCGCGTCGCCCTCAATTCCACTTCCCGCTTCAAGACACCCATAGAGCTCAGCACGTTCAGACACCCGATTTCAGCCACTTGCAGAGTTCCGACACTGCAGCCAGCCCCGCCGCCCAGCTCGCTCTGAACGTATGCCTTGCCAGCAGCCTCCACCGCCGCTTGCAGGCAACTACCTGCACGGCTAGCTTGAAAACGAACACTGTTAGGGGCTCCGAACGCAATCATTGCCGCCTCACTGGCTTGCTGCCGTTCCTGGCTCCGGTGCAATGAGACACCCATAAAGCGCACGGCAGCCAGAGGACTGAATTGTAGTTTCTGACCTCCGGATCTCAGGTCCAACACCAGATCAGCCGCTCGAATCAACCGTTCGAACAATTCATAGGCCAAACGATCACCCAGAGAGCCCGTTGCCGAGCCTGGAAAACATTGATCCAGATCCTGTGTGCCGTCAGGCAAACAGCGCCGCCCGGTCTTTAATCCCGGACCATTGGCAGCAGGCACAATCAGCAGACACCCATGAACCATCTCGGCTGTCAGTTCCTGCGCCATACGGTGCAAGGTCAATGGTCCTTCGTATTCATCTCCGTGTATGCCAGCGATCAGAACCACAGTCGGCCCTGGCTGCTGGCCCCTGATGGAGCACACGGGAACGCGTAGCTGAGCGGCGCCCGCATGATTGGTGTAAGGCAATATCAGGTGGCCGTGCTGCTTGCCCGGCATGGCCGGGTCAAGAGTCATATGAGTGTCCTGTGCACCGAGCAAGCTTGGAGCGTAGGGTTCATGGGTGTCTGAAAGGTCCAGATCGAGCCCGTTTGTGGGAGAGGGGGTTTGTGGCTGGGTCATGAGGGCGGCTGTTGATTTACCATAGGGAGGAAATCGTATGCGAACGGTTCGATTCGTGAATAATGCAATTGCTGTGCAATTCGCACCATCATTGATAATCTCGGCCCATGACCACCCAACAAATATTGATCAGCGGCATACTGCTCATGACGCTGCTGGCGTTCGTCTGGGGGCGGTGGCGCTACGACCTGGTGGCCATGTTCGCACTGGTCAGCTCGGTGCTAGCCGGAATCGTTGAACCCAATCAGGCGTTCGAAGGTTTTGGCCACCCGGCCGTCATAACGGTCGCCGCCGTACTGATCATCAGCAGCGCACTCAGGAATGCCGGAGTGGTGGATGAAGTGGCCAGCCGTATCAGTCACCTGACAGAAACTCCCCTGTTGCATATTGCAGCATTGACCGCAGTGGTGACGGTGGCCTCAGCCTTCATGAACAATGTCGGCGCGCTGGCGCTGATGCTGCCAATTGCCATGTCGACCGCACAAGAGCGCAAACGCTCTCCGAGCCTTATTCTGATGCCGTTGGCGTTTGGTAGTCTGCTTGGCGGCATGATGACTCTGATTGGTACACCACCCAATATCATTATTGCCAGCATTCGCGCGAAAGAGTCGGGTGAGCCGTTCGGTATGTTCGATTTCATGCCGGTGGGTTTGCCGATTGCGATTGTAGGTTTTGCCTTTGTCACTTTGATCGGTTGGCGATTGATACCCAGAGCCCGATTGGAATTCAAGGAGGACGCCAGTTTGCTGGCGGCCGGAGTCTATCTGACCGAAGCACTGGTGCCCGCCACTTCAAGCCTGGTCGGCAAGACGCTGGGCGAGATCGATGGCCTGGATGAGGATAGCGTTGAGGTTATCGGGGTCGCTGGAAAGCGACGATTTGCCCGTGCGGTGCGTGCGGAATACCAGATAGCCGAGGAAGACATTCTTATCCTGCGAGCCCGCTCGGATGATCTGAAATCGTTTCTGGACAGGCACGGTCTGGAGCTGCGTAGTACGGCGACCCCCACTTTTATTCAGCCAAGCCCTGATAACGAGGTCATGGCCGAAGGGATCGTCAGGAACGATTCGCCCTTGATCGGACGAGGTGTGGAGTTCATACGCCGCCAAACCGGTCGGACCCTGGCTCTTGTTGGTCTGGCCAGGCAAGGACGGCCCGTGACTCAGCGGCTGCGCCAACAGGTTTTTCGCGCTGGCGATGTTTTGCTACTGCACGGCGATAGTGAGTCGGTTGATCAACAGTTCGGAGCGCTGGGCTTGTGGCCCTTGATGCGACGACAGATCAATCTGAATCGAACTCGCAAGATCGCGCTGGCCAGTGGCATTTTCGCACTGGCAATCGTGTTGGGTATCGCAGGTGTTGTGACACTGCCAATCGCCTTCATTCTGGCTGTTGGCGCTTATGTTCTCACCGGCATTCTCTCTACCCGTGAAATATACGATGACATCGACTGGCCTGTTATCGTGCTGCTAGCCGCTATGATTCCGGTTGGCAACGCACTGACAACCTCGGGTACCACGCAGCTGGTGGCAGATAGCCTGATTCAGGCGACGCAGGGTTTATCAATTCCCATGATTCTGACATTGCTGCTGGTCGTGACCATGTTGCTGTCAGATGTGATAAACAATGCAGCTACAGCCCTTGTCATGGCGCCTTTGGGAATAGCCATGGCCCATTCTCTGGGAGTCAGTGTTGACCCTTTTCTGATGGCCGTTGCCGTGGGGGCATCCTGTGCTTTTCTGACGCCGATCGGACATCAGTGCAACACACTGGTCATGGGGCCAGGTGGGTACAAGTTCAGCGATTACTGGCGTATGGGTTTGCCGCTGGAAATACTGATCACGATTATCAGTGTGCCCACCATTCTATGGGCCTGGCCATTGTCGGGATAACAATGGCCAGGGAAGGCAGGCGCCACTAGCTGTCTACTTTTTCGTGCTGAATCATGTCAGCCTGCCACAGACACCAGGGTGTGCTCTGGGTATCCTGCAGGCTGAAAGCAGGATCATACAGGCGAGATATAGGCATCGTCTTCACGACCTTCTACGATCGGTTTCAGGAAGACCTCTACCCGACGATTATGGCTGCGACCTGAGCTTGTAGTATTGGCGTCAATTGGCATGGACTCGCCACGCCCCGAGAAACGCATGCGTGAACGCTCGACACCATTGGCACTGAAATAACGGGTGACTGAGGTAGCACGCTTTTCAGAGAGTGACTGGTTGTAGCTATCTGAACCTGTGCTATCGGTGTGCCCGATGACGTGTACGGCTGTCTTGTCATATTCGCCGATAACCTTGGCCAGGCTTTTCAGGCTGCCGCGAAAATCATCATTGACGCGAGCACTGTTGATGTCGAAAGATGCCTCGCTTCGTACTTCCAGTTTGAGAGTCTCATCATCGATACGGGTGACTTTAATCTGGTTGTTTTGCAACTCTTCCGCCAGGCTCTGCTCCAGTTGGCGTTGTTGTTTATCCATATAGTTGCCAACAGCGGCCCCTGTCAGAGCACCGACCACGGCACCGGCATATCGGCCGTTCTTGTCATTGATCTGATGCCCGATGACACCGCCGGCTACAACGCCGATAGCGGCGCCTGTTTTGGCGCGACGGTTCGGGTCATCAGTAGCGCAACCAGTAACCAGTAGTAGTGTGGCGGTGGCCGCTATCAGTGACACGTTGAGTGCTTTCATGATCATGTTCTCGTTGTTTGCTTCTGATGGGAAATGTCAATTGCTGGCAAGGTGTTGCCAGTTCCTGAATCCATCCCGTGCAGTGTGTGCACTGGCAGTCGCGCGGGCTATCGCACGGATGAATTCATGTATTCGTGAATTGAGCAGATCTCTGCTGTATAAGATGATTGTCGGCATCCGGGGCAGCATTTGGAGGCGAAGCAACACAGGGGTTACGCGAAACATGAGCCAATCTTCACTTCGCGCCTGACTTGTGTGCACTTGCTATCATTCAGCCTGTGATGTGCCTTGGCACGCAACAGATTACTGAAGAGCGATGGAATACATTGAGTGGGCTGATTTTGAACGGGTGCAGCTATGCGCTGGCACTGTCATCGAAGTGGAGGAGTTTCCGGAGGCCAGACGCCCTGCATGGAAGCTGACAATCGATTTTGGTCCGGAAATCGGCACGCGTCGTTCCAGTGCGCAGATCACTGACTTGTATTCCCGGGACATGCTCGTGGGGCGTCAGGTGATGGCCGTAGTGAACTTTCCGAAGAAGCAGATTGGGCCTTTTATGTCTGAATGTCTGGTGACGGGGATGCCACGTGACGACGGAAGCATAGTTCTGGTGGCACCCATGGAGCCCGTTCCAAACGGCACTCGCCTGGTCTGAACCGGTAATTGCTGTTATTGGTCGGGACTTGTCGCAGAATCGAGCCGTGCATTCGATTGGCAAATCACCCGGTGCGGCGTACGTGCACTGATTTTAGCGTTTTCATCAACTGCGAGCACCTGCATGCCGTGGCATTCACGTGCACCGGCCTCTTCCGTCATTGTCGTCACTATCTCCAGGGCGCCACTGTCGCTGATGGTTGAAATCAATGCGGTATCAACAGGGGAGTCGCCAGTGATTCGGCTTGCCAGATTATCAATGGTGGCAAACACGTACCAGGAGGAATTGTTGTCGACGATGATCTCTGTATGATCGCTGCCGTCTGATAGAAAATACTGAAATGCAAGTGCCCCCGGCTCATGATCCAGTGGTGTGCTGGCTGCCGTTTTGACGGAGAGGATCTCGACGGGTTCCAAGGCTGTCTCGCTAGTGGCTACGCGTTCTTTGAGTTGCAGGTCCAGAATGCCTCGCTGCGTGTCTGAAAGCTGATCGATTCCATCTCTGTCAGGCCATTTTGAACAGGTGAAATTCCAGTTGTTTTCGTATTTTCCAACCAATTCATAGGCCTTGGCAGAGCAGAACAGGGAGTCATTGTCTGCATGCCACATGACTTTACTTTCACCTGTGCTTTCGTATTCGACCGTGACTTCGCACAAATGTGTCTTGCCAGGCATGTCGACGCGTAGCTGCCTGACATCTCCATTGAATTCACACTGGAACTCAAGTGCATGCGAAAGTGTTGGTAGGAGCATGAGCAGGGCGAACCCGATTCTTGTGGCCAGCCGACAGGCTTGTCGTCGAGTTCTTGCGAAATGAAGCTGGGTTTCAGAAGTCATGCTTTCTTTTTTCAGAAATCAATGGGTGAGCGACGGGTGTTGCAATAACCGATGACGCAATTTTAAATGATGAGGCAACAGCGACAATCTGACCGGACGGAAAATCAGGTGACCTCAATGTATTGAATCCAGTCAAGTGACAGGTCTGATGTCACTGCTGGGCTCAAGGTGCAGTACATCTCAATATGCGACAGCGTCGATAGCACCAAGTTCACAGAGTAACCGCTGCTTGCTAATGAGATAAGGAATGTTCATGGCAAATATGTTACGTCTATTCCTCATACGTAAAGCAGAAGGATGTGTATCTCCTGTCTCAAAACCTGGTGGGCCAAGGCTACTGTTCATCATCAGCTCAAATGGAGCCTTTCATCTTATCAGTATGGCTATACGGATAGGCCCGTGATGCAAAAGGGCCAAGGCTCTGTGCTGGGTGCGGTAATGTCGAGGCATGGCAGTATACCCAGCCGAGCCAGTTTATTCGAAACAACTGATTGTATTTCAAGATGGTAGTGCTGACTCAAAAGTGCATTACCACTTCTTTACACGCCTCATTCCTACCCGCCGCAGGCATGCCGCCTGTCTGAATTGAATCAGATCATGAAGCCCAGATCCCGGGTTTGAAAATTCCCGATATCAGGTAGCACTTCTGACACGGCTGCCTCATCAAGGCCTACCCAGCGCAGTAAAGTGGATGCATATTGGGATGCCGAGGTTGTCGGCAGAATCCGCCCGCGGTGGACCGAGTCCGGACCATCGAGGGCGAAGCTGGGAAGTTCTCCGTAGATGCTGCCACCCATGACAGCCCCACCCATGGCCATCAGATGGTTGCCCCAGCCATGATCGGTTCCATCGCCGTTTGACAGCAGTGAGCGACCGAAATCCGATGCAGTAAATGTCGTTACATTGGCAGACTTGCCCAGCATATCGATCTTGTTCTGGAAAAAGGCCAAAGCCTCGGTAAGTTCCTTGAACAGCTCGGGCAGTTCAAGGCTCTGGTTATCGTGCACATCAAAGCCGCTCATGCTGACATAGTAGATCTGGCGTTGAAGGCCGAGCTGCTCCTGGGCGGCGATCAACTGGGCTACCATGTTCAGCTTTTGCGCCAAGCTATTATCTTCTGGCTGATCGGTGAACAAGCTGGCGTTGCTTTCCAGAACCTGACCTAATTCACTGGTTATAGAAATTGCCCGTTTTTGCAGGTCAGCGTAGGCTGTGGTGAACACATGATCTCTGGGCAGGTTCAATACCCGTTCGAAGGCCTCCCTGCGTGGGCTCTGCCAGTTATTGTTGCCATCGAGCCCCTGATATTCAAGAACGCCAGATCCTGTCAGTGAGAATGGTCTCTGGCCCGATCCGGATTGCCAGTAGTTGGAGCCTGCAAGTGATATTGATGTCAGGTAGTCACGTTCCTGAAAATCCGATAGATAATCGGCAGCTCTTGCGCCCCAGCCTTCCTGCGCACGGTCGCGACCTTGTAGTTGTTGCCACTGGATGGATTGATCGCTGTGAGAGAACAGCTGGGCGGGCAGGGCGACGGTATTGTTGAGATACTGCTCTTGAGTCGTCGGCTCGATGAGTGTTCCGATATTGGCAATCATTGCCAGATGCCCGTCGTCAAAGAGGGGTTGCAGAGAGGCGGCGTTGGGATGCAGACCAAGAGGACTATTGCCTCCTTGAAGGGAGATAAGCTGGTGTTGTGGAATGGCCAGCTCGCCTCGTGCCTGTGCAAGTTCTGCATGTTCATAGGAGCCTGTAGGCACCATCAGGCTGAACCCGTCACAACCACCTTCCAGGTAGACGCAGACAAGCGCCCGATAGTCACTGCTCTGGCTGGTCGCCGAATCAGCGGCTCGGGCCAGAGTCAGGGCCGGGTTGACACCGAGTGCAAGTCCGGCGCCGGCGATGGTGCGTGTACCCAGGTCAAGAAATCTGCGGCGGGAAAAATTGTTCATGATGGCTCGCGGTTTATATTTGTTATGAGGCGAATGCCGATTGCTTTGTGTTCAGCGGCTGGCGAAGCTGCTGCCAGTCAACGCTGGACGGCTGCTTCTGGCGATGTCGCTATCAGAAAGATAGCCTCGACAACACGCTGTGAAGCCGCTCCGTCGTAACTGCGCTCACTCATCAGATATTCCACTTCCGCGCGTAGTTCGAAGGACATTCGCCCTCCCAGCAACAACAGGTCAAGATGATCCAGCAGGGCATCGATGTCCGGCTCCAGGTCCATCTCACGGGAGATATCGATAATCATCCGTTCGGAGTCTGCATCGTTCTTGAAGTTATGGGACCAGAGGATGCTGGCCAACAGACGACTGGTGATGGTTATGACTGAGGACTCATCGAGTATTTCAAATTCAGGAGATACGAGACCATTGCTGCGGATCTCACCCGGTTGACTGAAGTCGGGTCGAAAGAAATTGAAAACAGACGGAGACCCCAAAGGGGCTTGCCTCAGCTCATGACCTGCCCAGCCATAATTGAAGTTGTAGTGAATGGTCTCGGGTTCAAATGCACGCCATAGCTGAGTCATGCGTATCAGCGGCTCCTTCATCTTTCCAAAGGTGTCAGGCTCTTGCAGGTGTCCCTGTCGCGCTTCTGTGTGCATGAGAATGGCCTTGATGACGCTGCCCAGAGAGCCGCGTTCCCCGATTGCATTCTGATTGAACACCGCGGTGACATCACGGACATAGCCATCGCTGGGATTGCTTGTGACCAGACGTTGAATCAACTGCTTTGATATGAACGGACCTACATTGGGATGATTGAAGATGTTGTCCAGTGCCGCGTTCAGATCAGCCTCGGCACTCTGTCCCGCTGCTAATTCGACTCCGCCCAGCAGAGTCTTGGCATCGGTGTCGTGATACTCGGACCAGGGCTCCATGGGGGACAGGTAGTCCTTGTTTTTAGGCCAGCGGAAGTCTTCTGCGTTTGCGAAATGCCAACCAGTAAATACCCGTGCAAAATTCTCGATGGTTGTCTGATCGTAAGCTGGCAGCGGAACTCCTTCGGCATCGGTTTGTGGAGTGCCGTCCTCATTGAGCAATACCTGGCCGATACTGAAGAGTTGCAGGATCTCTCGTGCATAGTTCTCGTCTGGCTGGATATTCTCGGCAAGATCTGGCTTGCGATTGCCTTTCATGCTGAGGTATTCCCCCATGAGAGGGTTTCGAGTGACCTCACTGAGCAAGTCGCGATAATTGCCAAATGCGTTGCGCAGCAGTATGTCGTAATAATTTGCCAGGCCGAATTGCTCATCACCCAGGCCATCATGAGCGGAGACAACCAGAATCTGGCTTAGTGCAAAAGCGACGCGTTGGCGTAACTGATCATCGGCCTGAATGGCTTGCCGCCACCAGACATTGACGTATTCGTTCCAGCGTTCGCTATCGGCATTGTGCAACCCGTCGCTCAGATAAATGGCGGGCAGCTGCATTTGCTGGTTGATCCAGGATTCGGGGCTTTGACCACTGGCCAGTTGTATATCCTCGATACGAGGGCCAAATGTGCCCTGCTCGAGTAAGCGATAGGCTTCCTGGTCAGACAGGGGCGTGTCCGGGGCTGCGTTGGCAACCTCGGTGGCGGGTAGCGCCGGCGCACTGGCAGGTTCCCGTGTTTGCAAGGCGACGGCTCCATCACCGCCACCTCCACATCCGGTCAGGACGCACAGTAATCCTGCAAGACTTATTGTTCTTTTTATTATCGTCATGCTCGTGATCTACAACCTCTACGAGGCATGTAACGGCAGAACGATATAAATCAGAATTTACTTTTGATGTGCTGTGAAGCGGTTGGCGAAGCTTGCTGCAAGGTGTGAATCAGCCTACGTTTGCTCTTTCGATTTGTTCAAGCATTGAGCTTGAATTATTGTAATCAATGGCAATCGGTTGAGCCTCACTGCGTGAATTGACAAAAACCAGACTGGGGAATCCCTGAGCACCCAGTTGATGTGCTGCATGTCGATGGGTCTCAAGCTCAGCATGAGCTGCAGCACTGTGAAGGTAATCGGCAAATTGTGTGGCGTCGCATCCTATCGATTCTGCCAGTTCTATCAATGTGGCAGTTTCTGACGGGTTTTGAGCATTCAGATAATACGCCTTCTGAATAGCCGTAATCATGGGTACTTCCAGCTCCGGATTTTGCTGGGCGGCAGCCAGTACGGCCCTACATGAAGGCCAGGTTGATCGCTTTGGCTGGTTCTTCGTCCAGAAGTCGAAGTTGAATTCAGTGCCGGGTATGGATGTCTGAATAGCGCGCCATGTCTGCTGCAGCATTTGCCGCGTCGCTTCAGGCATGGGAGCGTCACTATCCGGAGCCAGGCCTCCCAGAATGTTTTTTACGGTAACAGTTGCGGGCAGGCTTTCCAGTAGTTCTTCCAAAGTGGGTTTGAACCCCCAGCACCAGCTGCACATGGGGTCATGTATATGGAAGAGTGTGTTGTTCATTGTAAGGAGTTCCTGCCTGGTACTTTAATTTTTGCGGTTCGATTTGGAAGAGCGTCGTGCAAAAGCCAGCGACTCTTCATCCAGCGCAACCGTTGCCTCTTCCATATCGATCACGTCGGAGTGGTTGATCACAACGGTTGATTCGAGTTCATCATCCGTCTGTTTGTCAGTACGACGCACTCTTAGTTCCTGAGGAGACATCTGGATAGTTGAATCGAGCAAGTCGGCGGAGCCGATAGCCACGGTATCAGCATAGGTCAATTCGCCATCACCCAGAGCATCGGTGTCATCTGCAGCGCTGGAGAATGATCTCATGGCAACCGATCCTGCCTTGCTTGCCGTTGATCTGGAGCGGCTGAGCTGGTTGCCCAGTTCCACAATGTCTCGGTCTTTCTGCTGGATGATGCGCTGCAGACGTTCCTGCGCTTCTGCATGCTGACGATTCAGTTCGATGGCCTCAGCACGGTATTTCTGTGCGCTGCTGTCATTTGCCTTCAATGAATCGCTTTGAAGCCGGTTAGTGGCCTGAATGATTTTGGTTTCATTGGCCATGCCCTGCAATTGCTCTTCCAGATTTTCGATGTCCAGACGCGACATGTCCTCCAGAGCGTTGTAGCGCTTTTCCCAGAACTGCGTTAATGCGTTCATCTGTCTTTTTGCTCTTGATCTGCGCAGCATCCAGCCGACAATCAGGCTCAGCAGACTGACGATAATCAGACAGGCGATGATTTCAGAATACAAGCTGAGCAATGGGGTTATCTGATTCATGTAGATCGAAATCTGTTGCATCAAAATGTAAACTCAATTCGACGATTGGCCGCCCGGCCTTCGGCTGTCGCATTGTCGGCGATAGGCTTGCCTTCACCATACCCCAGCGCGCGCAGGTTATAAACGGAAACACCTTTACCTGTCAGGTAGTCCCGCACGGTGGTGGCGCGCAAGAGGCTGAGCTGAAGGTTGTTCTCAATGTCACCGGTCCAATCCGTGTGTCCTTCTATGGCAACCTTGCTATCCGGAAAGCGGAGAAGGACTGCGGCAATCTGGTCCAGAATGTTCAGGTTTTCTGAAGTGAGTACGTTATCTTTCGCCTCGAATAGTATGCGCAGGCTGGGGAGTTCTGCCAGCGCCTGTGCCAGCGCATCCGACTGACCGGAGATCAGCTCAGGCGGTGCAGCAGGCTCAGGCGGTGCAGCAGGCTCAGGCGGTGCAGCAGGCTCAGGCGGTGCAGCAGGCTCAGGCGGTGCAGCAGGCTCAGGCGGTGCAGCAGGCTCAGGCGGTGCAGCAGGCTCAGGCGGTGCAGCAGGCTCAGGCGGTGCAGCAGGCTCAGGCGGTGCAGCAGGCTCAGGCGGTGAGACGGCTGTAGGGGCGGGAGTGGCCTCTTTGCGGACGCCGATTCGCTCTATCAGTGAGAATTCGCCCAACGAGGCAAGCGCCTCATCAACAATAGCACCTTGAGATTCCAGATTTTCTGCCAGGCCGGACAGCGTAATCTGTCTTTCCTGTACATCAATTTGTGGTTTCTCTAACGATTGCATGGTCGGTAGTACGTGTTGCAGGGAGTCCAGCCATTCGGCTTTCATGACTTCATCATTGAATTCAATGCCATTGCTGACGACGTCCAGCTTGAAGATGCTCATGGTTTCGCGAATGAGCTTGGCGGCGTTGTCATCGGGTGACATTCTGCCTTCCAGGGCGAGAACATCTCCTAAAACCCGTAAAGACAGGGATGGCAATTCAGTCGCCTGCGTTTCTGGTGGAATTGCGCCAGGGTCGGAGATAGTCAGTCTGCCCGCAGGCATTGTGTCTGGTTCGCTCGTCTCATTTTCGGCAGGCAGATCGTTGCGTGCGGTGGCAATGGAGTCCGGTTCGTCACCCAGGTCTTCAGGCGGCAGTGTGGACTCAGGTAGTGTGGCAGCCTTCTCGTCTTCTACTGTCCGGCTTGAGCCGTTGTCCGACACGATGGCGTCGGTTATATCGGTTTCTCCGTTGAGGGTCAGTTGGTCATGAACGGTTCGGACCCCAAGTGTATTACGAGCGGTTGTCAGTAAATCTTCCCTGTTCTGGTCATCGGACACTAGTCCTGTGAGGGTGACTGCGAGTCCTTGTACTACGACGCCAATCGCGGGATTGTCGATCGAACTCTCAACATTGTTTTGTAATTTTTGCTCGAAACGGGGGATTGCGTATAGCGTGCCGCCCCACACGACAATGGCCATACCTGTCAGCCACACCAATATCCAGACGATTGCTGAACCGTTACGTGGTAATTGAGATATCCGAGTGCTCACGTGTTCAAGGCTGATCCTTAAGGGATACTGGCTATAAATCGAATTCTGATTATACAGACTGCAACTTGTCGAACGGGGCTTGATTTCAGTCACTGTCCACAGCTTGCGAGGCAATTCGTGCTGTGATTCTGTAGGATCAGTACTTCAACGGGATTTCAAGAGACTTGCATGGCTGGCAGAGGATTACTGGTGACCCTGGTCGTGTTTGTGTTGCTACTGGTTAATAGCGGCAATGCACAGGCTCAAAGTTACGATGCGCTGGTCGAATGTACCGCGTTATCTGCCGAGATTGATGATATCCATATCTGTATGGATAACTACCTTGATCTCATGGATGACAGTATGTCGCGCATTACCGAGTTTCTGGCCGAATCGTTGTCAGGTGAAGCTCTGGGGGGGCTGGGGAGCTCACAGCAGGCTTTCAAGGATTATCGGCGGCAGAATTGTCTCTGGTATCTGAATTTTTCCTCGCCTCGTCAAGAGGCTGAGCAAATAGCCAAGAATTGCCTGGCTCATATGTCTCAGCAACGATTACAGGAGCTTCAGTCACTGGCCAGGACAGAGGACACCACAGGGCAGGTGCTTCGAGGGTTTTACGTGTACGGCGCCGAACGAAATTCATTTCAGCTCTGCGGTTCTGACGAACGCTACTGGCTAGAGGGTGAAGCGTCGCTGGTCGGGCAGGCTCAGCAGCAGTACCTGAACATAGTAAGTAGTGATCTACAGGTGCTGTACGGGGCTTTTGCCGGTACCGTTGACGCAGAAGCGCAAGCGCCCCAGGGTCATCAGGGTGTCTTTGATCTTGCCGCGATTATCGAGTTGCGAGTGCCTACTGAGTCCGATTGTCGTTTGCCCGGGGAAACTGCTTCAACGGCCTTCACTGCGCCGGCAATCAGTGCACCGACGACTGTCGCCAGCACAGATTCACCAGTGGCACCGGATCCTGATTCGGCTGAGTTTCCAGAAGAACAGTTGACGGCCTACTTCGGAGCCTGGTTGGTGGATTGCACTCAAACGAGCGCTGGCCGTAACTGTGAGCTGAATGTGCGTATGGTCGGACCGCTACAGGCACCAAAGGCGGCGATGACGATAGTGCGCGAGAAAGCTCAGAGAACGTCGCTTGAGGTGACGTTTGACGGTCGTGAAATAGATTCCCCCTCACGCATTCTCTGGCAGGTGGATTCATCGTTGTTTGGCGATATCGTTGGTTCCGAGATTCGGGTCGATCAGAGCGGTACGCGACAATTGGTACCTGCCAGTGGTTATCTTGCCGCGGAAATCTTGCCGAAGTTGGTACGAGGAACTGCCTTTTCTCTGGAAGTTCTGGCCTCTGTAGATGATGATGCCGGAGAGCGTTATACCGGTACTCTCATTGGGTTGACCAAGGCGATGGCCTTTGCTGATGGTTTTATCCGCGACGGTAGTTCGTGAGCTGTCGCATGAGCGTCAACGGTGGGTGGAATGGCTGTGCAGAATGCATATCTGAACTGTTCAACTCTGGTCGAGCCTGATAAGCATGACGACGACGGGGGGTAGGGCCTGGGTATTTGCCGGTGGCGAATTCTCTACAGACCATGTGCCGTTTGATGAGGTGAGGGCAGGAGATCAGTTTATCTGCGTTGATCGCGGCATTGAACATTGCCTGGCCGCCGGACTGATGCCGACGCTACTGATTGGTGATTTCGACAGTGCCAGCGAGGAGGTATTGGCGCAAGAGTCATTATCGGCAGTGCCTCGGTCTGTTTATCCGGCCAAAAAGGCTGCTAGCGATCTGGAGCTTGCCCTGCAGGTTCTGGCAGATGACCCGCCAGAGAGTGTCGTCATTCTGGGTGTGTCCGGTGGGCGCACAGATCACATGCTGTTCAACTGGATGCTGCCGGCACTGCGAGCGTGGCCATTCACTTTGATGCTCATTGATGGTACGACGCAATGCCACGTTCTGCAGGGTAGTGCTAGCTGTGTCATATCGGTCAGGCCGGGGCAGACGATCAGTTTGCTGGCCCCGACAGGCTCCACCGGTGTCACCACGTCCGGACTACAATACCCGTTACAGGATGCAACGCTTGAAGTGGGTAGTACGTTAGGTCTGAGTAATGTGACTGAAGACAAGCAGGTTTGCGTTCGCCAGGGCAGTGGTACGCTGCTGGTACTTGTGAATAAAATTGCCTGATTGCCTGATTGCCTGATTGCCTGCAGTTTTCTGCGTTTTCTGCGTTTTCTGCGTTTTCTGCGTTTTCTGCGTTTTCTGCGTTTTCTGCGTTTTCTGCGTTTTCTGCGTTTTCTGCGGTGCTGGTCGAGTGCCCCTGAATTATTAATCTATCAACGTGTCTGCTGCCGGACCTCGATCCTGCAAGCCTGAACAGTGGAGTTGGAATGAGTACGATAATCGATATGCGCAGTGATACGGTGACCCGCCCCAGCGATAAGATGCGGGCGGCCATGGCGGGCGCTGAAGTGGGCGATGACGTCTACGGAGATGATCCAACGGTTAACGAGTTACAGGAGTTTGCAGCGGATCTGCTTGGGCACGAAGCCTGTCTGTTCATGCCTACCGGGACGCAGTCGAATCTGGTGGCTCTGCTGACGCATTGTCAGCGTGGGGACGAATATATCGTGGGTGCTGATGCCCATACCTACAAGTATGAGGGTGGAGGCGCTGCGGCGCTGGGTGGTATTCAGCCGCAGACGGTGCCGTTTGGTGTCGATGGCAATATTGATCTGGCTGACGTGAAGTCGGTATTGAAAGAGGATGATGTGCACTTTGCCAGAAGTCGCCTGTTGTGCCTTGAGAATTCGCAACATGGCCGAGTACAGCCAGTTTCAAGCATGCTGTCGGCTAGAACCTTTACACAGCAACACGGCTTGCAACTGCATCTGGATGGTGCTCGTATGGCGAATGCGGCGGTTAAGCTGGGTGTGTCATTGAAGGACATTGCACAGCATTTTGACAGCGTGTCTCTGTGCCTGTCGAAGGGGCTAGGGGCGCCAGTCGGTTCTTTGCTGTTCGGCGACAAGGCTTTTATCGCCCAGGCCTTGCGTTGGCGCAAGATGACAGGCGGCGGCATGCGGCAAGCCGGAATACTGGCGGCGGCGGGTAAAATCGCACTGACGGATGGTGTTGCAAGATTGCACGAGGATCATCAGAATGCCGATTATCTGGCGACACAGCTTGCTTCTGTGAAAGGGCTTGTTGTCCGTTCTGGCTGGACCCAGACGAACATGGTCTGGCTGGACTTCGAACAGGACTGCGGTGCCGCATTGTCAGCCAAAGCGAAAGAGTGCAATATATTGTTGTCGGCTTACGGAAACACATGCAGGCTGGTTACCCATTGTGATGTTGGCAGGGGAGAACTGGAGCGTGTGATCAGTGTCATAAGCGACTTCTTCGAGGATGATTCACAGGTCTGAAAAACCGCCTGATTCGTTGGATTGCCCGAAGACTTAATATCCTATCGATTTCCAGCCCAGGTATCACCATGACTGCACTCAGACCCTTTCACTTAGCGTTCCCCGTTCATGATCTTGAAGCTGCGCGTACCTTTTATGGGCAGGTGCTGGCCTGTCCGCAGGGGCGTGAAGATTCGCACTGGATTGACTACGACTTCTTCGGTCACCAGATCGTGGCACACCTGGATGAATCTCAGGCTGCCAGTGCTGCCATCAACAATGCCGTCGATGGTGATGCGGTGCCAGTGCCGCACTTTGGTGTGGTGTTGACCGTTGAGCAATTTGCCGATTTACGTACGCGCCTGGAAGCTAATGCCGATACACGGTGGGTGATCAAGCCTCGTGTACGTTTTGCTGGTGAAGTGGGTGAGCAGCACACCATGTTTCTACTTGACCCGTCTGGGAACGCGCTTGAGTTCAAGGCATTCGCAGATGATTCGCAGCTCTTCGCGCACTGAGAATTCAACGCACTTGATTCGCTTCTGGCATCGCTGCGCTGCGGTGCGTTAAGTGAATCTTGAGATGTGCCAAGTGAATTTTGATAAGAGGTAAAGTCCCCGGCATCTGGAGTGTGTCAGTTCGGTGGATATAGCCTTGTCGCGATGACTCGGACTGGTTGATGATTTTGATTGAAATCTTCAGCCAGCCTCATGGTTGATCCGTCCATCCTGTATGCGCAGAATGCTGGCCTGCATGGCGACGGCATCTTCTTCATCGTGAGTGACCATGATGACGCACGGCTTGTATTGAGCAATGACAGTTCGCGTCAGCGTAATCATTTCCTGACGCGTTGTGGCATCGAGTGCGCTGAATGGCTCATCCAGTAGCAACAGGGGGCGGCGTCTGAGCAGGCATCGGGCCAATGCAACCCGTTGTTGCTCGCCGCCGGAGAGCATGCCGGGCAGCTTGTGTTCCATGCCCTCAAGCCCGACGTCAATAAGTACGGACTGAATTGACTGAATCTGGGCTGCGGAGAGTTTGAGTCCCGGGTCTATGCCCAGTCCTGTATTCTGACGGACGGTGAGGTGGGAGAACAGGTTCTGTTGTTGAAATAGCGATGTTACTGGCCTGAGAGAGGGCTGCATCGGCAACAGCGACTGGCCTTGCCAGCGAATGTCACCTGAATCGGGTCGCATGAATCCTGCAATCAGATTCAGCAAGGTGCTCTTGCCTGAGCCACTGCGGCCGAGCAAGGCGTGCACCCCGTGCGTTGCAAGCGTCAGATCGAATTCCCATTCGCGCTCTGCAAAGGCGATGCCTGTGTGGTCAAGCTGCAGCATGATTGCCTCCTCCCAGTAGTCGTTGGATTATTGCAAACAGGGTCAGGCATAGTAGTAGGAGCAGCCCTGCAGTCACTGCAGCCTCTTCCAGTCGATAGCTTCCCATGCGTTGATAAAGTAGCAAAGGTAGAGTCCGAACACGCTCAGATCCGAACAGGGCGATAGCGCTCAGATCGCCGGCAGAGAGTGTCGTTGCCAGTGCCAGTGATAAGGCCAGTGGTTTGCGTAGTTGTACCCAGTCAATGAAACGCCAGCGATTCAGGCCGTGTATACCCAGAGATTGCAGAAGCCTGTCCTGCTGGCTGGCTGCGCTCATCATGGGGCCATCGAGTATGCGAAGCACGAAGGGCAAGGCCATCAGGCTGTTGATGATGACCACAAGCACCAGGGCGATGGAGAAGACATCGGCAAAGGGACGCAGTAGTAGAAAGAGACCAGTGCCGAGAACCAGGGGTGGTAGCACGAGGATGATGTTGCCAGTCAGTTGCAGCCACTGGCCACGCCGCTCCTGATGGAGTCGAATACGCATGTGACGAGTACTGACCAGCAGGCTCAGGGCAAGGGACACAGAAAGCCCGGCAGCGCATAGTGAAACGATAATGGTATTGCTCATGGCCTGCAGGGTCGAGGCATCGGTTAACACGCTGAGGGTCTTGCCATTGAGCGCAGACAGTGTCAGGGCAAGTAATGGCAGAAAAACGAATGAACTGGCTGTGATGATGACGCCCCAGTGGATGAGGTTCCAGGCAGTGCCTCGCCACAATCCTTGCTTTACCGCGTACACCTGTGACGCGGATTTCTTCTCACGCAGTGGTATGTAGGCATGAAAGTCCATGCTGCTGTTGTGGCGCAGTACTGTACTCAACGCCATTAATGCAAGGCAGATTACCAATTGGATGCTTGCCAGAGCCACTGCTTGAGTAATATCGAATTCGAAACGCAGTGCCTGGTAGATGGCGACTTCGATAGTGGTTGAGCGAGGTCCACCGCCCAGAGTCATGATGATGGCAAAGCTGGTGAAGCACAGAGTAAATATCAGTAGCGCCAATCCGGGCAGTTGATTGCGCAAGCGGTCCCATTCAACAAATCGGAATATGGCCCAGGGGCTCATGCCCAACTGTTTGCACAAACGCCAGTTATCCTCTGGAATGGTCTCCAGGCTGTTTAGAAAAATGCGAGTAGCCAGCGGCATGTTGAAGAATACATGCGCTATCAGAATGCCAGGCAAGCCGTAGAGTCCTACGGGCTGGATTGAGAGAAATGCAAGCAACTCATTTAACCAGCCGCTGCGGCCAAATACCGCAACAATGCCGTAGATCGCTACGATGGTCGGTATGACCAGAGACAGGCTGAACACCGAGATGATCAGAGAGCGGCCTGTAAATGCCGGTTTGTGTGACAAGGCCAACGCGACTGGAATTGCCGTCAACAAGGCCAATAGCGTCGACAGGATTGCCTGAGATACACTGAACCGGACGACGCTTTGCAGGTAGCTATTAGCGAAAATGCTGCGCCATTCAATGCTGCCGGCCTCCAGAAACATGGCGGCCATGGGCAGCAGCGTAAGGCCGGCAATCAGCAGTAATGCAATGGCACCACTTGACCACCAAGGCCAGCGAATAGACATCGGTCAGCCTGCGGTGGATGCCTCCAGCCATTCATTGATCCATTGCTTGCGATTGTCTTTGACTTCCAATGGCGAGAATTGCAGAGTTTTGACAGGCTCGATCAGCTTGTCAAAAGAGGCAGGTAGCTGATCGCCCAGGTCAACTACCGGGTACATGACGTTGCCCAGCGGAATGCTTGTCTGTGCCTCTTTACTGGTCAGGTAGCTCAGAAATTCACGACCCAGCTCAAGGTTTTCAGATCGTTTGAGCAAGGCGGCGACTTCTATTTGAAGGTAATGGCCGTCGCTGAATGAGGCAGCCTGGTAGCGTTCCGTCTTGTCTATTTCCATGTGATAGCCGGGCGAGGTGCTGTAGCTGAGCACCATAGGGGCTTCGCCATTGAGAAAGAGGGAGAAGTAGGACTCACTCCAGCCTTTGGTGACCGTCAGAATGCGTGGTTGCAGCGCTTGCCATTTTTCAGCAGCCTTGTCGCCGTAGACAGATTTCATCCACATCAGCAGACCCAGGCCCGGTGTGCTGGTGCGAGGGTCCTGAATGATGATCTTGACCTCATCCGGTGCGTTGATCAGTTCTTCAAAGCTGGTAGGTGGTGTTGCCAGTGCTTCGGTGTCGTAGACGAAGGCGAAATAGCCATAGTCGAACGGGACGAAAATATCGGACTCCCATTTGACGGGTAATGTGAGTGAACTGGTGTCCACCTCAGAGTCGGCCAGTAGCCCGCTGTCTTCTGCGATAGCCATCAGGTTGGTATCCAGGCCGAGAACGACATCGGCACGACTTGAATCGCCTTCCAGTTGCACTCGATTAAGAATGCCTGCCGAGCTATCCAGCGCCACAAAATCGATGGAGCAGTCACCGCATTGTTCTTCGAATCCTGCTTTGATGGCTGGGCCAGGACCCCATTCAGAGGTGAAGGATTCGTAGGTGTAGACGGTCAAGGTGCGTTCGGCTGCCGTGGCACTGGTTGGCAGAGTCATCATGCCGATACAGCTTGCAGCCAGCATTGATGCGAGCGCGGTACGCGAGAAGGCGAATGGATTGGAAAAAGTCGCAGAAAGCAGGCTTGTCATAATCATCGTTGAATCTGTGAATGATGACCTGACGAAGGCACTGCAACTCAATCCCTACGCCGGTGCTAGCCGGTTCAGGTTCTGCGGGTTGTGCCGGCTTTAATCTGCCGGACTCTCAGCCTTGCGGCACCCCGTTGAGTCATCATGGTTATGGCGACAGTGTTGTCGCGGGTGCAAGTGTGCGGCATGTTCGATCTGCTTGCAAGAGGGCGGACTGCGTGTGTTGTTTTAGCGATAGGGGCTGCGCGCGCCATCCTCAGGGGTATTGAAGCGCTTGTAGCTCCACAGATATTGCGCAGGACAGAGCTCAATGCAGCGTTCGACGCCCCGGTTCAGGGCTATCGTGGCTTCATCGATATCACGGCTGGCGACAGCCTTGTCAGCCGGAATGATGTGAAAAATCCAGCCCTTGCCGCGCGGCAACCTCTCTACGACACAGAAAAGCACCACAGCGCCACTGCGATTGGCTAGCCGTGACAGCAAAGTCATGGTCAGTGTTCGCTTGTTGAAAAAGGGGGCGAAGTGTCCGTTGTTTCGGTCTGGTTCCTGGTCGGGAAGAATTCCTACCAGTCCTCCCGCCTTCAGAATTTTCAGGCCTTGCTTGATGCCTGAGACATCGAGAGTCGCCGGTTGGCCTCGCAGGTGAGCTCGCCAACGCAGCAGAACCTTGTCCATACCTGCTTGACGGGGTTTTCTGTAGAAATAGGTGAACGGCTCCTGGCGGGACAGTGGCAAGGAGCACAGTTCCCAATTTCCCAGGTGTGGGGACACCATGAGGCAGCCTTTGCCGGATTGCTGCGCTTCATCCAGCCAGTTCTGGCCTCGTATTTCGACGATTTTTTCGTCACTCTGTTCGATAGGGCGATGCCAGATCCAAGCGCTTTCAGTTAACTGACGGCCGGTCTCGATCAGGCTGTTACGCACCAGTTCGCGGCGCTCGTGTTCGGGCAGTTGCGAGTAGCACAGGTCGATGTTTATCTCGGTTATTCTTCGCAGTTTGCCGTTTAGTCGCCAGGCAAGGCGGCCAAGTGTCGCTCCCAGCGACTGGTTGGCATGGAAGGGTAGCCAGCTGAGCGCCCGGCTCAAGGTGCGGATGAGCAGTACGGACATCTGAGAAACCTGTGTGAGACGAAGCAATAGTTTAGCTGGTGCAAATGAGGGTGACTTGTCGTTAGAATCTGGTTCGACTAGTGAATCCATTGTTTAACGGAGTACTGCATGAGCGACAGCGCTGTGGCGATTGAGTCCATTTCACCAACCGATGCCTGGGCAATCATGCAATCGGAGCCTGGAGTGACTCTGATTGATGTTCGCTCGGATATGGAATTTCTGATGATCGGACATCCGCGGGGCGCGGTCAATGTTCCGTGGATTGATGCACCTGACTGGGTCGTCAACGTCAACTTCGTTGCGAATGTCAGAAAAGCCTTATTGGGGCGGGTGTCTGCAAAAGGGCGCCGTTCTTCACCGGTTTTCCTTATTTGCAGGAGCGGCAACCGTTCTCTGGATGCCGCAGAGGCTCTGGCTAGTGATGGCCTGAGTGATATCAGCGTCATTGAAGGAGGCTTTGAAGGGCCGCTGGATGACGCTCATCACCGCAATACGGTGGCTGGCTGGCGTTTCGAGGACTTGCCATGGGAGCAATGCTAGGCGGTAGGTCTGGCTGGGAGTGAAGGGTCGCCTGACAGGGCATTGGGGGAGCATAGGATGCTCAACCACCAAAAACCCGGCCATCCGTTGGCCGGGCTGAGCCATCCATTGGCCCCTCAGGTTGACGTGGTCATCAAAACTGCAGCTCATCATGAGCTGAACTTCCTTGTTTACTTGTATCGTCCGTGTGACATCCTTGTTTGTGGTAGTTCCCTGACCACACGGCATATTATCGGCATATCGAGGATGAACTGCCATCGGAAATTCCTCGTATTTGCGTAGGAAATGACTGATTTTGTTGTAGGAATTTTCCTACTTTCACTAAAATATGCATTATGTTGCTTTTATTTGATCTTTTATGATTGCATTGATACAGCGCGTAACCGAAGCCTCCGTGACTATCGAAGGTCAAATCAGCGCCTATATAGGTGCCGGTATGTTGACGCTTATCGGCATCGAGAAATCAGACACCCATAAAAATGTCGCGGAGCTGGCAGAGAGAATTCTCAGCTATCGACTGTTCTCCGACGAGCAGGGGAAGATGAATCTGGACGTGCGTGCGTCGGGTGGAGGCGTGCTTTTGGTGCCCCAGTTCACCTTGGTAGCAGACACCCATAAAGGTCGCCGTCCCGGATTTTCCTCCGCGGCGCCTCCTGCACAGGCCTGTGAGCTGTTTTCGGCTCTTGTTTCAGTGGTCTCTACCGAGAGCCTTCCCGTGGGGCAAGGCACGTTCGGCGCAGATATGAAAGTCAGCCTCGTTAACGACGGTCCCGTGACTTTCTGGTTGCAAACTCGGCAGTCTGATTAGGTTTCTACTGAAGTAGTCTTTCAAGTTTCTGATAAATATATGATTTCACACTAATTCCAAGCAAGCATGAGATGCATGGGGAAGTTGCAAGAGCCTGGCTTTGGTGATTTGAAGTCTTCGGTGGCACTTCAAATCTTTATGGGTGTCTGGTTGTGCTCAACTGCTTCAATTCTCGAGGTGGGGGCTTGCTGGTTGGATCTTGCACGTTTATGGGTGTCAAGGAGTGGTTGGACGGTGTATGCTCCCGCACATTTCCTGGAGGTTTTTTAGTGTCTAGTCGTACGGCGAAGGTAGAGCGAAAAACTCTGGAAACGAGTATCGCGGTAGAGCTTGTGCTGGATGGGCACGGCAACAGTAATTTTCAGACTGGTGTGCCATTTCTGGAGCACATGCTCGATCAGATTTCTCGACATGGTCTTTTTGATCTGAATGTTGTGTGCAATGGCGACACTCATATAGATGATCATCATACTGTCGAGGATATTGGTATCGCTATGGGCGAAGCTTTCTCTCAGGCACTTGGCGATCGCAAGGGCATAGTGCGTTACGGACATGCCTATGTTCCACTAGACGAATCATTGTCGCGAGTTGTCATCGATTTTTCGGGTCGTCCAGGCCTGCATTTTAATGCCGACTTCAAGCGTGCTCGCGTTGGTAATTTCGATGTTGATCTGACTTCTGAGTTCTTTCAGGGCTTTGCAAACAACGCCAGAGCCACTATTCATATGGATGTGCTACGAGGTGTCAACGATCATCACAAGATCGAAACTCTGTTCAAGGCATTTGGTCGTGCGCTGAGAGTTGCCTGTTCCATTGACGACAGAGCAGCTAATGCCATGCCGTCAACCAAAGGCGTCTTGTAGCTCCTTACAGGTCGACTGATCGTTTGTGACAACTTCCCGCGATTGGCGGGGGACATTTATTACAGAGCAACATCATGCAGAGAATTGCTGTCATTGACTACGGCATGGGTAACCTTCGCTCGGTTTCCAAGGCTATTGAGCACGTCACTGAAAATATGGAAGTGGTTGTCAGTGCCGATGCCAGCGTCATCGAATCTGCCGATCGTGTCGTGTGCCCAGGTCAGGGGGCTGCAGCGGACTGCATGGCTGCGTTGCAACAAAGTGGTCTGGCGCAAACGATTACCCGCATTGCTGGAACCCGACCATTTCTGGGCATCTGCATGGGCTATCAGGTTTTACTGAGTGCCAGCGATGAAAACAATGGCATCGAGTGCCTGAATGTGGTGCCAGGCAAGGTCGTCAGATTTGATGATCCGCTGCTGGACGATGGTGTGCGCTTGAAAGTACCGCACATGGGGTGGAGTCAGGTGCGCCAGGTGCGAAAGCATCCGATGTGGGCGGGCATTGACGATAACAGCCGTTTCTACTTTGCCCATAGTTATTACTGTGTGCCTGATGACGAATCGGTTGTAACCGGCTCTTGTCATTACGGGCACGACATCGCGGTATCCGTTGCGGCTCCCAATCTGTTTGCCTGTCAGTTTCATCCTGAAAAAAGTGCTGCTGATGGACTGCAGCTACTTCGCAATTTTGCGTATTGGGATGGTCTGAGTTAATGGGTGTCCAGAAGATCGGGAGTCAGACGGCATCCGTTAGAATTATGGGTGTCTTCTGTTGCTTTCAGAAAGCCTGTCACTTTATGGGTGTCTTATTCCTGGCTAGCGCATTTTGCAGTGCTGCTGGAATGTCCCCTTTCTCGTTCAAGAAAACGGAATCGATTTGATGCTGATAATTCCAGCCATAGATCTGAAAGATGGAAAATGTGTACGTCTGCGCCAGGGGCGTATGGACGATGACACCGTGTTTGATGACAACCCGGTTGATGTGGCCAGGCGTTGGTTGAAAGAGGGAGCTCGACGCATCCATCTGGTCGACCTTGACGGGGCTTTTGCTGGCGAACCGCGTAATGCGGCCGTTGTCAGTGAGATTTGCAAGGCTTGTGGTGATGTGCCTGTGCAGATCGGTGGTGGAATTCGCTCGATAGAGACGGCCACTGCCTATATCAATGCAGGTGTCCAGTACCTGATCATCGGCACATTGGCGGTCAAGCAGCCAGAATTCGTGGATGAACTCTGCCAACGCTTTCCCGGTCACGTCATTGTTGGTCTTGATGCCAATGAAGGTTTTGTGGCAACGGAAGGCTGGGCTGAAGCGTCGAGTGTTACCGCTGTGTCACTGGCGAAGCGATTCGAGGATGTTGGTGTCAGTGCCATCGTGTACACCGACATAAGTCGGGACGGTATGATGCAAGGTGTTAACACGGAAGCGACGGCCGCACTGGCGGACGCGGTCAATATTCCCATCATTGCCTCTGGCGGAGTCACCAATATTGACGACATCGATGCGCTGGGTAAACAGCGGCATCGCGGCATCGCGGGTGCAATAGTGGGCCGGGCACTGTATGAGAAAACCATCGACCTGGCGCAAGCTCAGGCGTTGGCTGATAGCTACACCGATAACGCCTAGGGGATCTGATCATGGGCTTGGCAAAACGAATCATTCCGTGTCTTGATGTGGACGGCGGTCGTGTGGTGAAAGGTGTCAAGTTTCTGGAGATCCGCGACGCGGGTGACCCCGTCAGTGTTGCGCGCGGGTACAACGAAGCCGGTGCCGATGAAATCACCTTTCTGGACATCACCGCAAGCTCCGATAACCGAGATACGATTCTGCATGTCGTGGAAGAGGTTGCTTCAGAGGTTTTCATTCCTCTGACCGTGGGAGGCGGAATCCGCTCGGTTGAAGACGTGCGTCGGTTGCTGAACGCCGGGGCAGACAAGGTGGGTATCAATACTGCTGCTGTTAACCGTCCGGATCTGGTGCGTGAAGCCACCGACAAGGTCGGCTCGCAATGCATCGTTGTCGCCTTGGACGCCAAATCTGTCTCGAAGCCAGGCGAGGCACCGCGATGGGAAATTTTTACACACGGTGGCCGAACCAGTACAGGGCTTGACGCCATCGAGTGGGCTATCAGGATGGCTGAGTACGGTGCTGGGGAGCTATTGTTGACCAGTATGGATCGCGATGGTACGAAGATCGGTTTTGATCTGGCACTGACTCGGGCCATTACTGATGCCGTGGAAATACCGGTGATTGCTTCCGGTGGTGTCGGCACGCTAGAGCATTTGAGTGATGGAGTGCTGAAGGGCGGTGCTGATGCGGTGTTGGCAGCCAGCATCTTTCACTTCGGTGAATATACGATCGCTGAAGCGAAGGCACACATGGCATCACGATCCATCGAAGTGCGCATATAGGCATAGTCTGGGTCGATTTCGACAAATACCTTGTATCGGCCTGGCAAGTTCTGAAGACTGGTTCGAATGGAGATATCGGCGCAGGATATGGTCGATTGCTTCATGTTAGAATTTCCATTCAGGTTCTTTATAAGTTGTTGAAAAATAAATGATTGAATCGGTCGTATTCAATGATGCCGGATTAGTGCCAGCCATTGCTCAGGATGAGAAGACTGGTCAGGTTCTGATGGTTGCATGGATGAATGAAGAGGCACTGCGCGAGACGATAGCCTCGGGTCGAGCCGTTTATTTTTCACGCTCACGCCAGCGGCTCTGGCGCAAGGGCGAGGAGTCCGGTCATGTGCAGCGCGTCAAAGAGCTTCGATTGGACTGCGATGGGGATGTTCTGCTGCTGAGCGTGGAACAAGTGGGAGGTATCGCTTGTCATACGGGGCGTCAGCATTGTTTCTTTCGCAAGCTGGACGAGCAAGGCGAGTGGCAGGATTGCGAACCTGTTATCAAGTCGCCAGACGATATCTACAATAAGCCGAAATCTGGTAAAGAATGAACAATTGCGTTCAGATGCAATAATATGCGTGCACCTGTGGTGAGTTTGTTCTGATCTTGGGATTGAAGGGCGATAAGCCACAAGCGCCACAGGCACGAAGAATTTGTCGAAAAAGTGTGGGCAGTAGACATGAACCGGACGTCGGTACGGCTTACACTATGGCGGTATGGATTTTAACGAGATTTCAATATGAGCGACATTCTTGCGCGGCTGGGCGATCAGATCGACAGTCGTCGACAGAGCAATGCGACAGAATCTTACACAGCGAGCTTGTTTGCTCGGGGTGAAGACGCCATATTGCAAAAAGTAGGAGAAGAGGCTGTCGAGTTTATTCTGGCAGCCAAGGGAGACGATTCGGCTGATCTGGTGGCTGAGGCGGCCGATGTGTGGTTTCACATGCTGGTCCTCATGAGTGCCAAGGGGCTCGGGCCGGCTGATATTTTGAACGAATTGCAGCGTCGCGAAGGTGTCTCGGGACATGCCGAGAAAGCTGCTCGCGTCAGCGATTAGACAATAGAGAAAATTATGGGTATGCCAAGTGTTCCTCAGCTGTTAATCATCCTGGTTATTGTCGTGCTGATATTCGGGGCCAAACGGCTTAAAAATCTGGGTGGCGATCTGGGTTCGGCTGTGAAGGGTTTTAAACAGGCTGTGAAGGAAGAAGAGACTGCGCCAACTGAAGAGCTGGAAGATGGCACTAAGCAGGCTAATGAAACTGTCATGCAAAAGACAGATGATCAAAAGTCTGTTTGATTCAACGCGCCCTCTAATCGGATCAAGCACACGTGTTTGACGTCGGCTTTACAGAGATTATTCTGATCGGGATCGTGGCACTGGTTGTCATTGGTCCTGAGCGCCTGCCTGCTGTAGCGAAAACAGCTGGGCAGTGGATCGGCAAGCTCCAGCGATTTGTTCGTGGGGTCAAGACTGATCTGGCTTCTGAGTTGCAGTCAGGAGATCTGAAAAAACTGATCGGTGATCAGCGCGAGCAAATCAATGAGTTGAAGAACATGGTCAGCTCGGCGAAAAAGGATTTCGAAAACAACTCGCGTGACGTTATGCAAAGCGCCAAGAAAAGTCTGGGCGAGCTGGAAACCAGCGTCAAGGAGCTTGATGGTACCGCTTCGAAGACCGAGAAATCGTTGGAAACGCTGGCAACTGATTCCGTACGGGCTGAGTCAGATACTGTGACTTTGTCAAAGACTCCGAATAGCAACGATTCTTCTGCAGGATCTACCCCGGTGGACACCGCAGTTAGCATTGATGCCTCCACATCGCCCCAATCATTGAAGCCGATCTCATCGGGTACCAATGGTGGTCAAGAAACATCTACTATGCGCACCGGCTCAAGCGGTTCCACTGACGATTCTGACGATATGAATCGCGCTGGAACAGAGTCTGGTAGTTGATTCACCCCCTACTGGTAGCGCATCCGATCCCATGGCAACGTCAGATTCAGTGGTAGAAGAAGAACAAGGTTTTCTGTCTCATCTTGTCGAATTGCGCGACAGATTGTTAAAGATGCTGCTCGCTGTCGGGATACTTTTTCTGTGTCTCTTCTGGTTTTCGGACAAGATATATACGGCACTGGCAGCGCCACTGCTCAAGCATCTGCCTGATAGTCAAATGATCGCTATCGATGTAGCGGCACCGTTTTTCATACCGTTCAAACTGACGCTCATGTTGTGCGTCTTTCTGTCAGTGCCCTACCTGCTGTATCAGATTTGGTCTTTCGTTGCGCCAGGACTCTACTCCCATGAGAAGAAGCTTGTGGTGCCGCTACTTGTGTCCAGCACGGGACTTTTCTATCTCGGTGTCGCGTTTGCCTACTTCGTGGTTTTCCCCCTGGTGTTCGGTTTCTTCACAAGCGTTGCTCCGGAGGGGGTCACGGTCAGTACCGATATTGGCCGTTACCTGGACTTTGTCATAACGCTGTTCTTTGCATTTGGCATAGCGTTCGAAGTCCCTGTGGCCACGGTTCTTGTCGTTGCTGTCGGAATCACCACGCCGGAAAATCTGGTCAAGATTCGACCTTATGTCTTTGTGGCTGCCTTCATCATTGGGATGTTCCTGACGCCTCCCGACATCATTTCACAGACCCTACTGGCCATACCCATGTGGCTGCTGTACGAAGTAGGCATTGTGTTCTCCCGGACCTACAAGCAGCGCATAACTGACGCTGGCGTAGAACGCGAACGCCGCTACAACGATGACTCGTCTACAACAGAAGACACCCATAAAGCATCAGACACAACAGAAGACACCCATAAACCGTCAAGCCATCCGGCCCAAGGCAAAAGTGATGTCGTGTCAGATACCCAGAAAGCAAGCCCTGCAGATGTAGTAGACCCGTCGCTGGTCGAAAAACCGGACGCACAGGGTAAGTACCGTAATAGCCTGACCGATTCAACCGACGACAGTTCGGATGACAATCCTGACGATGATCAGCGCTGAGTGAGGCGAAAACCCCGGGCACGGTAAACCGTTGCCCGGGTCTGCAGTGTGATCAATTGGCATTGGAAGTTCTAGGATTGTGCTTTATAGGCACATCAGGTGCCGTTCTGAACAGCTGTATTAGAAACAAGCTCCGCGACACATTGAGGAATAGCGATTCATGAATGACTTCCAGCAACCTCCACGCAGACGAGTTCTGTTAATCATCATGGATGGCATTGGTGTAAACCCGTGCAAGCTCAACAACGCTGTGGCTCTGGCAGACACCCAGAATCTTGATCGGATCTACTCGACCCATCCAACGTGCTTGCTGGAAGCATCCGGGCGTGCGGTTGGACTGCCCGAAGGGCAAATGGGAAATTCTGAAGTAGGGCACCTGTCAATAGGCGCAGGAACGGTGCTACGGCAGGATTTGGTGAAGATTGGTGATGCGATTGCGGATGGTACTTTCGCTGAAAATGAGGCGGTGTGCGGTGCGTTGGAGCGAGCAAAAAGCAAGGGTGTACCTCTGCATTTGCTTGGCTTGGTATCTGATGGCGGTGTTCATAGTCATACCGAGCATCTAATCGCGTTGATAGAACTGTGCGCAAAGAATCAAGTCACGCCTGTGTTGCATGTCATCTCGGATGGGCGAGATACTGCACCGAGCAGTGTGCGGCAGTTTATGGGTGGGGTATTGCAGTCGTTGGAGAAGGCTGATGGTCACATTGCAACCGTGTCAGGTCGTTATTTCGCAATGGACCGTGACACGCGCTGGGACAGAGTCGAATCAGCCTGGCAAGCTATCGCGTGTGCCCAAGGTCGCAAAGCGGCCTCTGTCGACGATGCTATCCAGAAGGCTTACGATGCTGGCGAGACTGATGAGTTCATCACACCCACTGTTCTAGACACCCACAAACCTCTAGACGCTCAATCTGAAGTTTTCTTCTTCAACTTCCGCAACGATCGACCCAGGGAGTTGAGTGAAGCATTGGGGCTTGCTGAGTTCGAAGGATTTGATAGAGGGGACTTCACGCCGGTGACTCTCACAACGATGACGCGCTATGAGAGCTCCTATCCGTTTGCATGTGCATTCACACGTGACGAGCCTGGCAAGACTCTTGGGCAAGCGGTATCCGATGCTGGAATCAAACAGATTCGTTCCGCAGAGACCGAGAAATATCCTCACGTTACGTTCTTTTTCAACGGTGGTCAGGATGCTCCCCTTGCAGGAGAGGAGCGATTGTTGGTGGCCTCGCCAAAAGTAGCGACCTATGACCTGAAGCCAGAGATGAGTGCGGTTGAAGTGACTGATGGAATCGTTCGCGCACTTGAAGAGCAGAGTGCAGGGCTGATAGTCGTTAACCTGGCGAATGGCGACATGGTGGGTCACACAGGAGTCAGAGAAGCAGTTGTAAGTGCGGTCGAGACTGTGGACAAAATGGTTGGGAGAATGTGGGAGTGCGCGGTAGCGAATGATTATTCAATCGTTCTTGCTGCCGATCACGGCAATGCTGACATGCTGCTTGATCCCGTGAGCGGAGACCCTCATACACAACATACGACATTTCCAGTTGCCTGCGTCGTGCACGATACCATCATGTGGGAGTTGGGTAATGGTAACGGTCTGCCTTCCATCGCTCCGACAATACTACAACTCATGGGGCTTGATCAGCCAGAGTCCATGACAGGCTCTTCGTTGTTGTTGGGGCCGTACTAGCAACAATTAGCTCATATTGGAGCTCCATTGAAAAAGTCGTGACATTCTTTCTGTCCCCAGGCATATCTTTTACCTAGCGCCTGGCAAGCTTGTTTCAATGAAGCGCTAGTTCCGACCAGCACATGGAAGTGCTGCTTGAAACATTTTTCGAGCTCTTGCCATGAGGCCTTGTTAATGCCTAATCTTTGAAGTGCAGGCATGGCTTGTGAGGAAAGAGCGCCTCTCTTGTCTGGTCTGTGTAATCGAGCTGTCAAGTCTACAAGTTCGATGTATTCAAGCGTATTGACGAGCAATTGTGGGTACCGTTTGTTCTCACTTTGTTCGTCCAGATTGATTAGACCCGGAGGGAGTGGCTCTGTTGCTGCAGTGTCATTGTATGCAGCTTTGAATCGACAATGAAGAGAGGTAAAAGGGTCCTCTTCCGGCACACTGCACATCTGTGCACGAGTCGGATTCAAATCCACATATGCCATGCAAGCAACGACCGCTCGGGCATCAAGTAATGTCTGGCTGTGGAATCGCCCTTCCCAGAAACGGCCTTTACAATCATCCTCTCTGTTCGACAAGCGAGCCAATGGTTCTTTCGCGCAGCGCATGAGCCAGCTGATATCGTGTAGGGCATTACGCCAGCGACGGACACTGGCGGATAGTATTTTCAGTTCAGATGAGTCGAGTGTTTCTGAATCACTATGGCGGCGGCTAAGCTCGGTGCCTTTGAAAAGCTGATGCCAGCGAAGGATGACCTCGTCATCTGACCACGTTTCCGCTATATCTCGATCAACTCGCAGAACGACATGGAAGTGATTTTCCATGATGGCAAAAGCGACGAGTTTTATCGAAAATATAGTGGCAAGCTGCAGAAGTCGCTTACGAAGCCAGCGACGCCGATGGGTGAAATCCTGACCGGTAGTTCGATCAATGCCACAAAGAAAGCTGCCACGCACGCATCGGCTGGTGCAGTGAAAATAAGGCGTCAGTTGTAGCGCGGCATCAAGCCGTCTTGGAGTTGCCATCTGTGCATTCCTTTGCGCAGTAGTAAATGCAACGTTAACCTTGACGCGCTATGGCGTCAAGGGGCCCGGTCATTTGATACGCGATACTCTTTTGCTGTTCTAGCTGAGAGTCACGATCCGGATAGAGCTTCGAGTGCTTCCCAGCGTGCATAGGCAAGGTCCAGCTCGGTTTGTATGCCCTGTGAATCCTTGATTGTTTTGTCAGCCTGAACCTTGTCGTTGTAGAAGTCTGAAGCGTTCATGCGCTGGTGCAGGCTAGCCAGCGACAATTCCAACTCGTTGATCTTGCGGGGTAATTGCTTTAGCTCTTTACTGTCCGCATGGGAGAGTTTATTTGGCTCTGGCTTTTTTTCTCGAGTTTTTTTTTGAGTGCTGCTTTTGTTGCTCTGTTGTTTCTTTGACTTTGTGGGTGTCTGGTTCAGGTCGGATTGATCAAAAACAGGCTTCAAGGTGTTGGAGGTTAGTCTTTCGCGTTCGAAATCTTCGTAACCACCAGCAACGTCAATAAAGTTTCCATCGCCTTGATAAACGAGGCTGCGAGTGACAACGTTTTCAAGTAGCTGTCTGTCGTGACTGATCAAAACCACAGTGCCTTTGTATTCACCTAGCAGGGCTTCCAGCAATTCCAGAGTCTCGATGTCAAGATCATTACTAGGCTCATCCAGCACGATCAGGTTTGAGGGCTTGAGAAAAAGTTTAGCCAGCATGAGGCGCCCGGTTTCGCCACCAGACAAGGCAGTAATGGGAGCGCGTGCGCGTGAAGGATCAAACAGGAAATCCTGCATATAGCTCATGATGTGTCGCGGGCTGCCGTTGACATCAACGGTATCCCGGCCACCGCTGACATTGTCAGCCGCAGAAAGCTTGGGGTCCAGTGTAGCGCGCAGCTGATCGTAGTAAGCCACCTCTAGCTGTGTGCCGCTTTTCACGGTTCCCGTGGTTGGTGTGAGCTCTCCTACCAGAAGCTTGACCAGTGTGGATTTTCCACAACCATTGGGTCCGATGATGCCAATTCGGTCATCGCGCATGACAACGGTTGAAAAATCAGAAATGATCTCTCTGTCGCCATGAGAAAAACTCATGGACTCCGTTTCGAAGATGATCTTTCCTGAGTTCTCTGCCTGGTTGACTGACATTCGAGCTTGTCCGACAACAGAGCGACGAGAGGAATGCTGTTCCCGAAGTTTCTTCAAAGCTCTGACACGACCTTCGTTCCTGGTGCGACGAGCTTTGATTCCCTGGCGAATCCAGACCTCTTCCTGTGCAAGCTTCTTGTCGAATAGTGCGTTTTGCTGAGCTTCCACATCTAACGCTATCTGTTTGTTAATGCGGTATTCGGCAAAGCCACTGGGCCACTCGGTCAGCAGGCCGCGGTCGATCTCACAGATATGATTGGCGACGGAATCTAGAAACTTCCGGTCGTGGGTTACAAAAACCAGAGCGCAGTTCAGGTTGGCCAGATAATTCTCCAGCCAGGCTACAGCTCCAATATCAAGGTGGTTGGTAGGCTCATCCAGTAACAGGATGTCGGGTTCGCTCACCAGCGCGCGAGCTAGTACGACGCGTCGCTTCATACCGCCAGACAAGCTACTTACATCTACTTCAGGGTCAATCTGTATCTTCGACAGTGTCTGTTCGACCTTTTGCACTAACGACCAGCCATCGTTGGAGTCAATTTGATCTTGCAGATGGGCCAGGTGGTCAACGAGTGACTTCCCGCTCTCTGTTTTGGTTTCTCCCAGCGCGAGGCGTTGGGATTCCTTGTGATACTCCGCAATCACCCGTCCCACTTTACTCAGTGCCGAGGCGACAACTTCATATGCCGTACCTTCGAAGTCGGTGGGCACGGCTTGCGGCAGATAAGCTGTCTTGAGCCCAGAGGTGCCTACGATTTCACCGCTATCGGGAAGCAGCTCTCCGGCAATTATCTTCAGCAGGGTGGACTTGCCTTCCCCATTTCTGCCGACCAGAGCCATGCGGGCACCGCGTTCGATAGTCAGATTGACCTTATCGAGTACGGTAGTTGGCCCGAAGGCTATAGAAGCGTTTTGAACGCGAATCAGGGACATGGGATTGGGTTTTGACTAATCGGTATGTGAGGGATCAGACGGCGCACCTGCCAAAGGGCAGCAGAATGTGTCTGTTAATGGGTACCAGGTTTCGCCGACATTGACTACTCGGCCGAAGATCTGTGGCCATCAACTACGCAAGTGTATCAAGCCCTACGGGTAATCATTGCAGTACTGAGCAATTGGCCACCCATATTTTGCGCTAACTCCGATGATTCCGCTTCTTAATCCATTTACAAGTGGAGGTTCAGAGGAGTGTGGCTGTTTGGACGATTCTGGCGAAATAGTTCTGATCTCAGCCAGAGCTCGGTAGTCAAAAGAATACCGCTCAGCCTGTTTTTCGATGCTTGTGAGTGTGCGAATCGTTACTTGCCTTCATTTTGTGGGTGTCTGATTCCAGTCCTTTATGGGTGTCTGATTCCAGCCACCAAGGGGAAGGATTTTTTGCCATGTTGAGATACAGCGTGATATAGAAGAGTCCGAAGTCCTCAGAGGCACGGGTGGCGGGAAAAAGCTGGAGTTTGAAATCGGTGTTGGTTAGCGTGGGTAGCTGGGTCCATAGCGATGCAAGTTCCCGAGGGCCACCGGCCAGGCAAATATGCGTAACGTACTGACTACCGGTGGAATATCCGATAGATCGGAAGTACTGCGAGTCGAAATGGCTGAGAATCGTGGTTTTGCCTGCATAAGTCATATTGCAGGCATGTCCGGAGATGGGCTGTGTATCCTTGAGAGCATTGACCAGAATACGGTTGGGGAGCACTACGACGCGTTTGGAATTGGGGGTCGCAAATGCAGCCATCTTGATGAGCTTTCCAAGTCCAATGTACTGGCTATCTGGGTTCAAGCGGTGTGGTACCGACGGAATTCGTGCAGCTCCCGGTATGCCGGTTTGTTTCATCAACAGACTTAATCCCAGTGCGACCATGGCGGGTTTGCGGTCACGCCTTTCCAGAATCGGCTGAATATCCTTGTTTCGTCTGTCTTCAAGTAGCTTGAAACCATTTTTCTTGGCAAAGCATTGAAGGTAGCGAAAGTTTCGAGGCTGAAGCTCGGCCATCTTGGGAGGGAAATAAAACGTTGGTTGGCGGGCGGTGATGTCGCACGACAAACTGGTCCGTAATCGTGATTCCAACGAAAGGTCAGATGCACTGACGATGTCTGCCAAGGTTTGAACCCATGCTCGATCAGGTTTTGCCTCGTCTGAGGTCGCCAGAGAGGGGGGCTCGTCGACGGGTGTACCCGGCTTTGTCTCCGCAATGCTTGTCATGATGTTCAGCCTCCCGTGTTGTGCGTCAGGCTGAGCTCTTGGTTAGCTCGAGGAGGCTATATTTTAGAGTGCTTCCCCTTGTGGCTATCGGTTGGCCGCTCTGGGTTACCGGGCCATGCCTGCATGTGCCGTAACAAAGCGATATTCGGGCCAAACTTCGACGGAGTTGCATGGGGAGTGTTGTTCAATCCTCTCATCTGCAATGGGAGGAGTTATGCAATAAAATACTAACTGCTCAGACTTTATGAGCAGCAAGAGTTAGTATGATTTATATTGCATAATTTACCGGTGCAAATAAGTACTGGCACTCACAAGTGAGGACCAGCACCCTGTTAACTCGCCTGGCTGGATTCAGACCATTCTTTCTTGGTGAATGTCTTGATGCTCAGTGCATGAATGGCACCTGATTTGATGTGTTCATCCAAAATCGCGTAGACGAGCTTGTGTCGCTTTAATGTAGACAGTCCTTCGAAAGAGTCGCTGACGACTCTTGCCTCGAATTTGCTGCCATCACCCGTAATTTCTGCCTGTGAATCAGCAATTGACTGTTCTACCAGGTCGCTGAAAAAGTCCATCCGCATAGTGTTCGCCTCAGTTATGGTGCGCAGTATAGCGCGGGAAGTGCAGGCAAAAAAAAGGGCCCGACAAGCGGGCCCGATTCAGGGGTGAGAACGTAACACCAACTGTTGATTGGGGCACGTGCGAAGACTTTAGTAGTCACTGGAGATTAGTCAAATAAATACATGAAATAACAGGCGATAATGTGATCTTCTTCACGCATTGTTTTTCTGCTCAACCGGGATTTTCAAAGAACACATAAGAAGTTGAGTAGTCACTGAATTCGAAATAGACTTTCTTTTCGTCGCTATCCACCTTGTTGTTCAAGTTCGCATCCATGACGCCGTAGCCAAATCGGTACGGGCGATCCGCATTGTTGCCGGTGCCTGCGGCAGTAGAGATCTTGTCGATTTCCATGAACCGCTTGACCAGTCTTTCGCCTGCGTAGATCTCGATAATTCCATCTGTTCCAGTCCAGTTCTGGATTGATCGTCCGATCTTGTTTTGTGATTCTTGTGTGCAGGATGCCAATAATATCAGTGGGCACACTGCGAAAATTATCCGTATTTGACGGTTCATGAAGCAATTTCCCCTATCCAAGTCTGGTTATTATCCGACAAATATGCAGATTCAGCTTGAGCAGCGGTTCATTTGCAGGTTGTGGGCTGCGATTGCGGGAGTCGCGGGGAGGCAAGGCGCCTAATTTTACTATATGGGTGTCATGAAGCAGCCGTAAGGCGGTTTGAGGGAGGATAATGGGTGTCTCAAACCTATTTGACGACAGTTATGGCTACTTCTGCTGACAAGCAGTTCGGAATTCGCGTTGAGCTTCCTGAGAACGATCCGATGAGTGCTCCTCATCTGCTGGGTGAACAGTGGAGTGGGACTCGCTGGTTCGAAACCGAAACTGCCAGAGACATTGCTTTGGAAAAAATGCGGAAGCAACCGGAGTACTACAGGAAAGGCGATACACCTAGCGTGCAATTGACGAAGGTCTCAGCTAGCTGAGAGAAGGCAGAGTTCTCTCTCTCTCTCTCTCTCTCAAGTTCCCTCTAAGCTAGTTACAAGTCACCTCTGTCTGCCTTTGGATAGTCTTCGAACACCAGTTTAGCGGGTGAGACAGGATCGGCTTTATGGGTGTCTGAATGGGCGGCGTTGTTTTTGTAGGAGCCGAGTTCGCGGATGGAGGAGACAGCAAACTGTCTGATGCCAAGTGTCGGTAGTGGCGGCAAAGTGCGTCCGGCGAGCAGATCACTAAGAGCTTCGAGGCCGGGGTTATGGGCCACGACCATGACATGATTCACGGTGACGGGAACAGTGGATAGAATGTCCAGGAGGGTGCCTGCTGAGGCTAGGTACAGCTCATCGTGCAACTCAAACTGTTCTTCGCTCAGTTTGAGTTCTGTGTACAGAAAGGCGGCAGTTTCCTGAGCTCGGCGTGCCGAGCTACACAGCAACAGATCTGGAATACATTGGCGGTTCAGAAGACGCCTGGCCATGGTATGCCCATCCCTTGCGCCGCGTTCATTCAGCGGACGGTCAAAATCGGCCTGGTTTTCAGTTTTCCAGCTCGATTTTGCATGTCGAGCAAGTGTTACGAACTGGCTGCTCATCGTTTACAGCTCCTTTGAGCGAATCGACTCGTGTAATTCGAGTATTTTTTAGTGATGCCAGATGGTTTCCGCTGGCAGTCGACTTCGCAGCTGGTTGCTGGTCATTAGTCTGACATCAGATTTCCATCTTCGGCGCGTATGTAACCAATGCCCTGATCTGTATTGACTTTGTACCACTCGTTGATGACTTGGTCGAGCTCGAAAATCGTCCCAGGTGCGACGCGCATCATAAGTTTAGAGTAGCTGGCGGGCTGCTGATATACACCTTTTGGGTAATAGGTGCCGATTACTCGTACCTGAGGTGGTTTCGTACCATAGCGCTGCGATGTCGCCAGGTTTGAGGATTCAATGGGATTCAATTCGAAGGTGCGATTAGTGTTAACTGACGCGATGTGCACATCAGGGGCTTCACTGTTGGTGCTCTTTACCTCGCGAGCGCGTTGTAACGCCAATGTGCCTGTCGTTGTAGCAACTCCCGCAGGGTTGTTGCTCAGCGTTTCACGACCAGTATTCTTGTTGCTCGACTCAGTTCTTTTCTCACGAAGCATGCTGGCCGGAATGGTAATGATGTCGCCAATTCGTAATGTGCGAGGATCAGTAATCTTGTTGTAGGTGGCAATTGTCTCCCACTGATCAACCCGTCCGGTGTATTTGAGCGCGATGTCGCTTAGTCGGTCGCCTGGTGCGACTGTATGCTGGACATCATCAATGGACAGGCGGGCTGCTGATGTTTGATTATCCGGAGCTTGATTCGAGTTTATGCCCGAGGTTGCGCAGCCGGCTGCCAAGGCAACTGACAAGCACATCGCTACGGATAAACTGGCGTAATTTTTCATTTTCTTCCAGTCGTTTCTATTGCCAGATGGGTTGCAGGTGGTAAATCATCACTTTCGATGAACACCACGAGAAAGTGTAACTTTCTCACCCTGAAATCAATTGTCGGCACGAACCATCTTATCCGGAGGGAACCACATCGTAGTTCGGCAACGCTAATAGAGATTAGAGACACATAAACTAATCAAATGGGACCGTCGGGTTACGTGCAGTGCGGATGATGGCACGAATGGGCAAAAATTAAAGCCAGACAGAAAAATGCCAGAAGCGATCTCTGGATGGAAATGAAGACATGAAAAAGCCCGACCTCATGACAAGACCGGGCTTTTTGGTGTTGCAGTGCGTGTTTTTGGGTCGTTACCGTATTGCTGTGACTTTTTGAGCTGTCGTCAGCATAGAATTATGTCGGTAGGTTTCAGAATGGCAATGTGGTTATTTTATATCTCGCTGGTGTACGTAGCCGAGACCTTTGCTGGTTTTCACTTGATACCAGTTTCCCATGGATTTAGCGACTTGCAGGGTAGTGCCGGGAGAGACACGCATCAACAAGCTGGAGGAGAAATCGGCATTGTTGTATATCGCCTTCGGATAGTAGGTGCCGCTCACCATGATCTGATCGGGTGATGATTGAGTATCCGGCTCCGGTGTGACGCTTTTCAACGCATCAGTTGCCTGGGTGGTGAGGCTGGTAGTTTCTTCGGATTGGAAGTTAGCTTCAACAATCTTGATGGCTTGATCTGGCTTGACTGATGCTATTGACTCAGATAGAAGATCTGCATTGGCATCCAGCAACTCAGTCTCACCTGCCACATCCACCTTGGAGGGCTTGGATGAGATGGTGAGTGTCCGTAATGCTTCACTTTTTGCAATCGTTGTTGAAGGTTGAGCCGGCGTGATGTTCGCTGCTGTTTCAACCGTTTCGAGCACTTCATCCTCAACTGATGATGTGACGTTGACTGCTGTTTCAAGCTCTGGTGTTGCCGTGATGATGGCGGATTCGAGATCTGATTTGATCAGGTTTTCAGGCACATAAATCGTTTGACCGGTTCTTACAACCGCAGCCTGTTCTGCAGAAAATTCATTCTGCCCGGCAATTGCTTGCCAGTTAGTGGCATCTCCAGTTGTCCGTTTGGCAAAATCCCACAGTGTTTCACCAGGGTTCAGCTTGAACGCCTTTGCACTGACCTGAGTGGGTTTTTCGGCGTCGCTAGCTGCTGATGCTGGCACCTCCAACTGAGGCTTCGCTGCGGTTTCTTCGCTGATTGCACCTGACAGGTTTTGCGTATCAACATAAATTTGCTCGGGCACCGAATCTTGAACTGAAGTCTCGAGTGCAGCAGTCTGATTCAGTGATGGCTTGATCATGTCGGCAGGGATGATCAGCTTCTGGCCCGCGTATACAGAGGCGTTGGGTCCAAGATTATTGATGTCAGCAAGAATGTGCCAGTTAGTGGCATCGCCAGTGGTCTGTTTGGCGATATCCCATAATGTCTCGCTCGAACCCACTGTGTGGACCATGTCCTCAATGGCGGGTGCAGATTCAGGCAGTGTGGTAGCCAATTCGGACGAGGCTTCTGGCTGGGGAATGATGTCGGATTCAGCTAGTTCGCCCACATCATCGTTTATGGGTGTCTCAATGGTTGCTGCCTGGTTTGTTTCTACACGTGGCGTGACTGAGGGAATCTGGTCTCGCGCTCTGCGGTTAGGTGTGGCGCTATGTATGACAATTGGACGGATGGTGGTGTCTCGAGAGCTCGTTCCATTGCCCTCCAGTAACGTCACCTCTTCGGCATCCATCAGCAGGCCTTCATCGGATAGCTCCTGGCCAGGTCGGGTCTCGCCAGCTCCCGCCTGACTGATTTGGGTCTCATCAGCTTGAGCTTCTGTATCTTCGTCACTGAAACCCAGCAGGTAAGTGGTCTTGTCCCAGGCGCGACCTGTCACATCAGCGGTGGTTCGCCCCGCGGTCAAAATACCCGCGCCCACCCGGCTGAGTCCAGTGTCTTCCTTGCCTGGTGTGGTTGAGCACGCGCTCAGCGATACGATCGCGGCTGCGACCAAGCTAGTCTTGAACAGGGCAGGGATGCTATTGGACATGAATTCTCTCACCAGCGGACTTGTTTGTAGGCGGATGCTCTAGGTCGTCTGGAACCAAATGCGACAAAAACAGCATATAGGCGTCAGTGTACCGGCGAACATGACACTAGTTTAGATAGTTGGTAGATTTTTAGATAGTTGGTCGATTGAGGTTCGTCAATGCAAACTTGCTTATTTACTCTGGCTTGAATGCTTGGCTAACCGGAATGCTTGAATTGTGAAGCATGTCTCATGCCGGCTGGTGGGCTGAGCTGTAATTAACTACCTTTTAACCTTCTATTTTATTCGACTTGAGTCAGTTTGAACACAATCGCAAGGGGCTTTCATGTGGATGAAAGCCAGTCTGCATGGGCATCGGGGTGGCCGAATACCGGCGTCATGAGCCTGATGTAGCCAATTCGAGGTTACGATCACACTCAGGGTTTCATAGTGTTAGTGCTTTACCTACCTGTCTGCAGTAGGTAAAGCATTTTTTCCAATCCTGATCGGACGCGCATGGAAGCATCCGAGCTTTGGAAGCCTTGCTATTACTTGGCCCAGGTGTCTCGCAGGGTCACCGTACGATTGAATACGGGTGAGTCAGTGCGGTGATCGCTCCTGTCGCTGACAAAATAGCCAATTCGTTCAAACTGGAAATGCTGTTCGGGTTCTGCCTGTTGAAGGGCAGGTTCGACAACGCAGCTTGTCAGTATTGTTTCTGATTCAGGATTGAAGGCTTCGGCCAGTGTGTCTGCCTTGGTGGGATCGGGGCGGTTGAACAGCGGATTGTAGAGTCGCACTTCAGCCGGAACTCCGTGCGTTGCAGAAACCCAGTGAACTACGCCCTTGACCTTGCGACCTTCAGGCTTCTTTCCCAGTGTGTTCGCATCATGAGTGCAGCGTAGTTCCAAGACCTTGCCATCGGCATCCTTGATGATCTCTTCGCACTTGATCACATAGGAGCCTCTCAATCTGACCTCACCGCCTGGAATCAGGCGCTGATATTTTGGAGGGGGGACTTCTGCAAAATCATCCCGATCAATGAATACTTCACGAGTAAAGATCACAGGACGAGTGCCAGCAGCTTCATCCTGAGGATGATTGGTAAACGTCAGCGTCTCTTCATAGTCTTCAGGAAGGTCGGTAATGGTGATTTTGATCGGATCCAGTACCGCCATTCGTCGTGGCGCATTTTTGTTCAGATGGTCTCGAATACAGGTCTCCAGAACCGCCATTTCTATCCACGCATCGTTTTTGGTGATGCCGATGCGGTCGCAAAAGTCTCTGAGCGACTCAGGGGTATAGCCACGTCGACGCATGCCGACGATGGTTGGCATGCGTGGATCATCCCAGCCGTGTACATGATTCTCTTCGACAAGCTGAATCAGGCGCCGTTTGCTGAGCATCGTGTATTCGAGTGAGAGCCGGGCAAATTCGATCTGCTGGGGGTGGCAGGGCGTTTTCAGTACATCCAGTACCCAGTCGTAGAGTGGCCGATGGTCTTCGAATTCCAGTGTGCACAAAGAGTGCGTAATGCCTTCAAGCGCATCAGAGACGCAATGCGTGTAGTCGTACATCGGATAAATGGACCACTTGTCGCCGGTCCGGACATGGTGGACTTTGCGGATTCGATAAAGCGTAGGGTCTCGCAAATTGATATTGCCTGAGGCCATGTCAATCTTGGCTCGCAGAATATGCTCGCCATCGTCGAACTCCCCGTCTTTCATGCGCTGGAACAGATCCAGGTTTTCTTCGACACTGCGATCGCGGTAAGGGCTGGGCACGCCCGGCTCGGTCAATGAGCCTCGCATCTCGCGCACTTCTTCAGCGCTGCTGCTATCCACATAAGCCTTGTCTTGGCGAATCAATTCTTGCGCAAATTCGAACAACTTGTCGAAGTAGTCGGAAGCGTGGCGCAGCTCGTTCCATTCGAACCCCAGCCAGCTGACATCATCTCTGATGGCGTTGGCGTATTCCTCACTCTCGCGACCCGGATTGGTGTCATCGAAGCGCAGGTTGCACTGGCCGTCGTAGCGTTTTGCAATGCCGAAATTCAGGCAGATGGACTTGGCGTGACCGATATGCAGATAACCGTTGGGTTCCGGCGGGAAGCGGGTTACTACCTGGCCGCCGTTCTTGCCCGAAGCCACGTCGTTGTCGACGATGTTTCTAATGAAATTACTGGCCTCTACGGGCTCTGACTTGGACATGGCAGTTTTGCGACGATCTCTAGGTAAACAGAAGGACCCAATTATGACAGAAGTACGAGACACCCATAAAGCGTGAAGTATTCAATTGGAATATTGGCAGGATTACCTGTCAGAATTTATGGGTGTCTGCCAGGATTGCTACAATGGCGTTGGGAGCCAGATACCGTGTTATCGGCTCAGAAGAGTGGAGTTGACGGCATGAAATGGGATAACAAGGCAGGTGCAACCTGTGGAGCTGATCGACGGGAGCTGTCAGATTCGTGATTAATTACACCGTCAGCATTTCGAATGCCGCCGCGCACCTGATAGACGTGCGACTCGATGTGGCCCAGCCGGATCCCGAAGGTCAGGTGCTCAGGCTTCCCAACTGGATTCCCGGAAGCTACATGATCCGGGATTTTTCACGAAATATCGTGAGTGTCATGGCAAGTCAGGGGGTTGAGCCCATAACGCTGACCAAGCTGGACAAATCGACTTGGCAAGCACCGCCGGGGCTTACCAGCCTGTCTGTTGAATATCGTATCTATGCCTGGGATCTGTCTGTCCGCTCTGCCCATGTGGATAACACGCATGCCTTCTTCAACGGCACCAGTATCTTTCTGTGTGTGCAGGGGCAGGATCAGGAAGCGCAGCAGGTCAGGTTCGAACGACCAGTGCATGAAGCCGCACAATTGTTCCAATTGGCAACAACGCTAAAGGCCATTGATACTGACACCGATGGTTACGGCCTCTATCAGGCCCAGAACTACGACGAGCTGATCGATCATCCTGTAGAGCAGGGCACTTTCAAGCGCTTGCACTTTGATGCCTGCGGAATTCCGCATGAAATCATTCTCACAGGCGCCTGTCATTTTGATGAGCAGCGTGTGATCGATGATCTGACCAGAATCTGTGAGCATGAAATCCGCTTTTTTGGTGAGCCAGCCCCGGTTGATCGTTATTTGTTCATGGTCATGGTGGTTGGTGAGGGCTACGGCGGACTGGAGCATCGCGCCTCGACTGCGTTGATGATCACGCGTGAGAATCTTCCCGTCATCGGTGAGAGTGCGACCAGTGACCTCTATCTGAATTTTCTGGGACTGTGCAGCCACGAATATTTTCATACCTGGAACGTGAAGCGCATCAAACCTGCACGCTTCGTCCCGTTTGAGCTTAATCAGGAGTCATATACCGAGTTGTTATGGTTTTTCGAGGGGATGACATCCTACTACGATGATCTGGTGCTGGTACGTGCCGGTCTGATTGATGAAGAACGATACCTGCAGCTGGTGGCCAATACACTGACCCGAATTCAGAGAGGCCCGGGGCGTTTGACGCAGACGGTGACCGCATCCAGTTTCGATGCCTGGCACAAGTTCTACAAGCAGGATGAAAACTCCCCTAACGCCATTGTCAGCTATTACGCCAAGGGTGCGCTGATTGCCTTATGTCTGGATGCTTTGCTGCGCAAGCATTCCCAGGATGAGGTAACGCTGGACACCTTGATGCGCAAGCTCTGGGATCGCTGGTTAGAAAGTGGCAAAGGCCTGGAAGAAGATGAGCCTCAGAAGCTTGCTTCGCAGTTGTTGGGCCAGGATTTGTCCGGTTTTTTCAATCGCGTGCTGTATACCACCGACGAGCTCCCGGTGGCTGAGGCGCTCCTCAGCCTGGGGATCAAGCTCGATTGGCGAGCCCGAAATTCGGCAACCGATACCGGTAATGTCACCCGCTCAGGTGCGCAGAACGCAGATGCCAGTGATCAGAGCAAGGCTGCAGTTGATGCTAAAGCGACCGTTCAGCCCTGGCTTGGAGCCAATTTCGATGATGCACCGGGCGGCGTAAAGCTTCTGCAAGTGTTCTCTGGAGGATCTGCCGAGAAGGCGGGCATGGCAGCAGGTGACATCCTGATCGCCATGAACGGTTTATCGGTCAACAAGGCTGATGTGGCTAATCATCTGGCGCGTCATGCAAATCTTGGCGAAATCAGTATCCATTTTTTCAGGTTGGGCCAGTTGCACAACGCCCAATTGGCACTGGAGCCTGCTCCTGAGGATACCTCGATGTTAGAGATTGTTGATTCGGATCGCCTGAAGCAGTGGTTGAGCGGTGGTCGGAAAGAGGCATGAATATGGGGCGCTATCTGCTGTTCGAAGTCCCTTTGATGATCAAGAGAGAAAGACTGCGATGAGCAAGCTGCCGGATGCACGCCTTATTCAGAATCAACTGCATAAGCTTGGGCATCCGAATGTGGATGTTCATGCTTTTGAACAGCTTGATTCGACCAGCATCTGGCTCAAGGACAATGCCTCCATATTGACGTCCACGGACCTCGACAGGGGGCGTGATGTCAATGAAACCGTACATCTGTGCGTGACAGATTGGCAGAGTGCAGGTGTCGGTCGGCGCGGACGTCAATGGCAGACACGTCCGGGTAATATCACGTTTTCCGTTCTTGCGCAGTCATTGCGGCCAGCCAGCGAGCTGGTCGGCATCAGTCTGGTGACAGGCATTGCCGTGGCTGAATGCCTGGCCGACAACCTGGGAGTTCAGCCGCAGTTGAAATGGCCAAACGACGTGTTGTTGAACGGTGCCAAGTTAGGTGGACTGCTCACCGAACTCAGCAGTGTTAGCGCATCTGCTGGTGCTCGACGAGTTACGCAGCTGTTTACCGGCATTGGCATCAACACTTTGCATGACGACGAGGTGCTGGGCCTGGGAATTGGTGCAACATCGCTTGAAGAGGCGATGGGGGGGCGCATGGCTCCGTCCGAACGCGATGTTTTGCTTGCGAAAATGGTGGCGAATGTGTTGGCTGAACACCAGCGATTCCATGAGTCGGGCTGGACGGTATTTTCTGAGCGATGGGCAGCACTGGATTGGCTGTTTGATCGTGAAGTGTTGATTCATCGAGAAAATTCGACGGAACAAGCGGTTGCACGTGGTGTCAATGAGCAGGGTGCGTTGCTGGTTGAGCGTGCTGGTGAAATCCTCCCGCTTTTTAGTGGCAATGTATCGATTAGGCCGACCGTATGAGAATTCTGGTAGACATAGGTAATTCACGTTGCAAATCTGCAATTGAAGATGAAGACGGTCTGCACCCGTTGGAAACCTTTGCCTGGAAGGATGTGTTTCTACATGAAGTGCTCGACAGGGTCTGGCTCAAGGCTCTGGGTGAGCGACGACCGGAAAGCGTGCATGTCTCGAATGTAGCTGGCGAGCGATTGCTGCCTAACATGAGTGCCTGGTGTTGCGACAAGTTTGCCATCAAGCCCATCGCCATCCACTCAGTCGCAGAGTTCAATGGTCTGAAGAATGCCTACAACGAGCCTGAAACCTTTGGCGTTGACCGGTGGGCTGCCATGATTGGCGCGCGTGCCCAGTACAGCGGTGGTTTGTGTGTGATCGATTCTGGAACCGCGACGACCGTTGATCTTATCGATGCGGACGGAGTTCATCTGGGTGGGGCGATTCTGCCGGGTATTTACACCATGCGTCGTTCTCTGGGCAAGTACACATCGGCCCTGTTTGCCGCGGACGGCGACATCAGTCCGTTTTCCGACAACACGGCGGGTGGCATTGCAGGTGGAACCGGGTTCGCCTCAATTGGTGCCATGGAGCGGCTGGTCTACGAGGCTTCTCAGCGAGTTTCGCCGATGACGACGATTGTCACCGGTGGCGAGGCCAAGATTCTTGAATCCTTCATGAGAATTCCTGTTGTGCATGACGAGCTGTTGGTGCTCAAAGGGGTTTCTGAGATGGGAGGGGCTCTTAGTGAGATTGAGTTGGGATTGGCGTCAACTTGCTGCGACAGGCTGTCGCTGAACTGAAAATTTGCTCCGAAAGGCTTTTAAGGGGTTGAAAGTCGCCGAAGAAACACATTGTTCGCAGTGGAACGAAAAAAATATCAAAATCGGTGACTAATTGCGTTGCCAAATCAGTTTTAAATGCATACACTTAGCGCCCTGATAACGGCTGACGCAGTTTTATCAGGATATCGAATCTCGGCCATGCCAGATTCAAGCAGTTTGAAGGTCAGTCTGTAGTGCCGGTATAGCTCAGTTGGTAGAGCAACTGATTTGTAATCAGTAGGTCCCGAGTTCGACTCTTGGTGCCGGCACCATTAAATTCAAAGGCTTAGGTGATTTCACCTAGGCCTTTTTTGTTTGGAAACATATTTGGTGTCACTCTGGTGTCACTATTATGCAAAGTACCCCGTCTGCAATGGCGTCGTTAATGAATAGCTACCGATGACTGTGACCAATGGAGCGAGATCAACTCAACAATTTGCTTGAGAGTTTAGTGTCTTTACCCAAAGAGACGGATTGGGTCGAATTCAAGATGAATAACGGCAATCCAGATAGTATTGGTAAGTATGTATCAGCCTTAGCAAATTGCGCTATTTTGTGTGTTAAGGAACGCGCTTATTTTGTATTGGGTGTCGATGATTTAGATCATTCAATTGTTGGTACTGAAGTAAGACTCGCAACCAAGAAAATCGGTAATGAAGATTTTCTGCTGTGGCTACCGAAGAATTTGAGCCCCAGATTGACTATTGAGCATCGGGAGCTTGACGTTAATGGGCTTCATGTTGAATTCCTGATTGTCAGCCCAGCGTTCCGACACCCTGTTAGGTTCAAAAATTGCGCTTACATTCGAGTTGACTCAAATCTACAGAAATTGGATGTGTATCCGGATAGAGAATCTACGATTTGGCAAGCAGTCAGCAGGTATGCATTTGAACGCCAAAAATGTTTGTATGGACTGAACGCGGATGTGTTGAAAGAAAGCTTTTTCATCGACAAAATGGCATCTAAGTTAAAGCAAAGCAGTACATCGATTACTTCAATGTAAGCGACTCATCAGGCCCATGGTGACAATGCTTGACGACGCACTGATCATGACGATTCCAATTCACATTGTCAGGATTTTCTACCATGCCTTCATCACCCAAGTTCACCGCCGCCGAGTGGGATGCCTGGATTGACCAGTTCCACGCCTCTGGACTGCCACAGAGTACATTCTGTGATCGCGAGGGTCTGTCACGGTTTGTATTTGCTCGGCACTACCAACGTAGCAACAAGTTCGCCGGCACCCGTCGCAAACCAAGAAGCACTAACAAGAAGAAGGATGAAAAAGCGTCAGCTTTTCGGTCAGTTCAACCCAAGGCCATTGTTGTCCCTGATCAACACGTTGGTGAGGGTGTCACCATTCACATCGGACAGCAGGTTCGCCTGCAATGCAGTGCCAGTGTCGGCATCGAAGCGATCATGCGTTTGGCTCGAGAGGCTCGATCATGAGTGCGCGCTGGTTGCCTGAGCGAGTGCTGGTGTATCGCCACCCTGTCGATATGAGAAAACAGATTGATGGCTTATCAGAACTGGTTGCCTCAGAGCTTGATCAGAATCCCTCTGATCGGACTGCCTATGTGTTTGTCAGTCGCTGCTCTCGCCGTGTCAAAGTGCTGATCTGGCATTTGAACGGATACTGGTTGTTGTATAAACGAGTTGAGAATCAGCGCTTCCACTGGCCTGATTGGTTTGGCGATAGCGATACCATCGAGCTGGATCAGGAGCAGCTGGACTACCTGCTTGATGGCTATGATCTGAATGGCATGCGCCCGCATCGCGAACAGGTATACGCACGTCACTTCTGAGAAAGCGCAGACCAGACAGTAGTACGCACTTGTAGTATTGTCGTTCGCGTGAACACCCAGCTTCCCTCAAACGAGATCATTGACATTGAGCAATTGCGCCAGCGGCTCATTGTTGCCGAGCGTGATCTTGCCACCAAGATACGGATGATCGACAAGCTTGAGCAGGTGATCGCGCAGTTGGCGCAGCGTCACTGGGGCCGCTCCTCGGAGGTTAATCCCGGCCAGGCAGATCTGAGTCTGTTCAATGAAGCGGAGCTTGCGGCCATGCAAGCAACGCTTGATGATGAGCTAGAAGATGCGGATGAGCAGGCGGGCGACTCGCCCGCCGATGGACAGGGTACCGACGGGGAGGATGACAAAGCGCCGCGGCCCAAACCAGCAAAGCCACGACCACGGCGTCTGTTGCCAGATCACCTGGAGCGGGTGCGTATCACGCACGAACTGGACGAGGAACATCGCCAGGGCGAGTGTGGTGGTCAGCTCATGCCCATCGGTGAGGAAGTCACGGAACAGATCGGCGTGATCCCTGCACGACAATTTGTCATCCAGCACGTGAAGCTCAAGTACGCCTGTGCTTGCAGGGAGTGTGGCGTGAAAACCGCTCCGATGCCGTTGCAACCCTTGCCTGGCTCGCAGGCCAGCCCTTCGATTCTGGCTTACACGATGGTGGCAAAACTCCTGGATGCTCTGCCCCTGTACCGCCAGGAGAAGATGTGGGCGCGCGAGGGGCTGGATTTGTCCCGCTCGAAGCTGGCCCGCTGGTTGATCGACAGCGCCTCCTTCCTCCAGCCGCTGTACAACCTGATGCAGGAGATGTTCTTCGCCTACGATATCGCGATGTCCGATGATACTGGTATCCAGGTGCTCAAGGAGGATGGGCGATCGGCCAGTAGCCGCAGCGCGTTGTGGATCCGACGCGGTGGCGCCCCTGAGACACCGGTGGTGCTATTGGACTACAACGTATCCAAAGGCTCGGCTGTGGCCTCGACTCTGCTCGAAGACTTCAAAGGATTTCTGGTTGTCGATGCGGCACCGAGCTTCAATGCCATTGTCAGTAAGAATGAACTGTTAACCGTGCTTTGCAACGACCACTCGAGACGCAAGTTCGTCGAAGCTGGGCGCCATGCGCCCAAGGGCAAGAAAGGAACCAGCGAGGAGTGGGTAGCAACAAAGGCAATCGCCTTCTACAAGCGCCTCTACAAACTTGAGGAGCAGATCCGTGATTTGCCACCGGCTCAACGACTCGAGAAACGACTGCGTGAGGCGGTGCCGATCTGGGATACGTTCATGGAATGGGCCAAGAAGGTACAGACACTAGGAGTGCGGCATGCCAAGACGCGCACAGCACTCAATTACCTGATCAAACATGAGGCTGGCCTGCGTCGCTATTGCGATGACGGGCGCCTGCCGATCTCGAACATACTCACCGAGCATGTGGCCAAGACCGTGGCCTTGGCGAGAAAAAATTTCTTGTTCGCCGATACGCCTGCCGGTGCTGCCTCAAGTGCGCTGATCTACAGCATTCTCGAGAGCGCAAAGGCGAACAACCATAATCCGCTTCACTACATGACGGCGGTGCTGGCTGAAATGCCCAACGCCAAGTCGATTGAGGACATCGAGGCGCTACTGCCTTGGCAGTTGAGCCCGGACCAGGCGGCAATGCTCTATCACAGCCAACCGAGTCCTACGCAAAAAATTCCTCCCTGATCGTTACAGTACAAGACTGGGCTGGATGGATCGCTTACACTTCAATCGACGACTTGTGTCGTGAAGATCTGTTATTTAAGAATCTAAGTGGTGGGTATGATGTCTCTAACCTACTTGCAGTCTCTGCAGTGAAGAATTTCGCCAAATTGATAGGACTTGAGCGCAGGGGGATTCGAGTCATCAAATACACTGGAACGAGTAAGGTTGATGCTGAGTACGATGCGCAAGGTGCCCTCGGTTACGTAATGGCGTTTGATAATGCTCTGCAAAAAATTATGACTTTTATCCCTCATAAAGAAGAGCTAGTTACTGGATTGAGGGTTGAAAAATTCAATATTCCGAAAATTTCAGTTCGTGAAATACTCAGCAATGCGATCGTGCACCAGGATTTTTCTGGTGCAGATGCTGGTCCTATTGTGGAGGTGTTTTCAGATCGAATAGTAATAACGAATTGCGGTTCTCCTCTTATCGAGACTGACAGATTCGTTGATGCCCCTTCTAAATCACGAAATCAGCAACTCTCTCGGCTTTTTCTGAGTGTTGGGTTAAGTGAGTTGAAGTGAGTTGAGAGGTAGTGGTATTGATAGGGCATTTGAAGCGATAGAAAGTGAAGGGTTGCCACCACCTCTGGTTCAAGCGAAAGAGGGGAGTACTGTTGTTACTATCTTTGGACCTCGCCCGTTCCCTATGATGACTAAAGAAGAACGGCTACGTGCTTGCTATTGGCATGCTTGTCTAAAAGTGGAAGAAAACTCTGCTATGAGCAACGCAACACTTCGTAGTCGATTCAAGCTTTCGGATAAGCAGTATGGCAAAGTCTCTGAGGTCATTCGGGATGCCTGTGCGGAGGGGCTTGTGGTTCCTGCGGATCTAAATCAGGCCAAAAAAAATGCGAAGTATGTACCGTATTGGTATGGTAAGTAGCGCTAGCGTGTCGATAGCTTTGTATCATGCTTAGTCTGATCAGAATTTCTTTTTTTTGTTTTTTATATAAAAATCAATAGTTTATTAGTTTTTCTATATGCGATTTATATAAGCTCGATTCGGAAGCTAGATTTTTGTGAGCCAGTTCTTAGCTAGCGCGCGTTATCTGCTCTCTTTGCGCTTCGGAAGAGGGTGCTTAGTTTTTTACCTCTTTAAAGGTCTCAAGAGTGGAAAGTTTGAGCACTGTTTCCCGTTCCAGACAGCCACCAGAAATCAGAGTGATTCGGCCGTCTCATGACGCGCTCTTCTGCCGTTCCCGTTCAAGCACCTTTAGCCGTTCCTGTGGCGTCTGTGCAGCTGCGCTCCACTCAGCAATGTTAACCAGCTGTGGCCACAGTGCTACGGGCTGTGCCACAACGGCGCGCCTTTGCTGCTCGACCCCCTGTAGGCGCTTGAGTAACGCTGCTGATCGGTTTCTCATAGCGTAGCGTTGCTCGTGTGCAGGGGTTTGTTGAGCTGCTCCATCATCCGTCGTGCTACCTCAGGATTCGGTTGTTGTTGCGCAACCTGCACCCGCGCCATAAAGCACTCCTCGTAATTGTGGCCGTCGTATTTGGGTATGACCACACTTGCAGACCAGGCTAAATGGTTTGTTACCGTTCTTGATAAGATCAACCACTTCAGCCTTGTATTCATCGCTGAAGGTACGACGGGTATTTCCGGATTTCTGTTTTGACACTGTTCACCTTTGGGAGCATTATCGCTCCAAAATGAAGTGTCTACCAAATCGGGGGGGGGGCTCCAATCGGGTGTTCTCGAGGACAAGGTGTCGGGTAAGTCGACCGACAGACCTCAGTTGAAGGCTTTTGAAGGCTTTGCTGGCCCATCTGTGCAGCCGAGATACGCTTCATATGCACAGCATCGATCGGCTGGCCAAGAACCTGGCAGATCTGCTGAAACTGATCGAGAGCATCACTGGCAAGGGTGTCGCTGTGCAGTTCCATAATGAGTGCCACGAACGGCCACCTTTTGGCGAGTGGGCACTTGATATTTCACGCGAAAAAGAATGGTTTTGATTCCGTAGTTCGGAAGATGCGGCGCAAAACGCTTATTGACGAAAATGCCTTACTACGAGTGGGTGCACAATGATGTATCAGGCAAAGTTTAAATCGCGAAAGTGTACAAATTGAACTGAATCCACCCATAAGCAGCGATAGCGTTAATATGCGAAATAATTCATTTAATCGGAAAACGTTAGCCTGTTGTGTGTAGCACATAGGGTTGTCGCTCTCGAGCCTTGCAGTTTAGGTTTTCGTCATATATCGCGTAACGAGTGCTTCGTCACATAGTTGGCATACCGATGGTGTATAGTGTTACAGGCTCCTCAGTATGCTTGACTTGTAGGAGAATTGGACATATAAGTTGTTAAGGAATCAGGAACTGTGGCCGATCTATGCTCAAGCAGAAATCTTTGCTTGGTACAAACTTACTAGCAGTGTCGGAGCTGCATGATTCCCTTTCCCCTCATCAAACTAATTTATTTCGCGAGAGTTCTCGCCTATCAGGAGGATTATTATGCTTGAACTTGTGGGCGGACTAACTTTGTTTTTTTTTGGAATTGCCATGCTTGTTCTGGTGCGTAAATTAGCACATTTGATTCGAGTGAACTCGGTAGCCAACGAGCTTCTTAGGCAGGATTCTGGGATAAATATTGTGCACGGAATGGGTGGTGATCAGTCTGGTCGCGTGATTTCTGACAAACGCATAAGCACTGAATCTGTGCGTAGCCTGTAACTGCAATGCGTTTAGGCGTTGACATAATGTCTGTCTAGTCTAGTATCCCAGAACGAAAATGGGCAACATCGAGTTGCTCTTAGCTTGCAGGAGCAGCTCGTGGGAAATGAGTTCATCTCTTGGATTCCATGCATCTCTGGGGATCTGTTTTTTTCGAAAACAGCGTTTGGACTAGGGGCTTACGATTTTTATTTGACAAACATATCTATCCGAAATGATGATGGAGTGTTTCAAGAAAGATCATTGCTTGCCAGTTCTATAGTTGATTGGCAGGACACGGACTTTCTATCTGAGCCGAATCGAGGCCTGTACCGCGTTGTAGTTGACGCCCATTCAACAGAATACACATCACTTCTTGGCTCGGTATACTTACTAGAAAAAAATAGTAACGATAAATCGAATCTTTCGAAAAGACCGAAATTCCTTCCTAGAGAAAACTGCAGCCAAGAATCAATGATTCTTGAGCATCTGCATGCGTTAAAACAAAACTACGCATCTCTATGCAGTGTTCAGCAAAATAGTGCTCAGCATCAAGAATTCGAGCGTAGTAAATCATTAATTCAAGAAGCTCTAGAGTCAATTTCTAGTACGGTAGTACACAAAATAAATTTTGAGATTCATCAAACTGGTATAATGCTGTCGCGCGCGGATTACACCAAAGCTAATGGCGAATTAGTCTCTACTAATTATTACGAGCGCCGTAGATTGTGTAGCCAAGCATTTTATTATCTCAAATTTCTACTACACAAGCACGCGCATCACTCGAACGAAAATGAGACCCTGACGACTGTCCATAGAATAAAAAATCGAGGGATCGATAATGCTCAGATATTAATAAGAGATCTGAAGCGTGGTTTAGTTGATGCGAAAAGAGCAGGGCGTTCCACTAGACATACGGCGTCTGGTATTGCTGCGTATGGTGCTTCACTGGTGCAGACCTGCGAATCGCTAGGATGGTTTGACAAGGAAGCAATAGTTAGTAATTCGATAGGTACTTTTTGCTCTAACAATAAAGCCGATCAGGAAAAGGACTACTTAAAAAACGTTGGAACTTCGCTCGAGCTAATAAATAACGAGCAAATTGCGGCAGGTGAGAAAAGTGCCAAATCCAGTTTTTGGAGAACGTACACTGTTTGTGTATTGTGGCTGTTGGGCGTAGTTGGACCGATTCTGGTCTACATCAATATTTTTAGTAATGGCTACTTTGGTGCGAAACAAATTGAGAACCTTCGTGTTAACAGGGTAAAAGTTAATGGTGATATTGTCGACCAACTTTTATTCTTTAAAACGCAATATTGTGATGCGGCATGGCCTGGACTTAGTTACCTGTGCAATTTAGGTATTGATACTCTTATGCAGTACGCAAGTGGGCAGGTAAGTTCCGCCATTTCGATTGTACTTTTTATGTTGTTTTTGAGCTTCATACCGGCCGGTTTTTCACCTGACTGGGGTAAATACAACCTGTCAGGAAAATGCTCCAATTTCTGTCATAGTTATATAGCTCAAAGCGCCTATTCATTGGCTAGTAAAAATAATTGGCAATACCGTATAACTGTTGCCATAATTATTGTGAAAAAAATATTTGTTGCGTTATATCAACCAAAAATTAGTGACGGACTAAGGTTGCAGTGGATTGCAATTTGCATCTTCTCTGCTATATCAGTCATAGCAATTTATTGGGGTTTGAAAACGACATTCAACGTTCTGTTCTAGTCCGAATTTGGACTCATGTGTCGTCTATTTGATTTCTAATGAATAAAGATGAGTTGCGCGCAGTCGTGACCTATCTGGGGTTTAATGGACCTGCTGTCCGTATAAGGGTTGCTCATTTAAAACGAGGATTCGTAGTCTCTTAGATCGATTACGTTAATGTCGATCCAGACCCGCGGCTATCTGCTGCGGAGCAGAGGGCGTTCCATGCCTGAACGGAATGAATAAGATGGTAATTATCCGAATCTAACTTTTTAGGCACAAACAGTTTCTGGTGTTGGAAGTTTCAGTGCAGTGACGACCGGTTAGTCAACGAACGAAGAGAACGACGCAAGAATCGCGAGCATGTGTGTTCGCAATAGTCGCAAACTATAGCGAATTTCTGGAGTTGCTCTGGCTTCCATCAACAAGCCTGAAACGCTCGGCATCATTGATGCAAGAAATGGCACCCGTACGGCTGAATTTCTGATCGTGGTCTGCATGGACAAACAGTAGTCCGAGACTAGTGATTCTACTTCCCGTCGACTATTCTAAGTAATTGATCCCTTACAAAGTGCTGGTTCTGCTATGAGTGAAAGCGTATCTATAGTTCTTGATGGTAAGTCAATTGAATTACCTGTTGTTGAGGGTAGTGAGGCAGAGAAGGGGCTGGATATCAGCAAGCTGCGCGACACTACCGGCTACATTACACTCGACCAGGGTTACGGCAATACAGGTAGTTGCGAAAGCGCTATTACCTATATCGATGGTGATGCAGGCATTTTGCGCTACCGTGGAATTCCCATTGAGCAGTTCGCAAATCGACCGAACTTTATTGAGGTTTGCTGGCTACTGATCTTTGGCAATTTGCCTACGGCCGCTGAATACGGCGATTTCAGCGAGCGTTTGACGCGGCATGCCATGCTGAACGAGTCGATGAAGCATCACTTTCAGGGCTTTCCGACCCAGGCACCGCCGATGGCGATCCTGTCGGCCATGATCAATGCCTTGTCTTGTTTTCATCCTGACATGAACGGGGCAGACAGTGATGATCAATTCATCGCCGCCGCTGCCAGGCTGATCAGCAAGATCAGAACGATTGCCGCTTTTGCTCACCGAAGTTCGATTGGCCGGACTTACAACTATCCCAATCCGAAGTTGCTCTACGTAGAAAACTTCATGCACATGATGTTTTCAGAGCCTCACGCGCCCCATGAGACAGATGAAATCGTTCGTCTGGCATTCAATCTGGTGCTTATCCTGCACGCCGACCATGAGCAGAACTGCAGCACTTCCACTGTACGGATGGTGGGTAGCAGTGGTGCGAACCTTTTTGCCTCATGTGCCGCTGGAGTTTGTGCTCTGTGGGGGCCATTGCACGGTGGTGCGAACGTCGCCGTTCTGGACATGCTCGAGCAAATACACCAGGGTGATTTGTCGGTTGAGGAGTACATGCGTCTGGCCAAGGACAAGAACAGTGGAGTCCGCCTGATGGGTTTTGGACATCGCGTCTACAAGAATTTTGATCCACGGGCGAAGATGCTGCAGGAGGTTGCAGAGAAGCTGCTTAAGCATCTGAACATCAACGATCCACTTCTTGAAATTGGTCGGCGTCTTGAAGAGATTGCACTGAATGATTCGTACTTTGTGGAACGCAAACTCTACCCGAATGTGGATTTCTACAGCGGCATCATTTTACGTGCGTTGGGAATTCCGACCAATATGTTTACCGTGATATTTGCCATGGGACGCATGCCAGGCTGGATTGCTCATTGGCGTGAACAGAATCTCCAGGGCGCGCGAATCGGTCGGCCACGTCAGATCTATACAGGGCCTACGGAGCATGACTATGTGCCCAGAGATCAGCGCGGTTGGATCTCGGATTCGGCTGAAGACATTATCCCAAAGGGCCAGCGCCCGGGCTTTGATCTTTGAATTAGTATCGTTGACTCATTGAGAGATGGCTTGGCTTTTGATGCCGTCTCTCAAAGCAGTAGGCCGGGCCGGTGAGGGCCTATCGGCCCTTCATTTGCGAGCAAGGCATAGTCATTGAATGAGAGTGGCTGATCCTGGTGCCTGACAGGCGCTTCTGTTGCGCAAGGACAGGGGTTCATGCTCAGCTGATGATTGCAGTTGCCGTACCCTTCGGACGCGTTATGCTGTGAATATCGTTCAGCTTCACAGAGAAATATCGAGCTCGTGTCAGCAGCACCTTCATCTTCTGCCAATGGTTTGATATCCGAATCGAATGTACGGGCACTGCTTCGTGCCATCGTCGATCAGGGGCATGATCCACGTGAGTTTGCCGAAGCTGAAGGGGTGACTCTGGAGGAGTTGCAATCCGGGGTTGATCTGTCCGCCGCCCTGTTCGGACGTCTTTATCAGCGTGGGATGTTGCTGCTACGCGATGAGTCTCTGGGCATGGTCAGTGGCGGTCCTGTGGCAAGAGGCACCTTTCGCATGATGTGCCTGTGCGTTATTCATCAACCAACGCTGGGCGCTATCGTGACACGGGCCGGTGAGTTCATGGATGTGTGCAATGGTCTCAAGGTCAAGCCGCATATTATTGATGATCGCTCCAGCACCAGTATCGGCTTTGCCGGCGTGTGCGATGAGTCGGGTCACAGTTTGCGGCAGATTCTGAATGCGGCAGGGCCGATGCGTATACGTACATCACTGTACATGTGGCACAGCCTGCTCAGCTGGTTTGCTGGACGTTCGATACCGTTGAGGTGCGTGGAATTCGACTTTCCCATGCCCGCCAATGGTGCCAAGTGGACACGCCTGTTTCGCTGCCCGGTTGATTTCGATTGCGAACAGTCGCTGATTCGGTTTGAGAAAAACATATTGCAGCTACCCAATGTGCAGAATGAGCAGTCTCTGTCCGTCTTTCTGAAGTCTGCTCCTTATCAACTGATCGTGCCGTCCTACGATGATCGACGATTGAGTGATCGTGTGCTGGCATTGTTTGGTAATGATTACTCGCGGCGTCTTCCTGGTGCCGATCACGTGAGTGAACAGCTGGGGATGTCGGTCAGCACATTACGACGTCAGCTTCAGGAAGAAGGGACCTCGTTTCAGCGATTGAAGGATGATTGCCGACGGGTTGCGGCAGTGCGATACCTGGCGACCAGTGATCTGACTTATAACGAAATCGCCGGTCTGCTAGGATTTGATGAGGTGAGTGCGTTCTTCAGGGCGTTCAGGCGTTGGACCGGGGCGACACCGACAGAGTACCGGAACAGCCTGTCGCAACTTGCCACCAGCGACGAAAACAGCAGAGACGAAAACAGCAGACACCCATAAACCTGCCCAACTAACGCAAGCGATATCGTCATTGCATTGACAGTTGGTTGTGAGGCTAAACAACTGATTTATATGTTCGTAAAAGATCGTGTCACTAGCTGTGAACGAAAATGCCAGTAGATTCGCCCGCATTCGTCATTGAGTTGGGGTAGAAATCAGCCGACACTTAGTGCAGTTAAACTATATGGGTGTCTTGAAATGCCAGCGTACAATCCGCCACTGCAAGATATGCGATTTGCCTTGCGACAAGTTCTTGAGTTCGACAAGCATTACGCAAGCCTGCCAGGGGCTGAGGATGCAACACCCGACGTGGTGGATGCCATTCTCGAAGAGGGGGCGAAGTTTGCCCGGGACGTCCTGAGTCCACTAAATGCGGTGGGTGATACACAGGGCTGCACTTTGAAGGATGGTGAGGTCACCACGCCAGACGGTTTTCGTGAGGCTTATCAGCAATATGTCGATGGCGGTTGGCCATCCATGACGCAACCCGTGGCGCAAGGTGGACAAGGACTGCCTGAGTCGCTGGGCACCGTTCTGTCGGAAATGAACGGTACCGCAAACTGGTCCTGGGCCATGTACCCGGGATTGTCCCACGGTGCCATGAATACCCTGGCTGCTCATGGAACCGAGCAGCAGCAGGAAAACTACCTGAGCAAGCTGGTTTCGGGCGAATGGACCGGCACCATGTGTCTGACAGAGTCGCATTGCGGCACTGATCTGGGCCTGCTCAAGACGCGTGCGGAGCCCAATGATGATGGAAGCTACGCCATTACTGGACAGAAAATCTTCATATCTGCCGGCGAACACGACATGGCGGACAACATAGTTCATATCGTTCTGGCAAGGCTGGCTGGTGCACCAGAAGGTACGCGTGGCATCTCCCTGTTCATCGTACCCAAGTTCTCGTTGACCGACGATGGGAATATGGGTGTCAGAAACTCGGTGAGCTGCGGTTCGCTGGAGCACAAGATGGGTATTCATGGCAACGCCACCTGCGTTCTCAATTTTGATGGTGCCAAGGGTTTTCTGATCGGGCCTCCCAATCGCGGCCTGAACTGTATGTTCACTTTCATGAACACGGCTCGTATCGGTACTGCGGTGCAAGGTCTGGCGCATGCCGAACTCGCCTTTCAGGGCTCTTTGGCCTATGCCCGTGACCGCCTGCAAATGCGCTCACTGTCTGGCGCTGCAGCACCCGACAAGCCGGCCGATCCCATCATTGTGCACCCGGATGTGCGCCGCATGCTGTTGACACAAAAAGCGTTGGCTGAAGGTGGTCGCATGTTTTTGTATCGCTGCGGCATGCTGGTCGATCTGGCTCACCAGGGGGCTGATGAACAAACCCGTGCGGCGGCCGAGCAGGAGCTGGCCCTACTGACGCCCATTGCCAAGGCATTCCTGACCGAGACCGGGTTCGAAGCTGCGAACCTTGGAATGCAGGTATTCGGCGGTCATGGCTACATCAAGGAATGGGGTATGGAGCAGAACGTACGCGATGCGCGTATCTCCATGATTTATGAAGGCACCACCGGTGTACAGGCCATTGATTTACTGGGTCGCAAGGTGCTGGGTTCTCAAGGTGCCCTGCTGAAGGCCTACACCCGACAGATCCATAAATTTTGTAAAGCGCATGGCGATGAGCCTGAATTGCATCGCTACATCCGACCGTTGGCCAAGCTCAATGTGGAATGGGGTGCTCTGACGCAGCGCATCGGCATGGCAGCATTGCAGGACAAGGAGGAGGCAGGGGCCGCGTCGGTGGATTACCTGATGTACTCCGGCTATATCGTCATGGCCTATTTCTGGGCGCAGGCAGCGGTTGCTGCCGAGCGTCAGCTGGAAGCCGGCGAAGGCGATGCTGTCTTTTTGCGTGCCAAGCTGTTCACCGCGCGTTTCTACATGGAACGCTTGTTACCTCGCACCAGCACCCTGGCTGTGACCATGCTCTCGGGTGCCGATAACCTGATGGATCTGGATGAGGCGCACTTCGCCATCTGATGCCTGTCAGAAAGACCACATGGTAAAGGCAGGGCTGCCGGGTTCAAGCTTGGTGCCCTGTCATGGACAGTCCGGACTCTGAATGTTGAGTGATGAGAACGTGCTCAGCCACGAAATTTTCGCCCAGTCGCGACTTGTACAGTCTTGAAAAGACTGCTCTCTGATCAGCTTGCAAGCCGATCTTGCCGCTATTGGCGTAACATGATTTTTGTCGAACAACTATGTGCACCGGCGGACAGGGCGTAACATTCCACATCTGGTGCATGAAACCACTCTGCGGATCTGATCATTCCGGTCAAGTTCCGAAGCCTTTCATCTGTACGATAACTGTAGGAGCTTTCGCTCATGCTTTTTACCGGCGCAGCTTTCAAGCTGACTCGTGACAACGATATCCTCGAGCTTTGTTTTGATAGCGAAGAACAGAAGGTCAATGTCTTCAATCGCAAGGCCTTGGCAGAATTTGGTGAAGTGCTTGCCGTCATCGAACAACAGACAGATGTGGCCGGACTTGTATTGACCAGTAGCAAAGGTGTGTTCGTGGCCGGTGCCGATATCACCGAATTTCTGGGCTACTTTGCAGCCGAAGATGCGGTTCTGGAAACGATGCTGAAGGAAGTCAACAGCATGTTCAACCGATTCGAAGATCTGCCTTTTCCAACGGTTGCCGCCATCAATGGTGAAGCTCAGGGCGGCGGATTCGAAATCAGTCTGGCCTGTGATTTTCGGGTTGCAGCGCCGACAGCGCGTATGGGTCTGCCGGAAGTCAAGCTGGGCATCATGCCAGGCTGGGGTGGTTCGGTTCGACTGCCACGTCTGATCGGTGTCGACAACGCGGTTGAATGGATGTGTACCGGAGCGTCGAAGAAGGCAAGTGCGGCCCTGGCTGACGGTGCTATCGATGCCGTGGTCCATGATGGTGATGTTCGCGCGGCAGCTATCGCTATTATCGAGCAAGTGCGTGCTGGCAAGCTGGATGCCATGGCTCGACGATCGGTAAAGATTGCGCCTCTGGCATTGTCAGAGATGGAACGCACCATGGCTTTCGAGTCCGCCAAAGGCGTTGTCGGGGCTCAAGCCGGTCCTCATTACCCCTCGCCATTGACTATCGTCAACACGGTGGCAAAACACGCTTCCAAGTCACGTGATGAAGCTTTACCGATTGAAAGTGCAAGCTTCGTCAAGCTGGCTAAAACTGATGTGGCTGAAAGTCTGGTTGGTATTTTCCTGAATGATCAGGCGCTGAAACGCCTGGCGCGCAAGCAAAGTAAAGACGCTCTGCCGGTCAAGCATTCGGCGGTATTGGGCGCGGGCATCATGGGAGGCGGCATTGCCTATCAATCCGCTTCCAATGGTGTGTCCATCACCATGAAGGATATTCGTGAAGAAGCGTTGGAAGCCGGTCTGGATGAAGCAGGCAAGCTGCTCAAGAAGCAGATTCAACGCGGTAAACTCAAGCCCGAAGGTATGGCTACAGTATTGAATGCCATTCAACCGGCTTTGAGCTACGGCGAATTTGGCAAGGTGGATCTGGTCGTCGAGGCGGTGGTCGAGAATCCTAAAGTCAAGATGTCCGTACTGACAGAAGTGGAAGCTCAGGTGAGTGATGACACCATCATCACCACCAATACATCGACCATCTCGGTCGATCTGCTTTCCACAGCCTTGAAGCGTCCTGAAAACTTCTGCGGCATGCATTTCTTCAACCCCGTGCATCGTATGCCGCTGGTTGAGGTCATTCGTGCAAAGACATCGTCAGAACAAGCCATTGCCACTACCGTGGCCTATGCCTTGGCGATGCGCAAGACGCCTATAGTGGTCAATGACTGCCCGGGCTTTCTGATTAACCGAATTTTGTTTGCCTACTTTGGTGGCTTCAACAAGCTGGTTGCCGACGGCGGTGATTTCATGGCCATCGACAAGGCTCTGGAACGATTTGGTTGGCCGATGGGTCCGGCTTATTTGCTGGATGTGGTTGGCATGGATACCGGCAAGCATGCTGCGGGTGTCATGGCTGAAGGCTTCCCTGATCGCATGGCCAGTGAAAGCAAAACCATTATCGATGCCCTGTTTGATGCTGAACGTCTGGGTCAGAAGAACGGCAAGGGTTTCTACAAGTACGAAGTCGATCGAAAGGGCAAACCGCAGAAGCTGCCTGATCCGGATGTCGCTGCCGTCATTGACAGTGTGCAGAGCGCCAAGGCCGAGATTTCTGCCGAGGACATGGTTGACCGGCTGATGATTCCAATGTGCATCGAGGCGGCCCGTTGTCTGGAAGACGATATTGTGGGTGCGGCCTTCGAGGTGGATATGGGGCTGGTTTATGGTGTGGGTTTTCCTCCATTCCGTGGCGGTGCTCTGCACCATGTGGACAAGATCGGATTAGCGGCCTTTTGTGAACGTGCCGATCAGTTTGCTGAGCTGGGACCGTTGTATCATCCGACAGAATCCATGCGCGAGATGGCCAAGACCGGCAAGACTTTCTACACCAAGATCAGCGCTGACAAAGGAGCATCCGCATGAGCTATCAGGCACGCGATGTTGTAATCGTAGATGGTGTTCGTTCACCGATGGCCAGTTCAAAAGGTGGCGGTTTTGCTCATGTACGAGCAGAGAATCTGTCAGCCGCGCTGGTAGATGCGCTGTTCCTGCGCAACCCCTCGGTTGATCGGGGCGATGTTGAAGATATTGTCTGGGGCTGTGTTAATCAAACCCTGGAACAAGGCTTTAACGTGGCCAGAAGTATTGGTCTGTTGGCAGGTCTGCCCAAGCAGGTCGCAGCACAGACGGTCAGTCGTCTGTGTGGCTCATCCATGAGTGCCTTGCATACTGCAGCCCAAGGGATCATGACAGGCTATGGTGATGTCTTCGTTGTCGGTGGTGTGGAGCACATGCAACACGTTCCCATGCTGCACGGTATTGATATCAATCCTTCGGTCAGCAAGTACGCTGCCAAGGCTTCAATGATGATGGGCGTGACCGCCGAACTGTTGGGGCAGATGCACGGTATCTCGCGCGAAGATATGGACCGTTTTGCCCTGCGTTCACATCAACGTGCACATGCCGCGTCTGTGGAAGGTCGATTCGACAACGAGATAGTGCCGATTGCAGGTCACGATGCGAACGGTGTGTTGAAGATGATCGACAAGGATGAGGTCATACGTGCTGACGCTTCACTCGAAGCTCTGGCATCCCTGCGCCCAGCCTTCATTCCCAAGACCGGTACGGTCACTGCGGGTAGTTCTTCGGCCATTGCTGATGGCGCCTCAGCCATGCTGCTCATGTCAGGCGAGAAAGCCATGAGTCTGGGATTACAGCCCATCGCACGTATACGCAGTATGGCGGTTAGTGGTTGTGATCCTGCGATCATGGGTTATGGTCCGGTACCCGCATCGAAGAAAGCACTCAAACGTGCCGGTATGACCATCGAAGATATGGATTACGTTGAGCTTAACGAAGCCTTTGCCGCTCAATCGCTACCCGTCATGAAGGATCTGGGTCTGCTTGATGTCATGGATCAGAAAGTCAATCTGAATGGCGGTGCCATTGCTCTGGGTCATCCACTGGGGTGCTCCGGTACGCGCATATCCACCACCTTGCTGAATGTGATGCAACAGAACGACGGTGAGCTGGGTCTGGCTACCATGTGTATTGGCATGGGCCAGGGAATTGCGACGGTCTTCGAACGACTCAAGTAAGGGATAAAGACGAAGACAGGCAACTGTAGTCAAGCCTGTCTTCGTCCATTCTGTTCGCAAATACCAGTTGTCCTCCAACTCGCAATTATCAAGTTGGAGGACTACTAGGCGGCTGTCCTCAGGGCAGCCAGCTGACGTCAACCACACGCCATTGCGGTCCACCTTGCGGTACATCGGCATGATGGGTCAGACGGGTGAGAGAGACGTTACCGATGTCAAAGCTGACGCTGTTGCGCATGGGCAGATCCAGTGCAATCTGCAAGGCGGCGAGGATGGTGCCGCGATGAGCGACACACACCACATCTTTGCCTTGATGCTCGGTGATCATGCGCTTGACGAAGGCTTCCACGCGAGTGCGCAGCATGGCAAAACTCTCACCGTTGGGGGCTTGCTGTTCGGGTGGCAAGGGCCAGAATCCCAGATAGGCATCATCACGCTGAGCAAAGAGCTCCTCATGCGTCATGCCGTTGAAATCACCAAAATCCTGCTCCTTGATATCTGCATCCTGCGCCCAGTCACTGGCCGTGGCACCGGCAGCAATCAGCGCATCAGCGGTCTGCTTTGTGCGCTTTAGCGGGCTGGTTACCCACAGGGCATCCTTGGGTAACTTGGCTGCGATACCCTGAAACAGCGCAGTATCGGAAGTATCGCTATCAACATCCAGGCTGCCGTACATACGGTGTGCAACTTCTGGCACTCTTGCATGGCGAATCCACCAGAATCGAGTGGCATGAGATGACTGCGGTAGCAGATCGAGCAGGTTCTGATTCATGGTCAGCGCGTTTGTGGCGAGTTCAACAGGGCCGTACCTATCGCGAACAGGTAGGTCCGGACAGCGGTATGAGAAATTTGTTATCGGGATTCTAACTGCTTGCCCGAGTTCACGCTCGGACGCATTTGACTTTGAGACGCATAACAGGCACAACTGGTTCCGCAACAAAGTGCACATTCGAACATTCAGCGGGGGTAATCAGTGACGCAAGCAGGACAGGATCACAGTCCGGACAAAAATGTACAGCCAGCGACTGACACCGATGAAAGACTCTCGGTGCAACCCTTATCGGCACTGGATCGACGCATTGCCGATGCACAAACTCAGTTGGTAGAACTGACGCAGGCGTTGATCCAGCACCCCACTATCAACCCGCCGGGCGAGGGTTACGCCGCTATCTGCGATCTGTTGGAGCGGTTTCTGAAGCCCTACGGTTTTGCTATCGAACGGGTGCGTGCCGAAGGTGCCCTGGGCGACAGCGACAAGTATCCGCGCTGGAACCTGATTGCCCGGCATGAAGGTCGGCACCAGGGCGAGTGCGTACATTTCAACTCGCATACCGATGTTGTGGCAACTGGCGAAGGCTGGACTGTTGACCCCTTTGCAGGGATCGTCAGGGATGGACGTGTCTACGGTCGAGGTGCCTGCGATATGAAAGGGGGGATGGCGGCCTCCATGATTGCCGCTATCTGTTTCATTGCAGAGCATCCGGATTACGCCGGTGCCATCGAGATATCCGGCACCTGCGATGAGGAGTCGGGTGGCTTTGGCGGTGTCGCCTACCTGGCGGAGAAAGGCTGGTTTGACCCGTCGCGTGTCCAGCATGTGATCATTCCCGAACCCTTGAATAAAGAGCGTATCTGCCTTGGGCACCGTGGTGTCTTGTGGGCAGAGATCGAGACGCACGGGCATATTGCGCACGGTTCGATGCCATTTCTGGGGGACTGTGCGGTACGTCATATGGGGGCTGTTCTGGAGGCCTTCGAAGAAACACTTATCCCACGCCTGGCGGCGCGACGTACCACCATGCCGGTGGTGCCCGAAGGTGCGCGACAGTCAACCTTGAATATCAATTCTATTCACGGTGGCCTGGATGAGCCAGAATCTGGCTATACCGGCATGCCCTCGGCGCTGGTCCCCGATCGTTGCCGTATGGTGATTGATCGGCGCTTTCTGCTCGAAGAGGATCTGGCTGATGTGCGCGGTGAACTGCACGAAATTCTGGAGCAGATAAAGTCTGACCGAGATCGCTTCGAATACGATATTCGAGAAATGTTCTCGGTTCTGCCGACCATGACAGCGCAGGATTCCCCGGTGGTCAGCGCGGTGGCCGAAGCGATTCGTAATCGTCTCGGTACGGAACCCGAATATGTTGTCTCCCCCGGCACCTATGATCAGAAGCATATCGATCGCATCGGGCGCATGCACAACTGCATCGCCTATGGTCCGGGCATTCTGGATCTGGCCCACCAACCTGACGAGTATGTGGGAATACAGGATATGATTGACTCGGCGCAGATCATGGGGCGTACCTTACAAGCCCTACTGCTGAAAGAATCTCACTAAGGAGCGGTAATGAATAAGCGATTTAGCCTGCCGGCACTGCTGGTTCTCACGTGTGCTGTCAGTAACGCCTTTGCTGCCAGAACCGATATTATTCTTGGCGTGCAGCTTGAGCCTCCCAATCTGGACCCTACGGCAGGGGCTGCGGCGGCTATTGATGAAGTGGTTTATGCCAATATCTTTGAAGGTCTGACGCGTTTTGGGCCCGATGGCAGTATCAAGCCAGCGCTGGCCGCAGGCTGGAGCATCGAGGATGAGGGTCTGCGCTATATTTTCGGTCTACGGGCGGATGCAACATTCCACGACGGGGCTGAATTCTCGGCCGACGATGTTAAATTCTCCATAGATCGTGCGATGGCGGACGATTCAACCAATGCGCAAAAAGGCTTGTTTGCCAATATCGACAATGTCGAGATCATTGACCCTCTGACCATTGCCATCAACCTGAAACAGCCCGACGGTAATTTGCTGTTCAATCTGGCCTGGGGCGATGCCGTCATCCTTGATCCGGCCTCTGCCGCCGATGCGGCCACTCATCCGGTGGGTACCGGGCCCTTCAAGTTTGCCAACTGGGTGCAGGGAGATCGTGTCGAGATTGTCAGGTATGCGGACTACTGGGGCAAGCCGGTAAAGCTTGAGAAAGCCACCTTCAAATTCATCAGCGAACCAACAGCAGCCTACTCGGCCATTCTGGCAGGCGATCTGGATGCATTTCCCAACTATCCAGCTCCCGAGAATCTGGCGCAGCTGGATGTGGATCCACGCTATTCAGTGGTACTGGGTTCCACCGAAGGGGAAACCATTCTGGCCATGAACAATGCAGTGGCACCGTTTGACGATGTACGCGTCCGAGAGGCGGTGGTCCATGCCATTAACCGAGATGAGATCATCGACGGTGCAATGTACGGTTATGGCACACCGATCGGAACTCACTTTGCGCCACACAATCCGGCGTATCTGGACCTGACAGCGCAGTCCGCCTTTGATCCGGAGAAGTCGAAAGCCTTACTGAAAGAGGCGGGTCACGAGAATGATCTGACAGTCACACTGAAGTTGCCACCACCGGTCTATGCCCGACGCGGCGGCGAGATCATTGCAGCCCAGCTGCGTGATGTCGGCATCACGGCGAACATTGAAAATCTGGAATGGGCGCAATGGCTGGAGCAGGTTTTCAAAGGCAAGGATTTTGACCTGACGATCATCTCTCATACCGAGCCCATGGATATTGGAATCTATGCCAATCCTGACTATTATTTCCAGTACGACAATGCCGATCTGCAGGCGCTGATGACGTCGTTGAATACCGAGACAGACCCTGACAAACGTACCGAACTGCTGCAGCAGGCGCAACAGATCATTGCCGATGATTATGTCAACGCCTATCTGTTTCAGCTGGCCAGGGCCGGGGTTGCCAATTCCAGGATCAAGGGGCTGTGGGAGAACTCGCCCACCCAGGCCAATGATCTGACCGGTGTTTACTGGGAAGAATAGAGACTAACCAACTATCCAATTGATGAAGGCCTGACGGGTCTTCGTGCTTCCCTGAATGTTGCATTATCTTCTCAAACGATCAGCTTCTCTACTGGCAACCTTGCTGGTGGCGAGCCTGATCGTGTTCGTGGTCATCGAAGTGGTTCCGGGCGATCCGGCGTCCTACATGCTGGGCATGAATGCACAGCCCGATACCATCGCAGCTCTGCGTACCGAGCTGGGTCTGGATGAGTCCAGAGTGGCACGTTATCTGAGCTGGGTGAGTGGCATGGTGCAGGGAGATTTTGGTCGTTCCTATACCTATCGCACACCGGTGGCCGAGATGGTGGCGGAGCGGTTGTGGATTTCTCTGCCGTTGGCCTCGTATGCTCTGGTGTTGTCGACCTTGCTGGCGTTTCCTGCCGGTATCTGGGCTGCCAGTCGGCGCGGCGGTATTGCGGATACCGCCGTGATGGGCTTCACGCAGCTGGGTATTGCCATTCCCAATTTCTGGTTTGCCTTGTTGCTGGTACTGCTGTTTGCGGTCAATCTTGGCTGGTTTACAGCCGGCGGATTCAGCGGATGGCAATCCGGTATTTTCGCAGGCTTGAAGTCACTGACCTTACCGGCGGTGTCGCTGGCTTTGCCACAGGCAGCCATTCTGACCCGCGTGATGCGCTCCTCTTTACTGGATGTTCTGAATGAGGACTTCATGCGAACGGCCAGAGCCAAAGGCCTTAGTTCAAGACAGGCCATGCTGCGACATGCCTTGCGCAACGCGATGATTCCTGTATTGACGATCATGGGCTTGCAGTTCTCTTTCCTGATTGCCGGTGCCATCATCATCGAGAATGTTTTCTTCTTGCCAGGCTTGGGGCGTCTGATCTTTCAGAGCATTGCGCAGCGGGATCTGATCGTGGTGGAAAGCGTCATCATGTTGCTGGTCTTTGCCGTGGTCATGGTGACTTTTCTCATTGATCTTGCCTATGCCTGGGTTGATCCGCGTTTGAGGCAGCAGCGCCGATGAAGTTGCGATCCATTGTGCCCGGAGCACTGCTGGTCTCGCTGGTGGTCATCGCCGCGTTGCTCAGCTATGTGTGGACGCCGTTTGATGTGACCATGCTGGACATCCGCCACAAGTTCACACCTCCCGGGGCTGTGCACTGGTTGGGCAGTGATCATCTGGGTCGGGATATTCTATCCATGCTGATGGTGGGGGCGCGTACTTCCATCGCCGTTGCTCTGGTGGCGGTGGGGATCGGTATGGGGGTGGGTGTACCACTGGGTTTACTGGCTGCTGCACGTGCGCATACCTGGGTGGATGAGCTGATCATGCGTAGCAATGATCTGGTCTTTGCCTTTCCTGCGCTGCTCATTGCCATCATGATCACGGCGGTATTCGGGCCGGGTGCCATCAATGCGATCATCGCCATCGGCATTTTCAATATTCCGGTTTTCGCCCGACTGACGCGTGGCGCCGCAATGAGTCTGTGGACACGTGAATTCATATTGTCGGCGCGTGTAGCAGGCAAGGGGGCTGTGCGGATCTCGGTTGAACACCTGCTGCCGAACATCACCAATCTGCTGCTGGTACAAGGGACTATCCAGTTCTCGTTGGGAATACTGGCTGAAGCCGGTTTGTCTTACGTGGGATTAGGTGCACAGCCGCCTATTCCCAGCTGGGGGCGCATGCTGGCTGAGAGCCAGACGCTGATTTCACTGGCGCCGCATCTGGCCTTGTTCCCGGGGTTGGCGATTGTCATCACGGTGCTGGGTCTGAATCTTTTGGGAGATGGACTGCGTGACTGGCTGGACCCGAGGTTGCGTCGTGAGCGATAGCCAAGTCCTGCTGCAACTTGACAAGGTCAGTCTGTCGATTCATGGCACGGCTGTTCTGCACGATATATCTTTGCAGATAGCAGAGGGTCAGACGCTGGGTGTCATTGGCGAAAGCGGCTCAGGTAAATCCATGACCGCCTTGTCAATAATGCAGCTAATGCCCCGTGGTTCTGTTCTTGATGGCAGCATCCGCTTCCAGGACAAATTGTTGCAGGAGTTGCCTGAAAAAAGCCTGTGCGAGTTACGTGGCAGTGATATCGGCATGATTTTCCAGGAGCCCATGACTGCTCTGAACCCGCTCAAAACCATAGGTGATCAGGTGAGCGAGAGCATTCGCCTGCATCGACAGGTTAGTCGAGTCGATGCACTGCAGTTGACCGCGCAGACTCTGGAGCGGGTTGGTCTGCCCAATGCCCGGTTTCCACTGAATCGATATCCGCATGAATTGTCAGGTGGTCAACGACAGCGGGTAGTCATTGCCATCGCTGTGGCCTGTAAACCGCGCCTGTTGATTGCTGATGAACCGACTACCGCACTGGATGTGACGACACAGGCGGGCATTCTGAAATTGTTGAAGACGCTGCAGCAGGAAGAAGGTCTGGCTTTGATGCTGATTACCCACGATCTGGCGGTGGTATCCAATATGGCCGATGACATTGTCGTGATGCGTCAAGGCCGGATTGTCGAGCAAGGGGCGCTGGCTGAGGTGTTTGGTGATCCGGGACATGAATATACTCGCACTCTGTTTGATGCCTCGGCATTGACGGGTATCAGTCGGTCCGCGCATCTTTCATCACAAGCATCACAAGCATCACAAGCCTCACAAGCATCACAAGCCTCACAAGCCTCACAAGCCTCACAAGCCCTTGCCCCATCTGCCTCTGCGAGTTCTGGCGAAAGCGGTGTACCTCTGCTGCAGGTCAGGGAGCTGGTGTGTGAATACCCGGGGCGCCGCAAGCGTCTCTTCGGACATGCGCCAGCCTTCCGGGCCGTGGATGAGGTGAGCTTTGATATCCGGCACGGCGAGAGTGTCGGATTGGTTGGTGAGAGTGGTTGCGGCAAATCCACCCTGACCCGCGCGTTGCTGGGATTGATGCATCTGCACAGTGGTCGTGTTGAATTGAATGGTGAATCCGTCAGTACTTTGCAGCAAGTGTCGCGCGTCTCTCGCCAGCAAATGCAAGTCGTGTTTCAGGATCCCTATGGTTCATTCAACCCGCGGCACAAGGTGGGGCGACTGGTGAGTGAGCCATTGCATGTACTGGATCATCCACCCGGGCGTGCAGAGACACGTTTGCGGATTGCCGCTGTATTGGAGAGTGTCGGCATGCTTGCCACGGATAGTGACAAGTTCATTCATGAATTCTCCGGCGGTCAGCGCCAGCGCATTGCCATCGCTCGCTCATTGATCATCAAGCCCTCACTGATCATTCTCGACGAAGCTGTCTCGGCGCTGGATGTCTCAGTGCGAGCGCAGGTGCTGCAGTTGCTGGATGATCTGGCTCGTGAGCAGGGTTTGGCCTATCTGTTCATCTCCCACGATTTGTCAGTGGTACAACGTGTCAGTGACCGCGTTCTGATCATGCGTCACGGACGCATCGTGGAACGGGGCAACACGAGTGATGTGTTCGATAACCCGCAGCATGAATATACACAGCAACTGCTGGCCGCTGCTCCCAAGTTGACCATAGCGTAAGGGCTGGTGAAACCATTAGTCAGCCTGTTAAATTTGATTGTTTTGCCAGCCCTGATAACTGATCTGATCGAGTTTTCACAATGAATGAACCGAATGAGCTGCGATGGTCCGTCGGACCACGCAATCTGATTACCGATATTCCGGGTTTGCGGGTTGGCAATGCCAGCGATGCACAGATTAAATCAGGAGTGACCGTACTCACCTCTGAGCAGCCTTTCATTGCCAGCGTGGACATCATGGGAGGGGCTCCCGGCACGCGTGAGACTGATTGTCTGGCACCGGACAAGCTGGTGGAAGAGGTCGATGCACTGGTTCTTTCGGGAGGCTCTGCTCTGGGGCTGGATGCCGCATCTGGAGTGGTGGCGGCGCTGCGCGAGAGTGGCCGCGGATTCAATGTAGGGCCCGTGCGAGTGCCTATCGTGCCGGCCGCCATCATTTTTGATTTGCTCAATGGTGGTCAGTCGGATTGGCTGTATAACCCCTATCAGGCGCTCGGACGTCAGGCCCTGGCAGCCGCTGGAGAGGGCTTCGCACTGGGCTCGGCCGGTGCCGGTGTCGGTGCCACTACCGCTGTCCTGAAGGGCGGACTGGGCTCCGCCTCGATCGTCATGCCCGATGGCACCTTGGTGGGGGCGTTGGTTGTGGTCAATCCACACGGTAGTGTGGTGACGCCCGGAGGCAAGGCCTTCTGGGCAGCACCGTTTGAGATGCACGGCGAATTCGGCGGCTGTGGCCAGCCGATGGCACCTGATCCTTTTCTCATACCGCGCAATGACAAACTGCGAGCTTATGAGGCCATGCGCGGATTGCCGGGAGGCAGCTCAGGATCGCCTCCGGCGGGCATGAACACAACCATTGCCATTGTCGCCACGAATGCGGTCATGAACAAGGCGCAGCTGCTACGCATGGCCGTGGCAGCTCAGGATGGCATGGCGCGCGCCATCGTACCGTCGCATACGCCTTTCGACGGTGACCTGGTCTTCGCCCTGTCCACCTGTGGAGTGCCGATGCAGGCGCCGGTCGAAGATGCCATGCGTCTGGGGCATGCCGCAGCGGTGTGCCTGTCACGGGCTATTGCAAGAGCGGTCTACCTGGCGGAGTCAGCTCCGGGTGATACCTTGCCCAGCTGGCAGGATAAGTTCGGTCACGATAACTATGAGCGATCCTGGTAATGCTGTGATCTGACAGACGTTTGAGCGTCGCTCAGACAGCTTCCAGCGCATCCAGAACAATACGTACGAAAGTCTCGGGTTGTTCCCAGTGCAGAGCATGGGCGGCATTTTCCACGACCACTGTCCGCACTTCTGGGTGCGCCTCACCGAACGTCTGCAGCATGCGTGGAGTCATCAGAGTATCTTGACTACCCGTCATCAGCGTGACCGGGCAGGCTAGTTTCTCCAATGGCAGTGGTGGCAGAAAACTCTCCAATGCATCGACCTGGCAGGAAAATGCGCTCAGTGCCTGTTTATGTGGATAGCTCATGGAGCCATTCAGCGCAGCCTCTATGGCATCAGGATTTTCGAAGAATTCGGGACAGAACAAAAACTGATAGAGCAGGCCGAACCAGTCGCGTTCGTTGGTTTCGGATCGCAGGGTCCGCAATGATTTGAACAAGGCAATACGGGCTGGCACAATACTGGGCAGACCTGCGGCGCTGACCAGGCTGGTGACCCGCTCGGGTGCCGTGCAGGCTAGTGCCCAGCCCAGCATGGCTCCCATGGAGTGGCCGACGATATTGACGCGTTCGATACCAAGCTCGTCGAGCAGGCACAGAATGTCTGTCACCATGGCGTCGCGACTGCTGACAATCGTCTGGGGTGTGGTACGTCCAGTGCAACGATTGTCGGGAATCAATAGACTGTGTTGCTGTCTCAGGGGAACAATGGCTGGTTGCCAACTGGCGCTGTCGCTGGCCATGCCAGCCAGTAATAGAACCGGAGGCGTGGCAGGCGCACTTGTCTGGTCGCAGGGATGGTACTGATAGTGGAGACTGATTCCATTGATTTTGACAACCGGCATGAATTTGACAGCTCTTGTTTGAACAGGGCGCAATAATGACAGACAACACAGTTACTGATCGTATATGACCACAACCACTCTCGACAGTTTCGGCTCCTCTACAACCAGCCCGGTAGCAGCACTGGCAGGTATCAATGACTTTGCTGAGGGGTTTGTTGCCTACCAGACACGTGCGGTCAATGTGTTGGTAACGGCTGACAATCACCCGGATAGTGCGCTGGCCAATATCTACGCGGGCATGTTGTGGATGTTTCTGGAGCGCCCGGAAGCGCCAGAGAAATCAATTCCCTATGCGCAGCGCGCAGAGCGGGCCGGTGGTTTGAATCGTCGTGAGAAGGGCATGTTGTCCTTGCTCGAAGCCTGGCAGCAGCATGATTATCATCACGTGCTGAGAATCGGGGAACAGCTGTGCGGTGAATATCCGCAGGATTTACCGCTGCTCAAAGTCGTGCAGTATCACGCCTTCAATGCTGGCAATGCTGCGCTCATGCTGAAACTGGCCCTGGCCGGTGAGTCAGCCAACGCGCATCGGGCACCCATTCACAGCATGATTGCCTTCGGCTATGAACAATCGCACCAGTTGTCAGCGGCAGAAGCAGCAGCCCACCGTGCGCTGTCGATAGACCCTGATGAGCCGTGGGCCCATCATGCACTGGCGCATGTGCATCTGGGGCGTGGTTCGATTAACGAGGGGCTGTCGATATTATCGGGTAGTTCGGCAAGCTGGGAAGGGCTGAATTCCTTCATGTTTACGCATAACTGGTGGCATGTTGCTCTGTTTGAAATTGCCAATGGGCAAGTGGATGCTGCCTTGAAGATTCATGACCAGCGTTGTTGGGGCATACAGCCGGAATACAGTCAGGATCAGATCGGTGCTGTGTCGTTACTGGCCAGACTGGAGCTGGCTGATGTCGATGTTGGTGATCGCTGGCAGGACTTGCTGCCGTTTCTCGAAACGCGTCAGGACGATGTGGTTCAGCCGTTTTTGAGCCTGCAGTATCTCTATGGATTGGCCAAGGCCGATTCGCCATTGGCGTTAGAGCTGATGACACTGATTCGTGCTCAGGCAGAATCGCCGCATGTGGCACAGGACAGGGCGTTGTGGCAGGAGGTGGGTATTCCGGCCGCTGAAGGGATGTTTGCTCATGCCCGTGGCGATCATGAAACCGCTGCAAGGGAGCTGGGCACCGTCCGTTCATCAATGTGGCGAACAGGTGGTAGTCACGCTCAGCGTGACCTGTTCGAGCAGGTCTTGCTGGATGCCCGGCTACGTTCAGGACAATGGGAGCTGGCGCGCAAAACACTGGAACAGCGTCGTCAGTGGGAACCGGATAGCCCGATTCTGCAACGACAACTCAATGATGTCTATCAGCACCTGGGCTCAAATTAATTATTCCGCGAGCCCTTAGCCCTTAAGGCTGTGTTTTGCCCATTGCCAAGCCGAAAATGGGTGTGAATCGCTGAATCGCTGAATCGCTGAATATCACTAATGAGCTACCTACCTTGAAAGATCGGGTATCAGGGACGTTGCTCACGTTGAATGCGAATCGGGAAAAATCGGATGCCCGATTGATCCAGAGATGGTGCTCCCGGAAAGCCGCGACTGGCTGCCAGTGAATACCAACGAGCCGCATCGCTCAAGGCAGCATTGGCGGCCTCCGGTGCGAACGCCAGCAGGGTGGCTTCACGGGCGAATTCTGCACCCAGTACTACTTGAGCTGCGCGTTCACCTTGTTCTGCCTTGTCAACCAGTTGCTCGTGGGGTAGCTGTTCCAGTTCTTCCTGTTCATCTTCGACAACCGTACGCAATTGTTCCTGCGATTGAATCGGGTTGTTTTGAAGATCTACAGAGGGTGCAAGCGTTGTGACCTGTTCGAGGTTTTCGTCACCTGGAAGTACTAGCGGTCGGTCCAGTGGGCCAGCATCGGTGTCAGCGGCGACAGCCGCCTGAAACACGGTTGTCAGCAGGACTGAAAGAGAAAGACTGGCAGCCAGCGAAAAGGGTAAGCGGGACATGGCGACATGAAAAGCAACAAGTTGATGCTCGATTATGGCCGATACATACCTGTAAAGAGTGGTTTTACGGTGATTCACTAGTCTCTGTCAGGTGGAATTATCGGGTTTGTCACGAAAATTGCAGTTTCAGCTACTGCAATTCCTGTCTTGGTGGCAGGTAACAATCCGAGTGAGAGATCGACACAGATGGCGAACAAGTTCCTGACCAGGCGCGGATATGCGCTGTTTGCAGGCATCCTGCTGCTACTTGCCTTGACGGGTGTTTCCCAAGCGCAGGATACCGGAGGCGATACAAACGATGCGGAGGTGCTTGAAGTGGATGCCGTTGGTGACGGCACAGGCCAGATTGTGGTGGAGCTCAGTGGTACGGCTGCCATAAATCGTGTCACGGAACTGAGCATCAGTCCCAGTCAGGTTGTGACTGATCTTATTGATGTAGGCACATCGACGAGCAAGACTTTCACACTCACACATGCCGGTGCCGACGATGCCCCGGCTATCTCGATTGAGCAAGCCACCCTGTTTGGCACCAGTGCCAATGAGTTCTCCTCCTCTTTCAATGGCTTTGAGACATTGAGTCCGGGTCAATCCATTGAGGTGACAGTGACATTCACACCATTGACAACTGGCGATAAAGCGGCCGGTCTGCGTTTGACTATCAGTGGGGCAACGGCACCTTATGTGGTGCTGTTCACTGGTAGCGCACGGTATCCGTTGACCTCGGACCTGGGGCAGTCGGATAAGACAATCGTTTTTGGTCAGACATTACAGAATTCAGATTCCCAGAAAAACTTCATCCTTACCAACGAGGGCACAGATGAGGGGCCTGCCATTTTTGTTTCAGCCATTCAGCTCAGTGGTACCAATGCGGGCGAATTTACGGTCAATTTTACTCCGACATCGTTGAATCCGGGCGAGCAACTGGACGTCAAGGTTGATCTGAATACTGGTGTGGCAGGATTCAAATCTGCCATAGCCGAAGTCTTTCACGACGGCAATAATGGTGCTTTGGAAGTTGTGTTGGAAGGCACTGTGGTTGAACCTCAGGCTGTGGCAATCAATTTTACCACCAGTACTTTGAATACCAGTCAGAATATTACGCGGGGGACAACATTGCAGTTCGGGCCTGATGGAAAATTGTATGTCGGAGAAATGACCGGCACCATTTACGTGTTTGACGTGACTCGCAATGGCAAGAATAACTATACCGGTACTGTTTCCGACACAATCACTCTGGTCAAGAATACGCAAAATCATGATGATGACGGTACGCCGAATGCGACCAAACAGCGAACCATGACGGGTATTCATGTCACAGGTACTGCGGCGGCGCCCGTGATTTATGCCTCGTCAAGTGACTGGCGACAGGCGGCTGGTCCTTCTGGCACCGATTCCAATCTGGATACCAATTCCGGTGTACTGCACAAACTGACCAAGAATGGTGGCAACTGGACGAAGCAGGACATGGTGCGTGGCCTGCCTCGCTCGGAGGAAAACCATGGTCCTAATGGTCTGGTTAAAGTGGGTAACAAGATCTATCTGAGCGTCGGTGGTCATACCAATCAGGGCGCGCCGTCCAACAACTTTGCAGAATTACCGGAATATGCTCTGTCTTCAGCGGTTCTGGAGATCAATCTGGATACGATCGGTGACTCGACTTATGATTTGCCAACACTGGATGGCCCGTCGGATCAGAACGATCCGTTTGGCGGGAATGATGGTCTCAATCAGGCCATTTTGGAGATAGACGGTCCGGTCAAGATATTTGCCACAGGCTTTCGTAATGCCTATGACATTGTGTATACCGAGACAGGCAGGTTCTATACCTGGGATAACGGTCCTAACGCTGGCTGGGGTGGTGAGCCATCGGGTAACTGCAGCAACAATCTCGTTGAAGTTGGTGCGAGTCATAAGGACGGTCTGCATCTGATCAGCCAGGGCTACTACGCTGGACATCCAAACCCGACCCGTGGCAACAAAGACAACAAGTTTGGCGGTCAGTCACCCATCGAAGGGGATGCGGATCCTGTGGAGTGCAATTACAAGACTCCCGGTCAGAACGATGGATCGCTGGTTGTCAACTCTCCATCAACCAACGGTATCGACGAATATACGGCCTCCAATTTTGCCGGTTCGATGCAAGGCGATTTGATTGCAGCCGCTTTCAACAAGGTGATTTATCGCGTTGAATTCAATGGCAATGGTACAGCGATCACCTCAAATTCCGCGCTTCTGGAAGATCTGGGTACAACACCACTTGATTTGACGGCACAAGGTGATGCGGATGTATTCCCCGGCACCATCTGGGTGGCCGATAACATTGCAAAAGTTATCCATATTCTCGAACCCAGCGATTATTGAAGCGTTAAACCATTGGTTGGCTCATGCCGCTAACAGTTCATTGAGCCGTGGGACGATTGCGGCTTCCAAGCGAGTCTTTCCCAAACTCTACTGGCTGGTGATGCGCGCAAGCTGCAATGTCCCAGCACGGTTTTCATGCAAGAGCAACGTTATGTATTTCGAGAAACGCGTGTTGCATACACTTCGGATAACTGGCCTGCTGGCCACCTTTTCAGTGCTGTCTGCCTGCGGAGGTGGTAGCAGTGGGGACCCAGGTGAGGAGGAAGTGCCTATAACCGACATCACACATTTACCGGCCGCTCGCAACATACTGCCTGAGCTGGCGCGTTCGGAGGCAAGTTTTGAAGGCGTGCATTATTCGGGAAGTGATGCCTGTTCAACCTGCCACAATGATCCGGATATGGTGGTCAGCACGGCTGTCAAGGATGTTACTCGCGATGTTTCCATTGGCACCGCCTGGGAGACCAGCATGATGGCCAATGCCACGCGTGATCCTTACTGGCACGCGGTGGTGGCCGCCGAGCTGGATAACTTTCCAGGCCTGGAAGATACGATCAATGATAAATGCATCGTCTGTCACGCGCCTATGGCGCATGATCTGGCTGAGAAGGAAGGTCTGGACCTGCGTCTGTTCGATAAGGTGTCGGAGGTCGATGGTTCTGTTATTCAGCAGGGGCTTTATTCGATGACAGAAACGGATGAGCTGTTCAACCATGCGATGGACGGTGTCAGCTGTTCTTTGTGTCATCAGATGGATGGTACAAATTTGGGCACTGAAGCCAGCATGAGTGGTGGCTACGAGGTCGTGGGCTCGGTGACCGGCGACAATGATGATCGGCCAGCTTATGGACAATATGCAGATCCGGAAGTCGGCTATATGCGACAGAATGCAGGGTTTCTTGCGCAGCAAGGACTGCACCTGAGTACGTCCGAGAGCTGTGCCACTTGCCATAATCTGAATGTGCATGCCGTCAGCGAAGAAGGTCTTGCTCTGGAGGGTGATGCAGTGTTCGCCGAGCAAGCGGTATACAGCGAATGGGAGAACAGTGACTATGCCGTTGGCGGACCGAAAGAGGCTAATTGCCAATCCTGTCACATGCCGAAGCTCGATGAGGAGGTCATTATTGGCCAGAACGCTCCAGGCAAGCGCCCTGATTTTGCCGAGCACACCTTTCTGGGTGCCAATACCGTCGTCCAGGACATGTTGATGAACTTTGGTGATGAGCTGGGCGTTAAGCCGGGTATGGATTTCGCGGGTTCAATCGCACGCAATCGTGAATTTTTGAAAACTGCTGCAACGGTTACTCTGACCGAAGGAGGGGTGATTGATAACACGCTGAGCTTCGATGTCAACATCGAAAACAATACCGGTCACCGCCTGCCTTCAGGCTATCATTCCCGTCGGGTATACCTGCATGTGCAGGTGCTGGATAGTAGTGGTGAGCAGGTATTCGAAAGTGGCAAAATACGAGCGGACGGCAGCATTGTCGGTGTCTCAGAGGATGTCGATCCGGCGACCTGGGAGATACACTACCAAACCATCACTTCAGAGACACAGGTTCAGGTCTATCAGGCCATAACCGGCAACTCGGACGGCGATCGCACACATTCGGTGCTGGCCAGTAGTTTCTACTTGAAAGACAATCGCTTAACGCCTGCCGGCATGGATAAGAATTCGATCCGTGACGACAATACTCTGCCTGATACCTTCGGCGTATTTGGTGTGGCCATGGACGACGATTCCGACTTCAATAATGGCAAGGATACCGTTACTTATCGGGTGTCGGTGCCGGGTAGTGATATCTATACCGTTTCCGCTGAGTTGCGCTATCAACCGATCAGTTATGGCCATCTTCTGGATCTCTGGACTCAGAGTGAAACAGTTGATCAAGTGGACATGTTTCGTACGATTTACGATGGCACCACACTGCGGGATGAGGTCATCGACACTTCCTCTCAGATCATGCAGTAAGGTGTGTACCGCCCCACTTGCCATCAATGCTGATCAGCTATACTGGTGGAATTGAATCTTTGGCAGAGGTATGGGTCCTACGGGACCCTGCCGTCTGTCTACTTCCAGGAGCCTCACGCAATGCCAGCCATGTCTGCTTTGACATCTCGTTTTTCATTGATAGTCGCTATTTTCCTATCTGTTTCTGCTTTGCTACCCAGCATGGCCCAGGCTCAGGTGGGTAATGGTCTCGAATACCGAATTGGTCCAGAGGATGTTCTGCACATCTCTGTCTGGAAGGAAGAAGACCTGGATCGCAAGGTACTGGTTCGACCCGATGGCGGTATATCCTTTCCTTTGGCCGGCGACATCCAGGTCTCTGGTCGTACGCCTCTGGAAGTGCAGGATGAGATCCGTTCACGCCTGCAACGTTATGTTCCCGATGCCGAAGTCACTGTTTCAGTTGACAAGATTTCCGGTTATACCGTCTTCGTTCTGGGCGAGGTAGAAGCTCCGGGGCAGTTTACCCTTGGACGTTACGTGGATGTCGTCCAGGCTTTGACACTGGCAGGTGGCTTTACACCTTACGCAAGCAACCGCAATATCCAGATCCTGCGCCGTCAGGATGGTCGTGAAGTGACTTATCAATTCGATTTTCGTTCGATTTCTCGCGGACGTGACCTTGATCAGAATATAATCCTGCAAAGTGGTGACGTAGTCCTGGTTCCCTGATCTTTCAGGGACACGCAGGGCTGCGGCTCTGGCTAACCGACTTCGTCACGCATCAGGATCTCATCTATGGCTTCGTTCAACAGGTCCAGGAACAAGGCAGTACGTTGTCTGGCCGTCGCGGGTCTGACGACCTCTGTGGTCTGTCTGCCAGCATTGGCAGATGTCTGGGTATTTGATCCGTCCATCTCGCTGGATCAGCGTCTGGATGACAACTACTACCTGATTGCTGATGCTGACGGCAATCTGGCTGCCACACGTGCGGTGGGTGAGCTGGGTGTGAGTCGAGAATCCCAGTCTGCCAGCTATCGAGGGTTGGCCAGAATCGATGCCCTGCTGACCACAACCAATGACAACGGTGATGAGGGGCTTGATTCTAATCAGTATCTGGCCTTCGACGCCAAATTGCGCTCTGCACGTTCACGCTACGGCGTGCTGGCCAGCTTCAAGCAGGACACCCCCAGTCGTGATATCGCAGCTGATCTGAGTGATACTGACAGTCTGTCCACTGATACCGGTCTGGATGACCTGTCGCAGTCCAGCAATGTGGGGCGACAGGAATATATTATCGAACCAAAATTTGACTATGACCTGTCACGTCGTCTGATACTGACGACCAAGGCAACACTGTCGCAGGTGAATCATGATCTGCCAGATACGCAAGATGCCATTTATCGTCAATATATTGCAGCTTTTCCACGATTGGCAGATGGTAGTTTTGATGGTACGCCGTTGTCCTACAGTGAGGTAACCATTGAAGATGCGGGTAAGCCCTTTACGCCCAGTGGTGAATTGGACGACTACAACGAAAATGAAATTGATATCGGTCTGAGATTCAAGCAGTCGACTATCACGACATTAACGGCAACAGCCTCCTACAGTCACTACACGGCCGAAGTGGAGCCCAACGCGTATGCGATTATCCCTTTCGGGGACCTGGTTTCTGACCCTTCGGAAAAGGATATTCTGCGCAAGCCGAAACGCGATGCCGTATCAACCACAGCAACCTTCAAGCTCGGTTATGAGCGTTCTTTGACGCCTACCTTGAAGTTTGTCGTAGACGGTGGTGTGTACACCAATACAACTGACGAGTCAGATACCTTGAGGGCAGAGGATCGTCCCGGTGAGGAAATACCCCAGGATCTTCTGGATTCTCTGGAGTCGAATAATGATGGCTGGCTGGCCAGTGTCTCCCTGACATACGATGCCGGTCAGACTCGTTATACGGTCAAGTATGCGGTTGATGTCGAACCCAGCAGCTCTGGTTCGCAAGTGGAAACCAATGAATTAACGGGTGATCTGCAGAGAACTATCTCGCCGCGGCTGAATTTTTCCCTGCGTGGACGTGCCTATGAGCCGGATCGGCTGGGCGTCAATCAGGACGATGAGTATGCTCGTCGATTTATCAGTGTCGAACCCAGGATCGAGTGGAAGGCAGCGCGTAACTGGACCATCGCAGCGGCCTATCGCTATCGTCGTCAGAAGGCCAGAATTGCCGCCGCATCTGCCGAGAGTAACGCCATCCTGCTTTCTCTGAAGTACACCTTGCCATCAGAAGTACGGGATGAAGCCAAGGCCAATGGGCTTTGATCTGATCTGAGCCTGACGAGGTCAGAGTTGGCCGAAGGCGGCTATTTGGCCGCCAGCAGGTCCGGCTTCTGGTGCGCAATAAAATCCACGATTTGCATGGATTGCGGATCAAACAGAACGATGCCGCTGGCATAGCGTGCCTGAAACTTGTAGAACTCCACATTCTCAGGCTTGAGTGAGTGCTTCTGCAAGGCCCGCTCAACCACCTCCAATACGCCCTTCTCGGCAAGTTGTTCAATTCCCAGAGCGCCAGCACGCATGGCCGCATGATTCTCGACGACGGATACATACTGGTCGCTGCGTTCCTGAGGGCTGGGATAGCCATTGAACATATCTTCCAGAACCTTGCCATAGCCGCCATCTTCAAGGGATGGCGTTGGTGTCAGCAGTAGTGGCACCTTCAGCATGGCTGTTGGCGGCAAGGGTTGTGGTTGCTGCTCAAGTTCGAGCAGTTGTTGGTTGGCATCCTGGTTGTCTTTCGCAGACAGAGTGTTGAAGCCGTTCTCGGCATAAACGATGGCGACCGTACGCTGCTGGTGAGTGGTGTGAAAACCATAGCCAAGGGCTGCAATCTGAATGGCGGCGACCATGAACATATCCATCATCAGTCCGGGTTTGCCAGGCTTGAACAGGATCAGTGTTAGTGCTGGCCCCAGTATCAGATCGACCATGGCGACCAGTTTCAGACCTTGCCATCCACCATCGACGAAGAACAGTTCTCCGGGAAACCAGTACAGCAGCATCATGGCAACCAGAGTCGAGAAGAAAAGCAGACTCAGTACCAGATGAATGCCAAAGGCACGAGCCCTTGTCGGGTGTGTGATCAATCGGCTCAGGGCGCCTGGCATGTTGTCAGGCTTCGTGAGAGTGTTGCTAGCTTGGTCCACGAACCTCAGTACTCCATGTCAATCTAAACTCTGACGTGAAGCAGTAATCGTGCCATGTGCGAGGTGGTGACGGAATGATCTGTTTCAGTCTCCCGAGGCTGAAACAGAACTCGTTCAGGCCAGAAGCAGGCCGGATTTGATGCCCAGAGTAGCTTCGATGCGACTCAGAAGTTCGCGTTCTGGAGCTGAGACGCGTTCACCGCCAAACCCCAGTATGCTGCCTTCCTTGGCCGCTTCAGCTACTGAACGTGCGACGTTGATTGTCCACTCTTTGTAGACTTTTGCATCGGCTTCACTGCAACGCTCCTCAACCAGTCTTGCGGCTGTACGGCAATCATTCACCGCCATGTTCTGCAGATCTTCACGGTTATGAACATTGGCGGACTTGACGTGTGCCTGAGCCCGCTCACGATAATCGGCCGCTTTCTCTTTAGCCTCCTCCCAGTTTGCAGCTTTGGTGATCAGCTCGCTGATCAGTTCGCTCTCCGGATGGTCGTATTTGGCTTGTGCCGAAGCCCGCATGGTGGCACTCATTTCCTTGATTGTGCCAATGATGCCGCTGGGGGCTGCATTGCTCATGGCAGCTCCAATCAGTCCGGGCATGGCACTGAGCAGAAACCATTCGTCGTCGGTGAAACTGTCTTTGATGGACATGATTGAAAAATTCCGTGTTCTGGCTATTGGGCGTGTAGTAGCAAAAATTCCAGCAGGGCCTTCTGTGCGTGGAGTCGATTGCCGGCCTCTTCCCAGACGACACTCTGAGAGCCGTCAATGACCTCCGCTGACACTTCTTCGCCGCGATGTGCTGGCAGACAATGCATGAACAAAGCGTCCTCATTGGCCAGAGCCATCATCTCGGTGTTGATCTCATAGCCTTCAAAAGCCACCAGGCGGGCCTTCTGTTCCTCTTCTTGTCCCATGCTGGCCCAGACATCAGTGACGATCAGATCAGCACCGGTGCAGGCTTCTGCAGGCGTTGCTGCACGACTGGCATGGTTGCCGGCGTTTGCCAGTATCTGTGCATCCGGCTCGTAGCCATCAGGGCAGGCAAAGCACAGGTGGAAGCCGAGCAGGCGAGCTGTGTTCAGATAGGAATTGCACATGTTGTTGCCATCACCAATCCACGCCACGCGCTTGCCGCTGATATCACCACGGTGATCCAGATAGGTTTGCATGTCGGCCAGTAGCTGGCAGGGGTGTAGCAGATCAGTCAGGGCATTGATAACAGGCACTGTTGCATTTTCACTGAAACGCTCCAGTGACTCGTGCGAAAAGGTGCGTACCGAGATGGCATCGACCATCTGCGACAGTACTCGCGCCGTATCAGCCTGGGGTTCGCCGCGTCCCAGTTGTGTGTTGTCCGGTGACAGGTAGATCGCATGGCCACCCAGCTGCGTCATGCCGGCTTCGAAGGATACGCGTGTGCGGGTAGAGGATTTTTCGAAAATCATGCCCAGCACGCGCTGTGGGAGGGTCACTTCACAGCTGTGAGATTCCCATTGTTTTCGCAGTTCGCTGCCACGCTGGATGATGGCGCGGAATTCGTCTGCCGTGAGATCGTTCTCGGATAGAAAATGTCGCATTTTTTTGGAAACAGTTCAGGCGTTGGAGCCAGCAGAACTGCTTGCTGGAAGGTCGGCGTGCTGCAGGAAGTCGATGATCAGATCGCAAATGCGACGTACGATTTCATCGGCCTCTTCGTTGGTGATGATGAACGGCGGTAGCAGGCGTATGACATTGCCAGCGGTGACATTGAACAGGATGCCGGCATCCAGGCCATTTCTGACCAGTTCGGGGCAGGGTACATCGAGCTCGACACCCAGCATGAGGCCCTGGCCTCTGATCGCACGAACGCCTGGTTGATTATGCAGAGCGCTGTGGAAACCGTCGAGCATGCGCTTGCCCAGTTCATCCGCACGGTTTATCAGATCAAGGCGCTCCATTTCCTGGATAACGGTGAGACCGACTCGGCAGGCAAGCGGATTGCCGCCAAAGGTTGTGCCATGAGTGCCGGGCTGAATCAATTCTGCAGCAGCGCCACGAGCCAGGCAGGCACCGATCGGCATGCCGTTCCCCAGCGCCTTGGCCACGGACATGATGTCCGGTTGTATGCCTTCGTGTTGATGGGCAAACCAGGTGCCGGTGCGGCCCATTCCCGATTGGATTTCGTCGCAAATGAGTAGCCAGTCGTGCTGATCGCACAGTGCGCGCAGTGCCTTGAGATAGCCTTCGTCGGGAATGTTGACGCCCCCTTCGCCCTGAATGGGCTCGACCATGATGGCGACGACGTCATCGCGTTTGCTGGCGACGACCTCAATGGCTGCCACATCGTTGAAAGGCACGATTTCGAAGCCCTCCAGCATCGGGCCGAAGCCTGCCTTGATTTTCTGATTGCCGGTCGCCGAGATAGTCGCCAGGGTGCGGCCATGAAAGGCGGTATCCATGACGATTATGGTGGGTGTTGCAATGCCTTTGGCATGGCCATGCAAGCGTGCGATCTTGATGGCAGCCTCGTTGGCCTCTGCACCTGAATTGCAGAAGAAAGCCTTGTCCATGCCAGATACACGGCACAGTTGTTCGCCAAGCTCTTCCTGCTGGGGAATGTTGTAGACATTGCTGACGTGCATGAGCTCACGAGCCTGGCTGGCAATAGCTTCGGCGATGACAGGGTTAGCGTGTCCCAGAGAACAGACGGCGATGCCGCTCAGTGCGTCCAGATACTCGCGACCTTTGTCATCCCACAGGCGAGCGCCTTCGCCGCGGAGCATGGAAACGGGCAAACGACCGTAGGCGGCCATCAATGAAGCCATCGTAGTAAGGCCTTAAGGGTTGAATAACAGGCGCCTGATACTATTACAGTTGCGCGGACTCGCCAAGCCATCGTTTCAGGGATTGCCTCTGGACAATGACTTGAGCGCAGCTCGTGTAGTCCCTCTCAAAGGCCGGCAGGTTACGGCTGAGAGCAGGGTGACATGCAGATTCTACCATCACGCTCCCCCAAGCTTGCCAAGGCGGAAACTACGGTGAGACCATACGTCGGTAATTCCATCAGTACTGGTATACGGTAATGCCGATGCACAGCGGTCGGTAGCCGGTCTTTTACGGGGCTGGCAAAGAGCCGTTTCCATGATTACCGCCGCCGGTTCGCTGGCGTCGGTTGTTTCGTACAACATTCAAGGAGTTTTACATGTCTTTCACATTCCCAGATCTGCCTTATGACTTCACGGCTCTTGAGCCACATGTGGATGCTCAGACCATGGAGATCCATTACGACCGGCATCACCGCACCTATTTCAACAACTTTACAGGTGCTGTGAACGACACTCCATTGGCTGACAAGTCACTGGAAGAAGTAATGGCTCAGGTTGACTCAAGCACTTCTCCGGCGATTCGTAACAACGGTGGTGGTTACTACAACCACATTTTGTACTGGAACTCCATGTGCAACGGTGGCAGCGCTCCCAGCAGTGAGCTGGCGACAGCTATTGATTCCACATTCGGTTCCATGGCTGAGCTCAAGACTGGCCTGAAGCAGGCTGGTATCACACGCTTTGGTTCTGGTTTTGCCTGGCTGATCGTCAAGAACGGCAAGCTGGAAATCACCTCAACGCCTAACCAGGACAACCCACTGATGTCGGTTGCCGATAGCCAGGGCACTCCGATCCTTGCACTGGATGTCTGGGAGCACGCTTATTACCTGAAGTATCAGAACAAGCGTCCTGACTACATCGATGGTTGGTTGGAAGTAGTTGATTGGGCCAAGACTTCAGAGCGATTCGCTGCCGCATCTGCGAGCTGATCCACGCTTTTTGAGTCAGACCCCCGGCCCCGGGATGTACTGGGGCCGGGGTAGGGCGTTACGTTGCCGGACGGTGTGAATGTTCCGTCCGGCGCGACGCCTCTTGCAGTTTTGCTGGTAACTCCCCAGATTATCCGTCTGCCGAGTGTGCGCACCCATCACTGGGAGTACACTGCCGGCCACTATCTTGATTTTTGACCGTGAGCAAGCAGCATCATGAGTGACCAAGCATCCGACGTCCGTACCCGTATCGAACAGCAAATTTCCGAAAATTCGATAATTCTCTACATGAAAGGCACGCCTCAGTTGCCCATGTGCGGTTTTTCCATGCGCACAGTAGAAGCATTGAAGCAATGCGAACAGGAATTTGCTTTCGTCAATATCATTGCAGACCCTGCGATTCGCGAGACTCTGCCGCAGGTTTCTGACTGGCCAACATTTCCACAGCTGTATATCGAAGGGGAGCTGGTCGGTGGCTGCGATATCGTCATGGAACTGGCCGAAAGCGGCGATTTGAAGAAAATGATCGACAAGGCTGCAGCTCAATCAGCCTGAATTTGACTGAATTAACGGTCAGTCGTGGTCAATCTTGCCGCGGCTGGCTTTCAGTCTTGAGTGTTTTGTCTTGTTGTCCAGTCGCCGTGACACCGAGTTTCGGGTCGGGCGGGTAGGGCGGCGTTTGATCGGGACGTGTACCCCCTCCCTGATCAGTTCGGCAAGTCGTTGCAGAGCATCCGCGTGATTCTGGTCCTGACGACGATGCTGCTGTGCCTTGATCACGATCACGCCATCCTTGGTCAGGCGCTTGTCCTTGATTTGTAACAGTTTTTGCCGGATATGTTCGGGCAGGCTGGATGCATTGACGTCAAAGCGCAGGTGCACAGCCGATGAAACCTTGTTGACGTTCTGGCCGCCAGCACCCTGAGAACGGATAGCCTGCCACTCGATTTCCTCGATGGGAATGGACAGGTTGTCGTTGATCTTCAGCATGATGGCGGCACACGCTCAGCGAGGTACGTAGGAGCCGTCTGCAATAGGCGCTTCAGTACCAGCATTCAGCTCTTCCCAGCGGTTGATCACGGAGCAGAACAGATCGGCTGTCTTGCGGGTGTCGTAGATAGCCGAATGGGCTTCTGCGGTGTCCCATTCCATGCCTGCTGCGACAGCTGAGCGCGCCAACACAGTCTGACCGTAGGCCAGTCCGCAAAACGAGACGGTGTCAAAGCAGCTGAACGGGTGGAACGGGTTCTTCTTGATACCGCAACGATCGGCAGCTGCATTGACAAACTTGAGGTCGAAGAAGGCATTGTGGCCGACCAGGATGGCACGTGTGCAATTGGCAGCAGCGACGGCTTCTCGCACCGGCGTGAAGATATGAGACAGCGCTTCGCGCTCTTCTCTGGCAGCCCGTAGTGGGTGGTAGGGGTCTATTCCATTGACTTCCAGCGACTTGGGTTCGATGTTGCTGCCATCAAAAGGCACAACGTGTGTGGTGTAGCTCTTGACGGGCTTCAGCTGACCATTTTCATCAATTCCCAGCAAAACGGCGGCAATTTCCAGCAAGGCATCATTGCGCTCGTTGAATCCGCCGGTTTCAACATCGACGACAACGGGCAGGTAGCCTCTGAAACGATCACTGAGGGAATAGGCTTGTCCGGGTTGGTACATATACGCTAAGCGCTCCTGAGCGGTGCGAGGGGATGGCAATGGAAAGGTTATCTAAGCGAAGAATGATACACGCAGGTGTAGGTGATACCATCGAACCTTTCCGGAATGCGCGACGTTTTTGCACTGTGCGTGAACTGATACAGCAGTATTTCAACATAGCTTTCCTTATGGGCAAGCCACAGGACCTGCCGAAGGGCCGTGGTCAGCTGAAGATTGGCATCGCTTTGGCCGTGGTCAGCTACGTAATGGCCCTGGCCGTGCCTTTTGGTGTTGAGCGTGCTTTCCTGCAGTCGCTGATCGACATCGGATGCACCGGGCTTGTCATATGGCTTGCCCTGTCAATTGTGGGGCATCCGGGGCGGTTCGAACAAGCCTTTGGTGGGCTTTCCGGAGCCTCTCTGTTCATAAATATGGCAGCTGTGCCGCTATTTGCTCTGAGGCCGGCTTCGCTGGAGCCGGGCGGTGGGGCCGTTGGAACGCTGGCAGATTTCGTATTGCTGGTTTGGGGGCTGTCATTGATGGCACATGTCATCCGTCACACTTTTGAGGTTCGTATGTTCGTCAGTGTTGTCATGTCGCTAGCGTATTTCATTGTGCTGTCGACAGTTATAGGAAGCATCTGGCCAGAGTCACTGGTAAATGTTGAGCCTGACGAAGTGTCGCTTCAGGGCGCAGCACCGACTACATCGCTTGGGGGGCAGGGAGGAACACAATGGATCATTACTGCGTGAGTATGTCCGGCTCGACTGGCGAGAATGCTATGATTCTGTTCCTTCCTGTCATATCAGTAAGCTGCAAAACATCCTGTGTCAGCCTCCGTTCGACAAAGTGCTGTATTAGCTGCACGTCTGGCCCGTCGTGCCATCGCCTGCAATGAGCCGAGAACACGAAAAGCGGTTGCGGGCGATAACATGGTAAAGCCTACCGATGGAGGCTCAGGTGACGGTAAAGTGACGCCGCCTGTGTCCATCAGGCCGCTGGATATTCTGGTGCCCGCCGAGATTGATCGCTACACCATTGGCCGCCGTATTGGCAGTGGCACCTGCGGTGTTGTTCATCAGGCTCTGGATAATCTTCTGGGCCGTGAAGTAGCGGTCAAGCTGTCGCCCATTGGCGAAGCCCATGTTTCCTCGGGCAAGGTGCCTGGTGCGCAGCGGGCTTATCAAACAGAGATCATAGCCGCCGGACGTTTGACACACCCCAATATCGTGACGGTTTATGACGCCGGACAGTACGAGGAGTTGAACTACCTTGTCATGGAGGTGGTGGAAGGCAAGTCGCTGAAGGAATATGGCAAGGGCAAGACATTGTTGCCTGTGCACGAGGCGCTGAGAGTTATCGCTGAATGCTGTGCCGCCCTGGATTATTCGCACAAGCAAGGTATCTTGCATCGCGACATCAAGCCGGCCAATATCATGCTGGCTAACAATGGCGTGGTGAAGCTGCTGGACTTTGGTATTGCGGTTGGGCTGAAGGAAGATGGCGAACTGAAACGCAAAGGACCGACACTGGGAACACCCAATTACATGTCACCAGAGCAGATTCTGGGGCAGGAGCTGGGGCCGGAAAGTGATTTTTACTCGCTTTCCACGGTGCTGTTTGAGTTGTTGACCGGTCGCCAGCTTTTCAAGGCAAGCAAGGTCAAGGACCTGTTTCGCCTGGTTGTGCATCGAACTGCGCCGCAACTACGGCAAATACGCCCTGACTTGCCTGCTGAGTTATCCGAAGTGCTGGCAAAATCTCTGCAGAAAAAGCCGGAGGCACGTTACCAGACGGGGCAGGAACTGGCGCATGCATTACAGCCTTTCATCGAGAAATTCGGTTTGGCGACGCGTCGCCCGGCCGCCTGGAAGAAGTTGGTCAGTCGCTTGAAACGACAGTCGTTCTTTCTGTCTTTCTCTGACGGGGAGATCAGTCAGCTTCTGAGCAAGGTGCGCGTACGTAGTTTCAAAAGGGGCGACACACTGGTGGCTGCCGGTAACTCACAGCGCTGCCTGCTCATCCTGACCGATGGTATTGCACAAGTCCGTTATCACAACAAGTTCGTACGGGTATTGGCCGACGGTGCCTGTTTTGGAGAAGCACGATTTATCAACGGTATATCGGAGTCCCACTCGCTGCGGGCTCTGACGGATGTCAAAGCTCTGGAGTTGTCCGCGGATGCACTGAGTGATTTGCCGCCCAAGATCCACTTGCATTACTACCGATATATTTCGGATCTGCTGGAAACGAAAGCTTCCATTGCCACTGCCGCGCAGGTCGATATCAGCCTGTAAGGGCTCGTCCAGTCTTTAATGCAGAGCCCCCTGACCCCGAGTCCGGGATCAGGGCTCTGCACGATTGGGTCAGCCGGATAAATCAGGCTTCGTTGCTGTTATGTCGGCGGGCTTGCAGAGTTTTTTCCCACTCCAGTGACGTTCTGACGATGGTATCCAGGTCGTCAAAGCTGGGCTTCCAGTCAAGTGTGCGATGTATCTTGTCGACTGCTGCGATAAGAGCCGGTGGGTCGCCCGCACGTCGAGGCTGTTCAATCACCTTGATGGCGGAGCCATGGACACGTTCAACGGCATCAATGACTTGTCGAACACTGAAGCCGTGTCCATAGCCGCAGTTGAGTAGCGTGGAATCGCCACCATTGCGCAAGTAATCAAGAGCTGCCAGGTGAGCGCCGGCCAGATCGGTGACGTGAATATAGTCACGTACGCCGGTACCATCTTCGGTCGGGTAGTCAGTACCGTAGACATACAACTGCTCTCGCTTGCCCAGAGCGACTTCGGCGGCAACCTTGATGAGCAGGGTTGCTTCAGGTGTGGACTGACCGATACGACCGTCGGGATCAGAGCCAGCCACATTGAAATAGCGCAGCACGACATGCTTCAGATCGGTGGCCGCACTCAGATCACGCAGCATGGCCTCGGACATCAGCTTCGAGGTGCCATAGGCATTGATAGGGGCCGTCGGCAGTTCTTCGTGACAGGCTGCGATGCTCTCGTCAGGCACACCATAGGTGGCGGCTGTTGATGAAAATATGAAGTTGCTGACACCGTTGTCCTGGCAGGCTTGCAGCAGGTTGCGCGTGCTGCAGGTATTGTTGGCGTAGTACTTCAGCGGATTTGATACGCTTTCGGGTACGATGGTGTGTGCAGCAAAATGCAGAACGGTATCAATGCCCTTGTCAGCAATAAGCTTGCTGACCAGCTCCATATCGCCGGTTTTACCGACAACGAGTTCGCCATACAGGACGGCGTCAGCATTGCCGGTAGACAGATCATCGAGTACGACGACGGTTTCACCGCGTTCACCCAGCAGTTTGACAACATGACTTCCGATATAGCCGGCACCGCCGGTGACGAGTATGGGCTTGTTTTTCATTATTGAGGATGATCGCTGTGAGTTATGAGAAATCGAGTGTCATTGTATCCCTGCTCATTGGATATTTCAGGCAGGCCTGTGCCATTATCCCGATGCGCATTTTTCAGAGTCTGATCGGATAGTGAATGACCATAGCCAGCAGTTAGCCAGTGGCGCGGTATTGATTACCGTCAATCAGCGTCTGGCGCGCCATCACCTTGGTCGCTATCAGAGCTGGCAGCTATCACAGGGACAGTTGTGGTGGGAAACCCCCTCTATTCTGCCTTTGCGCGCCTGGCTACGTGCCTTGCATGCAGAAGCGCTTGCCAAGGGGCTGTCATCAAGAACTTTATTACCCGATTTGCTGCAACAGAAAGTCTGGCGACAGTGTATAGCTGCCGATAAAAATCTGGAACTTCTGGATGTTGACGCGGCAACTTCTGCCGCTCGCTCTGCCTGGGAGCTTTCATGCGCCTGGCAATGCCGCAACCCGGAAGATGACTATCTGCCCAAGGATCAATACACCTGGCAGCATTGGTGTTCTACCTATCTACAATGGCTCGATCGTGAGTCGAGCACCGACGAGGCCTCGCTGGCCAATCATATGATCGAGGTGTTCGAGTCACCCGAAGGGGCAAGCCTGCTGCCTGAGCGTATGATTTTCGAAGGCTTTCTGGAGCTGCCTCCACAACTGGTGATGTTGACTGAGGCGCTGGAACGTGCCGGTGTTAGTGTCGAGCTGGCAACGCGGCAATCGAATGCCTTCGTGCAGAAACAGAGCTATGCCGATGATGAGCAGGAAATGTTGTCCATCGCCCAACATATGCGTCATGAGCTTGAACGTGATCCGAATCAGTCGCTGGGTCTGGTGGTGCCAGATTTGCAGCAAAAGCGTACAGTTGTCATGCGCGCTTTTGATCGTGTCTTTTTCCCAGTCATGTCGCCAGACCAGATTCGTGCACAAGGACGACCCTATGATCTGTCTCTGGGTATGCCGCTCAGCGATACCTCTGTGGTCACAGCCGCTTTGTCACTGATCAGATTGTGTAGCTCAAAGGTTCGGGGGAGTGAAATATCGGCGGTATTGCTTAGTCCCTATCTGAAGGCTGCGGCCAGCGAGGCGCGTCGACGCGAACAGTTGGATCGTCGTCTGCGAGATGTTCGAGTCCGCTCACTTACGTTGGAACAGTTGCTGGGACATTTGTATCCGGGGAGTCGACTGGAGCGCTTGATTCGGGAGTTGATTGAACGACGAGAACTTGACTGGACGACTCTGTCCGGCTGGGCGGCACGATTCAGCGACTGGCTGACAGTGCTGGGCTGGCCCGGCGAGTCGGTTGATACCGAGGAGTATCAGGCATTTTCTGCCTGGCTGGAATGTCTGGATGACATGCAGCTTCTTGATGATGGTGAACGGGTCGGTGTCGACAGTGCTTTGCATATTCTTCAAGAACTGGCTCGCGAGCGCATATTCCAGCTGGATACACCGAGTACTCCCATTCAGATAATGGGGCGGCTGGAAAGCCACGGTATTGATTTCGATTGTCTGTGGGTCGCAGGTCTGGACACTGAGCAATGGCCACCGAGTGGTTCTCCGAGTCCGTTTCTGTCCATGGCTGCACAGAAAGAGCAAGGTGTACCGGGAGCTTCGGCTGCGGCCAGACTGGCGCTCGCAGAGCGTGAATTTCTGATGTGGAGTTCGCAGGCACCATTGCTGATAGGCAGTCGTGCAGAACTACGGGACGGCAAAGCCCTGGAGGCTGCATCCGTACCTGAGATTACCTCATCCGATCCTAATCGCGAATTGGCAGCATCACGGCTGGACAGAATGCAGGATTTGCCTGCCATTGCAGACCCTGTGAAGCATTTGCAGTCCTCTTTGTGTCTGGAGTCCATTGTGGATGACAAGGGGCCAGAGCTGGAAGCGGGCAGCGAGGTCAAGGGTGGGGCGCGATTATTCGAAAACCAGGCTTTATGTCCGTTTCGTGCCTTCGCCTTGCATCGCCTGCAGATTCGTCCACTGGAAGAGGCAGGACTGGGGCTGGACCCACGCCAGCATGGCACCTTGTTGCATGCGGCGCTGGAGCTGTTCTGGAAAGCGGTACGAAGCCATGAGGCACTGATACAGCTGTCTGATGAAGAACGGGGTGAGAAGGTTCTGGAGGTCATCGATCAGGCCATCATCGAGGCCCAGGTACCTGCTGAGCTGCAATCTCTTGAACGTATTCGTCTGAGCGAATTGCTTGAGGAATGGCTGACGCAATCTGAAATTCCGCGCCAGGCCTTTGAGGTGGTCAGTCTTGAGCAGCGACAGAGCCTGGAGCACGGTGGCATCGTGATGAATGTGATGCTGGATCGCATCGACCGGGTGGGTAATGATCTGGTCGTTATAGATTACAAGACTGGCACGTCGAATCGCGTCAATACCTGGGCTGATGAGAGAATCATCAACCCGCAATTGCCGCTGTATGTGTTGACCAATGATGATATCCAGGGTGCCATATTTGCCCAGGTGGCGCGTAATCAAACCGGTTTCAAGGGCGTGGCCAGTGATGCCATGCTGATACCCAAAGTCAAGACCACAGTCATGAAGTCCCGTAATGGGCAGGCGACAGAGCGTCCTCTGGAGGACTGGAATGACTGGCGCGCACACTGGCGCGAAGCGCTGGATGTGGTCGCTGCAGAAGTACGTCAGGGCACCGCCACGATTACGCCCATCAAGACTGCCTGCCTGCACTGCGAATTGAAATCCTTGTGCCGTATCGACGAGGTGGTTTTGGCGAAAACGACAAACGACGAGGATGAGGTGACATCAGATAGTTACGCAGGAGATGGCGCATGAGTGCTCCTCTTGATGCGGCAGTCAGAGCCAGAGCTCTGGATCCACAAACCTCTTTCATTGTTCAGGCGCCGGCGGGTTCGGGCAAGACCGAGCTACTGACTCGCCGCATTCTGACCTTGTTGCAAAGCGTTGAAGAGCCAGAGGAAATACTGGCTATTACTTTCACGCGCAAAGCTGCCAGCGAAATGCGTCAGCGCGTCGTGGAAACACTGGAACGGGCTAATAGCGGTGAGCCTGCGTCCAATGTTTACGAAGAGGAAGGGCTGGCGCTTGCCAGAGACGTATTGAAGCGAGATGCAGAACGCCAGTGGCAGTTGATTCGCAACCCGCAGCGTCTGAATCTTAGGACCATTGATGCCCTCGCCACGCAACTGGCACATCGACTGCCCGTGACTTCGGCACTGGGTGCGCCGACCGGTATAGTGGAGGATGCCAGTGCTCTGTACCGCGATGTGGCATCACGTTTCATAGAGTCAAATATCGATTCGATGGGGCTGGTATTACTGCAAGTCGGTAATCGGCTTGAACAGGCGCGACAGTTGCTCGCCAATCTGCTGGCCAGTCGCGATCAATGGAAGCGCCATGTCTATGGCTTCGGTGATAACCATGATGAATTGCGTGCCATTCTGGAAAGCATGCTGGGTGAGCTGGTTGAGTCACGACTTGATAATCTGTATGCACTGGTGCCCGATGTGTTGATCGAGGGTCTGCCTGAACGTTTGCACATGGCCTGTGGTTTTCTGCTTGAAGATGCTGAAGGCGACTTGAGTGAGCTGCCTGAAGAAATGCAAGGCTGGCTCGATCTTGAAGAGTTGCCCGGTACCTCTCTGGAAGATCTTTCAGGCTGGGATGGCATCGGTGCGGCGTTGCTGACCAAGAGTGGCGGGCTGCGTAAACGTCTCACCAAGGCTGAAGGTTTTCCTGCAAAGGGTGATGCCAAAAAACGCGGCGTGGAGCCGGCTTTGCTGGTGTCACATAAGGAGCATATGCTCGAATTGCTGGAGCGGGTGGCAGAGTCTCCTGAGTTTATCGAGGCGCTGGCTGAGGTCTGCAGTTTGCCCTATCCGCGTTACCGGGATGAGCAATGGGCTTTGCTGTCGCAGTTGCTGGGCGTTCTGCCGAAATTGCTGTTAGAGCTGCATATGGTGTTCGCCGAGCGCCGAGTCGTGGATTTTACCGAGCTGGCGGAACGTGCGCAGCGGGCACTGGGCACTGAGCAGGAACCGACCGATCTAGCCTTGTCCATGGATCTATCGCTCAAGCACATACTGGTAGATGAGTTTCAGGATACCTCGCAAACACAGTTTCGCCTGTTTGCTCAGCTGGTTGGTGGCTGGGAACCGGGAGATGGCAGAACATTCTTTGTCGTCGGTGATCCGATGCAATCGATCTATCGATTCAGGGATGGTGATGTCGCTCTGTTTGCTCAGGCAGGCGATGATGGCATTGGACCGGTGAAGCTGGAATCATTGACGTTGTCGGTTAATTTTCGAGCCGCGCCCGACGTCATCAAATGGGTCAATCAGATCTTCGCCTCCATATTTCCGAAGCGAGCCGATGCGGACAGCGGGGCAGTTACCTATTCCCCTTCTGATGCACATCTGACTACCGATGGGGGCGTGCAGGTTCACACCCTGGTTAACAAGGAGCGATTCGATGAGGCTGAGTTGGTGGCCTGCCTGGCGGCCGAGGCGCTGGCAATCGATCCACAACATACGGTCGCCATCCTGGTACGCACCCGTTCGCAGGCCGGTGACATCTTTGATGCCTTGCGAGCTCGTTCGCTTGCTTATGAATCCATCGACATGGACCAGGTGGGCGAGCGGGCAGTGGTACGTGATCTGGTATCGCTGTGTCTGGCATTGCGGTATCCACATGATCGATTACATTGGTTATCACTGCTGCGAGCACCGTTCGTCGGTATGACACTCAATGATCTGCACGCACTCATGAGTGAAAGTGGGCGTGAGGCAACTGTGATCGAATTGCTGCGAGATCCGGCTCGCCTGGCGTTGCTCTCAGCTGATGGTCAGGCCCGGGCAGCTCGTTTGCTGCCCATTCTCGAACCTGCGCTGAAGCGTGCCTCGCGTGGCAGGCTGCTGCCGTGGGTGGAGTCTGTCTGGTTGCAGCTCGGGGGACCTGTGGTGTGCCGCGATGCTGTAGATCGGGATGCTGCAGAGCGGGCTCTGGCGCGACTGAGCTCGCTGGAAGCTGATGGGCGGCTGTGGGAGAAAAGCGTGCTCACCGAAGTCATGAAGTCGCTCTATGCGGCCAACGCCGAGGAAGGTGAGTGCCGGATTCAGGTGATGACGCTGCACAAGGCCAAGGGGCTGGAGTTCGGAACAGTTATATTGCCGGCTCTGGATCGCCAGCCGCGCGGTGACTCCACGCAACTGCTTAACTGGTTCGAAAGCACTCTGGATGGCCGCCCGCAGCTGTTGTTGGCGCCTCTGGAGCAATCCGGCTTGCCGCCGGGTCGTCGTGATCGAATCAACCGTCTGGTTCGCAAGGCCCGCGAGCGTTGCGACGAGCAGGAGAAGCTACGCCTGCTCTATGTTGCCTGCACCCGCGCCCGCCACCACCTCCACCTTATCGGCCGCATCCGCCGCAATACCGAGGACCAGTATCAGACACCCATAAACTCATCGCTGCTCAAACCCCTCTGGCCCCTGCTCGAACCCGACCTGCCAACAGAAGACACCCATAAATCGCCGGAGCCAATTTCCCCCGCGCCTGAGGAGGTGTCAGACACCCATAAATCATTGGCGGAGATATCAGACACCCATGAACCACCGGGGCTTCCGATTGAGTCCGACCCTGTGAGTGCAACTGTTTCATCGTTTGAAAGATTGCCAGTTGACGTCGAAATGCCGTCATTTGTTTCGTTTGAGTGGGAAAAAGTCGCTAAAAAGCAGGAAGTTGATTCCGAGTCAGTCAAGTTCTCCTGGGCTGGGCGTACGGCGCGAGATATCGGCACTGTTGTTCATCAGCAACTGCAGATGCTTGCCCAAAGCGCCGATAGTCTTGCCAATGTCGATTTTGATGCGCTGGGCATTATTGCTGAGCGACAGCTGAGGAATATGGGTGTCCAAAAGGAAATGCTGCCACAGGCCACTGAAACCGTGCTTCTGGCGGTTCGCAGCACGTTGGCAGATGAGCGTGGGCGCTGGGCCTTGAGCCCGCATGCAGAGGCCCGGTCAGAATGGGCTTTGAGTGTGGTGCAGGAGGCTGAGGAGGGTGATGGGGATCCTGAAAAGTTTATGGGTGTCTGGAACCGGGAGGTGCGGCAGATGGTGATTGATCGTACTTTTGTGGATGAGCAGGGGGTTCGCTGGATCGTGGACTTCAAGACCGGGGATCATCAGGGCGGGCAAGTTGAATTGTTTCTTGATAGTGAACAGATGCGCTATGCCGATCAGTTGAATCGCTATGCTGATATCATCAGGCGCATGGATGAAGGTCCTGTTCGGGTGGGGCTGTATTTTCCGTTGCTCAAAGGGTGGCGAGAGTGGGAGCCACCCAACCGTGAACAGGGCAGCAAGCACTGAGGGAGGCGCAATGCAAGCAGAATACTGGCTCAGCAAGTGGTCTGAGGACAAGATCGGGTTCCACCAGGACACCGCTAACAAGCGGTTGCAAAAATATTGGGCGAGCCTGGAGCTCAGCGAAGGAGCTCCCGTATTCGTTCCCTTGTGTGGAAAGTCACTGGATATTCTGTGGTTGCACCAGAGCGGCCATCCGGTGCTGGGCGTGGAGCTCAGCGAGAAGGCGGTAAAGTCCTTTTTCGAAGAAAACGCTCTGCCTTATGAGCGTCGAGAAGAGCAAGCCTTTATCGTTTACTCGGGTACTGGTCAGGCACAAGGTATTGATCTTCTTGTGGGTGATTTCTTTGCCCTGACGCCAAATCATCTGGCGCAGTGTCACGCTTTTTACGACCGCGCTGCCATGATTGCGTTGGAAGAGGACATGCGAGCTCGTTACACCGGGCATCTGGCTCAGAGTGTGGCAACCGGCACCAAAGGTCTGCTGCTGACCATCGCCTACGATCAGAGTCGTATGGCAGGGCCTCCCTTTTCAGTCTCAGATCAGAATGTGCAGGCATTGCATGGCAATGACTTTGATCTCGTCGAGCTTGCGCATTACTCCGGCCCCGAGCGACTTGGCAATCTGGCTGAGCGTGGCCTTGAAACGCTTGACGAACGGGTCTATCTATTGACTCGTAATCGCTAGAAAAATCAATAAATTGAGTCCAGTATCATGCCTAAAGCACTGCAACGAATCATCGGTTTTTTCATATTGCTGGCAACGGTAGGAATGATTTCCTGTCAGGCATTTTTGGGCTGATCATGGCTTCTGCTACCCGAATCGAACCCGGTTCCAAGCCCAAGGTGTTGTGGCGTGGTTTCATGCTCTACATTCTGGCGTTCCCTTTGCTGCCGGCTTCATTTTTCGCATTGATGGACGGCGAGCCTCTGAAGGCTGTCGTGCGAAGCCTCGGTTTTGTGCTTGCCATGGCGGCAGCGACGCTTATTCGAAAAGGTATTCGCCTGGATAATGAGGCACGCAAGCGACGACTGCGCCGCCGCGCCAGCACTATCCAGTACCGTCTGTTGGGTGCAGGCCTGGTATCGGCTGGCATATTCATTGTTGCCTGGCAGGGGTTGTCAGGCCAGTACAGTCTTGTTGTAAGTCTGCTCTGGGCCGTGGCCGTGTTGCTGGGGTGCTACCTGTATTACGACTTTGACTCGGCCAACAAGAATCCTGAAGTTGCCGCCATTGGTATCACCACCGAAGAGCTGCTGGAACTGCTTGATGAAGCCGAAGGCCGTTTGGTCAGTATTGAAAATTCGAGTCAAAAAATCAGCAATATCGAATTCAAGGATCGCTTGCGCCGTATTGTTAAAGAAGCACGAAATATTCTTGACACGATCGAAAGCGATCCAGTCGATGCACGTCGCGCACGAAAATTTCTCAAGGTTTATCTGGATGGTGCACAGCAAGTGACTGAAGGTTATGCCAAGACACATATCGAAGGCGAGCAACATGCGCTGGAAGACAATTTCCGTCGAGTCTTGACGACTATTGAAACAGTTATTGCAGAACAGCAAGTCAAACTCAAGGAAAACAATCTGTCCGATCTGGATGTCACTATCGAGGTTCTGCAGATGCAAATTGAAAAAGAAGGCGTTGCCTGACTAGGGCTGTTTCAGGCAGGCGAGACGTTCCGGATGCTTGTTCCCGGCAGAGCTGCCGAGCAGATCCTTTTTTGTAAAAGTGTTGTTGTCAGAATAATTGAACATTGCACTGTCTTTTCCGGACAGATGCATTACACCGAATATACGTGACGGAGACTCTCCTATGCCCCCCAATCCTACTGACGTTGCAACGCAGGTTGACGTTCTTCCAGGCACCGAGCTATTGCCTGATCTGAAGCACGATATCGTCGCTTATGAAGAGGTTGACCCTGTAGAGCGCGGCCGAATCGACAAGCTGATGAGCGAGATCGATCTGACTGACAGCAACTCGATCATCTTCTTCGGTAGCAAGGCACAGCAAGAGCTGACCAGCATCTCGGACAACATGCTCGAAGGTGTTCGCAACAAGGATCTGGGCTCTGCGGGAACCTCGCTCAATCAGATGGTGTCGGTTTTGCGCGGTTTTGAAGTAGAAGACTTCGACCCCAATAATCGCCCCGGATTTCTGATGCGTCTCATCAAGAAATTATTCGGTGGTGTCACGCCGGTTGCCAAGTTCATCCAGCAGTATGAAGGTGTACGTCAACAGGTGGACGCTGTGACGGATGATCTGGAAAAGCACAAGACTCTGTTACTGCGCGATATAAAATCTCTGGACAAGCTCTACAGTGCCAACCTGGATTATTTTCATAACCTGGAGGCCTATATTCTCGCAGGTGAACGAAAGCTCAAGTATATCGATGAGGAAATGGTACCGGCAGCAGAGGCAAAAGCGGCTGATTCCGATGACATATTGCAAGCTCAGGAGTTGCGAGATCTGCGTAGTGGCCGCGATGATCTGGAACGTCGTATCCACGATCTGCGACTGACTCGGCAAGTGGCTATGCAAGGCCTGCCCAGCATTCGTCTGATACAAGAAAACGACAAGGGTCTGGTTAACAAGATCAATTCGACTCTGGTTAACACCGTACCTTTGTGGCGCCAGCAACTGGCACAAGCGGTGACTATATTCAGATCGGCTGAAGCCGCCAAGAGCGTCAAGGCCGCTAGTGACTTGACTAATGAGTTGTTGGAAAAGAACTCTGAAAACCTGCAGACTGCCAATAGGACGGTACGTGAAGAGCTGGAACGCGGAGTCTTTGATGTCAACGCTGTGCGTCGTGCCAATCAAAATCTGATCGCCACGGTTGAAGAGAGTCTGCAGATTGCTGATGAAGGCAAGCGTCGACGGGCAGAGGCCGAAACGCAGCTGGAGTCGATGGAAGCAGAGCTGAAAGAGACGCTGAAATCCGCATCCGCCCGGACCAGCAGCAAGCCTGTGGCAGGAGTCTGATCATGGGGCTGTTCAGCAAATTGTTTGCAGAGTTCGTTGATGTTATCGAATGGACTGATAGCACCAGCAACACGATGGTCTATCGCTTTGAGCGCTATGGCAACGAAATAAAGTACGGTGCGAAGCTTATCGTGCGTGAGGCACAGATTGCTGTCTTCGTTAATGAGGGACAGGTAGCCGATGTTTTGGGCCCTGGTACCTACGAGCTGGAAACCAAAAATCTGCCGCTACTGACAACACTGCAGAACTGGCACCATGGCTTCCAGAGCCCTTTCAAGGCCGAAGTCTATTTTTGCAATGCCCGACGTTTCACGGACATGAAATGGGGAACCCGGCATCCGCTGATGTTGCGCGACAGTGAGTTTGGTGGTTTGCGTATTCGTGCTTTCGGAACCTACGGTGTTCGCATTACCGATGCTTTGAAGTTCATACGTGAGATTGTCGGTACTGACGGTGTTTTCACGACTGAAGAAATCAGTTCTCAATTGCGTAACCTCATTACTTCGCGTTTTGCAACCATCATTGGCAGCTCCAATATTCCGGTATTGGATATGGCCGCGAACTACGATCAGTTGGGTGAATTTCTGACCCATCGAATCGCTCCTGAATTCGGTGAATACGGACTGGAGTTGACACGTATTCTGGTTGAAAACATCTCCTTGCCGCCTGCGGTATCCGAAGCGCTGGACAAGCGGACCAGCATGGGGATGACCGGTAATCTTGATCGTTTTCTGCAGTACCAGACGGGTGTTGCCATGGAAGCGGGTGCGCAGAATCCTGGTGGTGGAGCCTCCGATGGTATCGGTATGGGAATCGGTCTGGCCATGGCCAATCGCATGAATGACAAATTGGGAGGTGGTAGTAATACAACTCCTCCACCGGTGCCGGGTGCCGGGCAGGTTATGTACCACATGGTTGTTGATGGCGCGGCCCAGGGACCTTATACGATTGAGCTGCTTAAGCAGCAAGCCTCTGGTGGGCGCTTGAATGAAGAGAGTCTGGTCTGGACAGAGTCAATGGACGAATGGCAGCCAGCTGGCAGTGTTGAAGCATTGTCGGTGATCTGGAGCAAAGCTCCTGTAACACCGCCACCCATACCAGGGGCGTAAGAGTATTGAGCGTGGCTATTCTTCAGTCAGATAGTCGTGGTGGGCAACTGGTACAGCAGAGGTAGCATGAGCCTGGTTGAACGATTGAAGTTACAGATGGAACAGCGCCTGGCGGAGCGAGATGCTGACTCCCCGGCAGTGGAGAGCTATCACTGGCCGGATGACAAGCATGCCGTTGAGCCGGGTGTGGGCGAGACAACGACACGGGCTCTGACCGAAAAGCGCTTCCCCTGCATGCAGTGTGGTGCGATGCTGAACTACGCCATCGGTACGCGTTCGATGGTGTGTCAGTATTGCGGGCATTCGAATATCATCGAGCAAAGTACCGAAAGCCTGGAGGAGCTGGATTTCCATGCGGCACTGAAGAAGCTGCATACGACGGCAACCATCACGCCCGACAATCGCATCATCAGTTGCCCGAACTGTGCTGCACAGTTTGCGATGGATGCCCATATACATGCGGGGGAATGTCCATTCTGTGGAACGGATGTCGTCACGGAAACCAGCCATTCCAAACCGCTCAAGCCCAAGGGGTTACTGCCGTTTGCCATCACTGATGAGCAGGCTCGAAAGTCTTATCGAGACTGGTTGAAGAGACGCTGGTTTGCACCCAATGCACTGAAGAAATATGCGCGGGATGACGCCTCATTGAACGGGGTCTATATTCCATACTGGACCTATGACAGTGATACCGTCACCGCCTACAGTGGTCAGCGTGGTGAGGTCTATTACGTCAGCCAGCGGGTTACTGAAGTAGTCAACGGGCGTCGGGTGACGCGTACCCGACAGGTGCCGAAAATTCGCTGGTACCCGGCCAGTGGACGCACTTCACGCCATTTTGACGATGTGCTGGTTGGTGCTACCCGCACCTTGCCGCGCAAGATCACGGATTGGCTGGCGCCCTGGGATCTGGAAAACCTGGTGCCCTACACGGAGGATTACCTGGCGGGCTTTAGTAGTGAGGTCTATCAGGTGGATCTGGACGAAGGCTTCAATATTGCGCAGCAAACGATGGACAAGGTCATCCACGGAGATGTACGGCGCGCCATCGGTGGTGATCAACAGCGTATCAATCGAATCAATACCCAGCACAGCGACACCACCTTCAAGCATGTGCTGCTACCCGTGTGGACGGCTGGTTTTCAGTTTCGAGACAAGACGTACCGGTTTGTGGTTAACGCTCGAAGCGGTAAAGTACAGGGCGAAAGGCCTTACAGTGTGGCGAAGATATCACTGGCCGTGGTCGCGGCAATTGCCTTTGCGGCAGCCACCTTGTTACTGATGGAGGGCTCGGGTGGTGGGAGTGTTCTGAATGGCAGCTTTACCACGGGGATCAATAGCAGCGTGAACCGTGACTGGGGCAGTAGCCCCAGTCCGAGCCGCTGGCCGGATGTTCCATTGAATGATTTCAATGACCGAGCGCCTGATGTCCGCTTCTGAACATCAAGGCAGAATGTCAGGCTCAGGGCTCGTGAAATAGTCAGGCTATTTCACGAGCTTTACAGGTGACGTCTTTGTCGCTGAGCTGTCGCTGCCTCGGCCTGGCGGCTGGCATCGATCGCCGCCGCTGACGGTTGCTGTTGACGCGCAAAGGCGGGTACTCCTTTCAGCCTGTTGTGTTTGTGATCCGACAACAGCTGCTCATGGACGGTATCCATATCCAGTTGCAGCTCTGTCAGCAAATGCGTGCGCAACAGTTCGAACAGCTTTGGCAAGGCAATGCGATGTGTCTGGGCTGTGGTTTTGAACAGCCAGTCGCTCAGTCCCATAAAGCGTACGAAGGGTGAATCGCCGAGCAGGGTTGGCAAGGTTGAGGGAAAGCGTCCCGAGTTGCCGATAAGATCCCAATAGCGGGCGAAACGTACCATGCGCTGAATAGTGTCGAAATTGGCATCTTTGTGAGCCAGAATCCGATAAGGCGGAGTGGCTTGATAGCGCATGTCATATTCTGCGGTATGTCGTGCGATAGGCGTACCACGCAGGCGCTTCAGAATACCGACCTGGATTTCCTGCGGCCCGAGTGAGTACAGCAGATCAAAGCCTTCACCAAAGCTGTGCAGGTCTTCTCCGGGAAGTCCGAAAATCAGGTCCGCATGGACATGCGCGGTCGTGTTTTCTCGCAGCCACACCAGGTTGGTACACGTGCGTTCATGCTGTTGGCGGCGACTGATGCGTTTTTGCACCTCAGCATTGAAAGACTGAATGCCGATTTCAAACTGCAGTGAATTGGGCGGGAAGCGGGGCAGAATGTTGAGCAATACCTCTGGCAGGCGATCCGGAATCAGTTCAAAATGCAGAAACAAGCCCTTGTCCATCTGCGTAAGAAAAAATTCGAGTATCTGCCGGCTGGTCTCAGCTTTCAGATTGAAGGTGCGATCAACGAATTTGAACTGGCGAGCACCACGATCGATCAATTGCTGCATCTGATCGAGAAAGTGAGGCAGATCGAAAGCCACGGCACTTTTGTCGAGTGATGAGAGGCAGAATTCGCATTTGAAGGGGCAGCCGCGCGAGGCTTCCACATAGAGCACCCGGTGCGCCACATCTTCATCGCTGTACCAGGGATAAGGCGATGCCAGCGAATCCAGCTGAATGGGTAGTGATGAGACCAGTTTGGAAGGCTTGTCACCGCGCAGGATTTCCTCGCACAGTTCGGCAAAGGCGGTATCCGCAGCACCGGTGATGACAAAATCAGCCAGTTTGCAGATGGGTTGCTCATCGAGCTCATAACTGACTTCGGGGCCGCCTATAACCAGCTGGATATCGGGGCGCAGAATCTTGATGAATCGCATGACATCGGTGGTTTCGAGCACGTTCCAGATGTAGACGCCAAAGCCGATGATTTTGACTTCATCACGAAGCAGCAGCTCGACGATGTCCTCTGGCCGTTGTTCCAGCGTGAATTCCTGCAACAGAGTGCGTGGTTGCAGCTCGCCCATATTGGCGAACAGATATCTCAGCCCCAGGGAGGCGTGAATATATCGGGCGTTTATGGTGGCTAATGTTATGTCTTTCATGATCTTTGTGACCATACCCTATACCGGCCTCTGGTGGTTGCCATGGCTCTGTAAGTGAGCATTACGCTAGACTTTATTCGTCCGGCAAGTCAATCGCTTCCAAGTCAAACGCTGCTCGCATCAAGGCCTTGGTATAGCTTTGCTGCGGATTATCCAGAATCTGCTTGGCCGGACCGCTTTCCACGACACGCCCGTCCTGCATGACGATGATTTCATCGCTCAGCGCGCGTACGACCTTCAAATCGTGACTGATAAACAGATAGGCCAGACCGTGACGTTCCTGCAGTTCTTGCAATAGCTGGACGATCTGTGCCTGCACCGACATGTCCAGGGCGGAGGTCGGTTCATCCAGCACCACCAATGCAGGTTTGAGCACCATTGCACGGGCGATGGCAATTCGCTGCCTCTGACCTCCAGAGAACTCATGCGGGAATCGATTGAGGGCCGATTCATCGAGACCCACTTCCAGCAATGCCTGGGTGACCTGTTGTTGACGAGCTGGCAGGTCGAGCTCTGGCTGATGCACCTTCAAGCCTTCTTCGATGATCTGCAGGATGGACATTCGTGGACTCAGGCTGCCATAGGGATCCTGAAAGACGATCTGCATGGATTTTCTCAGTGAGCGCAGTTCGGTGCCGGATTTATCGTGTATCGGCATGCCATTGAAATGGATGTCTCCCTCGCTTTTGATCAGTCGTAGCAGGGCCAGTCCCAGTGTCGTCTTGCCTGAGCCGGACTCACCGACCACGCCCACGGTTCTGCCGGCCCTGACAGTGACATCGATACCATTGCAGGCATTTACATAATGATGTACTCGCCCGAGCAGGCCTGCCTTGATGGGAAAACGGACATGAATATCGCGGGCCTGCAGAACCACATCCTCCAACGCCGCGTCACGCACTGGCAGTTGACCGGGTTCGGCCGATAGCAAGTGTCGGGTATAGGGGTGTTCTGGTGCTGCAAACAGAGTCTTGGCATTATTGTGTTCGACCACTTCACCGCCATTCATGACGTAGATCTGGTCGGCCATCTTGCGTACGATCGCCAGATCATGGGTGATGAGCAACAGGGACATGCCCAGGCGAGACTGCAAGTCGGACAGTAGTTCGAGTATCTGCGCCTGGATCGTGACATCCAGGGCCGTTGTCGGTTCATCGGCAATCAGCAGATCAGGTTCGTTGGCCAGAGCCATGGCAATCATGACGCGCTGACGCTGGCCTCCCGATAGTTCGTGTGGATAGGCGCCCAGACGATCGGCGGCTTTTTTGATGCCTACCAGATCCAGTAGCTCAAGTACCCGTTTGCGTGCCGCAGGACCGGTCAGACCTTTGTGCAGTTTTAGCGATTCTCCTACCTGCTTTTCAATACTGTGCAAGGGATTCAGAGACGTCATTGGTTCCTGAAAGATCATGCTGATCTGATTGCCACGCACCGAGCGCAGTACCGTCGGGCCTGCCCCCAGAAGTTGCTGACCATCATAGACAATGCTGCCCGCAGGGTGATGGGCAAACGGATAGGGCAGAAGTTGCATTATAGACAAGGCGGTTACGGACTTGCCTGAGCCACTCTCACCCACCAGTGCCACGGTCTGGCCCTTGTCAATGCTGAACGAGACGCCTTTGACGGCCTCTACACTGTCCTCACCATGACCAAAGGCCACTTTCAAATCCCTGATATCGAGCAGAGTTTCGCTCATGATTGCGTGCTGCCTGAGAATGTCTTGCGTGGGTCCAGTGCATCGCGAACGGCTTCACCGACAAACACCAGCAGACTGAGCATGATGGCCAGTACGATAAAGGCGGTCAATCCCAACCACGGTGCATGCAGATTGTCACGTCCTTGTTTGAGCATCTCGCCAAGCGAGGCTGAGCCTGGTGGCAGGCCCAGACCCAGAAAATCCAGCCCCGTCAGTGTGGTCACCGAACCGCTGAGGATAAAGGGCAGAAAGGTCACGGTGGCCACCATGGCATTGGGCAGCGTGTGACGAATCATGATGGCCGCATCACCAACCCCCAGTGCTCTGGCCGCACGAATGTACTCAAAATTGCGGGCGCGCAGAAACTCGGCTCGCACCACACCCACCAGAGCGGTCCAGCTGAACATGGTCATCAATACCAATAATGAGACAAAGCCTGGCTGAATGACGCTGGCCATGATGATGAGCAGGTAGAGCACCGGCAGTCCCTGCCAGATTTCAATGAAGCGTTGCGCCAGCAAGTCCAGTAAACCGCCGAAGTAGCCTTGTACGGCACCCGCGGTCACCCCGATAACCGTGCTGAACAGGGTGAGCAGTAGTCCGAAGCTGACCGATACCCGGAAGCCGTAGATGATGCGTGCCAGCACGTCGCGACCCTGATCATCGGTTCCCAGCCAGTGTCGTGCAGAGGGGGCGCTGGGCGGACTGGAGCTTAGCTCGAAATCGATTGTCTTATAGGAGAAAGGAATCAATGGCCAGTAGAGAGAGCCTTTCTCACGGATCAGATCAGTGATATACGGGTCGGTATAGTCCGCGTCGAATGCCAGATCGCCGCCGAAAGTTGTCTCGGGGTAGGCGGTAAAAACCGGAAAATACCAATCACCGTCATAATGAACTGCGACTGGTTTGTCGTTGGCAATCAGTTCAGCGCCCAGCGAGAGCACAAACAGCACCATGAATATCCAGAACGCCCAGTAGCCTCGCCGGTTGCGCTTGAAACTGTTCAGGCGACGTTGATTAAGAGGACTTAAAGGCATACGGTTTGTGGCAACGTGTCCAGGGGGTAAAGTCGTGCGAGTTGGGGCACTAACGGCACTGACAGCGGGGCTTTTCGTGCGCCAATCCTGAAATTAGAAGTCACGGCTTTCAAAATCGATTCGCGGATCTATCAGGTGATACATCACATCGCCTACCAGTTGCAGTATCAGCCCCAGCAAGGTGAAGAAATACAAGGTGGCAAAAACCACCGGATAGTCTCGATTGATGGTGGCTTCCCAGCCCAGCAGTCCCAGCCCATCGAGAGAGAAGATGACCTCGATCAGGATGGAGCCGGTGAACAGAATGGAGATAAAGGCGCTCGGGAATCCGGCAATGACAATCAGCATGGCATTCCTGAACACATGCCCGTACAGTACTTGGTGCTCGCTGAGCCCTTTGGCTCGGGCGGTTTGCACATACTGCATACCGATCTGATCCAGAAACGAATTTTTGGTCAGCATGGTCAGGCTGGCAAAGCCACTGATGACCATAGCCGTCACCGGCAGTGTGATATGCCAGAGATAATCCTTGATACGTCCGAACCAGTCGAGTTGCTCCCAGCCGGGGGATGTCAGTCCACGCAAGGGGAAGATATCCATATAGCGACCGCCTGCAAACAGGATGATCAGCAAAATGGCGAACAGGAAGCTGGGAATGGCGTAACCGATGACGATGGCGCTGCTGCTCCAGACGTCGAAGGATGAGCCATCTTTTACCGCCTTGCGAATTCCCAAGGGGATGGAGATGAGATAAACAAATAAAGTGGTCCATAGTCCCAGACTGACCGAGACGGGCATCTTGTCCAGAACCAGGTTGATGACGCTCTCATCACGAAAATAACTGTTGCCAAAATCAAAGCGTGCGTAGTCCCACAGCATGCTGAAGAAGCGTTCATGTACCGGCTTGTCAAAGCCGAACTGCTCTTCAATCTCCTTGATGATGGCAGGGTCGAGTCCTTGGGCGCCACGATATTTGCTGGTGGTGCCTGCCTGCAGGCTGCCGCCTTGTGTATTGGTTTGCAGATCTCCCGCCTGGCCTGAAAAGGCTGAGGTAGCATCAACGGCATTGCCGCGCATCTCTGCCAGCACCTGTTCGACCGGACCACCCGGGGCAAATTGGATGACGACAAAATTGATGACCATGATGCCGATTAATGTCGGAATGATCAGTAGCAATCGTCTGAAGATATAAGCCAGCATCAGCGCTGAATATCTGCGTTCATATGCGGCCTACAAGGTGCTTGCCAGGCAGAAGCCTGGCAAGGCTGAACACACAGCCAGGTACGGGGATCGATGCATTACCGATCCAGGTCCAGTTTGCTGTCAAGCTCGGTATCCAGCCACCAACCCGTCGGAAAGCCTGAGCCTCCGAAACTGATGTACTTGGGCAGAACATCGGGCTTTCCAAATCGATTCCAGTAGGCAATGCGATGCTCTGCGTTAAAGAATTGCGGAATGACATAATGATTCCACAGCAATACCCGGTCCAGTGCCCGGGTGGTGAGTTGAAGTTTTTCCAGTGAGTCGGCCGCAATGATCTGTTCTATCAGCTCATCGACCACAGGATTCTTGATGCCTGCCATATTGGCCGAGCCGCGTTCATCGGCGGCAGCGCTGCCATAGTAGGAGCGTAGCTCTGGGCCCGGGGGCGGGAAGAAATTGAGACGCGCTGAAATCATGTCGAAATCAAAATCGTCTACTCGCACCTGGTATTGCGCGCTGTCGACAAGCCGAATGGATGTCTGGATGCCGGCTTTTTGCATATTCTGGATCCAGGGGGCCGCCACTCGTTGGCCATCAGCCTGCACCAGCAGTAATTCCAGTTTCAAGGGCTGACCATTTTTCATCAGCTTGCCACCTGAAAGCTTCCAGCCAGCCTCGTTGAACAGCGCCAGAGCCTGTCGCATTTCCCGGCGATTACGGCCACTGCCATCGGTGACGGGTGACAGGAATTCTTGCGTGAGAACGGCTGGGTCCAGTTGTTCGCGAAACGGTTCCAGCACGGCCACCTCATCGGGGCTGGGAGCGCCGGCGGCACCGTATTCGGAATTGGGGAAGTAGCTGTTGATACGTTCGTACTGGTTGTACAGAATCGTGCGTTTGATGGTTTCAAAGTCGTAGAGCAGATTGATTGCCTGACGAACTCGATGATCATCAAATGGTGCGCGTCGCAGATTGAAGAAGAATGCCTGGATGGCACCGGGTGCATTGTCCGGCGGTGTATCAAGAACAATTTCGCCTTTTTCCACCTCTTCTGTCTGATAGGCCGTGGCCCAGCGTTTGGAGCTGTTCTCTGCGCGAAAATCGATTTCACCGGCCTTGAAGGCTTCCAGCATGACCTCCAGGTCGCGGTAGTAGTCGTAGCGAAGAGAGTCGAAAGTATTCAATCCCTTGTTGACCGGCAGATCCTTGCCCCAGTAATTCTCGACACGCTTGTAGGTAATCGAGTGGCCAGCATCAACGTCGGCAATAAAATAGCCACTGCTTGAGGGGCCCGGTGTCAGATAGGTCTTGCTGATGTCCTTGTCTTTCCAGTACTCGACTGACAAGGGCGACAAGCCGGCAACCTTCATGAGCGGCTTCATGCTGCCAGTCGTATTGAAGCTGAACTTGATCTGATGATCGCCCAGCACTTCAACACTCTCCACCTCGCTGTAGAACGACTTGAGAAAGGGGCGGCCATGCTCTCGGATAGTCTTGAAGCTGAATTCGATGTCAGCTGCCGTGATGGGGTTGCCATCATCGAAACGTGCTTCGGGGCGCAGGTTGAAAATGATCCAGCTCTTGTCGGCAGGGTATTCGACCGTACTGGCCAGTAAGCCATAGGCTGCCGCCAGTTCATCACCTGAACCGACCATCAAGGTGTCGCTGGCCAGGCTGATGCTGCGTGGCCACTCGCCTTTGAGGATGTAGGAATTGAGGCTGTCAAAACTACCAAAGTCGCCCAGAACGACGGTGCCACCGGTTGGCGCATCAGGATTGACATAAGGCCAGTGCGTCAGGTTCTCATCATAGAGCGGTTCGCCAAACTCAGCCATACTCCAGCTCGTTGTCACGCCTTGCTCTGAAACGGTTGCGTGCAGAAGTCGTGGCGAGCCCAGGAGTGTGCTGCCGAGTAAGGCGGCCCCTAGTACAAGGCTGGCTGTCAGTCTTGGGAAAGAGTGAGAGTATATGGTCATGATGAGTAATGAAGCTCCACTGTACCAACGGGTTTAAAACAAGTTTAGCAGTCTGGGCAGGAGTGTTTCAGGACACCCTTAATAACGGTTTTCTGGAACCTTTTACCTTTTTAAATGACAAAAGAGCGCCATATCGCCGGTCTATGGGAATCCATGGGCTGCCAGTACACTGGCGGTACAACGTACTCTCCTGAACACCGTGAACCAGAGCACCTGATGCCCATGTCCAATTATCTACAAGAATCAGGTGCATTGAGCAGTGATCATGCCTGCACCCTGACTGATGCTCGGCAAACTGTTTCCCGTCCTGCTCGCCTGCAACGATTCTGGCGCATGACGGCGGGTGCCATGTTACTGGCAGCGGCAGGTCAGGCGCAGGCTGTAGAGCCCGATTCACCATGGCCTGAAGTCTTGCAAGAGGCACGTGGAGAATCGGTGTATTTCAATGCCTGGGGAGGTAGTGAGCGCATCAACAGTTATCTGTCCTGGGCCGCAGATCGTCTGGAGAAAGAGTATGGAGTCACCCTGGAGCATGTCAAGGTTGGCGATATTGCCGAAGTGGTCGGTCAGCTGGAAGCCGCCAAGCTGGTTGGGCGCAATGCCGATGGTAATGTCGATCTGGTGTGGGTGAATGGTGAGAATTTTGCTTCATTGAAACGTGGTGGTTTGCTGTGGGGGGATTTTGCCAACACTCTGCCCAATGCCAGTCTGCTCAATAAATCAGCATCGATGCAGGCGGATTTCTCTGTTCCCATTGAGGGACTCGAATCACCTTGGGGAGGCGCGCAACTGGTCTTTATCTATGACACTGTGACCGTGGAGACACCGCCAGCCTCGGCACAGGCTTTGCTGGACTTTGTCAAAGAGGGCGGTCGTTTTGCCTATCCGGCACCACCGGCTTTTCATGGCACCACCTTCATCAAGCAGCTGCTGATCGAACTGAGCAGTGGTAGCGATGCGGCAGCGGCACTGGCGGTCCCCGTGGAGGAGGCAGATTTTGATGCAGTAACTGCACCGTTATGGGCCTATCTGGATCAGTTGCACCCACAGTTACGTGGTGCCGGTGAAACATGGCCCACCAGTGGCGAGATGACGCGTCAGTTACTCGATGATGGTGAGCTGGATATAGCCATCTCATTCAATCCCAATGAGGCTAGTGCGGCGGTCAGAGGTGGCCAGTTGCCAGACACTGTGCGTACTTATGTCTTCGATAAGGGCACCATCGGTAACACCCATTTTGTCTCCATTCCCTGGAATGCCAGCGCGAAAGCCGGTGCCATGGTCGTGGCTGATTTTCTACTGTCGCCCGAAGCGCAGGCTCGCAAGGCTGATCCCGAGTTCTGGGGCGAGCCCACAGTATTGGATGTAGCCTCGCTGACTGGGCCCGATCGTGCACTGTTTGATGCGGTTGATCTGGGTGTCTGGGCTCTGCCTCTGGGGACGGGCAAGGTTCTGTCAGAACCTCATTCATCCTGGGCGCAGGCGCTTGAAGCTGGCTGGTTGCAGCACTATGGCCAATAACCGGCCGTGCTGATTTTGCAGGTGCCTGGCGTGTATCAATGAGCGTAGCTGGCCAATTGTTGCTGCGAGCGATGGCCTGGCTCCTGATCGGATTGTTTCTGTTACCGGTGGTACTGGGGCTGGGTGGTACCTTGTTGCCGGCACTGGGGTTGGCGCCGACACTGGCACCGGGCAACGGCTTTGCACAGATATTGTCAGACCCCCGGTTCGTACCTGCCCTGATTTGCAGCTTGTCGACCGGGCTCATCTCCACGTTTCTGGTTCTGGGCATGACGCTGCTGACGCTCGTTTGCGTGCATGGAACTCGCTGGTGGACCTGGTTAGGTGCTGCCATGCCGCCTATTCTGGCAGTGCCGCACGCGGCTATTGCCATCGGGCTGATCTTTCTGTTATCGCCAAGCGGCGCTCTGGTGAGGCTGGTCTCGCCTGAGCTGACTGGCTGGTTGCGTCCGCCGACTGACTGGGTGGTTCCTGATGCCGGTGGCTGGACACTGATTATCGGTCTGGTGATCAAAGAAACACCGTTTCTGTTGCTCGCGGCAGCCGCGCAACTGCCTGCCTTGAACGTTGACGCCTCCTTGCGTATCGGCCGCACTTTGGGTTATGCGCCTGCCCGTTGCTGGAGTCGTCTCATTTTGCCGCGTTTGTATCCGCGCATCCGTCTGACGCTGATTATCATTCTTGCATTCAATCTGACGGTGGTGGATATGGCTGTCCTGCTGGGGCCGGGTAATCCACCGACGCTGGCAGTATTGCTGATGTCGCTGGTCAATGATCCGGGCTCGCGTGCCGCGGCATCGGCAGGTGCAGTGCTGCTGGCGATGCTCGTCGTCATCTGTTTCCTGGGCATGTGGATGCTGGAATGCCTGATGGCGTTCATTGCAAAACGACGGCGTCAGAGCGGTGTACGAGGGCACGGCATCACCTTGTTCAGACGACTGGGCATGAGTGCCATGGTGCTGATCCTGTTGACGAGTCTGAGCTCGCTGGCGCTGTTACTGGTCTGGAGTTTTACGCGTCGCTGGCGTTTTCCCGATGCCTGGCCCAGTCAATGGACACTGACTAATTGGTCCTCTCGTGCCGATGTCTTATTGCAGCCTGCCTGGACGACGCTGACCATCGCCGTCACGACGCTGTTACTTGCTTTGCTCAGTGCCATTGCCTGGCTTGAACTGGAGCGTCGTTCTCTGGTGCCGCGACTGGATGGAATCTGGTTCGTACCGCTGCTGATACCACAGGTCAGTCTGTTGTTTGGCTGGCAGGCCGTGACGTTGTGGGCCGGTATCGACGGCCAATGGTGGACCGTGGTGTTTACGCACTGGCTCTATACCTTGCCCTACGTCATTCTGATCCTGGCGGTGCCCTGGCGCGAGCTGGCTCCTGAATGGGGCTATGCGGCTCAGGCTCTGGGTGCGGGATATTGGCGAGTCTTGTGGTGCATCCGCTTGCCGATGTTACGCCGGCCTCTATGTCAGGCCTCGGCGGTGGCGATCGCGGTCAGTGTGGCCCAGTATCTGCCAACCCTACTGATGGGGGCGGGTCGTCATCCGACCCTGGCGACGGAGTTGGTCACCAGTTTTGGTGGTGTTGATCGGCGCATGATCGCAGCTCTGGCCGTCTTGCAGAGTCTGTTGCCTCTGTTGGCTTTTGTCTTTGCACTGATCTATCCCCGGTGGCGCCAACTACGTGTGGCGCGGCAGAAAAATCCTTCCTCGAATCGAGCTCCTGTCCGCTAATGCATGAACTCTGCGTCAAAGATCTCAGCCTGCAGTTACCCAATGGCAACTGGCTGATCAAGGGACTCTCGTTCAAGGTTGAGCCGGGTCAGGTGTTGGCTCTGATGGGCCCTAGTGGTAGTGGTAAATCCAGCATTCTCAGTTGGTTGACCGGGACCAATGATTCGCGCCTGTGTGTCTCCGGCGATGTCTGGCTGGGACCACGTCAGCTGACTTGCCTGCCAACCGAGCGGCGTCGCCTGGGTTTGATGCTGCAGCAGGACTATCTGTTTCCACACATGAGTGTCGGTGACAATTTACGCTTCGGGTTGCGCGGAGGCAGTCGGCAGGAGCGTGATGCAAGAGTCCGGCAAAGTCTGGAAGAGGCATCGCTAGGCGGCATGGAGAATCGTGACCCGGCAACATTGTCCGGTGGGCAGCGTGCCCGAGTCAGTCTGGTCAGAACCTTGCTGTCCGACCCTTGCGCGCTGCTGCTCGATGAGCCCTTTTCTGGTCTGGACACGACCCTTCGTGAGCAGATTCGACGCTTCACCTGGGAGGCGGCTGCGCAGCTACCGGTACTGTTGGTCACACATGATCTGGCCGATATACCGAAGCAGGCCAACATTCTGGACATTGGCAACAGCCAGGCAGGCGGGTAACCCACAGGAGCATTTCTTATGCTGGACAAATATCTGGTTCCACGTCTGAAGCCGCATTTGCGAACCGTCGCCGTACATGCGCAGCGGCGTGGCTTGACGGCAAACAGGCTGACCGTTTTCGGTTTTGTCATTGGTGTCGCCTGTGTGCCATTGCTGGCATTGGGCCACTATAAAACTGCCTTGATTTTTTTGTTGTTGAATCGCCTGGCTGACGGTCTGGACGGCGAGGTGGCTCGGCTGGACTCACCCAGTGACGCTGGTGGGTATCTGGATATCACACTGGATTTTGTTTTCTACGCCGTGTTCCCACTGGGTTTTGCCTTGGCAGATCCACTGCACAATGCGTTGCCAGCGGCGGTGCTTATTGCCAGTTTTGTGGGTACGGGAGCAAGCTTTCTGGCCTTTGCCATACAGGCCCAGAAGCATTCGATCGAAAGCCCTGATTTTGGCTACAAGAGCCTGTATTACCTCAACGGACTGGCCGAGGGTACAGAAACCATCCTGTGTTTTGCGCTGATGTGTCTGTTTCCAGCCTATTTTCCGATCATTGCATGGAGCTTCGCAGCGCTGTGTCTGGTCACTGCGATCAATCGAATTTACTTCGGTTTTGCAACCTTGAAGTAGTTCCGCGGGGCACTTCTACCTGATCTCAAAACTTCCCCATGTAGCCGTGTGGTGGTAGCGGTGTTGGTCTGGTTCCGGTAAGTTAGTCAATCGACTATTGAGTGAGCTGGATTCGTGGCGAGTTGTTTTTTCAAATACTTTGCGTTGTTACCGTGCATCGTGTTTTTGCATGGTTGCGGAAACTCGTCTGCGACAAGTGCTGATGACAGGCCTTCGATTCCCGCCGGTGATCTGTTGGGTCCCGCCGAAGATGGTGGTGCCGGCTTACAGACTGGAGACAGTACTGGAGAGCCGCAGGCCGACTCACCAATTGTGGGAAATTCTGAACATCTTGTGGTCATAGGGCCTGAGGGCGACAGTAGCCTGGTAGTCAATGATCGTAGCTATCCACTGGATGCTGCTTTGGGAGATATCTGGGGAGTTCAGGGAGAGCATTTCAACGTCAACTTCACCGTGACAGACGGCAAGTTCACGATCATGCCGACTAGTATTTCTGAAGAAATCTATAATCTGCTGGTGCCGGTGGAAGCCACGGCCATCATCTATGCCGAAATGTTCAGCCCCGGTGATGAGTTCTCATTTGTGACCTATAGCTACTCTCCTATAGGCGCCGAAAGCGCGGCGTTGGCAGGTAACGCCTTTTTTGCCAATGCCTATGTCGGTTTCGATATTGACCGCAGTGGCAACGTCGATGAAGACGAGCAATTAGCCGTGCTGGGAGGCACCATTGAGTTCACGGGAATATTGCCGGATATCGAACTGGAGTTCAGCGTGACTCTCCAAAATGGTCTGACTGCCAAAGGTCATTACACCGGTCTGTTTGATTTTACCAATCGCTGAACAGCTCCCGTTTGACGGGAGCGGCCCTTGCAGGCGCCCTTGCAGGCGCCCTTGCAGGCGCCCTTGCAGGCGCCAATAGTTCAGGAAGGATGGGCTTGCTGGAAAGTTGGTCCCTGTTTTCCTGAATCCACGACGTCCCGGTTGTATTCTTCAGGCAGTTCGTCCAGCTTGCCGTGCATATCTCTTGCCAGCAGCATGTAGATTGAGGGGATGACGAACAGGGTGAACAAGGTGCCGATACCCATGCCGCCAACCAGCACCAGGCCGATGGAGTTACGGGCTTCGGCGCCCGGGCCGCTCACCAGAACCAGTGGAAAGTGGCCGGCAACCGTTGCAAACGTTGTCATCAGAATCGGCCTCAGGCGCGTGGTTGCTGCGACCTGAATAGCGGCCAGCTTGGTCAAACCCTGTTCCTGCATGTGTTTGGCAAATTCTACAATCAGGATGCCGTTCTTGGCGACCAGACCGACCAGAGTCACCAGTCCCACTTGCGAATAGATATTCAGCGTTGTGGTGAAGCTATTGGTCCAGTAGGGCATCTCCGGATTGGGAATCTTCAGGAAAGTAAAGATCAATGCACCGAACATCGCTAGTGGTACGGAGCCTGCCAGAATGACCAGTGGATCACGAAAGCTGTTGAACTGAGCCGCAAGTGTCAGATAGATCAGCACCACGGCCAATGCAAAGGCTGGCAAGAACTTGTTGCCTTCGAGTCGAAGTTGTCGTGATTCTCCGGTGTAGTCCATCGTGTAGCCGGATGGCAGAATTTCCTCTGCAGCGGTTTCAAGAAACGTCAGTGCGTTATCCAGTGTACTGATCGTGACGCCACTGAGTTTCACCGCATTCAGTTGCTGGAAACGATTCAATGAACGAGGCACCGTACTGTTCTCGATAGTGGCAATCGAGCCCAGTTGCGTCATCTGGCCATCAGGCCCGGTGACGTACAGGTCCTGTAGCTGTTCGGGGTTCAGTCGGTCAACGCGTAACGCCTGGGGAATCACCTTGTAGCTGCGGCCATCAATATTGAACCGATTCACGAAGCCACCGCCCAGCAGTGTGCCGACATCGGCACCGACCTGTTGCATGGTCAACCCCAGATCGGCAACACGTTCTCGATCGAGAATCAGTTCGGACTGTGCCTTGTCGATCTTGGTGTCGATGATGGGCGGGAAGGCGAACAGACCAGACTGCATAGCCTTCATCTGTAGCTGTTGGGCGAAACCGAGAATTTCCTCGGGCTCGGCCGTCGAGGCGATGATGAACTCAACCGGGAACTGGCCGCCACCGGGCAGAGCGGGGGGCGTGACCGGAATCATGCTGATCCCCGGAATGTTATTGAGCTTGCCGGCAATCTCCTGTTTTATCTGGAATACGGTTCGATCGCGCGCATTCCAGTCATCCAGCACCATGCCGCCGAAGCCATCTGATGGAAACGTAATCTGGAAGGTAAAGGCGGTTTCTTCCACGCTGCGAAAGGCATCATCTGCCTGTGCGGCATAGCGACTGGCGCTATCCATGGTGGTGTTGCCAGCACCATTGACGATGCCGAACAGCACGCCCTGATCTTCGGTAGGGGCCAGCTCCTTGGCTGACAGAATGAACATGGGAATACACAACAGCGTTATCACGATCCAGACGATGTAGACAGCAGGTCGTGCCTTCAATGTGCCTTTCAGCAGTCCGGTGTAACGGCGTCTGACCGCATCAAATGCGGTGTTGACCTTCTTCTGGAAGCCGCGCTCGGAATCACCTTCACGTAGCAGCATGGCTGACATCATGGGCGAGAGTGTCAATGCCACGATGCCTGAAATGGTGACAGCACCTGCCAGAGTGAAAGCGAATTCTCTGAACAAGGAGCCTGTCAGACCACCTTGCAAGCCAATGGGCAGGTAGACCGCAATCAGGGTGGCCGTCATGGCGATGACCGGGCCGACCAGCTCGCGAGCGCCAAGTATGGCGGCGTTTATACGCGTCTTGCCTTCATGTATGTGGCGTTCGACATTCTCCACCACCACGATGGCGTCATCGACCACCAGTCCGACTGAGAGTACGACTGCCAGCAATGTCAGCAGGTTTACGCTGAAGCCGAACATCTGCATCAGAAACACGGCGCCAATCAACGAGATGGGAATAGCCATGATCGGCACCACGACCGAACGTAGAGAGCCCATGAACAGATAGATCACCAGCATGACGATGATCAACGTTTCAGTCAGTGTGGAAATCACTTCACTGATCGAGCTGGCGATGTATTCCGAAGCATCGTAAGCAATGTTGGCTGACATGCCTGCTGGTAGCGTGCTCTGGATATTATCCAGTTCTTCACGCACGCCTTTGATTACGTCCAGGGTGTTGGCATTGGGCAAGGGCCAGATGCCCATGAAAATGGCCTCTTGTCCGTTGTAGCGAACTTCCATGTCGTAGGAGTCGGCCCCCAGCTCAACGCTTGCGACATCCTTGACACGGATGACGGCACCGTCGGCAGAGCGTAGAACCAGATTTTCAAACTCTGAGACGGTGGACAAGTCTGTATTAGCCGCCAGATTGACCTCGATCAGAGCACCTTTGGTCTTGCCCAGGGCCGAGAGGTAGTTATTGGCTGCCAGTGCAGTACGTACCTGCAGCGGTGTGATGTTGTGGGCCGCCAGCAACTTGCTGTCCAGCCAGATGCGCATGGCAAAGTTACGTCCACCGAGTATTTCGGCGCGCTGCACACCATCCAGAGCCGACAGGCGCGGTTGTGCCACACGGGTCAGAAAATCGGTTATCTGATTGGCTTTGAGTATGTCGGAAGTGAAGCTCAGATAGGCGGATGCAAACGCGCTGTCGGCTGACTCGACATTGATGATCGGAATCTCGGCCTCGGGGGGCAGATCGCCACGAACCTGGTTCACTTTGGAGCTGATTTCGGAAAGTGCCTTGATGGGATCGTAATTGAGTTCGAGTCTGATCTTGACCGTTGACAGGCCGAGCTGACTGGAGGACTCGACATAGTCGACACCATCAGCACTGGAAACAGCTCGCTCCAGTGGTGTTGATATGAAGCCGCGAACCAGGTCGGCACTAGCACCGATATAAGCAGTTGTGACGGTAACTACCGCATTGTCATTTCTTGGATACTGACGCACGCTCAGGCTGCTGATGGCCTGAATGCCTGCAATCAGTATCAGCAAGCTGACCACGGCAGCGAGTACCGGGCGCTTGATGAAGAGGTCGGTGAATTGCATGTGGATTCTCAGGAATTGTCAGGTTGAGGAGCAAGGCTTGGCTCCGAACCGCCTTCCTTGACGCTGACTACCGCGCCGGTGCGCAGTTTGAAAACGCCATCGTTGGCGACGCTCTGGCCGGGTTCAAGGCCCTGCTTCACTTCCACAAAATCGCCACGCCGTTCACCCAGTTGCACGAACTTCTGGTTAGCGACCAGTTCATCATTGTCGTTCTTCTCCAGAATGAAAACCGAATCCCCATAAGTGGCGAAACTCACGGAGGTCAGCGGTACGATCAGAACCGCTCGTGTGTCTGGCAGTACCACCTCCACATTGGCATACATGCCCGGCAACAGAACAGGGCTGGCACTGCCATCGTCGGCTTTTACGTTCAAGGTAGCCTGGGTACGTACAGTTCGTGTGGAGCTGTCGATTTCGGTATTGATAGCCGTGATCTTTCCCGTGAAAAGACGTCCCGGAACCGCATCCGTAGAGACCCTCACATTCAGTCCGTCAGTGACATTGGCCAGGGCTTTTTGCGGCAGCGAAAAGTTGACGCGCATGGGATCGAAGGCTTGCAGTGAGACGATGCCAACACCTTGTGAGAGATCCTGCCCTATGTCGACGAGTCGCAGACCCAGCCGACCTGCGAAAGGTGCGGTAATCTTTTTCTTCGCCAGGCTGGCGGTGATGTTGTCCAGCTGCGCTTGTGCTGCACTGCTTTGCGAGCGGGCGGCGTCGTATTCGGAGCGTGAGACCACCTGACTCTTGTAGAGTCGGGATATCCGGTCAAGGTTGCTCTTGGCCAGTGCCATATCGGATTCGGCAGCACTGAGCTGGGCATCTTCGGTGCTGGTCTCCTGTTGCACCAGTACATCGCCTGCCTCGACACGCTCACCCCCATCGAAGAACAACTCGGATACACGGCCTGAGAGGTCAGCTGTAATGACCACACCTTGTGCCGCTTCCAGAGTACCAATAGCGGTGATGGTTGTTTCCCAATCTGCGGCCTGCACATCAATGGCCGTCACAGCGGTGGGGGGCATGGTGGCTGCAGCACCTGCAGCGCCCATGTCCTTGAACTGCAATACCTTCGTTCCCGCCAGTGCAAAGACGATAACGACCAGGCCCAGAAGGGAGAATAGAATTCGTTTGATCATAGGTAATCTTGTACGTGTCGCAGGGGCGCTGGTAGCCACGCGGAATCGAAAGAAATGACTTTGAAGGCGCGAATGGTACGGAAAATATGATTTATCGGATGAGTCGTAGTGTAAGTAGCAGTTTACGACTGTGTCACGTCTCAACTTCCACTATCGGTCGAACACTGACAATGAAGAGTTGAAAACTGTCTTTCTGCGGCCTTATTTACAGCAATGTCGTGTTGCGCGTTATCACGTTTAAACGATTGCTGATGAATAGTGCATGCCTGACTTATGGGTGTCTGGTATTGTGCAGGCCGTTTTCATGATGCCGGGTGGGGAAAAATGCTGGAATTTGCCGGAGTGCGGGGCGAGGCGGGATTGCGCGAAGTGGCCGAGCGAATTGCGCCTTATGTATTGAAGACGCCGACGGTTCAGTGGCCGGTGCCCCTGTCCGGCCCGGGTCGCGGCGAGGTGTTCGTGAAGCTTGAGCTTCTGCAGCGTACCGGTAGTTTCAAGGCACGCGGCACGATCAACGCAATCACCTCGTTGCTCGCAGCCCATACAGGGCCTGAACCACATCCTGGCGTTACCGCCTTTTCAGCGGGCAACCATGCCATTGCCACGGCCTATGCCGCTGCGCAACTGGGAACCACAGCCAAAGTGGTCATGCCGCGCACTGCTAATCCGATTCGCGTCGAGCGAGTTCGTGCGCTGGGTGCCGAGCTGGTGTTTGGCGATACGATCTCTGACTTGTATGCGTTGGTAGAGCAGATTCAGAACGAAGAAGGTCGAGCTCTGGTGCACCCCTTTGAGGGCCCACGAATGGTTGAAGGTTCTGCCACGGTCGGTCTGGAGCTGTGTGATGAGGTGCCCGATCTGGACGCGGTGATAGTGCCTATTGGTGGCGGTGGTCTGATTTCAGGCATTGCCAGTGCGGTGCATTATTGCCAGCCTGGTTGCCGTGTCTACGGGGTTGAGCCTGAGGGTGCCAATGGCATGCAGCAATCATTGCAGGCAGGTAGAGCCTTGCCGAAAATCGCCGTTAACACTATCGCGGATAGTCTGGGTGCGCCCATGCACGGGCCCTTTACCTTTTCGCTGGTGCAGCAGTATGTGAATGCGGTAGTCAGTGTGTCTGACTCGGCTCTGCGGCACGGTATGCGTACTCTGTTCAATGACATGAAGCTGGCTGCCGAGCCTGCTTGTGCGGCGGCTCTGGCGGCTTTGCAAGGCCCGTTGGCCGAGGAGTTGGCCGGAAAGAGGGTGGCGATTATTGCCTGTGGCAGTAATATCGATCTGGAGACTTATCTTGCCCATATGCAAAGGAATTGAGTCGTAATCGTCATGACTTTGATGCGTAAAAGCATTTGGATTATTGTTCACAGCGCACAAGACCTGTACTATCTTTCGAGCTGGAGGAATAGACTAGTGAATCAGATTACTGAATCACTGTCTCATTTCATAGCTTTCAAGTGCGGGTGTTGTAGCGACAGACTGTCGCTGGATGGCCGTCCATTTTTGGCATTTGGAGACACATCTAATGGTCGTTAAGAAGGAAGAGGGTGCTTCACGGCGCTCGTTCTTGAAGAAAGGTGCGGCAGTCGGTACGGTTGCAGCAGCAGGAACTTTTGCGGCTCCTGCGGTTATCGGGCAGGCGCCACTGGTTGTCAAGATGCAGACATCTTGGCCAGCATCCGACATCTGGATGGATTTTGCCCGTCAGTACACTGAACGTGTTGAAGCCATGTCCGGTGGTCGCTTGAAGATTGACTTGCTACCGGCAGGTGCTGTGGTTGCAGCCTTTCAGGTTATCGATGCGTGTAACGATGGCATTATCGATGCGGCTCATTCGGTACCGGTGTACTGGTACGGTAAATCCAAGGCGGCATCGCTATTTGGTACAGGTCCCGTTTTCGGTGGATCTGCAACCACCATGCTCTCATGGTTCTATAACGGTGGTGGACAGGAATACTATCGCGAACTGACGCAGGACATTCTGGGTATGAATGTTGTTGGTTACCTTGGTTTTCCGATGTTTGCTCAGCCATTTGGCTGGTTCAAGGAAGAAATCAATACGGTCAAGGATATTGATGGTCTGAAGTATCGTACCGTTGGTCTGGCGGCAGATTTGCTGCAATCAATGGGTATGTCTGTTGCACAGTTGCCAGGTGGCGAGATCGTGCCTGCCATGGAACGGGGTGTTATCGATGCCTTTGAATTCAATAACCCGTCGTCTGACAGCCGTTTCGGCGCGCAGGATGTTGCGAAGAACTACTATCTTTCTTCCTATCATCAAGCCTCAGAATCTTTTGAGTTCATCTTCAACCGTGACTTCCTGGAAGATCTTGAGCCGGATTTGCAGGCCATCCTGAAGTACGGTGTAGAGGCGGCTTCAACGGCTAATACGGCCAGCGCCATGGACAACTATTCTGCAGATCTGCAAAAGCTGCAGAACGACAGTGGTGTTACCGTGCATCGTACTCCTACAGAAATCCTCGACGCCCAGATTGGCGCCTGGGATAATCTGATTCCTGAGCTCGAAAAAGACCCCTTCATGAAGAAGGTTCTCGATAGTCAGCGTGCATGGGTAGAGCGAGTCACCTACTATGAGCTGATGAACTCCCCGGATTATGGTCTTGCCTATGAGCATTACTTTCCCGGAAAGTTGAAGCTGTAACAAGCGGCTTAACAGTAATCATCTGTTGCGGTCCGTGGCGGCATTGTCGCCTCGGGCAGCACGGATGAACGGCTTTGTTTTTCACTGACACGGCGACGGTTTAATGATCGGATTCATCACATTTGCGGATAAATTATCCGCCTGGTTCGGCAAGGCGTTTGCCTGGCTCATTGTTCTGATGACCTTCGGGGTCAGCTACGAAGTCGTCGTGCGCTATGTTTTCAATTCACCCACACCGTGGTCGCTGGATGTCTCCTTCATCATGTATGGCACGTTGTTCATGGTGGGCGGGGCTTATACCTTGTCGCGCAACGGTCATGTTCGCGGAGATTTCCTGTACCGACTGTGGAAACCGCAGACACAGGCCCGGGTCGATCTGTTGCTCTATATTCTTTTCTTTTTTCCAGGCGTGACAGCATTGATTCTGTCCGGCTGGAAGTATTCTTCACGCTCCTGGGGCTATACCGAGGTGAGCGTGAACAGTCCTGCCGGCATACCCATCTTCCAGTTCAAGAGCATCATCGTTCTGGCCGGCATTCTTTTGTTCGTCCAGGGTATCGCTCAGGTGTTCCGCTGCATCCTGTGCATCCGCGAGGGGTACTGGAGAAAGGCTGAAGAGGATATCGTCGAAACCGAGGATCTATTGATGGCGCAAGCCGCTGAAGCTGAGAAGGATGCGCACCCATGAGTGATCCGCAAATTGCGTTATTGATGCTCGGGTTGTTTATTGCTCTGGTATTTCTCGGATTCCCCATCGCGTTTACGCTGATGGCCATGGGTATCGGCTTCGGCTATTACGCCTATTTCGATGCTGGTCGCATGTGGCGTGCTTTCAACCGGCTGGCTGAAGATGCAGGCATGTCTGATCAGACGTCAACCTGGATAGGGGGGTTATTCAATAACCGCATCTTCGATCTATTCATAAATCAGACCTATACAGTCATGTCGAACGAGGTGCTGACCGCTGTACCCCTCTTCCTGTTCATGGGTTACGTTGTCGAGCGAGCCAATATCGTCAGTCGATTGTTTACTACTCTCAACATTGCGGCGCGCAACATGCCCGGTTCAATGGGTGTTGCAGCGCTGATTACCTGTGCACTGTTTGCCACCGCCACCGGAATTGTAGGTGCGGTTGTAACCCTGATGGGGCTATTGGCTTTGCCGGCCATGCTCAAGGCGCGCTACGACAACAGCTTTGCATCGGGCATCATCTGCGCCGGTGGCACGCTGGGTATTCTCATACCGCCATCAATCATGCTGATTGTGTACGCGGCTTCATCCGGTGTCTCTATCGTGCGCTTGTACGCAGCAGCCTTGCTGCCGGGACTGACGTTGGTCGGCCTGTACCTGATATATATCGTCGGGCGGGCCATGATCCAGCCCAGTGCTGCGCCCAAGCCAACGCTTGAAGAGGTGCCACATGTCCCACGTGGCAAGCTGGCTGTGATGTTGCTGACATCCTTCCTGCCGCTAGCACTGTTGATAATGTCAGTGCTGGGTTCCATTCTGTTCGGCCTGGCCACACCAACCGAGGCGGCTGCCATTGGCGCCCTGGGCGGCATGTTGTTGGCTGCCATCTATCGCGCCTTGTCCTTTCAGAGAATGCGTGAGTCGGTCTATCTGACAGTGCGTACGACAGCGATGGTGTGCTGGTTGTTTGTTGGCTCCTATACTTTCTCGTCAGTGTTCTCTTATCTGGGTGGCGAGCAGGTGATTGCCGAGTTCGTAACCAGCATGGACCTGACACCCCTGCAATTTCTGTTACTGGCACAGCTGATAATCTTCCTGCTGGGCTGGCCGCTGGAATGGTCTGAGATCATCATCATCTTCGTACCGATCTTCCTGCCGCTGCTACCGATGTTCGGAATCGATCCCCTGTTCTTCGGCATCCTGGTGGCGCTGAATCTGCAAACCTCCTTTTTAACCCCGCCGATGGCGATGTCGGCCTATTACCTGAAAGGCATAGCGCCGCCCTCGATACAGCTCACCCAGATTTTCAAGGGCGTACTGCCATTCCTGTTCCTGGTCATTGTCTGCATGGTCCTGATGTACCAGTTCCCTCAGATCGTGTTCCATCTGCCTAATCTGTTCTACGGCAGCTGATCGACAAATACAGACACATGCAAAAGATAGCGTTAACAGAAATAACGGCGGTTGAATTGCGTGACCGCCTGGCCAGTGGGGCGCTCTCTGCGGAGAGCCTCGCTGGAATGTATCTGGAGCTGATTGCCGCTCGTGAGCCGCAGGTGCAGGCGTGGCAATGGCTGGATGCCGAGTTTGTTCTGGCGGAGGCTCGCAAGCTGGATCAGCGTAGACAGTCCGGAGCTCCCATCGGCCCCTTGCACGGATTGCCAATTGCGGTAAAGGATGTCATTGATACGGCCGGTATTCCCACCGAGAACGGTACCGTGCTGGATGCGGGACGTGTGCCGGCAGACGATGCTGAACTGATCGGACGCCTGAAAGCTGCCGGTGCTCTGATCATGGGCAAGACGGTGACGGCCGAACTGGCTTTTCTGCATCCGGGCAAGACGCGTAATCCGGTCAATCCTGAACACACCCCTGGAGGCTCCTCGTCGGGTTCTGCTGCTGCGGTTGCCGCAGGGATGGTGCCGCTAGCGGTGGGTACTCAGACAGGTGGTTCGATTATCCGTCCCGCCGCCTATTGCGGCACAGTGGGCTTCAAGCCCACGTTCGGCTGTATTTCCAGAACCGGCGTGCTCAAACAATCACCATCGCTGGACACTATCGGTGTGTTTGCCCGCACTGTCGAAGATGCAGGCTTACTGGCTGATGTGCTCTTCGGACATGATCTTGTTGATACAGCAACCATACCCAGACCATTTCCGCGGCTGCTGGCAACGGCTTCATCCGAGGTGCCGGCCAAGCCGGTTTTCGCCTTTGTCCGTACACCCTTCTGGGATCAGGCCGAACCTGAAATGCAACAGGCTTTGGAGGAGCTCGTCGACTTTCTCGGTGAGCAGTGTTTCGAGGTGCCGTTGGATGGCATGTTCGCTGACTCGGCGGCTGCCCGTCAACGAATCAATATTGCCGAGATGGCCAAGAATTTTCATCATTACGAAAAACGGGGTGTCGAGGCTTTGTCCAGCGAGATGCGAGCGGCAATGGATGCGGGCAACAAGGTACCCGCACGTGACTATTTGTCTGCACTGGATCTACCGGCGATTCTGGACTCCGGTCTGAACGAGGTGTTCGAACGCTGCGATGCCATTCTGACCCCGGCAACAACCGGCGCAGCCCCGGCAACTCTGGACTCTACCGGCAATTCCATTTTCAACGGCTTGTGGACTTTGTGCGGCAATCCCTGTGTCACGTTGCCCGTGTTTGATAGTGAGAACGGTTTGCCCATGGGTGTACAGCTGGTGGGGCGACGTTTTCAGGATGGTCGATTATTGCGTACGGCGCGCTGGCTAAGCGACCGTATTGCCAACCCGGATGGGAGTTGATGACATGACCGATAAAATAATGGCGTTACTGGCGCTTGCTGTGCTGATCGCTTATCTGGGTATTCTGTTCTTCTATGTCCCGCGCGTCGATCTGGGGGTTGTTATCGGTGCAACACTGCTGCTGGTAGGTTACGACTTCCTGTTTCATGACCGGCGTCTACGTGCCAAGGAACAAGCCAAGGCAGATCGAGGCTAGAGAGAGAAGCAGCGGGCCGGAGCAGAGCGCAGCCAGAGAGGGTTGCCGCGCTCTGTAGAGCGAGTGGTTTGCTGTCGAGTCACGTAACTAAGTGATATGACTCGAGCAGCAAACCTTGATCTTGCTATTTGTCGTCAACAAGCCTGAAGGTTAGACCAGTCGATCAGTAGGCTCCTTGCCTGCGAAAAATGCATCCAGATTGTCCAGTGCCCTGTACCCCATGGCGTCCCGCGTTTCAAAGGTGGCACTGCCGATATGTGGCAGCATGAATATTTGCTTATACTTTGAAAACTCTGTGTTGCCGCCAGGTTCGTTGACAAAACAATCCAGCCCTGCGGCGGCCAGTTGTCCCGACTCGATGGCAGCCAGCAGCGCGGCTTCGTCTATCAGTGGGCCTCTGGCGGTGTTGATCAGTATGGCGCCCTGCGGCAAGGCTGACAACGTGTCCTGATTGATCATGCCGCGGGTCGTGTCGGTGGTCGGGCAGTGCAGAGAAAGAAACTGTGCTTGTGGCAGCAGAGTGTCTAGCGTCTCATGGAAGATGGCGCCTTGCTCATCCTCAACACTCAGTCGCTTACGATTATGGTAATGCACTTCCATGTCAAAACCGCGGGCTCGACGGGCCATAACCTGGCCGACCTTGCCCATGCCGATGATGCCAATGCGCTTGCCTGTGACTTGATGGCCAACCATGAAAGAGGGGCTCCAGTTTTTCCACTCACCACTGCGGATCATATGATCGCCTTCGGCAGCACGTCGGGCGGCACCGAGTAACAAGAGCATGGCGATTTCGGCGGTGGCATCGGATAACACATCGGGCGTGTTGGTTACTACGATGCCGCGTTGCTGCAGAGCGTTCAGATCGCAGTGATCGACACCGACAGAGTGGTTGGCAATGATTTTCACCCGATCTGAAAGTTGAGCGACTACCTCTGCAGTAAAGGCCTCGGAGTGGCAGGGAATGATGGCATCCACCTCTGCGCTACGCGCGATGATGGTCGCCGCATCAGCGGGTGTGTCAGAGGGGTCGAAGATAACTGAATAGTGAGCACGTGCTCGCTCTAGTGTATTGGCAGACAGGGTCCGGGTTATCCAGACAACGGGCTTGCTTGACATGAATAAATCGCTTTATTTAAAGTGGAGTCTTGAAGTAACACACTCGCAGCTAGAGAACAACGGCTTCTCCGCCTAATCACAAATATTGCAGGCTTGCCATGTTAGAGCGTCGCGAGTATATTTAAATTCAAGTCAAATAATAGAGCGGTGCCATGAGTCCATATCAAGTCATGGGAGTCATCGCGTGTTGTACGATTGTATTTGCAGGGGTTGTTTCGTTACTCACTATGCAGGGTGTTCATATCCTGTTGGCGTTTTTAGTCGTATATCTTTTTGCTGTCTGGTGCATGTTGGGAATGCAGCGCAGAGCAAGGGAAAGTTACGAATCCAGGGAAGATTTCGGAAAACGACGTGATGAACTGGAGCCCTGTACCGGTCGTGTACGTGCGAGTGATTTTCCAAGCTATAGTCGTAATATCTCGAGGCGAGTAGGTCAGCTGCGAGTCTAGATGAGACAGTTGTCGATCGTTATAACGAGCATGGTCTGACACAGCGGTTTTGCAGGACCTGGCCTGCAAAACCCGCAGCTGAACAAATTACATATCTGTACTGAGTGTCTGGGTGTCTACCCGCTTTGGTGTCCGTGTCGTCAGGTTTTCATCGAACACATCAGTTGTGATTTTCTGGTTGCGACGCGACTTGAGTTCTTGTTCGTGCTGCACCAGTTGCTGAACCATGTAAGAGACTTCCTCCTGCGTTCTCTCCTTCTCCTGTTCTAACTCATGAATCAGGCTGCTGATCGTGCTCTGACGTTTTGAGAGCGTCTCACGCGCCTGATCAAGTTCTTCTTCGAGCACTGAACGCACTTGCAGGGTCTGACGAGCGAACGCTATTGCCTTGTTAGCCGTGCTCAGGGCCTTGGCTCGAGCTGCCGTACTGCGACGTACGTCTTGCTTGCTGGCAATCAGATCCTTTTTCAGCTCCTCAATCACAGCTTCCAGGTCCAGTCGATGCGATGTTTCAAGTTGCACATCAGTTTCCAGCGTCATCATCTGGCTACGATTATGTGCTAGTTCATTCTTCATCTGCAGAAAGCTGACGGTCGCTTCTGACTCAGAGCCGTCGGTGCCGGACGTTAAAGTCGCTAGTACTTTACGGGTGGCATTGAGTTGTTTGGCTGTCTTCTCATGAGCTGATCTTTCGTCGGCAAGGTGCTGTTGCAAGATCGTTTCATTCGCAGTTACGCCAGTTACCTCGATAGGCTCATTGCGACTTTGTTCAGGCGTTTTTTCGATTGTTGAATTGCTGTCTTCCATCTGCAGGTCAGACACCAGAAACTCGAGCTCGGCGATAAAGGTTACATGCTCGCTGACAGTGTCGATCGGCTCCTCGGATTTTGTATCTGACAACTCTGGGGTTTGTTCGGTATCGACCGGGATTTCAAGTTCAACGAAAGGATTGTTCTCTTCCCGTTTACGGGTGGCTTCGAGTACTGCTTCGGGTTCAAACAGCAGTTCGTCCTCAAAGTCGGTTGGTGAGTCATATTCAAACTTCAACTCAGAGGGCAGATTGTCTACGGCATCCCATGACAGGTCATCATAGGAGTCTTCGATAGCGTCCAAGCTGATGTCCGACAAGGGGGGCGTGTTGGCGCTCTCTTCGGTGTAGTGCGTAACTGAGTTCGCATCCGCGACGGTGTTGGCGACGGCATCCGCGATAACGCCTGGGTTGGCTTCGGCTTCGGTGTTGGACTCGATAGCTGACAAGGCGTCTGTCAGCGACAGGTCAGACAGAGTCGTGTCATCGAGATCCAGAATGGAATAGTGAAAATCCTCAAAAATCGTTTCGTCAAGAAAGTCATCTTGCTCAGAATCATCTGCAGTTAGAAAGTCAGACACGGGCAGTGCAGTCTCGTTATTGGCTGCTTCCAGTTGCTCGGTATCCAGTGTTTGTAAGTCTGCGGAATCCAGGAAAGCGGCAACGATTGGCGCGTTGGTATCGGGAGTTCTCATAGTGTCCTGCGCTTGGTTGTTGGAATCGGGAGCCTGTTGTGTGGCGTCATTGGCAAGGTTGGCGAGCTCAGATGGCAGCACGTCCAGTCTGTTGTGGGTGTCTCTGGCTCTGGCTTTGATTTTTTCGCGATTGACCCTGTTCAAGCGAGACGCTCGCAGTTCGCTGGCCATCTCGCGGCGATAATTCAGGTAGACAAGAAACCCTGGAGTCAGCAGCACCGCCATGAATAAGATCGTTGGCAGTAGTAACTGTCTGACACCCTCTACGCTCATGGAGAGGGCCATATTGGAACCGACCATCATGACGATGGTGACCGAGAGACCAGCCCACAGCCCGAGGAACCAAGAGGGTCGCTCTTCCGCGTAATCGGGTTTTAGAAACGGATTGATGCGCCCTGAGAGCCCCATGAACAGCGCATAGCCGAGAAGCAAGGGCAGGCAATACTTGAATAGGTAGAGATTCATTGGACACATCCGCGAAACTTATTGAACTGAGAACCACGAAGCAAATACGGTGCCCTGTTTGCGCGAATTGTGAAGTGGGTGTTACGGTCAGCGGTCGGTTCGAGGTGTGATATCAATCAGGATGCACAGGAATGCAGCTTTACAATTGCAACGTAGTCAGTTACAACAGTCCATTCGAGGTTTGATTGCGACTTTTGCAGCCAGGCTGCCTTCCCGGTGTTCCAAAAGAGATAAATATGTACTTTCGGTGGTCTGCTTTCATGGGTTTTGCATTCGCATTTTTTCCCATGACGGGCGTTGTTGCCGAGACGCACGGTAAGCCATTGGCGGGCACGGAATTTCAGAGCTGGTTTGGTGCTCTGGATCAGGTATCGCTGCCTGATAACTCTGTTCTCAACGAATACGTGGCTCAGACGCCGTCGAAGAATATTCCTGAGGCCTCATTGCAGATCGCCTTCGCACCTCGCTTCAGCTGTTCACCGATGGTCAGCGTGATTCTGAGTGCAGAGATTGTGGGAGCAATCAATAATGACTTTGCTCTGCAAATGACGGCGGACGGCGAAGACATAGCATTTCCCGTGCTACTTGACGAGTTGTCATCTACATCGCTGCAGTATTCTTATAACGGCAACAAAGATGAGCAGCAGAAACTTCGCAGCCTCATCGATAGTTCTTCGCACTTCAGTATCAACTGGGTGCCTGCGACACAAGATGCTCAGCGTCCTCCGAATGCCAACAGGGTGAATACTGCGGTATTTTCGTTACTCGGCTCGCGCATGAGCACAATGGCGGTGGAAAATCGCTGCAAGCAACACGAGCCTGCTCCGTACTAGCTTGCAGAAAGCCTGAGAGGGCGAGGGATATTTAATTGTTTCACGAGCCCTGAGCGTCTTCTGGTACAGAGGTATCGAATTCAACGGTGCGTGCGGCCCATCGATGCGAATCCAGCGCGCCTGGTGTCAGCAGGCAATCAAGAGCTGCGCTGATAGCTTCATATTGCAGGTGAGTACGCTCGTAGTAGGCGCGTGTCACTTTCTCCGTCAGAATGGTTTCTGCATCCAGAACGGACTGAGTATCGCTGGTGTAGTCCATGGCTTCTGCAATGGCGTCCGTAATCTGAGGTCCTGTCGCTTTTCTGGGTAAGCCAAGGCGGGCAAGGTAGTTCTTCATGCGGTTACCTCCAATAATGACTCTGCAGCCAATTGGTATTTTTCAAGCTGTTTGGCAATCAGGTTCTGTTCGCGCGATGACAGACGATTGAAGCGATCCGGGTGACAGCGTCTTGCTGCTCGCTGGTAGCTGGCAATGATGGTTTTCGAGTCCAGATCGCCGTCTAGGGGCAAGCCCAGAGCAACTCGATAACGAATTTGTGTGCGTTGTCTGGAGACGGAGCGCGCATCCCATCGTTTGAGCGTGTCGGCTGATTGAAGCTTCCACCAATCGGGTCTGTCGAGTCGGGGTAGGGGTGGCATGGGATAACCGAAGCCTGCCTGGAACAACTCGTCGAGGCGTTCACTGCCCAATCCGAAGGCGTCGGCGAGAAACCGTAGCAAGGTATTCTGCGCAGGCGTCAAGGCGTTTTCACTGACCAGCAGCGCCAGCAGAAGATTGATAATCTGCTCGTGTTGCTCTGTTCTCAGATTGTATTGCAACCATTGCAGATTGCCCGCAAAGGCGTGTACATCCTGTTCCAGCGCCCAACGCTTGATCAGATCGTGATCGTTCGGGTCCTGTAGCTGGAGAATCTTCTGCTTCAATTCGGGTTCGTAGCGCTCATCCGAATAGGCCATCCAATAGATGAGAAATTCTATCGCCAGAGTCTGCTGCTTGGCCTCGTCCTGAACGCTCAACCAGGCAAGATAATCATCACGCTCTGTCGCAGGCTGTAGCGTGATTTCTTCTGGCGGTGCAGGCGATTCTTCGGTCGAGGCTTCTACGGCGGCTGAAGCCGAAGCAGGGGTGGTATCGGTATCAGCACTGGCGTCGGCAACTACATCTGCGGGTGCAACTGTGGGTGCAACTACCTCTGCATCGGCAGTAAGAGCAGGAACGATGTCGGTGTCAAAGTCAGAGTCGAGTTCGGTATCGGTATCGGTGTCAGTGTCAGTGTCAGTGTCGGGTTTAGATTCGGCGCCCGTCTCTGTATCAATATCGATATCAAAATCTGTATCCAGATTGAAGTCTGGGTCCGATCCGGGGCTGAAGTCAAAACTGGTGGTGTAGTCCAGGCTCGAATCAAGGCTTGAGTTCAAGCTTGAATCGAGGTTCGAGCTGGAATCAGAATGCAGCTCTGAATCGAAATCCGAGTCAGAGCCCGTATTCCGTGTCGCGGCGGTGGCAAGCGTGGCCGAGGTCAGGGCCGGGGCAGGATCCAGTGTTATATCAGGTACAGATATCGTTTCGATTTCAGGCTTTGGGGCGACGTCCCGGGCGGCGTCCCGGGCGGTGCCTCGTAAGGGCGCAGTATCAATATCTCGGTAATTGGCCTGCTTTGCCGTGCGAGCTGGTTCTTTACCTGCTTCAGCTTCCAGCTCCGAGTCGCCAAAAAGCTCATCCATCTGCCTGGAGAAGTTCATGGTGTCGTCAGCCGGGTCGGGTTGACGGGCTGCGCGAAGGTTCAGCTGCATGTCCTCTCCCGCAAGCTCATCTGACATGTTCCTTCGAGGTGAGGATGATGGCCGGTAAGGTGCTGTATCAACGCCACCACGACCATTTACGGGGTAGTCAGTTGCCGCATCGTTGTAGTCAGGCGTTGAGTTTCGGCCACGTAACCACAGCCATGAAAGTATCAGAAGAATCGGCAAGGCTATTGCTGCCCACATGAGCATGCGTGTCATGTCATTCATGCCTTCAATACCGTTTTGCAGGCGAGCCAGCAGCAACTCCTTGCTCAGAGGTGGTTGCTTCTCTTCATCGAGTGAGAGTTCCGGCTGGGCGGCGCTGTCCTCATTGGCGCTGCTCGGGATGCCAGTGTCGACCGGCGTCGCGGTGAGTGTAGGTTCAATTGTCTCAACGGCGTCAAGTTCAGTCGGAGCCTCAGGGGCGGTCCCTGCAATGGTCGGATCGGCAGTTGCCAATGGGTTTGCAATCCCGGTTTCACTCTCACTGGAAGCAGCCTGAGTCAGGGTGTCGGCGGTGTCTGTGTTATCGGTCAGTAGCGAATCATTGATCTGGGTGCCGGTACCTGCAGGAAGTTCGGCAGGGGATGTGGTATCCGCTTGTGCTGGTGGTGCTTCACTGGGTATGGCGCTGGCCTGTGGTGTCAGGGTCGCACCATTCACAGCATCGAGCAGGCAATTACGGTAGCCGACAGCACCTTCATTCTGTGCTGAGCATCGCAGTTGTAGAGCGTTTTTGTCGACTATCGACAGTGCTGAGAGATCGGGTCGAGGGAGTGCGAGCAGCCGGTTGACGGATTCAGTCAGACATTGCCTGTAGGCTTTTGCGCCCTGGTTGGTCTGGACGTCATAGCAGCCGAGTTGAACCGCATAGGTTTCATCCTCTGTGATTTGCTCCAGAGCGGGTTCTGGCACGCCGACCAGGCTGGCGAGTTGTTCTTCATCACAGGCCTGGTAGGCATCAGAATTCACAGCACCTTTGTTCTGGCAGACCTGTTGAATGGCATATTCCTCATCAAAGCTGGGCCTGGTGTACGGTACTGCTGCCGCAGGCTTCGTTGACTGATTGTCAATCTGCTCATTGATACACTCACGATAGGCCATAGCTCCCGATTGGAACTGCAATGGCAGGCAGATGCGCTCAACTTCAGCCCGAGCAGTGTCAGACAGTGTTTCCAGAATAGTTGCTGAGGAGCTTGGGGGGGCGTCGACTATTTCCACATTTGTGGGTTGAGTCTCGGTCTGGGCACTTGCGGGAAGCACTGTCAACGACATCGCTGAGGCCAGATAGCCCAGAGCAAACAGCAGTATTCTGCCATTGCGATTATTTCTAGAGTAATTCACGCGATTTCGAGGATATAAGGGAACATGCGTTGTGCTTGGTTGGGCCAGTTTGTCCATATCGGGAGTTTAGCGTCAATGACCTTGTACGGATACCACACCTGCATTGCGAGTCGTCGAGACTTGAAGGGGGTGAGGCTCACCAATGAGTTTGAGCGTGTACCATGCGACGCGCGAAGGCACAGTATAAAAGCATGAGTACGCATAACATGAGTACGCATAACATGAGTACACATAACATGATCAAGCGGGAGTACTACACAGCACCATGATGATCCAACTGTTGTTTCAGGGGCAGGTGATGACGTTCGCCCTGTTGCTTATCACTATTGTCATTTCGCTGTCCTGTCACGAGTTCGGGCATGCCTGGTCCGCTAAATTGTATGGCGACAATACGGCGCAGAAGCAGGGGCGATTGACCTTGAATCCCATTGCTCATATCGATCCGATGGGATTGCTGATGATCATCATTGTCGGTTTCGGCTGGGCCAGGCCGGTGCCGACGAATCCGAATAATTTCACTTCTTTCTGGGCCAGCCTGGTGATCGCTGCTGCAGGTCCTCTTGCGAATCTGATACTTGCCTTTCTGGCGATCAACATTTATGCGCTGGCAGCGATGAACGGTTACACGTTTGTACAGTCTGAATCAGCAAGCACTTTCTTCTATCTGTTTACCTACATCAATCTGTTATTGATGTTGTTCAATCTGATTCCGATAGGTCCACTCGATGGGCACTACATACTGCCGTACTTCCTGCCACGTGCTATCTCCAAGGCGTATCGGGATCTGAATCAGCGTTACGGCGCCTTCGCGGTACTAGGCCTGTTGTTGCTCAGCTATGCTGGTCTGCCCATTTTTGATGCATTGCGTGCCGCAGCCCAGTGGTTGATGAGCGCACTGGTCATCGTTTGAGTGTGTGGTGCAATCGAGCACCACGTCACGAAACCTGTCCCTTCCTCTTTTCTGACGACTTTTTACTGAACTGATCGACATGCTGATTCTGCTATCACCTGCCAAGACGCTGGACATGGAGACGCCTTCGCGCGTTGCCGAGCCAACGATGCCTGCTTTCATGGAAGATTCCAAAAAGCTTGTTGATACCTTGCAGAGTTATTCCAAAGACAAGCTGAGCGAACTGATGCATATCAGTGATGCTTTGGCGAGCTTGAATGCTGAACGCTTCTCAAGCTGGCAGCCACAATTTGATACGAACAATGCGCGGCCGTGCATTCAGGCCTTTCGGGGTGATGTGTATACAGGGTTTGATGCGGACACTCTGGATGGGGGCGATCTGGATTTCGCCCAGCAGCATTTGCGTATTCTCTCAGGACTGTATGGGGTTATGCGGCCGCTGGATCTGATGCAGGCCTACCGCCTGGAGATGGGGACTTCACTGCAAACCGCTCAGGGCAAGAGTCTGTATGAGTTCTGGGGCGAACGACTGACAGAACATCTCAATGCAGAGCTGGACAGTGATCAGAATGCCTGTGTGGTCAATCTGGCATCGAATGAATACTTCAAATCGATCAAGCCGAACAAACTGAGTGCACCATTGATTTCACCGGTATTCAAGGATGAGAAAAATGGCAACTACAAGATCATCAGTTTCTTTGCCAAAAAGGCACGAGGAGCGATGGCGCGCAATCTGGTGAAGACCCGTGCAAAGGGTCTTGATCAAGTGCTGAATTTTACAGATCTGGGTTATCGCTTCGACGAGCAATCATCGTCAGAAGGGCAGCCGGTATTCTTGCGCTCGGAGGAGGCGGCGCGACCGTATCTGGCCTAGTCGAAAACGGATCTCGGCTGCTAGTATCAGGCAGCCCAATAGCGCAATCATTGTCATAAGAAAAGTATCGGCAAAAGCCTTGCCAATCTTGACTGACGTTATCGTTATATGGCTCCTGTTCGCCATCTTGAAGCCTGCCCTGAGGTTGACGGTAGCGCTGAGTCCGCCACTTGTCCTTCAACGCTCTTCATAACGCAAAAAGGGCGTCAACCTTATGCTGACGCCCTTCTTGAAATAACAGACGAGGATCGAAAAACTCAATCCTCGCCATAGCCGTGCTTATTGAAACCTGGCTTTAGCCGCGTGTTCCGAACTCAGGGTAGGCTTCTATGCCGCATTCTGAGATATCAACACCTTCGTACTCTTCTTCCTCGCTGACGCGGATTCCGAATACCATCTTGATGATGCCCCAAACGATCAGGCTGGTGATGAATGTCCAGGCGAAGATCGAGGCCATACCCAGCGCCTGAACTCCGAACGATGCATCCGTATTGCTTAAAGGTACGACCATCAGGCCGAAGATACCCACTACGCCGTGAACAGAGATTGCGCCGACAGGATCGTCAATCTTCAAACGATCAAGCGAGATGATGGAGAACACCACCAGTACACCGGCAACCGCTCCAATGGCAGTGGCCAGTAGTGGTGATGGTGCGAGTGGCTCAGCCGTGATAGCAACCAGTCCGGCCAAAGCGCCATTGAGTGCCATGGTCAGATCCGCCTTGCCCCAGATCATGCGGACAACAAGCAGTGCGGCAACAACACCACCCGCAGCTGACATGTTGGTGTTGACAAAGATGGCCGCTACAGCATTGGCATCACCGAAGTTGGAGATCTTGAGCTGCGAGCCGCCGTTGAAGCCAAACCAGCCCATCCACAAGATGAAAGTGCCCAGAGTTGCCATGGGCATGTTTGCACCAGGAATTGGTACCACTGCGCCGTTAGCACCATATTTGCCTTTTCTGGCGCCCAGCAGCAGAACGCCTGCCAGAGCCGCGGTCGCACCGCACAAATGGACCACACCGGAACCAGCAAAATCCTGGAAGCCAGCTGCGTTGAGCCAGCCGCCGCCCCATTTCCAGAAGCCCTGGATAGGGTAGATAAACGCAGTAAAGACAGCAGCAAACAGCAGGAAGGACCAGAGTTTCATGCGTTCGGCGACTGCACCAGAAACGATAGACATGCCGGCTGCTACAAACACAACCTGGAAGAAGAAGTCAGACCGGGCAGAGTAGTAAGGAGCATCCTCACCGCCAGCCTGAAAGACGTCAGCCGCATTCTCGGCACCGAGCAGGAAGCTCAGTACTGGCATGTAGCCGCCTTCGTAATCGGCACCGGGGTACATGACGTTGTAGCCGACGAACATGAACATGATGCAGGCCAGTGCGTACAGCACGATGTTTTTGGTCAGGATTTCAGTGGTGTTCTTGGCACGGACAAGGCCGGCTTCGAGCATGGCAAATCCTGCTGCCATCCACATGACCAGGGCACCTGCCATAAGGAAGTAAAAGGTATCGAGCGCGTAGCTCAGTTCAGCTAGTTGTTCCATTGGATAGTTTTCTCTCTACTATTTTTATGTGATCTGTTGGTGCCTTAAAGCGCGACAGGTCCGGTTTCGTTAGTTCGAATACGGATGGCGCTTTCCAGGTTCATGACGAATATTTTGCCGTCGCCGATTTTTCCCGAACCTGCCGCACCCGTGATGGCTTCGATCACAGCGTCCAGTTGAGCATCGTCGATGCCGATTTCGATTTTGGTCTTGGGAATGAAGTCCACCACGTACTCAGCGCCCCGGTACAACTCGGTATGGCCTTTCTGCCGACCGAAGCCTTTGACTTCGGTGACGGTCATGCCTTGTATGCCGATGACAGATAGAGCTTCTCGAACCTCCTCTAGCTTGAAAGGTTTGATAATTGCCGTTACTAATTTCATGGGGCTTTCCACCGCTATTGGTCAAAGATGAGTTAGGAGTTACATCATGCGTGCCATCTATTAAATGTCTTTTTAATCAACAGGATAGAGATTGTAGATGCACCTCTCCATTGAATGGGTGCAACATCTTGGTGCGCTGCTTTCTCAAAAGCGCACTAAATGGGTGCGAAAATGTTGAGTCCGTTTCGATGCATCCAGATACGTTTGAATGTCGTAAGCTGTGCTTCTGGCTACCGATGTCTGTTTTGCCTGGACATCGCACACTTAACTGAATAGAGCGAGACCTGAATCATGATAGATGCGCGTGTTTTTGACGATATTTCCAAATCTCTGGGCAAGCTTCTGCCTCCAGGAGTGTCCGATCTGAAGGAAGACTTCGAGCGCAATGCCAAGTCAGCGGTACAGAGCGCTCTGGGCAATCTGGATTTGGTGACTCGCGAGGAGTTTGATGTTCAAACCGCGGTTCTACGCAAGACGCGCCAGCAGTTAAAGGACCTGGAGGCTCGCATCAGCGAACTCGAACCTGCTGCTGTTGACGTTGACAAATCGAGCACAACTGACTGATGCACTGGCAAGCGTCGATCAAGACGCAGTGAGAGTCTATGGACTCAACAAACCTTTCAGGCAGTGCATGAACAGGGTTATCTCTTCAGCCGTGTTGTACACATTGGGCGATACTCGCAGCATTTGCGTATCGTTATTGAATCCTGGCGAAAATGGCTCGCAATGCTGCCTGTCAGGTAGTTTTGCGATCATGTCGGCTTCCAGCAATCCCTTTTGAACGCGTTGCGTGTAGCTCACCGGAAACTCTATCGCCAGGGTGCCGCTCGGAATGGGGTGTACGGTGATGTTCTCAAGTTGCATATGGCAAGCCTGCTGATGCGCATGAGCAGTCAAGCGGGTGATGTCTTGTTGTCGTTGCGGTATACCGGTATCCAAGGCTTCACGCAGTGCGCTGCCAAGCCCCAGTTGCAACGTGATACTGGCATCAACGGGCTGCAATTGATTGATGCGAAAGCTCGAGGGTAATGACGGTGCTGTCCAGAACAAAGCGGTCGCCTTGGGGCCGCGTAACCATTTACGGCAGGTCGACACAAGGGCGTCGCACCCTAGCTGTGTGACATCGACAGGGATTTGTCCGAGAGCCTGAGCGGCATCGACGATAAACAGACACCCTGTTGGTCTGGGCAGGCGCCCGATAGCCTCGATGGGGTATCTCAGGCCGTGCACACTAGTGACCATGGGGGCATACAGGGCCGCCACGTCTTCATCCAGACAGGCCTGCCACTCATCCAGGTTCGGGGCTTCAAGATCCAGCTCGGGCAGAACCTCGACGGTACAGTCAGTTTGTGCGGCAAGGCTCTGCAACAGTCGAATGTTATCGCCCCATTCGTGTGGAGCCACCAGGATGCGTTTGCCCTTGGTAGACGCAAGCGTTGCCAGCGGTAGCCAGGCGGATGTTGTAGTGGAGGTGAACCCGATGTCGTCAGGCTCGGCACCAATCAGCGTGGCTGCCAGGAGTCGTACGTTTTCAACTTCTTCCTGAGCCGACTTGGCAGCGTGGGTTGTACCGCTGGCCAGTTCCAGTTGCAGATGAGAGACCATACGCTCCACGGTTGCCTTTGATGGCAGGCCATGGCTGGCAGAGTTCAGGTAAATGCTCATTCAGGATAAGGCTTTTGCGCACTAAGTGTGACTAGCATTCTAGACCAGATACAAATTTCAGGCATTCAAGAAAAGAAGGGTATCAACCTGGTGGTGAATATTTTTTAGCTCGTGCGGACGATAGACAAAATGAAGGCTGACACTCAATTCGATTTGCAAGCGAAGATCGATCCATGATTTGAGCGTCAGCCGCTGAATAAAAAAAACAACAGCAGTGGCTTGATCGTGTGATCTATTTCAGATGGGGCAAGATCTTGTCTAGAGTTGCCGGGTAGTTTCGAACGCGTACTCCACTTGCATTATAGATCGCATTGACGATTGCGGCGGCTGCACCACAGATGCCCAGCTCACCAATGCCCTTGGACTGAATGGGGCTGGCATGATCATCTCGCTCATCAAGCAAAACGACATCCAGCTGCGGTACATCAAGATTGACTGGTACATGGTATTCGCCCAAATCGCGATTGACGATGTGACCGTCACGGGGATCATGCATCAGCTCCTCAGTCAGTGCCATGCCAATGCCGAATATCATGCCGCCATAACACTGGGAGTGCGCTGTTTTTTCATTTAATATGCGTCCGGCGCTATAGACACCCAGCATGCGCCGTACGCGAGTCTCTCCGGTAATTGAGTTGACGGCTACTTCGGCAAAATGAGCGCCGAAAGTGGCTTGGCGAACATCCTTGCTGGTATCACCGGGTTCGATATGCCCGACAGCTTGCAAGCTTTCTCCGTCAAGGAGTTCAACCAGATCGTATCGCTTGTTGCGTGCAATAGCGTGACCGTCTTTGAGTGTCAACTCATCGTTTTGACAGTTCAGCTTCTTGCAGATTTGCGAACGGATGTCTTCACAGGCAACGTATACCGCTGAGCCGCAGGAGGATGCGCCCCAGGACCCACCTGAGCCGGCAGAGGCGGGCAGGTCTGTATCACCCAAATGTGTTGCTATCCGACTCATCGGAATACCAAGCATCTCACCGGCTATCTGCGCCAGGATGGTGTAACTGCCTGTGCCGATATCCGTCATATCGGTCTCTACGGTTATAGACCCATCTGCGGCAAGGGTGACTTTCGCCTCAGATTCCATCAGCATGTTGACTCTGGCTGCGGATGCCATGCCCATGCCGATCAACCACTCGCCTTCGCGCACCTGGCCGGGTTTGGATTGTCGCTGATTCCAGTTGAATCGTTCAGCACCTAGTTTGAGTGCTTCACGAAATTTCATAGATGAAAAAGGTATGTCCTGCTCTGGATCGTTGTCCGGAATATTAATCAGGCGTAGTTCAACCGGATCAATGCCCGCGGCCTCTGCCAGTTCATCCATGGCATTTTCCAACGCTGTAACACCCACCGCCTCACCAGGTGCGCGTACGGAGCCTGCACAGGTTTTGTTGAGCCGTGCTATCTGCAAGCCGATGCGTCGGTTTTTCCCGCCATAGATAAAGTGGGTGGCCTGACCAACCGGTTCTGCAAACGTCTCATCGGGCAAGTTGGATACCAGGCTGACATGACTCAAGCTCGTCAGCACGCCTGATTTGTCAGCAGCCAGTTGAAAATGCTGACGGGTCTCTGATCGGCGCATGACTACCTCAAAAACCTGCTGCCTTGATAGCGTCACACTTACCGGTCGCTGGAGTTGTTTTGCAGCTATGGCCGCTGCGACAGCTTCGGGAGCAATACCCAGTTTAGAGCCAAATCCACCGCCCACATACTTGGATACGATGCGCACCCGCTCGGCATCAATACCGAGTGAGTCTGCTAGCTCATTGCGGTTGTACTTCAACATCTGATAGCTACCATAAAGGGTCAGGTTCTCGTCCTGCCACTGCGCAATGGCACAGTGCGGTTCCATGGCGGCACTATTGTGACCCGGTGTTCTATAAATCTGATCGACCGAGAACACGGCATGCTGCATGGCCTGATCAACATCACCTTGTTCAAACTGCTTATCGTCCGGTTTCTCAAGCTGTGCGTCTGTCGCCTCTGGATCTATAGCGACTGAATCAGCGGCCTCATACTCAAAGCTCAGCGATTGTGCAGCATGGCGCGCACATTCAAATGTTTCGGCAACAACCAAGGCGATGGGTTGTCCCAGGTAGACAACGTCCTTGACGCCTTGAACCGGTGCTTCGTTAGCGGTGCCTTGAGCGGGATTGCGTAGTAATCGTTCATCATTGATGACTGCAAGCACACCCTCCATCGATAGTACAGATTGTTTATCAATGGATTGCACCGTACCCTTGGCGAAAGGCGCACGAACCAGAACCCCATAGGCCTGGTTGTCAATTGGCCATTCATGCGAATAGGTTGCGCTGCCGCTGACTTTCAGTGGGCCATCGGCTCGATCCAGTGGTTTGCCGATCAGCCCCTGAGCCATATCATCAAGCCGTCGACGGGTATCTGGCTGATCCATCGTCATTTTGGCGCTCATTCGATATCTCCAGCACGTGCAGCATCATTGAGCACAGCGATCAGCGTGCGTTTTGTCAACGGTATCTTGAAATCATTGTCACCGTGGCCGCTGGCATCGCGCAGCAGGCAGTCAGCAGCTTGCTCAAATAATGCCTCTGATGGAGCCTCGTCAAGCAACATCTCTTCAACCTCAAGATTGCGCCAGGGTTTTGGGGCAATACCGCCAAAGCTCAAACCCACGTGGGAGAACCTGCCATTGCGTATCTGTGTGACGGCAGCAACCGATACCAGGGCAAAAGCGTAGGAGGCCCGGTCACGCACCTTGCGATAGGCCTGATAGCTTTTTTCTACGGGTGCAGGTAAATGTACGGCAGTGATCAGTTCTCCGGGCTCAAGTTGGTTCTCGCACTGTGGCGTTGTTTCAGGCAAGCAGTAGAAGTCTTGCAGTGGCACATGGCGAAGATCACCATCGGGTTGTTCGATCTCAACAGTTGCACGCAGTACCTGCATGGCCACCGCCATATCACTGGGGTGAGTGGCGATGCAGTGTTCACTGGCACCCACAATCGCGTGAAGTCGGTTGCGTCCTTGCAGGGCGCTGCAGCCGCTGCCAGGATTGCGTTTGTTGCATGAAGAAGCTGTGTCGTAAAAATAGTAGCAACGAGTTCGCTGTAACAGATTGCCGCCTGTGGTCGCCTTGTTGCGTAACTGAGGTGATGCACCCGATAACAGGGCGCGTGACAGTACGGCGTAGTGTTGTCGTATCTGGGCATCGGCTGCGAGTACGCTGTTGGCAACCAGCGCTCCTATTCGCAAGCCACCCTCATCGTTTCTTTCAATGGTGTGTAAGTCCAGGCGGTTGATGTCAACCAGCACATGCGGCGTCAGCACTTCAAGTTTCATCAGATCAAGCAGATTAGTTCCACCGGCAATGAACATGGAATGCTGTCCGCTTGCCAGTGAGGTCGCCTGCTCAACGGTCGTGGCGCGTTCGTAATCAAAGCTTCTCATGATTTGTCAGCACCCACTTCGGCAATGGCGTTGACAATATTCGGGTAGGCAGAGCATCGACACAGATTGCCACTCATTCTTTCTGAAATTTCTTCCGAGCAAAGTTCAGGTGTATCGGTCAAGGACGCAGAGACATAACTGGGCCATCCATCCTTTATCTCATCCAGCATGGCTGTTGCTGAACAGATCTGGCCTGGGGTGCAATAACCGCACTGAAAGCCATCGTGTTTGACAAAAGCTTGTTGCATCGCAGAGAGGCTGTCAGAGCTACCCAAGCCTTCTATGGTCGTGATCTCGTCACCATCGTGCATCACCGCCAGTGTCAGGCAACTATTGACACGCTTGCCATTGAGCAAAATAGTACAAGCACCACACTGTCCGTGATCACAGCCTTTCTTGGTGCCATTCAGGTGCAGATGTTGGCGCAGTGCATCCAGTAAGGTTGTACGCACATCAACTGACAATTCGTGCATTTCGCCATTGACCCGAAGGTTCAGTGTTTGCATGGTGATTTTTCAGACAGCTGGGATTAGCCTTTCAGAGTAAGCCTGTTGGCCAAGTGTCAATACGCTGTTGAAAAATTGACGGATGCAAAAACCTGCTGATGAACAGCGATTGGTGCTGAATGTGCGATTATTTATTGAGATACGGAGCGATGGGCTAGATGACTAAGGGATTGTTTCACGACCCCTCAGAGCTGTTTGCTCCTGAAATTCGCGCCGCCTTGGGCACGTCTGCCTGACCTGCCGGCCAGCCTTCGCGCTGACGTTTGCGATCACCATCAGTCTCTTCAGTCTGGTCGTGCCATAACATCACACTAGTGGGATAAGGCATGTCAATGCCGTTTTTATCCAGGTTGATATACACAGCTTCAATGACTCGGCCAAACGTATGTATGACCGATGAGCGATCGGATTTAGTCCACCAGCGTAATCGGATATTGTTGGAAAAATCGGCAAGCGCCACAGGAATGACCTCGGGTGCCGGATCTGCCAGAACACCTTCGCAGCCAGAGGCGGCTTCCAGAATCAATCGCTTGGCATCATCCCAGCTATCATTGCAACCTACGCCAATGTCGTATTCAGAGCGAATGGAGTCAAATGCCGTCTTGACGACAACCGAGTTGGTATAAATATCGGAGTTGGGAATAACAACGCGGGTTCCATCATAGGTTTTCAGGAAAGTTGCCCGTGTTTCTATTTTCTCCACGGTGCCCTCGTGCCCACCTGACACGATTTGATCGCCTACTTCAAAAGGCTGCCGCAGCAGGATCAGTATGCCTGCCAGCATGTTCTGAAGAATATCCTTGAAGGCGAAGCCGATAGCCACGGAGCCCACACCCAGACCTGCCAGAATATCGGCCGGTTTGATCGATGGGGCTACGATCGAAACTGCGAACATGATACCCAGCAGAATGATGCCCCATTTTATCAGTGCACTTGCCACCTCCCCCAGGCTTTGCCGATCTCGTGCGACAGCACGGTTATGGGTCAGTTTGGCCAGTAGATGAGCCAGAACAATGGCCAGCACTAATACCACCAAGGCGACACCAATATTTGGAAGCAGTCGAAGAAACCCGTCCAACCAGGCATCCAGTTTTTCGAAGATATTGCCTGTGTCGGCGTCAATTTCTTCCATGGTGTCTCAGTGCTTTTTTAAGGGAATGGATTTAATGGGCAACGCTAATCAACTCATTAATGAACGCACAATGTCTGACTCACTGGCCGTAGTCAATGTCTTAGCGTGCTCGCTGTGCATGAGCTCGTTAACGGCTTTGTCGAGGATAGGACGAATCTGCCCGAGGGTTTGCGGATCAGCAACCAACACAAGGCTGTTGAATTGTTTTTTCCCTGCGGCCCGGTTCAGATGGTGTGCTAACTGTTTCGCAAACGTTGCCTCGTCAGTCTCTTGTTGTGACGATTCAACCGGACGACTGCCGGAGGGACCATCATCATCCAGTGATACAGGCTCAAGCTCGCTATCTTTTTTCAATTCCAGTGAACCGTCGCTGGCTGTATTGCGATACAACTGAGCTTGTGTTCCATCAGCAACGACAATCAGGCAATTCTGGGGATATTTCATAGTCATACAGCGTTAGTTTCCTTTTAATTCAGACAAGGAAAATATACAACTTCAACGTCTGTTATCACGACTATTGAAAAATATAGTGAGTGAAGTAGTCTGTGTTTCTGTGCTAAGGGATCGTGAAACAATCCCTAACCCTGTGCAGCTGCCTGAATCATTGCTGGTGCCTGTACCTCTTTGGCGCCCGCTTCTCGTATGCCAAGTTTGCCCCTTACAGTCATATCGCTGATGAATTCAAATTGATCGCGCATGTCAAACGGGTAAGCCTTGAGCTTGTAATGTGAACCCCAAGGTACTTCTGCCAGTATGACGAGTACCGGTTTTGAGTAATCCAGAAAAGCACTGGTTAACGCAATGTCGTGTAGAACAACGCGCATCGCAGCTGCGTCATGATTTGCATCAAGATAGAAATCTGCGACACACATCAAGGTCTGCTGGCCATCATTGGAGTTACTGATGTTGTTGCTCCAGATGCGGTCGTGCGCGATGGTCACGATGTCATCATCGGGTGTGCGCAGGGTGATGGCGCGTAAACCAACCTCTTGTACTTCACCGTAGTCATCCTCGATTCTTACCCAGTCACCGGGGCGATAGGTGCGTTCGAATATCGCAACCACGCCTGCAATCAGACTGCTGGCAAGGTCCTTGAATGCAAAGCCGATGGCGACACTGACGGCGCCAGCGATGACCAGAAAATTCTGGAGCGTGATATTGAAGATGATGGGAATTATCATCAGTACCGCAACTGCCAACAGGCACAGGCGAATGAAAGGGACCGCCGCCAGGAAATACAACCTTAGTTTACTGGGTCCGTGTTTTGCCAGGATCGGCAATAACTGGCGCGACAAGAAGATCAGCAGCCACACTGAGAATATGATCAGTGCGATCTGCGTGAAGCTGATATCACCAAGGTCGTTGATCAGTTTGGAGGCTTTGATATCTCCTGTATTCAATTCAGGCATGTGTTACTCAATGAGTTGCTGACAATCATTCAGAAGGGCGCCATCGTCATGCCGGAATTCTCCAGCGACGTCCAGATAGTCGGGTAGGCTGCTGCCATACAGCGTACTTCATCGTTATGCCGTTCAACAAAGCCTGAGCGAATCATGGCAACTATCAGATTGGACTCTCCTATGGAGGGTAATATCGCCGAGAGCATTTTTTCAGGTAGTGAACCATGAATCAGCAAAGCCTGTAAAAGCAGGCAGGCTGCACGCTCATGCTCACGGGGCAGTGTCGGCTGTCGACTTCGAACTACCCAGAAAACCGTCTCTTTATCGTCGGGGCGTGATTGTTGTTCGCTATCCTTGCTGTCCTTGCTGTCCTTGCTGTCCTTGCTGTCCTTGCTGTCCTTGCTGTCCTTGCTGTCCTTGCTGTCCTTGCTGTCCTTGCTGTCCTTGGGCTTGTCCGCTTTTTCGTCTTCATCTTCGTCTTCGATTTTTGCTTCTGTACGCAGGCTTCGGCGCCAGAGCTGCCAGGCTATCCAGGGAATGCCACTGCTATCGTCGGCAAGTTGTTGTAGAAAATTATCGGACATTGTGCCGTCCTTTTCACGAATCAGTATTTTCTTGCCGTCTTTGTAGTCACGAAATACAACTGGCTGATCTGAGTCGTCAGATAGCAGGTCGAGTAGCCAGTTACCCAGAAATTCAGCATCAAGCGGTGCCAGGGATTGTGGGGCCGGTAACACCAGATCAGCGTTAACCGATTTCTTCAGATAAATCCATGACCAGCTGCTGCAGGAGACCAGGCAGAGGCGCGAGCTATTCTGTAAAGCAGATAACAAGGCGCGGATATGTCGTAAGCCACGTCGATGACGGATAAACCATTTTTCAAGATTCGGAATGACGAGTGGACCATCTCCAATCGGTATTACAACCTCTGGCATATCCATTGATAGCAGCTCGGAGCGATCAGGAGCGTCAAGTACCTCGATGTGGTTACGTTCAGCCCATTTAGCGACACGGTTTGAACGCTCACATGGCGGAAACACTAATAACCGTAACGGGTCGTCAAGCGATCCCGTGTCCATCCATTGTGTGTAGGCCTGGTCAAGTGCCTGGAATACGAAAGCACAATCAGGTTCAGTGGTGAATGAGCGGATGCTCTCAATGCTCGCCTTTGAAAGCTGATCGTCGGTGACGGTAACTTCCGAATCTCGATCCACAAACTTTTTGCGTACTGATTGAAACCAGTCTTCCAGTTGATTTACCGTTGGTCCGGCGGGTCGCTCGTAGTCATCGAGCGTTATGAGCTCAGGATATTGCAAACAGGTTTACCCCTTCTGGCAGGCCGGAGGCTCAAAGTAATGACCATGAGTATAGCTTGCAACAAGCGTGCTGAACTGCAGCTGTAGTTTTCGTCAGGAACGGGTGCTGAACTGAGTTCTGATGCGTTGCCGTATTTCCTCAACGGTCTGGTAGGCACCCATCAATAGCCGTTTGCGTGTCTCGCCAACCTTCACTAATGGCATGACATCACTGAGCTCCTCGCCTCGGCTTGTCTGATCCACATGCCAGCTCAGGCGCAAGTCGGCAAATAAACCATAGGCAACCATCGCCTCCCGGGCGGTATCGTGTAGCTTGGGGTCGTGCTCAAGTAACCAGGCAAGACGCTCTCCGGTGCCGGTCTGCTCCAGCCAGCCGCCGTCCAGGCAGAACAGGCGAGCGGCATGAGTTACCAGGTGTGTACCGTGAAGTTTGAGGTTCAATGCCATTCCCTCGTCCGCCTTGAAGCCCTTTAGACGTGGGCTGGGAAAGTGTCTGACGGGCAAACCGGGTTCAAGTGCTTCACGGGCCAGCATCGGCAGAAAATGGCGTCGCTCAGAGACAATCCGTACAATTTCTGTTCTGAGGTCTCCACACAGTTTGCCATCACCATAGATGGGGCGGCAATCAGTCAGTGCACTTATCCACAGCAGGTGGCTCTCATCGGTATCTGACATCCACTCCTTGATGATGTGACTCCAGCCATTCAGATCGTGTCGCATCGCAGAATTGCTCGCCATGATGCCAGCTTCGCAGCGTGCAATGCCTGCAACATCCAGCATGTCGTTGGCGGCCTCTGCCAGGCGTGCAAGCCAGGTATTGGCCTGCTCTGGCGCGTCTGAGTCATAAATGATGGCGTTGTCCTGATCAGTGCGCAGCCCCATTTCACCTCGACCCTCGGAGCCCAGCGACAGCCAGCACCAGGTTAATCCTGAGGGCGGCGCATCCAGTTGAGCACTGACAATGTCCAGTATTCTCACTGTCATGGCGTCATTGAAGCGGGTGTTGATCTGGAGCAAGTCCTCGGCACGTACGCCTCGACGATAGAGAGTCACTATCATCTGATCTGCCGCACTGCGCAGCTTGCGCAATTCCTGGCCGTTGTCCGCTTGCTCAACACGTCGACGCAGAGCTGTCGGACTGTTCAGCAGCACACGGGCCAGATCGGTATCGCTGACCACACCTTGAAGCGCGCCGTTATCGTCCAGCAATACCAGATGTCGCCAGTTCCGATCCTCCATGGCCATCATGCCGTCGAACACCGATGCGCGTGCCCGTATCGTCAATGGATCTGGCTTCATAATGGTTGAAACCGGTAGTTCCGATGACAGCCCGGCTGCTACGACCTGAGTGCGCAGGTCACTGTCGGAAACCAGTCCCACCGGCCCCTGATCCGAATTGATGACAACACAGTCACTGTCATGTTTCGCCATCAATCTGGCCACATCGCGGATTGGCAGGGTAGGGCTGCAAACCATAACCGGGCCGTTTGCCAGCTCGACCAGGCGCTGGCCAAATAGAAAGCGACTACCTGCAACGTCATCGAATGCGCCAAGCTCGCGTTCGAACCGGCGCAAATCCGCCTGGAACCAGGCAGCAAAGACTGGATGCCTGGCAAATAAAGTCAGCAGAGCTGTATGTTTGATCTCCAGTATCACGGCGGCGCGGGAGATTTCAGCGCGATAGGGGGGCGGGAGTTTTCTGAGCATTGCAAAGTGGCCAAACACTTCGTTGGCTCGAAGATGCCTGACGGTCATCTGCTGCTCTGACTCGACTAGTCGAACACGGCCCGACAAGATGATAAACACCGGGTATGCAGGGTTCATCGTGTCGCCTTCGATGATTCTGTCGCCAGCCGCTATTGAGTGCAGTATTGCGCTGCTGCAAAGTTCTGTCAGCGAGGCGTCGGGCAGGTTGTCGAACGGCGTGACATGCTGCAACCGGTGGAAGGTACTCAGTTGCATGGGTTCGTTCAAGGTTCTGGGATTTCCTTTTTTTTAAAAAGAAGCGTGATCAGAGTCCGACCGACACCGTGTTGTTCTACAGTGTCAGCCGGAACCTCGTCAATCGTTACCATCAGTCAGGGGCAGTGGAATCTGTTTACTGGGAGTTGCTACCCTGCCGAAGGTTTTGCACGAGCAGAGAGTTTGAGCAGACAGCCGATTCCCAACACAATGCCACCTGTGACAACAAAGCCCATCACAGCCCCTGTCGTGCCTTCTGGTTGCGGTACGAGTAACAACAGGAATATGCAGGCGCCGTACAGGATTGCCAGAATTCCAAGCTTGTTCCTTTGTTCCAGATCGGCGACGGTGGCGTTCTGGTCCTTGGAAACAACGGGAGTTTCAATATCAGTGAAGAACGCTTCAACCTCACGTGTTCTGGTCTCCGTGAGTCCCTTGTAGAAACGACGGGTGAAGAAGAAGAAGCCCATGGTGACGATCAGGTGCAGCGCCATAGACAGGATGAAGAGTAGATCGGCGGATTCTCTTGAGCTGAATTCAATGCCCAGAACGCCGCCGATCATATCGGCAGTGAGTACGAACTTCGACACCAGAGAGACACATAGGCCAACCAGTACGGTTGCCCAGGGAGCCCAGTCAGGAACTCTCTTGATAACGATGGCAAGCGTCAGAGGAATAAGTATTGGCATCTGAATCAAGCTGCCCGTTTGCAGCATGATGTCGAACAGGCTCAGCTCCTTGAGCGAAGAGATGAACAAGCCAACCAAGACAATGACAAGGCCAAAGCAGAAGGTGAGGATCTTGCTCATCCGCATCAATTCACTGTTGGTGGCGTTGCCCTTCTTCAAGATAGGGTTGTAGAAATTCAGCACCATGATGCCGGCGCTCCGGTTTAGTCCGGAGTCCATCGAGGACATGGTTGCGGAAAACAGAGCTGCGATCATGATGCCCACCATGCCGATAGGCATGACCGTGTCAACAAATGCCAGATAGGAGGCATCCGCAGCCTTACCACCAAGTGTGGGGTAAGTTGCTGCCAGATCGATACCCATGACTGCGGTTGCCATCGGTGGCAGAAACCAGACGAAAGTACCGGCAAACATCAGTATGGCTGCCAACAGCGCAGCTTTCTTGGCATTGATGCTGTCCTTGGCGACCAGATAGCGTGAAGCATCGAACAGATTATTGGTACTGAATATCTGTTTGGTGATGGACATCATGCACCAGACAAAGAACAGGCCTACATAGCTGAGGTTGTTGGTGAACAGGTCCCGTGGAAACTCTGTCACCACTTCAACGATGCCGACTTCGGTTGCAACAAACAGTGTGGCGGTGACGGAGATTGCCATGATCACAAGCATCTGTATGTAGTCGCTGGCAACAACAGCCCATGATCCCCCGGATAGAGATACGAACATGACAATGACGCCGGTGATGACAATGGTCATCTCGATACTGATGCCGAACACCGCCGATGTGAAAATAGCCAGACCATTGAGCCATATGCCGGCCTGTATCACACCAATAGGAACCTGCGCCCAGGTAAAGAACTGTTCATTGACGCGACCATAACGCCTTTTGATGGCGTCGATGGGTGTGATGCATCGGGTTTGTCTGAACACTTCGGCAACAAAAAGAAAAGAGACAAAATAGCCGACGGCATTGCCGAGGAAAATGGCGGCTACCGAGAGGCCATCGTTGTAGGCCTTGCCAGCGGCACCTGTGAAAGTCCAGGCACTGAACTGCACCATGAACGCACTGGCACCCGTCATCCACCAGAGCATCTTGCCGCCGCCACGAAAATATTCACTGGGGTTTGATGACTTGCCACTGAACATGAAGCCTATGGCGACGATGAAGACCAGGTAGAGCGATATCAGCGCAAGGTCGACTTTTCGCTCGAATATCATCGAGCCAATTTCCATTTCCATGCTCTTGCCTTTCTCCTTGGTAGCAGATTAAGAAATTATCAAACATATCAAAAGTTTCAGTTTGACATGTCAGGTTTGATTTCTAGTATATCTGTCTGTGAACTACGTTACAAGAAATGAGGAGCAGTTTATGGGGAAGTAATTGTCTTGTGGTCGTATGCCAATATGTTGACTTGAAAGGCGAGCTTGCTGAAGTAAATCCGATTTTTTGTTTTCAGTGAAAGTGTCCATACTTGCAATATTGTTAGGTATGTAATGATTACAAGCTTATTCAAAAATATGTCAGAAAAACATTACGAAACAAGTCTATTTGGTAACAGTGGTGTCATTGATGCAGGTGCAAAAAAATCAACTGTGAATCAATCATGTTCTAATTTGCATGCGCTATCTTGAGTCAGCTGTATTAGAAGATAGGGGGCCCATTCACGTGAAGGTATTTCTATTTGACTGATAGTCATTGTTCAATAAGTCGTTCGCCATTTGCCACTGTAGATACGTCTGTGAAACAAGGGGAACTTGACCAGCTCTTCAACCAGAAACAGAGAAAACACCCAGGCGGCCGATAAGTCCAGATACAGGATGAACAGGATTGTCAGTGGCACGCGCACAGCCCACTGGGAGAAGACAAAGATATTCATCACATAGACAGTGTCTCCACCGGCTCGCAAGGTATGTCCGCATATGGCGTTCGATGATTTCGGGAACGAGAGAATCAAGAGCACCGGCAAGAAGCTCCACAGGGCATCCTGTGTGTCTTCAAGAAGATCTCCATAGATCCAGCCAAAAGACAGGGATGTCACCAGGTGTAATAGCGAGACCAGGGCGGCGAGCGCGAAAGTAATACGCCAGACGCGACTGAGAAATTCATCGAGGCTGCTTGCCGAGGTTTTTTTTCCAAGGAGTTGGCCTACAAAAATGCCGGTCGCCTGGGCCCAGGAAGTCATGAACTGGCCGAAGATCTGTATCCACGGCATGATCAGAGTAATCGCGGCAAACTGGCTGACACTCATACGAGCGTAGAGTAGCGTGCACAAAACAGTGGCAACACTCTGGCTGAAGAAAGTTGCGGCAATGGGCAGTGCCAGAATGAGATGCCTGATGCTGGAGCGCGCCAAGGTTGTCTGCGACCAGCCAGCGACGAAGATGATTGCGCGATCCCTCTGGAGTATGCAGTACATCAGGAATAACATTCGCACGATAGCCGCTGCGGCACTTCCAATGGCTGCACCTGTCAATCCAAGTTCAGGGAATCCGTACAAGCCATAAATCAGTACGACACTCAAGCCGATGTTGACAGGGATCGTCACCAGGTGGCTAAAGAAGGGCAGCTTGGTCCTGCCGGTTCCATTGAAGTAGCAGGAAACGCTCTGACTCAACATTTCCCCGATGATGACTGCCGTGAAAACATGCAGATAGCTGATTGCATCGGCAGCAATTTGGGGTGTGTGGGCAAAGTAGGAAATGATCTCGTCGCCGATGGTCCAGGTCAACATCAAGCAGAGCATTGATGCGACAGAGTTCAGCACGAGACCGCACCAGAAAGCACTTTTGAGCCGTACCGGGTCGTTGGCACCTTGCCCCTGGGCCACCAGAATCTGAGTGGCAGTAGAGAGAGCGAAAAGTGTTCCAAGCAACAAGCTTATGATCGCGGTTGCCAGTCCCATTGAGGCCAGTGCGCCTTCTCCCAGGCTGGAGACCAGGAAAGTATCAACAATGACAATGCCGTTGAGCATGATGGCATTGATAGCCAAAGGCCATGCGAGAGAGAGAACGTTACGGCTGCCTGGTAGAGGTAGCTCCGTTGGATTCCTGACGCTGTGCTCTGTGTCAGCGCTCGAACTGCCGGTTTTGCTCAAGGGTTGGCCGAGCAGAGGTCTGCAGATATAGCGATAGCATTGGACAGCCATCGCAATGCCTCTTTCTTTGGTCGTCAAACAGCTTTGATCCAGGTTGTCGTCAATAGCAACGGTCGGGATGATAAGGCTGATGGCAATACCTGAGCGGACTTGACTATGCGGCTCGGTTTGTTCGTGAAATAGTTGGTACGACCATCTGGTGTGTCAGGATGATACTTTGATATACATGAAATTGATAATTCAAATTCAAAGTATCCATCATGAACCTTGTCGGCTGTGCTCTGGCGTGGTGAGTTGAGGTTTCATGTGTTATGCGTCGGTAAGCGTCCCGGCTGTCAGGCCGCTCGTCGATCAATGTCCACATGAGGCTCGTGCGACTCATTAGGTGCGGGGCGTCCAAGCAGGAATCCCTGCAGCTCATCACAACCCAGTTGTCTAAGGGCATCGCGTTGTAACTCTGTTTCTACACCTTCGGCGTTAACACGCATACCGAGCGAGTGGGCCAGTGAGACTATGGATCCAATGATCAATGAGACCTTGCCCTCGTCTTCCAGCTCTTTTACGAAGGCTCGATCGATCTTGACCTTGTTGAACGGAAAACGCCAAAGATAGGCGAGGCTGGAGTAGCCGGTACCAAAATCATCCATTGCGATTCGAACTCCCAGGTTCGACAGTCGATTAAGGCTGTCCAGTACCTGCTCCGGATTGCTAATCAGTAAAGATTCGGTTATTTCCAGTTCGAGGCGTTCAGGTGCGAGTCCAGTTTTCTCAAGGGCATGGGATACAACCGAGACCACATCGGTGGCCTCCGCCCGGAACTGGGCTGCAGAGAGGTTGACCGCCACGCGGGCGCAATCTTTCCATAGAGTGGCGTCATTGCAGGCCTGTTCTATTGCCCAAGTGCCAAGGGCTTCGATCTCTCCACATTCCTCCGCCAGAGGAATGAAAATCGAAGGCGGCACATTGCCACGTGTGGGGTGATTCCAACGCATCAATGCCTCAAATCCAGTTGCCGTATCACGATCCTCGGCTTCGAACAACGGCTGATAATGCAGGCAAAGTGTCCGGTCGGCTAGCGCAGTTCTCAAATCGATAGCCAATAGTCGACGTTCTTCCAGTTCGTGATCGAGTGTTTCATCATAGAAACTGAAGCGTCCGCGGCCTGAGGTTTTCGACCGATACATCGCCAGATCAGCCTTGTGCAGCAAATCACTGATTTCGGTGGCATCAGTGCCGAAGCAGGCGGCACCGACGCTAGCACCGCAAGGTATTCTGCTTCCATCGATCTCGATGGGGCTTGCAAGGGATTTAACGATCAGCTGTCCATAGGATTCCACATCACGTGGATCCGACTGTGTAGCCTGCAGAATCGCGAATTCATCGCCTCCGAGTCGTGCCAGCACATCCCCCGGGCGGTGCAGTGCGGTGAGTCTGTCAGCCACTTCGCACAGCACTTGGTCGCCGGTCGCATGACCTTGGGTATCATTTATCTCTTTGAATCGATCAAGATCAATACAATGGATAGCAAAGCTCTCCCCGGAGGCGGTTGCTGCCTGTGCTGCTGATATGAGTACGCTTTGGAAGCTGGCTCGATTCAGAGCGCCAGACAAGACGTCGTGTTCGGCCAGATAGCGGATTCGCTCTTCGCCCTGCCGCCGATCCGACGAACGCTGCCAGGTTTGCCAGCCGAGGCCGGTCCCACCTAGCAGCAGCAGGGTGGCGGCAATAAGTGCAACTTCGGTAAATGCCGCAGCGATAAGCCGTTGCCTTGCGCTCTGATCTACGTAGACCTCAATGACACCTTGAATACCGTTGTCACCCATCAGGGGTACATAAGCTTCTGAGTACAGGTCTGGTCGATCTGGCTTTTTTCGACCATCAGACAGTTCGATGTAGTTTTTGCCACCTAATACGATGTCACTGACATAGGAATTGGTATCACCGTGGTGAGAGCCGAGCTGCGATGTTCCTGCAGCCGAAAGAGGCGCCATTGAGACAATCTGGTCGGATGTCAGTAACAGTTGTCCATTGGCATCAAATAACTTGAAGCGAAACACATCTCCCAATTGACTGGATCGCTGCAACTCTATTTGTGCCTGTTCGCTCAGTTCGCGTCGGGTGAACAAGTGTTCAAGATCGGGCACTGTTCGCGCAATGAATTCAGCGTATTTGAGAGCTGTTTGCTCGGCATCTTGTGCAAGAAGGTGCTTCTCTGTCCGCTCCATGCCAAAGTTGGCTATCGTCAGTAACAGAGTTCCTGCTCCTACCCACAGCGGTATGGACCACCACAAGGATCGGGATTGATTGCTGGCCCTCAGTGACTTGCCAGCTCCGTACAGACTGGCAATCATCGCACGTGTTCTATTCCGCATCAGAGGGATAGCGACGGCTGCAAAGGCAGCTTTAGTGAGAACTCAGTGTTCCGTGGCTGGGATATCGTTCGAAATCATGGTTTGTCTGAAGTAGAAATGTGTACCTGACTGTTGAAGCAGTATAGTGATGTATTGTGCAGAAAATAAGTTGACATATCGTCGGATAGTTTCCTGCATTCACCTGTCTGTAGAGATGGAATGATAGAAAACCCAAGCGAACTGGAGAAAAGAAAGTGAAAGTAGTAATCGGTATGGTATTCGCGGCAGCCTTTGCCGCAACGTCCGCTTTCGCAGACGGGCATGCAAGCTGGACGTCGGTAGATAGTGAATCCAGTGTTGCGTTCGGTTCTATCAAGAACGACAGCAACGGTGAAGTACACCACTTTGAACAGGTGTCAGGCACTGTCAGCGAAACAGGTGAGCTGGTAGTGAAAATCGAACTTCTGTCTGTCAACACTCAGATCGACATCCGTAATGAGCGGATGATCGAATTGTTGTTCCCGGAAGGTCAGCCCGAGGCGAGCCTGACAGGGCAGGTCGACATGGAGGCTCTCAATGCACTTGAGGTCGGTGCGACGACTCTGATGGATGTCGAGGGAACATTGAGCTTTGGCACTGTTGAGACCACTATCGATGCTTCGATGCTGGTCGCTCGTCTTTCAGATGAGCGTTTGCTTGTCACCACGTCGGATTTCATCATGCTACCTACCGCTAATATCGGCATTGATGCCGGTGTTGATCAGTTGATGAAGCTGGCTGGTTTGTCCAGTATCACGCGGGTCTCACCTGTTTCCGTACGTATGGTTTTTACTCAGTAGGATTGAGTTTAAGGGCTCGTGAAATTATCAACTATTTTACGAGCTCTTAAATGGCCCGCAGTTTTCGTTTCAGTTTCTTGTCAGAAAGCGTTTTTACGTAACTTTCGATACTGATGGATTTGCGTTTTCGTTCATCCTTTTCTGGCCATTGATTCAGTATGCGTTTTACATGAAGAAGGAATACGGTGGTTTTGCGCTTCTTTTTGCCACGCGGGCTTTGTAGTTGAACCTGCACCTTGAATTGCTCATCCAGCTTGCCCAGAATGCCGGCCTCTTCGAAAGCCTCCAGTCGCGCAACTTGTCGGTTACTTAGATTTTTCTCCAGCTTGCCGGTTGGAATAATCCATTGTCCTTGTTCACGACTGGTGATCAGGTAGATCTTGCACTTCTTCTTTTTGCTTTTACATTTTTTCATCAGAACGGGGAGTACGGCGACTCGTTTTTTCAGCTTCTGATGTTTCTTACCCATTGTCTGGCTTTCCGGTTTTGGCCAACTGCGCGTTCTTGTAACGTTTATCGCCCGTTACCTCCAAGCCTGCAAACTCCGGGGGCGACCAGGCGAGTGCCTCTTCCTCTGATGTGAACTCAGTCTCGAGCACCATCAATGGTTTCAGTTCGCCGTGGTATACGTCAAGTTCCAGTTGGTAGCCATCCAGCATAAATGTGCTGCGGGCCTTCTCCAGCCGCATGCCTTTGCTCAGAGGCCATAGGGCGTCGAACATCTGTTCATTGATGCTGATCTCATGTTCTTCTCGGCTCAGGCCTGCACCCTTCTTTTCAGTTAGAAAAAACAGCTCACCCTTGCGTCTTATCCTCACTTCTCGATCCGCTTCGCGTATCAGATAGCCTTGTTGAATTTCTTCCAGTACTGCGTTCTGCAATTCAATCACAGGCAGTTCTTCAACCAGAAATTTACGCTCTATTTCTATTGCCACGGTAAGCCCTCTTGAGCTGATTATGCAAATTTACAGGTGTTTTTTTGATATCTCTGCCCACAGCTTGATATAGGCTGCGTTGGCACGAGTCGACCTGGCGAAGAGATCAACGGGCGCCTTGTGCTGGCCCATTTTTTCGATGTCTGACGAATACGGAATTGTGGTTTTCAGAAACACCTTTCTACGCGTCGACATGGCTTCCATCGTCGCTTTATGCAGAGACTTCTGAGCCTGCACCATGGAGAAGAACGGTACGATTTTCTTCAGTGGGTATTTCTTGTCTTTGAAGAAAAGGACCAGTTGTTCGAAAGTTCTTTCTGAAAGTGTTGTTGGAATAACCGGGACCAGAACGACATCTGAGGCAATGAATATTGATTCAGACAGATAGCCAATGGAAGGCGGGCAGTCGAGTATCACCAAGTCATATTCGTGCTTGAAACCCTTCAAAACGCGTTTCAGACGATTCTCCCGCCTTTTCAGGTCGCCCAGCATGGCATCGAAATTTCGAAAGCTCAGATGAGCTGGAATAATATCCAGATTCTCGAAATCGCTGGCCTTGATGTTTTTGACAAGGGTCTTATAAGCCTTGAAAAAACGATCCCCCCATTTCTTGGACGAAGGCTTTACGCGAAAATAGAACGATGAAGCACCTTGCGGATCCAGATCGATCAGCAAGGTTCGTTGCCCTGATTTCGCTGCGAAGTAGGCCAGGTTGACAGCCGTCGCTGTCTTTCCGACGCCGCCCTTCATGCTGTAGCAGGCCACTACCTTCATGTTTTATCTCCGATGCTCTTCGCGCCAAAAGCCAGTTCAATTTCCATGGCCATTTCATCTGTGAAAAATCGCGCAAGCGCGGCTTCCACCTGATTGCGTGTTTCTATCTGTTTGTGGTGCAGTATTGCCGTCAATCCGCTCAGAGCTTTTGTCATTTCAATCTGGCTATCATCGTCAAAGCCGTGCAGAAATTCTATCTGGACGCAATAATCATTGAACTGGCCCAGTGTCAGCTGCAGTCTTTTCAACTGAGCCAGTAGTCTTGAGGTACGCTTTTTGGGAAGTAGCTCGATGAAAAATTCGATCAGATAACGAAATTTCTTGAACTCCTTTCGAATGTCGTGCACGTCTTCATCATCTGAAGTGGCGTTGAGTTGCATACTCATTGACAGGATTTTCCGGTAACGCCTGATCAGCAGAGATTTAGCTACAGACAGCACAGGCTCTTTCGACATGGGAGTGCTGAAGGCAGGTTCTGCTGCTAGCTCGGCTTTGCACTCAGCGATGTCCTGTTGGAACTTGCTTGACAAAAAATAGCGGGCCAGTCGGATATTTTCCTGCTGCCGCTGTTTTTCAACCAAGGTATACAGTACGTTCAGGCCATCTTCATGGAGCTCAGGCAATAAGGTTCGGTAGCTGTCCTTTTCGAGGAGGAAGACATCCAGGTCTCTTAATCTGCTGGTCTTGCCTGCAATGTCAGACAGTTTCGGTGCGACGATTTCGAGCGTGGAGGGCGGCAAGGATTTTTTCAACAGGCTGGTCAAAGAGCGCAATTTTCGCACGCTGACACGAAACTGATGCAGGAATACCGTGTCGGTATCAGAGACAACTCCATCGACATTGAGTATGGCCTGGGCAATCATGGCGACAGCCATAGTACGGACAGCGATCTCTGCTGGCATCTGTGGTGTGAGGTGGACCGGTGGCGGCCCCTGCTTTGCAGTTCCCATCAGCTTCTGCTCAATCAGCATCGTTTTGAGGCAAAAGTCAGGTACTTCTCGATCCAGTAAAGTTTTCAGCCGCTTCTTTGCTTGAGAAAAGCACTTGTTGTAGCCGCGCATTTCCTTGAGAGTCAGGTAGTGCAGGCTATGCTCACCTACTATCGATTGACTTAACTGACCCTTAGCGACAATTTTATCATCACTGTTGCGTAGAGAAAAATGGCTGCTATATAGCCGCAGAGATGCCACTGGCATGACAGCGCGCAATCTGATTATTTTTTTCAGTGTGTCTTTAACATCACTATCTGGCAGATCCCACCAGAATCTGGTTTTGGCTGCTGCGCGAACTTCAGCAATGCAGCTAGAATTCTTGTGCAGCTGAAATATTTGTTTATCGAGACGGCAAAGTATGTGATTGGCGTTCCACAGGTTGGCGTCAAAATCGTCGTATACCGTCATTTCTGAACTGATCGGTGCATCAATCTCGACGACAAAATCCTTGCCTATCGTCATGATGAGGTCATTATTTTCAATGACACTTTTCAGTAACCAGGTCGTTTCCAATACTGGATTCATTTCTTTGATTTTTTTTGCTTTTTGGAATTATTCAAATACTCTTCGACGAGATGTTCGAGAATGACTTGTACACTCGTATCCTCTTCGATTGCTCTGATTTTTAACGCCTTCAACATACTGCTCTCCAGGCGTAAGGACGTGTTTTTCTTATCGGATTGTTCTTTACCCATGGAGTAGACCTTCATCAGTATCAGTTTCTATCGTGACGTAGTTACATCATGACGTCAAGACGTCAAATCGATTCAGGCAAATGACTCAGTGAATCGAGGGGGTATTTTTTTCGCTGCCAAAGAGTACAAGCTGCGATGAGAGTCGTATGTTGCAGCCAACTTTGCTGATTTATACGAAAATCGGCAGGAAATGTGCACTATCAGCCCTATATCGAAAAGTAACAACATAGGTCCATAATCACAGGGGCCTACCTCATTGACGTTGAGAATCCCCATGCGCTACCTTCCTCTGATACTGGTCATGCTGGCTGTCCCTGTCGGGCGTTTGCTGGGTACGGTCTATCCGTTTGCCGGAGGTATCTTGTTTGGAGGTGCGTTGCTCGCCTCCATTGTCGGGGTATATGATCTGCTGCAGACCAATCGAGCAGTGTTGAAGAATTACCCCCTGGTTGCCCGCATGCGATTTCTGCTTGAAGGTATTCGGCCTGAGATCCGGCAGTATTTTCTCGAAAGCGATCATGACGAAGTTCCCTATTCCAGAGAGCAGCGTGCGTTGGTTTACCGACGGGCCAAGGGAATTGAAGGGTTACGTCCCTTTGGTACGCTGAAGAACGTAAACCTGGTGGGGCATGAGTGGATCAACCACTCGATAGCACCAACGCATATCGACAGTAGTGATTTCAGAGTCACTATCGGTGGTGGTCAGTGCAGTAAACCTTATTCAAGTTCCTTGTTGAATATTTCAGGTATGTCTTTTGGCGCCTTGTCCCCCACTGCCATAGAGGCATTGAATCGGGGCGCCCATAAAGGCGGTTTTGCACATACAACCGGAGAAGGCTCTATCTCACGCTACCATTTGCAACACGGTGGCGATCTGATCTGGCAGATTGGTAGTGGTTACTTCGGTTGCCGTGATCAGCAAGGTCGTTTTTCTGCTGAAAACTTCAAGCTGAACGCCTCGCAGAGTAGTGTGCGAATGATCGAAATCAAATTGTCGCAGGGAGCCAAACCTGGTCATGGTGGAATACTGCCAGCCTCCAAGGTCACCATGGCTATCGCTGAGGCTCGCGGGGTTCCAATCGGAGTTGATTGCGTCAGTCCAGCCAGTCATAGCGCATTCAGTACACCCATTGAGCTCATGGAGTTCCTCACAGAGCTTCGGGAGCTTTCCGGGGGCAAGCCCGTTGGTATCAAGTTGTGTGTCGGGCACCCCTGGGAGTTTTTTGCGATTGCTAAAGCCATGCTTGAAACCGGTACTCACCCTGATTTCATCACCGTCGATGGCGCTGAAGGCGGCACCGGAGCGGCCCCCGTCGAGTTTGCCGATCATATTGGCGCACCGTTGCGTGAAGGGCTGATGCTGGTGCACAACACCCTGAAGGGGCTCGGGATCAGGGACAAGGTAACCATTGTGGCATCGGGCAAACTGGTCAGTGCTTTTGATATTGCCCGTGTCATGGCATTGGGGGCTGACGCCTGCAATATGGCACGTGGTTTCATGTTTGCCATCGGTTGTATTCAGGCTCAAGCCTGTCATACCGGTAAATGTCCAACCGGCGTAACCTCTCAAGATCCGGGGCGATACAAAGCGTTGAATGTCGACAGGAAATATCAGCGAGTGGCTAGTTTTCATGGCAATACATTGACTGCATTGAAGGAGACCACAGAGGCCTGTGGTCTTATGCAGCCCGGACAATTCACAGCTCACCATCTGATGATTCGTATCAACAGTCGCGAGGTGCGATCAGCCGCCAGTCAGTATGAGTGGTTGGAGAGTGGGGATTTGCTGGAAGAGGTTAACGACCATCCGGCCTTCAGAAAATTCTGGGACATGGCGAGTTCGACTAGTTTTGCTGCAGTGCTCTGAACCTGCCATAGGTACTTGAATTGCATGCGTCAATTTCCCGCTAGCACTTGGCGGGATAGTTCGGCGTAGGCGCTGCATAGGCCTGTCTATTCAATGCCTGCTGTGCCTCGATAATGGCGCCATTTTTGACCAGATTGCCGCAACTGGCCAGCAGTGTACCTACGAGTAGTATCAGAGTGGTTTTCATCATCATGAGGTTCGCTTGGTTTGAGAGGCAACAGGATCTTGCGGTCTTTGATTGATATCCAGAATCATGGCAATCAGTGCCAATGCTGCGAAAACAAAATAGGCCTCTCTGGGAGGAACATTCCCTTGGGGAGCATGATTTTCATTAGCGTGAATTCCCAATGAGGAGATGCTACCGGATTCCAGCCTCGCCCCTGCTGCAACAATCAAACCCATCATCAGCATGGAGACTATGAAAACAAGGCCTGAGAGCCTGTGCAGCGAAGAACCCTTGTGCGACAGGAGTGCTGTCCCTCCGCTGCAAACGACAAGGGTGCCCATCAGTGAATGCAATATTGAGATTAACGACATACTTCAAGTGTCTCTTCATTCTGCTGTCTGCCGCCGGCCGGGTTCTTGGTTTGACTCAACCGACGTTGGGGCGGCAAGTTTCCGCATTGGAAAAAGAGTTGGGTGTCGCCCTGTTTGATCGGGTTGGCAAGCGGCTGGTGCTGACACCCAGCGGTCTTGAATTGGTCGACCATGTCCGGCAAATGTCTGATGCCGCTGATCGGATTTCCATGGTTGCCAGTGGGCAATCTCAAGAGCTGGACGGGGAGGTCTGTATTACAGCGACTGAGGCTTTCTCCGTCTTTTTGCTGTCGCCGATCATCAACAAGATCAGACAAGCATTCCCAGCCATTTCGATCGAAGTTCTTGCCTCCGATAGGCTGAGTAATTTAAGTCGTCGAGAGGCGGATATTGCCGTAAGAAATATCAGGCCCACGCAGCCGGACCTGATCGCTAGAAAGATTTGCGACGTATCTGCTCGGCTCTACGGTGCCTCAGTCTACCTTGATCGGTTGGGTCGACCTATAACGAAGCAGATTCTCAGCCAAGCTGATTACACTGGTTTTGCTCGAAGCGATGACATGATCGATACCTTTCGTGGCTTGGGTTTGCCGTTGAAGGCACAACAATTCCCTGTAGTGTCAGAGAATATTCTCGTTCAATGGGAGCTTGTCAAATTGGGAGGGGCTTTGGGCATGATGATGGAGAGTGTGGGTGACGAGGAGTCCTTGGTCGAACGAGTTCAGGCAGACTCTGCGAGTCTTCAATTTCCCATCTGGCTGGTTGCCCATCAGCAGTTGAAGAGCAGTAATCGTATTCGGGCAGTGTTTGAGGTGTTAGCCGACTCTCTGTCAATGTTGAGTGGCAAGTAGGCAATATGCTCATCAGATATTATTGGGTGATGTCTCCTCTTCTTCAGGCAGCGCAGGGAAGCAAGGGGAAATTCATCAAGTCATGATGAAGTTTTTTGCCTTTTTTCTTATTACAAGCAATTTTTAAGATACGAAGTTACCCCGCCCTTGTAGTGTTGCACTCTCCTTATAGACAGTTGCGCGCATGCACTGTATTCGTTAATTTGGAGGCAGGCAACTTGTACGCGAACCTATCAAGTCAGTTCCATGTACAGTCCATTTTTTGACGATTGAACATGTGTTTGATGTTGTGATGTTGTCATACCCGATGGATTCTGAAAGCAGAGATCATGAATAGGGAGGCACATACTTGGCCATTCACTCGAACGATACCCGGGGTGTTAATCATCCGCCGGACAGTGCAGGTTTGTCACAGTTCAGTGCCTTGCAACAGAATAGTCCCACACGCTCCACACGCTTTGGGCTTGACAAGGTCTTCTGCTTTCAGGCTTCTCGCAGCAGGATGATTGCCGGCTTTCTGGGGCCGTTGCTACTTGGTGTCGGCTCTGGGATTTCTGTCTCAGCAGGCTTTGGACCGCTTGGTTTTTCAGTGTTGCTCAATGGATTGTACGAATCGTTTGGGGTTTCACTGTGGTTGTCACAATTGCTACTTACCTTGCTGTTCTACCTGATAGCCTGGAAGTGGGCAAAGATTCCGTTGGGCATGGGAACATTGCCAACCTTGTTGTTGATTGGTCCGGCGATTAGCCTGGGCGCCACATTGACACCTGTTACATTGCCTGTTGCTGGACATGTGCTGGCGTTTGCTGCAGGTCTGAGCCTGTTTGCGTTGGGTATTTCATTAGCAGCGGCTGCGGCACTCGGACCAGACGGTGTTACCGCCTTGTCTCTGGCTGCCGAGAAACGGCATGCTCTGCCGGTGCCAAAGGCTAACTTTCTGTGGAACAGTGCGGCAATCTGTGTTGGGATACTACTAGGCGGGCACTATGGCCCTGCCACTGTCATTGGATTGTTTGCAGTCCCGCTGTTGATTCAGTGGCTTCTGCCTTGGCTTCGTCGCAGCGTTGTACGTCCTTGATTCTGAATCATCTACTACTGACTGTTCAAATAGCTTTCAACCGCTGTTGCGCGACTTGTGGCATGTGATTTGAGCGCATCGATTGCCGGAGTGAAATCACTGCTATTGCTCAGAAAGGAGTAGCCAGGAAGTTCTGCGGTCACGTAAGGGGAAACCAGCGACGAATAGTTGTCATATTTAGCCCGGATACTACTGGTTTCAAAGGCTAAGGACATGACTTCGGATAGAAGCAGGTCGTAGCGTGCCTTGTAGACATCGTCTGCGTAAATTTTGGCGATCAATGGCCATTGGGCAGAATCCAGATCGGAAAAATCCAGCGCTAATGAGCCACCTTGTTTGCCGTCCTGCAAAGATTCATTGTTATCCCACGGAATCCAGGTCAGCTTGCCATTTTCCGGGTTGTTGTAAAGATAGTAGTTATGAATCATTCGACCGTAGGTGTCCCAGTTCTGGATAATGCCGTTGACAGCCAGATACTTGAGGAAGCCATCTACGTCAAACACAGCTTCCAGGTTGGTTCGCCATGTAGCAGGGTCTGTTGTTGCCGTCTCGTCGTGCAGGGCGCTGAACAAGGCTTCAATATCTGACCAGTCTTCATCATCTTCATTGGTCTTCTTCTCGAAGTTTTCAGGGTTGAATGTGCCTTCCACGAAGTTTGCACTGCCATCTTCAGGTTTGTACAGATTGCCATCATCACTGGAGAACTGCGTATCCAGGACGGGTCCATCGACCTCTTCAACCAGTGTGTACAAGCCGAAATACTCAGGCCCATTGCCATGGTCGATATGCAATTCATAAAATGAGGTGTGTGAGACGGGAACGCCAGCAGCTCTGAAAACATCGGTGGCCACCTTTTCTCGTAGCTCCGATTTATCGTCATAGTTATTCTTCAGGCTGAATTTCTTGAACCCGTAGAAGCGCTGGTTGTCGATTTGTGGGTAATCATCCTCATACTCGTCAAAGTCCATCTTGAATGAGAGTTTGAGGATGCCTGCTTGCCAACTGTTTTTCAGTGACGAGTTGCCCTTGAATCGGATACCAACGCGATACCACTGTTTGCTGTTGTAATAAACATCGGCAGGTACGAAAATGGGATCTTCATCGATTTCTGTCAATGTGTTCGTTTCGTCTTCCTGACGAGGTCCACCAGCTTGAAATTCATCAGGTGGTGTGCCGCTGTCTGGCTGAATTCCATCAGGAGGTACGCCACCGCCAGCCTGGCCACCAGCAGGTGGAGCGCCACCGCCACCTCCTGCAGAGCTGCCTCCGAACTCGCCGTAGTTGGCAGTCATATCATCCAGCATGCTCTGCCATCGCTCTTCACTGACGACAAAATCCAGACGCTTTACCTGAGTGTCGTCAAACACTTCGCTGAAGTTTGGATCGACATCGTTGCTATGGCTTTCCTCAGTCCAGTCAGGCGTATCAAAAACAGCATCGCTTACCTCATCGGTACTGTCGCCTGGCTCCGCCAGGATAGATGTGTCAGTGTCTTCGGTAATTTCATCAGAGGCGTTGCTGCTGTCACTGTCGCTACAAGCGCTCAGCAGTAGCAGTGAGCTCAGAACTAACGCTGGAAATGTGTATTTGCGCAGGCTCGAGTAACCGGTGTCTGGAGGGGGTGTCTTCATTAATATCATTGCAGTGTCTGGAGAGTGTAAAGCCGGCGCGTGCCGAGACGATCGTTGTTTGAAAGAACAGGGAAAGGTGAGGCATAAGGTATGCCGGGACTCAGCCTTCTTTGCAGCTCATAGGAACTTTACACATTGTTTCCTCATTTCCAATGATGCGTAAGGGGTAGCCAGATATTCCTCCCGTATCCACAATGCCGATTCACATCTTCATCAGTTCGAACCTGTTCGCCAGTCCTGTTTAGTCTTAGCTGGCTTCTTGCAATAGAGTGTCCTTTCGAGGTGTAACCTCACCAAGTTCTCTTGTGGCAGAGGCATTCAGATGCCACCAGATCAGCTCCGAAATACAAGGAGCATCAGGGCTGCTATGTTGCCCTTCAGGGCCACCTAACCAGCTATGTGGGAATTCAGAGGTGCGTAGTCTGACCAGCCGTTGCTGGTCGTGACTGGTGTAGCCATGCAAGCTCCAGGGAGTGCCGGATGTCTCGCCGTCAATGTGCCATTCACTTGCATCTGTATCCAGTTCAGCCACTTGCTTCCAGCTTTGTTCAAGGTTGTCTGTTGCTTTCTCGGATACGACCTGATCACCATCAGAGTGGATGATAAGCAGGTTGGGAGGTGTGGCACCAGCAAGATTTTTTCTCATGACTGCGCATAGACGCGGTAGTGAGTGGTAACGGGGAATCGAAAAGGCTGAGCCTTTCACCGCAGACGGGGTCTCGCCGTAAGCGAGTCCTGCCACACTAGCGCCGCCTGCAAACTTGTCGGGATAGGCAACGAGGCAGTTAACTGCCATAGCACCACCCGATGATAAACCGCAGATATAGCGTCGCGATGGATCTACAGAATATTCTTGTTGAACCTGTTCAACAATGCGTGAGATGTCTTCCACTTCTCCTCGACCGCGTGTGCGGTGTGCCTTGACCCACCAACCCCAGCACTGGCGTGCACGGTATCCCAGGTAGCTGGTGACGTAAGGGTAGAGCACCAGGAATTGTTCACGATCTGCCAGCGCATCGAATCCAGAGATCTGCTGGATATCCTCATAGGTCTGATGACATCCGTGTAAAACAACGAGCAAGGCCGAGGGCTTGCTGCCATCGTAGCCTTCAGGCACATACAGTCGGTAGGTTCGTTCGCGTGAATACAGATTCAACCCCGCCCGCAGTTTCGAATCCACATTGATTCCTTGAGGGGGCTTTTCTGGGTGTTCATCCAGTAAGCCAGACAAATTGCTGGCTGTCGGTTTCAGATTCATGGTACTGCCTCTATTGCTGTTGTCTACTCGTGTCCAGGCTTCTTGCAGGTTCGCTTCCATGCGGCGGATGCTTTATGACAGTTTGCATTCAACCGGAATTTAGCCTAGGACCTGTAGGAATGGAATGCAACTACCGCATTGCATCATTATTTATGCCATGTAGTTTGAATCCAATTTGTGTAATGAGGTTATGTCTATTTATATCAGTGGTTTGTTGTTGCTCGCTGATCAAATGTTACCAAAGGTGAAGCTTTTATCTTTGTGTTGCAGTGCATACATTTTATGTATTTCAATAATGATTATTATCAAGTGAAAGGTATGATTCATCCTTGGAATCGAGCACTGTTGATATCGCTGATAAGCGTAAAACAATCGTGGCACGAGTAGTAGCGAAGGTGCCTGGCCATCACTACCGTCCTCTCATGTAGCCTGCAAAGAGCTATCTGGCATGTCCGCTGGATGTGCACGCTTTTACTCGCAGCAGCATCGTTAGTAGTGACACCGTTACTTATGTAACTTGTGCGCCCCATACAGGTGCAGCGTATTTTCCACTTCTGCCGATACATACGCAGAAGGTAAGCTACGCCAGATTTTCGATCCAAGTCATACGATCGAAATTTCCTGCTTTCCTGAGTCGTATTTCCAGGCTCAGAGGCTAAGTTAAAAGAGGAAGTCTACATTGAATAAAAAGCTGTCTGTCTCGACGTTCTTGTTGACCATTGCAATGGCCGCGTCTGCGTTTGCTTATCCTGACAAGCCTGTGACGTATGTTATCCCGTTCAGCCCCGGTGGCGAATCGGATACGACAGCTCAAATGCAAGCACCTTTTTTTGAGGCGCTAACCGGTCAGCCTATGAAGTTCAAGTATGCGCCAGGAGGTGGGGGGGCAAAAAGCTGGTCCATGCTCAACCGATTTCCTGCTGACGGACACACAGTTGTTACTATCAACCTGCCTCATATCATTACACAGCCACTGCTCGGTAAAGTCGGTTATGCAACAGATGACTTGAATCCGGTACATTTTTTTCACTATACGCCCGATGCAATCTTAGTGAAGAAAAACAGCCCTCTGAAGACATTCGCTGACTTTGTTGCTGCTGCCAAGGCTAAACCTGGGGCTTTGAAAGTATCGGGCTCCGGAAAATATTCAGCTAATAACATCGCGCAATTGGCACTCGATAAAAAGGCAGGCATTAAGACCAATTACACCGGATACAAAGGGTCTTCGGCTGCCATGGTTGGGTTGCTGGGAGGTCAGGTGGATGCAGCATGGAGCTATACAACTTCCGCTGTCACTTATGGTGATGACGTTCGGATGCTGGCTGTTGCGATGGAAGAGCGGCATCCAGCATTTCCTGATACGCCCACATTCAAGGAGTTAGGCTACGACTGGGTAGGCGGCGCCTATCGAGGTGCTGCAGTACCTAAAGCAACTCCTGATGCAATAAGTCAGAAGTTGTCCGATCGTCTCGCGGAAATCAATAATGATCCAGAGTTCAGGAGGCAAATGGTAGAAGCTGGGTTTGCTTTGATAAATATCGAAAAAGCTGATATGTCAGCATATATGGCGCAAATGACGGATCGCTATACATCCCTACTGCAAGAGCTTGGAATTGCACCATAGCGTCGGGTATGCATTCAACTTATAGATGAATAAGAGTTTATTTTGTCATCGGGCCTCAGGCCTTTTTGACATAGACGCCAAACAGTCCTGCCAATCCCTATAAATGGACTCCAGATAGAAGGCCAGTTACAAGTGAACCTAGAAAAAGCGGGTATTCAGTTTAAGCTATCGCTTGCCTTTGCGTTTGTTGCAGCGACTACGCTTGTCGCAGGAATGGTTGGAATAAAGGCATTTTCCACGTTTGACAACACCTTGGATAATATCACTCAGTACAGCGTACCCGCGATGACTCAGGCTATGCTGCTGGCTGAAAATGCAGGACGGATGGAAACCACACTTGCTGCGTTTGCGATGGCTATGGACGAAACCGCTCGCGCAAAGTCTCTTGAGTCTCTTCAGCGGATCCGTATGGAGACGGATAGTCTGCTAGCAGAATCCGCGCAGGGGGAATCAGAGGGTTCCAATGAGATATCGATGCTACTGGAACGCATGTATTCACAGCTGCCAACACTCAATGACACCGTAGTCAGCCGGCTAAAAGAGGATGCGAAGCTGAATGCACGTATTGTTACGCTTTACGATGAGCACAGTGTGCTAGACGAGCTCTTGCTGGAAAAAATCAGCATCGCGACCTATGAACTGGACCAGAATGCTTACGATGCGAAGGAGCGCAGTATGACGGTGCTCGATACCGTATTGAATCGTTCAGTCAACACCATGTTCAATGCACTCAAGTTGCAGACTAAAGTCATTACTGTTGCAAACATGCTCAGCGAGATAGTCATTGCTGATGATGTGGATAACGTGGAAATGGCTGAATTTTGGTACGGCGATGAGGCTGATCAATTAGGCATCACGCTAGAGGCACTCCATAAATCGCATCAAAGTGACCAGGTTGATCAGACTGTTGAAAATTTACTGTCACTGGGCGAGGGGGAGGGGAGCATTTTTGTTTCCCGTAGTAAGTATCTTTCTTCACTCGCAGAAGGTGAGACGGCGAGAATAGATCTGGATAACGCTTTGCTGATTCGTGAAACCGTATCCACCTTGCTAACGCTGCTAGAGCCAGTGGTTGATCGTGCCTATGTCGATGTTGTGAGCAACGCTGATGAACTCAAGATGATCAGTGGAGAAGCAATACCTAAACTGATGGCCAACGGTGTTCAGCAAGTTCGACTGTTGCTTGAGGTGCGGGCAACCATAAATCTTGTTTTAGGAAATCTCTCCGTCGCCTCGCAGCTTGCTGACGAAGCTGCGTTGTTGAGCTTGCGATCAAAGCATGTTCAGTCGAGTGAAATGCTTGACACAGTGCTGGATAGCGGGGCCTCATTTGAGACAGTTGTCAGTATTGCTGAAGAGGTGCGTGGTTTTGTTGATTTAGGTAACGATGACGATGGGATCTTTGTCTTGAAATCCAATGTCCTGGATGCCTCACAGCAAGCATTGGAGCTACAATCACAGGACAACGCCTTGATCGATGAGCTGCTGGCACTCGTTAGCAAGCGTGTTGAAACAAGCAATCAATCAGTAACGACTAGTTCGATCCAGGCCGAGAGAGCTATTAATAGCGGGAGATGGCAGTTGCTGGTTGTGGCAGGCTTGAGTTTAGTATCCACTGTATTGGTTGCCTGGTTATATGTCTCACGATATCTGATAGCCAGATTGGTCAGAATAATGGAGGGTATGAGCAAACTTGCCGAAGGAGATCTATCTAGCAGAATTGCCGTGCAAGGTAGTGACGAGTTGGCAAAAATGGCTGAAATCGTCGAGGTGTTCCGCGCCAATGCGCTTGAGAATCAGGACCTTCAGGCGCAACGGGAATATGCGGCTGCTGAACGAGAGGCGGATCGCAAGAAACAATTGGAGTTGGAGGCCAGCAATCGCTTGATTGAGCAACGCGCACGCGAAGAAGCTCAAACAGCAACAGAGCGAGAACGTGCACAAGCGGACGACCTGCGGCGCCGTGTTGATGCGTTGTTGGTGGTTGTCAATGCAGCAGCAAGAGGAGATCTGACTCATAATGTGCCGGTTGAAGGTGATGACGCAATCGGGCATATGGGAGAAGCTTTGTATGAGTTGTTCCGTGTGCTTCGGGAAAGCATGTCGGATATTGGGCGTTATTCATTATTCTTGTCGGAGGCATCCACCAACTTGTCGCGTATCAGTCAAAAGATGGCTACCAATGCAGACCATACCTCTGATCAATTACTGGAGGCTTCTGGCAAAGTTGATGGTGTGAGTAATAATGTCAGCACAGTAGCTGCTGCAACAGAAGAGATGCGTACAAGCATTGGTCAAATTGCCAAAAATGCCACGGACGCCGCTAATGTGGCTGGTAACGCTGTGAAGCTTGCTGATACTGCAAGTCAATCTGTTAGACAGTTGTCAAAAAGTAGTGAAACAATTGGTAATGTAGTCAAGGTTATTACATCCATTGCGGAGCAGACAAATCTGTTGGCATTGAATGCAACGATAGAGGCTGCTCGTGCGGGCGAAGCCGGTAAAGGTTTTGCTGTCGTAGCCAACGAAGTCAAGGAACTTGCCAAGGACACGGCCAAAGCCACAGAGGATATAAGCCTGCAGATTTCCACGATTCAGACTGACAGCGGCAAAGCTGTTGAGTCGATAACATCAATCAATGAAATTATCAGTAGCATTAACCGTATCCAGAAAACCATCGCCACTTCTGTTGAGGAGCAGACGAAGGCTACTGGTGAGATCAGCTCGACAGTGCAATGGGTGTCAGTAAGCAGTGATGATATATCAAGCGGTTTGAGCAGCGTTGCCGATGCTGCTAATGAAACAGCAGCCAGTGCCGGCGAGACCAAAGATGCGGCCAAAGAGCTTGCGGATATGGCAATAAAGCTGGAACATCTGGTTGGGCGATTTACGTTAACTGATATATAGATAGCTGTGGTTCGGCTATTCATGCTGCTGGGCCAGTACCCTATGGATCATCTGAATATGTTCCAGAATTGACCTGGTTGGCACGTTGCCGACATTCGCTGCGAAAAACTCCGTACGGCTTGATTGCTGCACGGAGCTCAAAGCTACTTCACTACCAGTTTAACCCCGTCAGATGGGGCTAAAATTCCAGAGGCTTCAGAAGCTGCCACACTGATCTATGTTCCTGTAAGCGCAGAGAATTTCGAACCCATCAGACCATTGTCGACTCATCAAGTTGTCGTCTCCAGAGATGGTTAAATTGAATGTGCGTTGCACAGCGTCAGCAGGTGTCAGTGTCAACTGGCTGCCATCGTCAGCCTGAGCCACTACCTCGCCTGTCTGCCAGGTAAATGCGGTGTCAGGCTCAAGACTCGCCTCTAGAGTGACGTCCACATGAACGTTCTGGTCTTTTGTCCAGGGTGCCGTTACATCAAAAGAGACGATTAAATAGCTATTATTGACCGAGTCACCCGGATCGTATGCGGAGCTGGCATCCAGCTCGTATGAGTTCAGTGTGACAGTGCTCTCACTGGCCTGCACCTTGAAACTGGTTTCTACCCAATAGCGCTTGATACCTGCAACGCCACGGTAATATTGGATGCCGTTAGTGCCTGATAAAGTTTTTGTTTGCTCGTCTGTGTCTACAGAAAAACTGGTCGCGGTGTTTCCGGAGCTGTCCGAGCCAGATGCGAACTCCTTCAAGACACCATTCAACCTGCCTGCTTCCAGCGCGCAATCCGTGAAAGCATATTTTTGACTACCAGGTTCGGGGAAGTTGAAGGCTTCGATACTGCCCCCGGCATCGCAGGAATAGTCGGATACGAAGCCAAGTCCGTACACTTCATCCTCTTCAGGCTCAGCGCCGATCGATATGAATGTGATGCCGGCATCGCTGATGTCAGGCTGGTTACTCAAAACGTCATACAGTGGTGTAGCGTTGATCAGCGTAATCAGTTCTTTCAGTATTACCTCGTAGCTGTCCAATGTAATCAGAGGATCGACAGGGTTTGGATTTGAAGTGCCATTGGCTGGAACTTCAATGGACGAAGCTGGGGAACGCTGTCCTTGTCTGTCAATCGCAATAATGGAGTAGGTTGCCGATTCGCCACTATCAAGTGCGTCGTCATAATAGCTGACACCATTGGTGTTGCCCAGAAGAGTGCCATTGCGGTTGATCTCATAACTTAGGCCGAAAGTTGCCGGGCGTGCCCAGAAGATCTCTGCCGACGTACTGGAGTACCGTTGTGCGATGACATCCGAGGGCGCTGCAAGCGTGACAGTGGATGGATTGTTTGCAGGAACCGTTATGGAGGAGGCCAGGGAACGATGTCCCTGCGGATCTATCGCAACAATGTCGTAAGTCGGTGAGCTATTCGCACCAAGTGAGCTGTCGTAATAACTGATGCCGCTGATGTTGTTCAGGAGGGTGCCATCGCGGCTGACTTCATAGCGTATACCGAACGTTGCTGATCGCAACCAGAATAGCTCTGCGGCGGTATCTGAATAACGCTTTGCAGTGACACTTGCAGGTGGAGCAAGTGTTTCACTGGGTACGTTGCGTATGGGTACCGTGATGGATGAGGGTGAAGATCGGTTTCCTTGCCTGTCGATGGCAACGATTGCATAGGTGGGGGAGCTGAGGGCAGCAAGCGTCTGGTCGTAATAGCTGACGCCGTCTGTATTTGTCAATAGTGTCCCATCGCGGCTAACTTCATAGCGCAATCCAAACGTTGCCGGTCGAGCCCAGGAAATTTCGGCGGCTGTCGTTGAATAACGTTGCGCGGTAACACCGTCTGGCGGTGAAATGGTTTGTGTCTGGGTTGCCGACTGTGCACTGACTGGCAGGCTCAGGGCTGTGGATGATAGAAATAGCAACGTAATTGCGGTTTGTGAATACATTTTCAATGACATGATCTTCTCCTTGCAAGCCATTCTGAAATCTTAATCTGAAACGAGGTAAATTCTGTGGTGCGCTCATCGCTGGCAATCGAGTTCACAGAGTCGAGTGAACTGGATAGAACATCTTGTCGATACTTTTGATTATGCGGTAATACCAGATATCAACATTGATCTGGATCATCCGCCTCCGAGCAATAGCCAAAGATATGATTACAGCAATCCTTCGTTGAAAGGTATGACTGTAGCCTTGAAATAACAGTAAGCAGTAAAATTACCTGAACAAGCAAGTAGCCGGTGCATCAAGTGACTGCTGGTTTTTGGGTGCTGAGCGATATACGTTGTCAGTTGATCCGGGTTCGCCACATCGAGTCAATGTGGAATAGTTGCGCCGTAAATACCAAGGGCCCCAACCAGAATCTTAGCGCCCAGACGATATCGAGATTGAACCAGGTTCTCGATTGGAACTTGGCTCTATCACCATCTGTCCACCTTCATCGTCCGGATAGAACTGATCGTCCCAAGTTGAATGAAGCGAGTACGGGATTCATCGGGTCTGGGACATCGTACTGAAGCATCTCACCGGTGCCCCAGCATGCAACGTATGGAAATCGATCATCAAGACTCAAATCAATGTCCAAGATACGGAATCAGGGCGTGAACAGCATGTGCCAGAACTGATAGTTAATTGTTTCACGATCCCTTATGCCAATTCAACTGCAGGCTGAGTTGGAACAGAGCAAAAACCTTGCGGGCGAGTATGCTTGATCGGAAGAAATTGGAGCTTATATTTCGTTTCTGTGTTCTGATCATACAGGTTTTGTGACGACACAAAATCTGTTGGTAGACGGTGGTAGCTACCCGGGAATATATTGAGAGTTATATGCGTATTGTTGTCATTGGGGCAGGGGTCGTTGGAATAACCACGGCGTGGTACCTGGCAAAGGATGGTCACGAAGTGAGTGTGCTTGAGGCACGTGACGGAGTTGCATTAGAGACCTCTTTTGGCAACGCAGGTGGCGTGTGCCCTGGCTTTGCGGGGCCGTGGGCGGCCCCTGGTATGCCTTTTAAAGCATTGAAATGGATGTTCAGCCCTGCTGCTCCATTGAAAATCAGGCCGGCTTTTTCTCTTGCTCAATGGACATGGCTCATGCGCTTCGTCATGAATTGTACTGCTGAGCGCTATACCGTGAACAAAACGCGGATGCAGAAGGTCGCACATTACTCTAAAGCGCAACTCAAGCTTCTGCGAGAAGAGACTGGCATCCAGTATGATCACGGAACCGGCGGTGTCCTGCAACTTTTTCAAACAAAGGATGAAGTCGAAGGTGGGCGTCGCAATGCACAGGTTCTATCCTCGCTCGGGATTCCGCACCGGTTGTTGTCTGCTGCTGAGGCCTGTGAAGTGGAGGTGGGCTTGGCAGGATCCCAGGTTCCAATTATGGGAGGTCTTCAGCTGATCGATGATGAAACCGGTGACTGTCACTTGTTTTGTCGTGAGCTGGAAAAGTTGTGTCGTGGCGTGGGTGTGAGTTTTAGTTTTGGAGCGCGCGTGACCGGCTTACAGACCGATGGTGGTCGCGTCTCTACCATCGAAGTCACGCATGGGCAGGGCGGGGAAGGCGAGGCGACCAAAAGGGAAATAGAGGCAGATGCCATTGTTCTGGCCACAGGACCGCAAATGGAGCTTTTGCACGCGCTTGGACTGAATGTGCCGGTCTATCCTGTCAAAGGTTATTCCATGACCACTGAGATCAAGAACGAAGCTGCAGCGCCGCGCTCCTCGGTCATGGATGAACATTCAAAAGTGATGATAACGCGTCTGGGTAATCGTATTCGTGCGGCGGGTGTTGCAGAATTGGCAGGTTTCAACTCCTCTATGCCCGAAGCTGTGCTGCGGGGCATCAATGAACGGGTTAAAGCGCTTTTTCCGGATGCTGCGGACTATGATGATGTGCAATGGTGGCACGGGTTTCGTCCCATGACAGCGGATGGCCCGAGCCAGGTCAGCCGTAGCCGATACGAAAATTTGTATCTCAACATAGGCCATGGGTCCAGCGGGTGGACACAGGCCTGTGGTACGGGAAAAATGATGGCTGATCTGATCGCAGATCGTCCTTTTGATGTGGCGCTTAGCTGAGCGTGATAGCGACAATGCTTGAGCATTGAGCCAACAATGAGTGTGCGATTCCTAAGCGCAATTCGCACACCATTGGTATCTTGAAGACTTGACTCTCAGCTTGTCGTTGGACAGCTCTAGTCCTGCATGACCACCGGCACTGGTCGCGTCATCAGATCAATGTAGAAATCAAAGAAGCGTGCAGTATCGAATTCCTTGATAACGGTCATTGTCTGTAGTTGATTGGTTGGTTGATCCTGCCAGTAGGCTAGGGTGCGACCATAACCGGGTCCGAAATTGGTGTCGACATCGACTGCCAGTTCCTCTGTCAGGGTGGCGAAACTCGGGTCCACCAGGTAGCCTAGCGCCAGAGTGTCATAGACGCTAGTGGTGGCATCGGGATCGCTTTCGAACATGCCGCCCATCCAGCTTGCGCGGAACAAGTCCTGTACGGGGCCGTCTGTTGCCACAATACGGTCATATTCGGCCTTGGTGAAAGGGGTGATGTTGGTAACGTCAAGTGGGATCAGCGCTTGTTCGATCGGCTCGCGCATGACGATGCGAGCAGCCTCGGGGTCAATCCAGATGTTCATTTCCGCCGCAGGTGTCGTGTTGCCGCGTACATCCACCGCTCCGCCCATGTAAACAATACGCTTGATCATCGGCACAATCTCAGGTGCCTTGCGCACTGCCATGGCAATGTTGGTGACCGGCCCGATGACCAGTAATGTTACTTCCCCCGGGTTGGCCTTCACGGTGTCGATAATGAAGTCGACGGCGTGGCCGGGCTGTGGTTCAGTGCTCTTGGCAAATCCGTCTGCGGGTGCCACAAGATTGTCCGCAGTTGGACGGGGACGGTGCAAGGCGGTCTGCCAGCTTTCGCCGAAGCCAAACAGCGCTTGTTCGCTCTGGAAGCCTTTGGCATCGTGTACTAGCGGATAGATAGAGCCTGCCCAGACACCGATCTCATCCTGCACACCGAGCCGTTCGACAGCGCGTAAGGCTTCCGCCAGTTCCTGTTCCATCCAGTTATTGCCGGTAACAACCGTGACGCCGAGCAGGTCAATCGCGCCTTCGGCGTGCAATTGAGACGCCATGATCAGCACTTGGCCGTCATCGCCTATCGTGCTGAAGTCGGTGTCCATGATGACCTTCTCACCGGCGGCCTGGGCGGTGCCCCAGGATAGTGCGGTTGCCACAATGCCCATGGCTAGAATCTTTTTGTTCATGATTTTATTCCCTGTTGGTTCCGGGCGGAAACAGTCCGACCGGGACGATGCAAGCAATGCTAACACCGACACAAGTGAACGAACAATTTCAGGACATAGGTTGCTTCGCGCAAACATACAGGGTATCAGCGACGCAATCCCATGCGTGAATAGCCTTCGCTTTTACCCCAACGCGCGGAAAGCCTCGTCCTTCAGGGCGGGGATGGATAGGTGCGCCCGGCATGGGTGCAATCTTGGAGGTGAAAGTCCTCCCGGAAGCTGACCATAGCGACCGAAGTGAAGCACAACTGCGCAAGGGCGACCAAGCGTGGGGAGGAAGTGTCTAGCGAAACCACGAGCCGATGAACAAGAACCGAATATTGAGGCGTTATCAACCAGGGCGAGCGGGCCTATCATCGCGAAGCTCTTGTGGTCAAAGGGAGATAATGTAGATTCGGCGGTTGTGTGGGGAAGGATTGCAGTCTTACCCGGGGAGATCTCACCTTGTGCCTGAAAGGGCGACGATCGTCTGGTCGGAGTGAGAAGTCAGCAGAGGCCATAGTAGTCGTCATCATGCGATGAAGGGCTAAACGAGAAGGAGAGCTAGAAGACGATGACGCTCGACAAAGCAAAGCACCAGAAACTCGGGAGATCGAGGCGCAGTGAGAGACGAACGGGTGAAGCCCGAAAGTTTCCTGCACGCGGTGAAGCGGTGTCGGTGCCTCAACGAACCGAAAGCTTGGGGCGGGAGAATCTGCTTGAGCAGGCGCTCTCGCGAGAGAACATGGTGGAGGCGTGGAAACGCGTCAAAGCCAATAAAGGTAGTGCGGGCGTAGACGGTCTTTCAATCACTCAAACGATTGAATATCTTCAAACCCAGTGGCCAGTGATCCGGGATGAATTGCTGCGCGGTAGTTATCGGCCATCGGCCGTGCGACGCGTGGAAATTCCGAAACCGGGTGGAGGCTCCAGGGAATTGGGGATACCCACCGTCATTGATCGCCTGATCCAGCAGGCACTGTTGCAAGTACTGCAACCCCTGCTTGACCCGACGTTTTCGGAATTCAGCTACGGCTTTCGCCCGGGTCGAAGTGCTCATGACGCTGTGCTCCATGCACAGCAGTGTGTGCAACAAGGCTATCAGGTGGTGGTTGATTTGGATCTTGAGAAATTTTTCGACAGGGTCAATCACGACGTTCTCATGGACCGGCTGAGTAAGCGAATCGACGATAAGGCCGTTCTTCGGTTGATTCGACGATTTCTTCGAGCTGGCGTCATGATCAACGGCGTATTGGTGGAACGCTTGGAGGGAACCGTACAAGGCTCCCCTCTTTCACCGTTACTGGCTAATGTGCTGTTGGACGAAGTGGATCAGGCTCTGGAGAGGCGCGGACACAAGTTTGCCCGATACGCCGATGACTGCAATGTGTATGTTCGTAGTCAACGGGCGGGGGAACGGGTACTGCGCTCTCTTCGGAAGCTGTATGCAAAACTGCACCTTCGGGTGAACGAGGCAAAGACTGCAGTCGGGCCCGTGTTTGGTCGTAAGCTTCTGGGCTACTGCTTACGGCGGTGGAGTGGGAACACGGTTAAAATTGCGGTATCACCTTCGGCAATCGTCAAGTTCAAGCAGCGCATCCGGCAAATCACACGTCGCGTCGGTGGTCGCAGCCTTGTTCAGGTCGCGGTAGAACTTCGAAGTTTCATTCCCGGTTGGAAGGCCTACTTTCATCTGGCACGTACTCCGAAAATCTTCCGTGATTTGGACGGCTGGATACGACGCCGATTGCGGGCCATCCAGCTCAAGCACTGGCGACGTGGCCGTACGACGTTTGACGCTTTACGTCGTCTCGGTGCCTCGCAGGAGTTGGCTAAGCTCATCGCTTGTTCTAGCAAACGTTGTTGGCACAACAGCCTTTCGGGATTGCACTTTATTCTATCAGTCAAATACTACGATGGCTTAGATGTACCTCGTCTCTCATGACCTCAACTTCTCGAACCGCCCGGTGCGGACCCGCATGCCGGGTGGTGTGGGAGGGGCCCGTCTTCGGTCGGCCCCTATCCCGATCGCTAGAGGCGGAGCCTCTTTTTCGTCTAGCTCGAAGATTTTCCTGATTCGATAGTAATAATACATCCTCTAATAGCTGTTTATAAATACAGTATTTAATGGGTATCTGTGGCATACTCTCTATCGGTCCAGTGTATTATTCAGTCCATGGAACGTCTACAAGCCTTCAAGTTCGAGCTACGCCCCAATGGTGAACAAACCCGCCAGCTGTGGCAGTTTGCAGGCTGTTCCCGGTTTGTCTACAACAAGGCATTGGCACTTCAGCAAGAGAACCATAAGGCCGAACTGAAGTACATCAGCTATGTCCAGATGTGCAAGAGCCTGACAACCTGGCGTAAAGATCAAGCCACACTGTGGCTTCAACTAGCACCCGCTCAAACGTTGCAGCAATCGCTGAAAGATCTTGATCGGGCCTATCAGAACTTCTTTTCCAAACGCGCTGCTTTCCCCTCGTACAAAAAGAAAGGCCGCGGGAATAGCTTTCGCTTTCCGGAACCCAAACAGTTCAAGCTTGATCAGGCCAACAATCGTATTTTTCTACCCAAGTTAGGCTGGATGCGCTACCGAAACAGCCGTAATGTCATCGGCACGCTACGTAATATCACCGTCAGTGAGCGAGGGGGTAAGTACTGCGTACGCGGTTCTTTTCTGTCCAGACTGCACAACAGGTTGAGACTCCTCTACACCCATCCACAACAGCGATTGGTCTCGACTTGGGCATCACCGTTTTTGCAGCACAAAGCGACGGTGTCATTCATTTGCCAAAGAACAGCTTTACACAACTTCAACGACAATTGGCACACGCACAGCGATCGCTGGCTCGTCGGTGCAAGTATTCCCGTAATTGGAAAAAACAGAAAGCAAAAATTGCCCGCCTGTATATTCGAATCGCCAATGTCCGAGCCGACTACCTACATCAGAAATCACACCTCATTTGCCTGGGCGGCCCCGCACAAAATCACGCGGTGGTGTGTATCGAAGACCTGAAGGTCAGCAATATGTCTCGTTCGGCTTCCGGCACCCGACAAGCTCCAGGAAAAAACGTCAAGGCCAAATCGGGTCTCAATCGAGCAATTCTCGATCAAGGTTGGGGTGAATTCCGTCGACAGTTGGGCTACAAACTCAAGTGGGCGGGTGGTGATTTGATCGTGGTGCCGGCTCAGTACACCAGTCAGCAATGCTCAGGCTGTGGCCATATAGCGCAAGAGAACCGCAAAATTCAAGAGAGCTTCTGCTGTGTCTCTTGTGGGCATGCAGAGAACGCCGATGTCAATGCGGCAAAGAATATCGTAGCGGCGGGACACGCCGTGATGGCCTGTGGAGGGGACGTCAGGCCTGAATTGCACGAACATGCAGTTAAGGCAGCCCCAGTGAAGCAGGAACCCACTGAAGCGATTCAGGCATGTGCTTGAACGCCGTAGGAATCCCCTTTCTTCTTCAGGGAGGGGAGGACGTCAATGTCGGCTCAATGCTGGTGAGAAGAAGGCCATCTGCGTTAAACTCGGCGATTGGAAAAACGGAATCGAGGAATAAAATCATGTCTATTGAGCGACAGAAGACCGATGAGCGCAGTAGCAAAATCGTCAAGCACAATGGTATTGTGTATCTGACCGGTCAGGTAGGAAGCGGAGATACGATCGCGGAGCAGGCTAACGATTGTCTCGGGCGTGTGGATGCTTTGCTCAAAGAGGCGGGGTCGTCGCGCGAGCAAATGTTGCGAGCCACTGTCTGGCTGTCGGACATGGCGTATTTCGCAGAATTCAATGAAATCTGGAATGCCTGGGTGCCCAGCGGCCATGCCCCTGCCAGAGCCTGCGGCGAGGTCAAGCTTGCTCGGGAGATCCTCAAGGTAGAAATAATTGTAACGGCTGCGTACGACTGACATGCGTCTAAATGGCGCGTGTGTATATCAGAAGTTCAGATCGTCTTGATGAATCAAGAATAGAGGCTGTTGCTTGTTACCGGTTTGCCAGTGACATTCACCGCATCGATGCTCTGATATCGAACCGGATCTGCTCACCATTCAGGTCCGAATTATTAGTCAGGCCTGCTCGATAAACTCGAGCAAGCCTGATTTCTCAGACAGTTACTTTACTCTCTGCCCGGTCAGGATCAGTACTTCATGCCTCAGTGGTAGACGTTGTGCTCTGCTTGACTTCCTCTACTTTCTCTCGGACAACTTCACCCGCTTTTGCAATATGTTCACTGGCTTCGTCCTTGGCTGTTTTCAGTATATCTGATGAGCGATCAACAGCCGCCTTGCCCGCATCACTATTTACTGCCTGACGGGCAAGTTGACGTTCTTTGTCACTGGTGGGCATCAGTCCACCCAGTAGTGCTCCCAAGGCTATCCCCAGAGCTCCGGCGACCAGCGGCTGCTCTCGCATGAATCGTGAGGCATCGTTAGCCCAGTCATCGGTTGTCCGACTAAGCCCTTGAGCTGAGGATCGATATTGTTGCTGAAGTCGATTGGACATTGCTGCCGATTGTTCACGCATGGAATGCAGCCGTTCACCCGTTGCGTCGCGGGCATCTTGAGCAGTTTCACTCACCGAGTCCCAGCTACTGCTGGCAGTGTCTGTCACAGCGTCTCTGGCTTCTGTGAACTTTTCCGACAAGCTATCACCTGAGGAGTCGGCGGAATGGTTCCTGTCTGAAAACGCTTTGCTATCAGGAATGTATCGGGTATCCATTGGCGGTTGCTTGAACTCGGGATACTGTCTGTAGTGCTCACTGTGCTCTCGCTCATTACGTTGACTCATCATCATCCACGCGATGCCTACCCCTGTCAGCAGTAGCGGCACCGGATTGTTTTTCGCAGAGCGCTGTAATCCTGATGCCAGTTCGCTGCCGTGTTCTCTGAACAAATCAAACGCCTGGTCCTTCAAGTGCTCGGGAGAGAGTTTGCCTCCCAGAAGGTCCAACGTCTTTTCAATCCGGTCACGGCGTCTGTCGGCATCGTGCGCAAGAGAGTCCACGTCATCGGAATGCTGCGATTGAGAATTATGTTCTGAGTTATTCATGGCAATTGCTCCTTGGCAACTTGTTGATCTTTGCGAAGAGATGCTTCGGTCCGTTTGATGGAAAGATTGTCGGTAGATAGTTTGGATTTACCATTGGCCAGTAACACACCGCCAATGATGCTGACTAGTCCGCCTACGATAAGGAAGCTGACCCAGGCTTGCATGTCGGCAACTGCTGCCAAGGTGCGTGCCAAGCCATTGAGCAGAATGATAAGTCCTGCAAACAAGACTACGGCTGCACTCACCAGGCTAATGGCGCCTTTTTTTACATCATCCAATGACTCGCTGATCTCAGCCTTTGCCAAGCTGACTTCAGTGCTGACCAGGCTTCCGACATCATGACCTAGCTGCGATAGCAGGGAGCCGACGTTGTGCAAGTCTTCGTTATCGCTCGTCACGCCGGGCGCTGAACCGACATTTCTGTCAGGGGTTTGGATGCTCATGCTTACGCCTCCTCTCGAGTTACTCGACCAGCGTGCCCGGGGATTTTGTCGTGCTGGTCCGGGCTATTGGTATTTGTCTGGCCAATAGTGGAATTACCGGTCGGTGGAGTCACCGAATTCGCGTGATCGATGTTTGTGTTGTCTGCGCGTTGTGTATCGACCGATTGTCCAGTGTTGCGCATTGCAGCAGAATCGTACCAACTTCGTTGTTCACTGCTATATCACTTTGTAGTGAGGGTCTGAAGGGGTGTTTGATTCGTTTGCCTGATGAGAGACCTGTTCACCCGTTGCCTTGAAAAAACGTGATGCGGCAAGGCCGATAGCCATACTGCCGAGCATGAACGCTGCGGGATTGTCACGAGCAAGCGAACGGGCTCCGCCAACCAGATCGTCAATGGAGCTGGTCGATAGCTTGTTGGAAAATGATGAAAGCTGGTCGGAAAGCTCCGAGGCATAGCTTGCGAAGGGGCTGTCATTATCCTGAAGCTTCTGTGCAACGTCGCTCATCGCGTCACTGGCGTTATCCAGCTGTTCTGTTGTTGCTTCTCGTCCTTGCTCGAAGTGAGTATCTGCCACTTTCTTTGCAGCCTCGGTGCCGGCTTCTGACACTTGAGAAACCTCATCTTTCACCTCGTTGATTGTTTCTGAGGCATTGTCCTTGGAGTTCATGCCCTGTTTGTCTACTGTGCTCATGTCATTTCCTCTAAATAGTTCAGCGGCGTGAAAGATGAGCTGCTTGTTCATCGATCAATGTACCTGCTCGGAACAGTTGTCAGGTTTTCGATACCATCGTGGCTTTGCTTGTTAAATCAAAGACCATTAATACAACAGCTGGTGTTTTGTAAAAACTTCAGAAAATAGTAATTACATCGATTCAATCAAGTCGAAGTAGGTCATGCCGTCGACGTGGTTCATATTAAACACGAGTATTTAGGGTTAAAAAACCATGATAGAAAAATTCTACGTTTACACAGTGGCATTTGAAGTGTCTGTTGCTAGCCTGATTTGTTCAGATGAAGCAGTCAACATCTGACAATTTTGTAACAGATCATATTTTCAATATGGCGGTGGTTTGGAGCAGCTTCTGGTAGCGACTGATATTGCTTGAGCCGGGCGCTCGGATACTCCTGAAGGGCTCTGTTCGAGGCTGGCATTGAGCGCTCTGTTATGGAGAACAATTGCTTGTCAAATCCACTTCGACCAAGTCCTTGGCCCGAGGGCATCTCTCGCGGAGCGCTGTCCTGACCGAAGCCGCCTTTCTTCAGTTTTTCGTATTCTGAGTTGGTGTGAGAGAGAGCCATGCACACCAATGAAGTATTGAACTGAAAGTTTACTTCTCCCCATGCGCTCAAAGACCGACGTACTATCTATAGCTGTAGTGGTGTCGGATCTCTCTTCCAAGAGACCTGCTCTGTGGAAAAGCCACTACTTGATATCGTTGACTGCATTGGAGTGATTTATGAAACTGGGTATCATCGGGACTGGAATGGTTGGTAGTGCAGCGGCTTATGCTATCGCCTGTACTGGTGTGGTGTCCTCGCTGGTGTTGATTGACCACAATCCTGAGCTTGCCTCGGCACAAGCGGCTGATATCGCCGATGCGTTGCCCTTCATAGGAGCGGTATCGGTTCAGGCGGGCGATTATGCTGATCTTGACGGTGCGTCCATTGTCGTTATAGCTGCAGGCGTCGCTCAGAAATCGGGTGAATCACGCTTACAGCTGCTAGGCCGAAATGCCGACATCTTTGCTGATGTTATCGCGAAGGTGCTGGCTGTTGCCCCCGATGCCATTCTACTGGTGGCGACCAACCCGGTCGATATCATGACGGCGGTTACAACGAGGCTCTCGGGGCTTGATCCAGCCAGAGTGATCGGTACCGGTACCATTCTCGATACAGCAAGGTTTCGCAAGAATCTGAGTAGGCATCTGGGTGTCTCGCCGCAATCCGTGCACGCTCACGTGCTGGGTGAGCACGGCGATAGTGAAGTATTGATCTGGTCTTCAGCGGAATGTGGTGCGATGCAACTGGAGAGCTTCGCACGGCAGCGCGGTTGCCCTCTGACTGATGTGTTGCGTGCACAGGTTGAAGCGAGTGTCAGACAGGCTGCACAGGTGATCATCGCCGGGAAGGGCGCAACCTGGTTTGGAATCGGAGCAGGGTTAGCCCGGATCGTGCGCGTGATTGCGCTCAACCAGCACGAAGTCTTGACAGTGTCTTCCATGACTGACGATGTTGCGGGCGTTCAGGATGTGTGTCTGTCACTGCCACGAATCATTGGCGCGGGAGGGATCGAGGACACACTGATGCCTGCGATGACAGAGACTGAGATGCAGGCGTTGGGTGCCTCGGCAAGAATGCTGAAGGAGACGACTGATGCGTTGGGGGAGGTAGGCGGTGTATAGCGTAGAATACGCAAGATTGGGTTTATTGAACTAGCAGTGGCTCAACGGCGCCTGCATCCCTTTTGTCTTCAATTTTGTTGCTTGTGAAGAAAAAAGGTGGCCGTCCTTGGCCTCTGTGGGCTCCATGCCTCAATACCACTTGGAGGAGGAATAACGAAAGTCACCACACTTTCGAGTTATTAGAATACTCAATTTGAGCTCGTTTACATGTGAAAGAAGGACGTTAAACTCAGGCCAGATGATCAGCAATGGCTGGCATGTGTCTGAAAAGTGCTCTTCCAGAGAGCATAAATACACTTAGAGATTGTGATGTTACTGCTAGTGAGGTGCCAAGTATGTGCTTCCAGGAGTAGATGTGAAAATAGTGCATGGCCTTGAATAATGAAGCATGCCGGGCTCTTGTTGCCGACAAGAAGCCATGTCTTGAAAGTACAGGCATGGTTTGCAGGTTCGAGCATCTCCTGCGTGCGCCCAGCACTATTCTGGAGCGTAATGTCGTGTAAAGACATGCGGAAAATCGGATAAATGTATATTTTACAAGCTGATATCGGTATTCATAAGACTTCCTCAATTGCAACATAAGTTGAGCCAAGCGGAGTGTAGAGTTTTTGATCTGTACTGGAGTTGTACAATTGATCGCTGAGTTGCCTGATAGCCAACTCGATAAGCCTTTTCAACTGACACAACAGACGCTGATGCCTCCCGGGAAGTCGGTCACCACTCAGATCCAGGTTAGCCTGTGCAGTAGCTTGCTATGGCTGCTTGTATTGATGGCGAACCCGTGGTCGATGACTCTGACCCACGCGGCAGTCAATCTTCGCTACTACGATACCGATCGTGACGGTCTGATCAGCCCGGCCGAATATCGCGAATTCCTTCTACGTCAGCTTCGCATACCGATGAGCGTGCTGGATCGTGACGGCAATGATGAAATATCACCCGAAGAGATCGAGGCACTGGCAAAGCTTCTGCAAAGTACCAATGAGCGAGTTGACAGCTACGAGATTGATGCGCCTGGTGGGCTGGATCTGTATGCTTTCGCAGAGCAGGAAGGGCTGAGAGAGGAAACCCAGGAGCCTCCGGCGAGCTGGCTGGAACGCCGGGGCATACTAGTGGTGTAACCGCTTGATAAATTCCAGTTATAGTCTAACTTCATAATAGTACTTTGCAACCTGTTGAAGTGATTGAGAATGCCTAAGCGTCATGTGGTTAAGTTGTCCGAAGAAGAGCGCCATGCTCTGGTGTATACGACGCTCAATACCCGCGCATAGTTGCCGGGGAGCTAGTGCATTATAAAACAACCCTGCTCATCACTTCTGTTCAGGGTTCCAGGTTAGTTTGTTACCGATCCTCTGATTCGCGTGACACAGACTCAATCAACTGATAGGAAGGAATGGCCGTGTAGAAAGACGCGACGCCAGTCCTGATTTGACGGTCCGATCTGACGCCGCATCCCCAACCGTGTTTTCACACAGCCAAGTGAAGTATCGCACTTCATTAGGTTTCAATCCAGAGCTACCCGGCAGGGATTGCCGATGGACGACCTGGACACTGCACGGCGCTACCACTGCGCTCGTTGCCACCAACCGGTCATTATCTGCCGCCACTGTGATCGAGGCAATATCTACTGCTTCGATGGATGCGCCCAGGCTGCAAATAAAGAACGCTGCAAACGAAACGCAAAACGCTACCGACGCAGTCCTAAAGGCAGGCGTAGCACTGCCGCCCGTCAACGTCGTAACCGGTTGCGTAAAGCAATGCTTGAATCGGATCTCGAGTCGAGCAAACAACCCCCGCTCACGCTAAAGCCACCTGACTCAGAACCGAGTGCAACACCCTGCGATTCACCCATAGTAACGCACCGGGGTTCCGTCGAGGAGTCCGGCAGTGCTCCACTGATATCCAGGCCAACACAGTCTCGTTTTGTTTACTGCAACGGGTGTCAACGTGCCTGCAATGAGGCTATGAGAATCGATTTCCTGCGAACAACACGACATCACTCTCGACATCGGAATTACAAAGGGACACCACCATGACGATTCATGCTGAGTTGCATAGCCAGATTCTACGGCTTCACTTTGTCGAGCACTGGGGTGTCAATACCATCGCCCGCCAGCTGCATATTCATCACAGCGTGGTTGAACGTGTACTGAGCCAGGTTGGTGTGCCACAATCTGAGCGAACCGAGTCACGATCGATACGCGATCCCTACAACGACTTCATCGTAGCCACGCTGGACAAGTTCCCCGATCTGACCGCTACTCGCCTATATGTGATGGCATGTAATCGCGGGTATAACGGGTGTTCCAGTCACTTTCGTGCTCGCGTGGCGGAGCTGCGTCCCCGGAAAAATCCGGAGGCCTTCCAGCGTCTCAAGACTTTTCCAGGAGAACAAATGCAATGTGACTGGGGCTCATTCGGTCATCTGCAAATCGGCCGGGCCAAGCGTCCGTTGATGGCCTTTGTGATGGTGCTTTCCTGGAGCCGCATGATCTTCGTACGCTTCTATCTTAACGCACGCATGGAGAGTTTTCTGCGGGGACATGTTGCTGCCTTCGAGCATCTCGGCGTTGCTCGAGTTGTATTGTACGACAACCTGAAATCGGCTGTCATTCAACGCCACGGTGATGCGATCACATTCAATCCCGAACTGCTAAAACTCTCGGCACACTATCGTTTCGAACCGCGCCCCTGCGCACCGTACAGGGGGAATGAGAAGGGCCGAGTTGAAAGAGGAGTTCGTTTTATACGCGAGAATTTCTTTGCGGCCCGTGACTTCCGTGATCTGGATGATCTGAATAGACAGGCCGACCAATGGTGCACTGAGCACAGTACCCAACGCCCTTGCCAGGCGGATACATCAATCACGGTCGGTGAAGCGTTTGAAAAGGAGAAGGAGCACCTGATTGCATTACCGGACAATCCGTATCCAGCCGATGATCGGGTCAGTGTGTCCATCGGAAAAACACCGTACGCACGCTACGATCTCAACGATTATAGCTTGCCACACACTCATGTGCGTCGCGTGCTGACAGTACTTGCCTCGATGGGCACGGTGCGAATCACTGATGGTGCCAAGGTGATTGCCAGCCATGTTCGCAGTTATGGTAAAGGCGAACAGATTGAAGATCCTGCGCATCTGCAGGCACTCGTTAACTACAAGCGTCGGGGGCGTGCACACCGCGGCCAGGATCGGCTTTCGCAGTCTGCACCGAGCAGTACTGCACTACTGACACAAGGCGCCAAGCGTGGCTACCGGCCTAGCCAGGTGGTTGCCCAGCTACTGAACCTGCTGGACAGCTACGGGGCACAGGAGCTTGAACACGCCATTGCAGAGGCATTGAGACAACAGGTTCCACATCCCAATGCTGTGCGCATTGTGCTTGAACGACGGCGTGATGAGCACAACCGTCCACCACCACTGATCGTACCCTTGCCAGCTAACGCACGCGCTAATCACATTGTCGTGCGCCCGGGCTCATTGGATTGCTATGACCAGTTGAGCGACAACGACAACGACAACGACAACGACAATAGCGTGCCGGGAGAGACAGATGACGACTCCATTAAATAGTGAATTACAACAACGCGCCCTGGCCTTGAAACTTCATGGCCTTCTAGCACATTGGGATGAACTCTCAAAGGATCAGATTGCCTGGATCCCCTCTTTGCTGCAGTGGGAAGAGGTAGAACGAACACAGCGCGGCCTTGAACGACGTCTAAGCAGCGCTCACATTGGGCGCTTCAAGCCACTGGCAGACTTCGACTGGCAATGGCCTGAACAATGCGACAAAGGCGCCATCTCGGAGCTGATGAATCTGGAGTTTATTCACGAGACAAGCAATATCATACTGATCGGTTCAAATGGCTTGGGCAAATCCACTGTGGCTCAAAACATCACGCATGAAGCGGTGATGCAAGGTCATACCGCGTTGTATGTCAATGCTGCCGAAATGCTTGGAGATCTGGCATCACAGGATGGTGATAACGCGTTGCGACGCCGGCTCAGATATTACGCTCACCCCTCATTGCTGGTCATTGATGAGTTGGGCTATCTGTCCTATGGCGATCGACATGCGGATCTTCTATTTGAGATCGTCAACCGTCGCTACGAGAAGAAGCCGATCATTGTTACTACCAACAAACCGTTTAGCGAATGGGCATCCATGTTCCCCAACAACGGCAGTGTGGTCTCCATTGTTGATCGACTGGTGCATCATTCAGAAATACTGGTGATCAAGGGTGAATCGTATCGAGTCCATGAGGCCAAAAAAAGAGCAGCTTCAAAGAAAGGGACCCGAGCCAAAGTGACAAGAACGCCCAAACCAAAAGGCAAAGACTCATGAACTCACGTTGTGTTGATGTGGCCTTCTACTGGACGCCAGAGGAAGCTGCCGCCATTGTTGATTATCTTGACCGTTTGCGCGATACGGTTTGGGAGCTCTACAGCGAGGACATCATAGAGTGCCGCACGCCGGAGCTTGATGAGCAATGTGATCCACGCCAGCGGCATCTTTGTTTTGACGATGAAATAGACCGAATGGCAGGGGATGATAAACAGGAATCGACCTCATGTAACCAGTCCGGTAGAACCTCACAAGAGCCGGGTGTGATGAACGACAAAACCAAACTATGGGACGCACTGCCATCAATCGACGCTCTGTCCTCACTGAGTGACGAGGATATCGGTGAAATGCATAATTTGCTCCGTGCGCTATTGCACGCCTGCGAAGAACTCTACAAGGATCCGATAAGGCGCATGGGCGAACAAAGACATCAAGAACTTCACCCCCCGTGGAAGCGTGGCCTGTCCCGATCGTCAATGCCCAACTGGGACGACGAGGACTTCTAACAAAGACATGCTTTTCTAGCATCTGGATCCTGCGGGGTCCAGTGTCAGGCAGTCTCATTTATTGAAAAACTCTCCGGCAAATAGCCGCGCTTTTGATCCAGCAAAGACATCTGGAGCAGATCTGTAAAACGGGACGCATAGCGGCGCAGAAGCGACGACATGCACAGATTTTGTTACTGGTTGATCAAGGAGAGCATGGTCCTTCGATGACCGATGCCGAGGTTGCTGAGCGAATGGAACTGACCACCCGTTGCATCGCAAAGACACGCCAGCGATGTGTGGAAGAAGGATTGGAACTGGCGCTGCAGCGTAAGAGACGCAGTCGAGAGCGAACGGCAAGATTGGATGGCGATGCGGAGGCCAGGCTAGTAAGCCTGGCTTGCAGTGATGCGCCAGAAGGCCAGGTGCGTTGGACGTTGAAGCTGTTGAGCGAGCGTCTGATTGAGCTGGAAATTGTCGAAAGCGTGGCTTATGAAACGGTGCGTCAAGTTTTAAAAAAACATCATAAAACCTTGGCAGAAACGCATGTGGTGCATAGCGCCTAAAGAGGACGCGGGGTTTGTCTGCCAGATGGAGGCTGTACTGGATGTGTATAAAAGACCTTTTGATGCAGAGTATCCTGTGGTTTGTATGGACGAGACAACCAAACAATGCACGCGTGAGGTACAAAAACCGATCCCGGCATCGCCTGGCCAAAGTGAGCGCTACGACGGAGAGTACGAGCGCAATGGAGTTGCCCACCTGATGGTGTTCTATACGCCATTGGAGAGTCGACGCACGGTGCGTATTGCCGACAATCATGCGTCGGGCGAATGGGCCGAAGGCGTCCGTGACCTGGTGGAGAATCAATACCCCCACGCGAAAAAGATCACGCTGGTTATGGACAACCTGAGCACTCATAGCGGAGCCTCCCTATACAGAACGTTCGAACCCGCCGTGGCACATGCGCTTATGCAGAAGCTTGAGTTTGTCTTTACACCCAAGCATGGCAGTTGGTTGAATATGGCTGAATGTGAGTTCAGCGTTCTGGCCAGGCAATGTTTGGATCGACGCATTGCCGACGTGCCTACGCTGACCAAGGAGATAGCCGCATGGCAGACCCATCGCAACGAGAACGCCAAGCCTGCCGACTGGCGCTTTACAACCGACGATGCTCGTATCAAACTCAAAAGGCTTTACCCGAAAGTATCATGCAGTTAACCTACTAGTACGTGGCAACCTGGAGTCGCTCAGTCTGTTTGCCGATGCAAAGCCATTGAGCGCAGCGAGTGCCGCATCCCTGTCTTTTTCTCGTGATTTCAATGACGGTAAATCCTGGTCTACTGTCAAGGGTGTGCTCATGCGTCCGGTGAAATTTGACACCGAGCCTAACGTCATCTTCATACCCAGCGTGGCACTTAACCGCACTCACTACACCGAATCAACCGCCAAAGGCACTGATACCCTGATTTTGCGTGCTGCAGTTGATCGCCTTTACCCATTGCCCAAGCTCGAGTCGGTGGAAAGTCTGAACTTTCGCTTCAATCCTGCCTACATCACGGATACACAGTTCGAGACTGCCATTGTTTCCGCCGAGTTTCAGCTACAACCCTCTGCGACCCATCTGGGTATCGGCAAGACCATTCCAGCCAAGGCGTTTCAATTCAACTGGCTGCCAAATCTTTTCTCGGAATACGGGCGCGTATTACGACAGGAGAATGATGACGAAGAACAGTCGCGATTTTTCCGCATTGGCCCGCGTTTGGAAATAGAATTCTGGCTGCGAAATTTTCAACAACTACGTGCCGCCCTGTCGGCCCAGCATCTATTCAGTCTCCGGCCTGAATCGCGCAGTCGAAAGAGTGTCGAAGCATCATTGTCACTTGCGCTGGACGGCACCGGACATCTTGCCTTGCAAGTGAAATATGTCAATGGTGACAGTTCTGCCAAGCTCGAAGATGAGCATTTCTGGACGCTGGGCTTGGGGGTCAAGTATTAAAATCGAGTGCTATAGCCAGACAACGGGATGCTACGAGCCGCTATCAGGTGAAGAAGATATCGTTTGGCTAATGTGAATAGATGGGTAAGAATCACTTTCTACATTTTCTGGATAACCTTTGCTCATGCTTGCAGCCCTTACCGCTGGCTTCTTTCTGGGGGCTAGTCTCATCATTGCCATCGGCTCTCAAAACGCCTTTGTATTACGTCAGGGGCTGCGTGGCGAGCATGTCGCGCTCATCTGTCTGACCTGCGCGTTCAGCGATGCCTTGCTGATTACTGCAGGCGTTTTCGGTTTTGGTGAGCTGGTTGAGCACTCTCCCTGGATCGCTCCTGTCGCCCGCTATGGGGGTGCCGCCTTTCTCTTGGGTTATGCGCTGCTGGCGTTTGTTTCTGCCTGGCGCGGCGGCGGCACGCTGGAGGCTGCCGAGCGGGCGGCCCCATCCTGGAAGGTTGCACTGCTGACCTGTCTGGCGCTGACCTGGCTAAACCCTCACGTCTACCTGGATACTCTGGTATTGCTGGGAGCCGCCTCGGTGAAGTACGAGGCCTTCCCGAGTGCTTTTGCCATCGGAGCGGTGTGCGCCTCGTTCCTGTTCTTCTTTTCACTCGGGTATGGTGCGCGCTTGCTACAACCGCTGTTTGCTCGTCCGATGGCCTGGCGTATTCTGGACGTGGTGATTGGCGTGGTGATGTTGTTGATTGCAGCAAGTCTCCTGCGCTAACGAGTGAGACTCGTTTGAGTTCAATAAGGCTTCAGGTAAAGTGCTGTCATTGTCATGTCAATGCCTCAATCTGGTTTTGCAGAAGTCGATGAAGTTTTCAATCAATGTTGATTCCCCCGAGCTGTGTTTGCTGATCAACACCACAGGCAAGGCCGCTATATCATCACTCAGTGCAATGCTGACGACCTTGCCGCCACCGTGGGTGTCGGCTTGAGTGGTGGGCATTACCGCCAATGAATACCCGAAACCATTGGCAACCGCACTGCGTACAGATTCCATCGAATTGGCAACAAAAGCGATATCAGGATGAATACCTTGTGAGCTTAGAATCTGCTCGAAATAATGTCGACTGGACGGGCCTTCGAACATCACATAGGGATCCTCGGCCAATTCATGCAGAGCCAGTTTTTTGCGTTTTGCCAGCGGATGTTTCTTGTCGAGTAAGACAAACGGTGTCAGCTGATGCAAAGGCTCTGCCCGTAACCCTTCTGTGGGCAAAGACATGTCGTAGGTGAGTGCCAGGTCCAGCTCGCCGTTGTAGATCTGCAAGATAAGCTCATCCTGTAGCAACTCAGAGGGAACGATGTGGATATCGGCTCGTATGCGCCGATGTTCGCCGATCAGACTGGCAAGATAGTAGGGCGCCAGCGTGTGAAAACAACCGAATCGAATGGTGCCGGCAAGATGTGATGAAATGGCCTTTGCATGCAACTCGGTTTGCTGGGCAGACTCAATCAGCTTCAGCGCCGAGCCCAGGAAAGCGCGGCCCTGTGGTGTCAGCTCTGTGCCTCTGGCGTGGTGGCGCAACAACAGCTGCAAGCCGCAGATGTCTTCCAGCTTTTCAATGGCTTGTGAGACTGCTGGCTGGGAAATGTTGAGTACGCGTGCGGCTTGGGCAATACCGCCCTGCTGCGCCACAGCGGCAAAGTATTCGCATTGCTTCAACGTGAGTCTGACCATGTTTTTCTTTGCTTAATGACAACATAAAACAATTTGAAACTATCTTACTGCATTGCTACTGTCGACACAGAAGCAAGCGCCCTCACATCCCATTCAACGGAGCAACACATGCTGAACGAACAACAGAAAGAGCAGTTCTGGAAAGATGGATATCTGCTGGTTGAAAACGTGGTTAGCCAGGAAAGCCTGCAGGCCATGAAAGAGTCTTTCGCCGGCTGGGTGGAGGAGAGTCGGGAGCACACCGAGCCCTATGGCGACACTCTCGATGGTCGTCCCCGCTATGATGTCGAGCCAGGACACACAGCCGAGAAACCCGGTCTACGTCGGGTGAATGCTCCTATTGAGGTGTCTGCTGCCTATTTCGATGCCATGGCTGACAGTGGAATGACTGATGCGATTGCAGGCTTGATCGGCCCGAACGTAAAATTTCATCATTCGAAAATCAACGCCAAGTTGCCGGGTGGCACAACGGCTGTCAAATGGCATCAGGATTTTCCGTTTACGCCACACTCCAACGATGATCTGATCACGGCACTGCTGATGGTTGATGAGGTCACCGAAGAGAATGGACCCCTTGAAGTCATACCGGGATCTCACACAGGCCCTATCCACGATCTCTGGCACGATGGCGTGTTTACCGGTTCGGTAGATAATGAACTAGCCGAAAAGTGCCAATCAAAAGCAATCCGATGTATTGGTCCTGCAGGTTCGGTTTGCCTGATGCACACACGTTTGCTGCATGGTTCGGCACCCAATATGTCAAGCAATTCCAGAAACCTGTTTATCTGTGTGTATTCAGCCGAAGATGCTGTGCCGTATGCGGCAAACCCGATGCCGACTGAACATGAAGGGATGTTGGTACGCGGCGAGCGAACCAACTCGGTCAGGTCAAAACAGTTTGAAATGAAGTTGCCTCAAAAGCCTACGACAGCCTCCTTCTTTGATCAGCAGGATAAGCATAAGGTTGCTTGATGAAAGGTGTCTTGGTTGCCTGTTTATGACACCGCAGTGGTGAGCTTCTTGACAGCGAGCCGGGCGGAAATCGTGGCCATGGTCGGCACAAGTAGGTAACCTTGCCTGTGAACGAGAAAGGGTCGCTGGTGTTGCAGCCCTGATCAACAGCTCAGCCCGTGGTAACACGGGCTGTCTTTGAATTGCAGGATTAGCTGGGAAGCACTGTGCGCATTTTGCTGGTTGAAGATGATCCGTTGATTGGTCATGGGGTTTCGCAATCCTTGCTCGAGGCTAACCATACGTGTCAGTGGGTCAAGGATGGCAAGGCTGTCATGCCCGCGCTCGAGGGTGATACTTTCGATGCGGTCCTGTTGGACCTCGGCCTTCCGGGAATGGATGGCACATCGGTTCTAAGGCAAATGCGAGAGCGTGGCAAGGATATACCGGTCATCATCATCACAGCTCGTGATGGCGAGCAGGATCGCATCCAGGGCCTGGATCTGGGAGCTGATGACTATCTGGTCAAACCCTTTTCACTGGGTGAGTTGCAGGCACGTCTGCGAGCTGTTGCTCGTCGACACGTGGGATCAGGCAGCCCACAGCTGGTGACAGCGAATCTACAGCTTGATCCCGCCGCGGCATCCGCCAGAGGAGAGTTTGGCGATGTCTCCCTGTCGGCTCGTGAAATGGCCTTGTTGCAAGCCATGATGTACCGACCCGGTCAGGTGTTTTCACGTGAACAGCTGGAATCCCATGTGTACAGTCAAGGCGAAGAGGTTGCGAGCAATGCTCTTGAGGTCGTGATTCATGGCCTACGCAAAAAGCTTGGCAAACAGGCGATCAGGAACATACGCGGCCTGGGCTGGATGGTGGAAAAATGAGGCGAGGCTCGCTGCAGCGTGAGCTCAATCGTTGGCTCTTTGCTGCCAGTCTGGCCTGTGCCGTTGTTGGAGGATTGCTGTCTGCGGGTCTGGCCTACCTTAGCGCGGAGGATATGCAGGACTCCATGCTGCTAGAGGTCGCTCGTTGGGTTCCGGATGGCGAACGATACGATAACTTCTGGAGTCGCGAACGGCATGATGAGCAAGTGCTGGTACAAGCACTGGGCAAGCGCGGTTTTCTCAGACTCTCCGAGAAGTTGAAGCCAGGTTTTCATGACATTGAGGCACGAGGTAATTTCTGGCGTGTCCTTGTGGTAAGGCCAATGGATGGCGCTGTGCCTTATGCCGTGGCTCAGCAAACCGAGCTAAGAGCAGAACTGGCAGGCAATAATGCGTTGTACGCCTTGTTACCTGTTGTAGTACTGGCAATCGGATTTTTTCTGATTGCGCGTTGGGTTCTGGCGCGTGGTTTGAAACCCGTACGCAAACTGGCAGCAGAGATTGATTCGCGCGAATCCCTGTCTCTTGAGCCACTTTCCGATGCCGGCATTGCAGAGGAAATATTGCCCTTTACCCGGGCGATCAATCGTTTGCTGAGCCGTACCCGCAATGATATTCAAAGACAACAGAGGTTCATTGCCGATGCCGCTCATGAAATGCGTACCCCGGTTGCCGGCTTGAACCTGCTGGCCGATAGCGTGTGTCGCGATGAGACACAAGAAAACCAGATGTTGATGCGACAGGGCCTGAAGCGTCTGGAATCGTTGGTCACCCAGTTGCTTGATCTGGCCCGGCTGCAGTTTAACTATCAGACCCATACTCAAGTGGTGGAGGCCGACGTGCTATTGCGTGAGCTCATCGCCAGTGTCTACCCATTGGCAATAGAGCGATCGGTTGATCTGGGGGTGCTACGCATTGAAAATATCAGAGTCGCAGATCTGGATTATGGCTTGTCGAAGATATTTCGTAATGGCTTGAGTAATGCCATTCGTTATATCCCGGTAGATGGGCAGATCAATGTCAGTTTGTTTGCCGAAGGCGAGGAGATGGTGTTTCGCATCGATGACACTGGTCCGGGTATAGACCCTGCTGCTCTGAAGTCTGTATTCGAACCCTTCGATCGAGGCTCACGGGCAGGTAATGAAGGCAACGGTCTTGGTTTGGCGATCGCAAAGCAGGTAGCTCTCAGGTCTGGTGGTGTGTTGATTGTCGAGAATCTGGAAGGGCGAGGGCTCAGGTATGAGTATCGTCAGCACAGGGTGGCGAACGCATCGTAGCTTTCCTAATTCTTGCCTAATTTTCCAGGCGTAGATTAGTGGGTGTCGGAAGGGCATGCCTTTCCGGAAAAATCAATCACTAATCTGAACAGGAAAAAAAAATGACTTACACAACGATCAATATGGAAACCAACGCGGACAAATTCTGGAGTGAAATGCCTTTGGGCGCCAAAGTGGCTGGAGGCATTGTTGCTGTAGCCCTGATCGGTGCCAGCCTTGTGGCGAGTGTGTTTCTGGCAGGAGCTGCCTTGTTTGGCGCGCTGGTGATGATGGTGTATGGCGCATTGGCTGGAAAGCGTAAGAGACGTGTTGAAACCAGAGTAGACGCTGAAGAGTACAGTGATGTCGTAAAGGCGGAATCGTAATCGCTGCAAACTGCCGGAGATCAGGCTACAAACTTTGCCCAGAGTCCAGCAATAACAAGTACAAGCGAACATCAAGTTCCAGCTGATGGTAGTCGGAATCCATGTGACAGCAGAGTTGATAGAAGGCTTTGTTGTGGTCCTGTTCTTTGAAGTGGGCGAGTTCGTGGACCACTATCATGCGCAGGAACTCAGCAGGGGTGTTCTTGAAAACGGAGGCTATATGAATCTCGTTCTTGCTTTTAAGCTTGCCACCGTGAGTGCGGCTGATACGAGTATGAGTGCCTAGTGCGTTTTTAACAGTATCCAGGTGATCATCATAACGGGCTTTACTTAGAGGTTTGCTTCGCTTCAGGTAGCGATCTTTGAGCTCCAGAGTGAAACTGTAGAGTGTGTCGTCACTATTGTATTGGTGCCGTTCCGGATATTTGGTTCGCAGGTACTCTCTCAGGCGACCTTCACTGATCAGGTTTCTGACTTGCTGAACAATGGCCGCAGGGTAGTGGGCAATAGTACGTATATTTACATCTTCTGGAGATTGTCTGTTCATGGTGAAAACTTGTTCAGCGTATCCCAGATTAGTCGTTTGAACAACCGCGACTCGTGGAATGAATTCCTTGTTTTCTACCAGAGCAGAATACTTGTCCTAATCAGTTGCATAGCGACGCACCAGCCCCTGAAGCTGAGCTGCCATGTCCGATAGCTCCTCTGCAGCCATGCTGACATGATCGGAGGCCTGTTGGTTCATCTTCGCCTTGGTGGCAACACCTTCGATGAGTGAGGCTATTGCCTGACCACCGTCGGCTGTTTGCAGAATTGATCGGTTGATATCCTGAGTCACATTGAATTGTTCGGATACAGCCACAGTAATTGATGATTGTATCGAGCTGATTTTGTCGATGATCAATCCGATGGATTCGATGGCGGCCACGGCGGAGTCCGTATCAGACTGAATATCGCTGATGCGTGATTCAATCTGTTCGGTAGCACGGGCAGTCTCTTTTGCCAGTTCTTTCACCTCGGTTGCGACAACCGCAAATCCCTTGCCGGCCTCACCGGCACGCGCCGCTTCAATGGTTGCGTTCAAGGCGAGCAGGTTGGTCTGTTCGGCAATGGTATTGATGACTTTGATCACGTGACCGATGCTGATACTGCTTTCGGCAAGCTTCCGGACCGTGCAATCAGTGGTCTTGGCCAGATTGACAGCTTCGGCTGCCACCGTCTCAGCCTCTTTGGTATTACGCGCAATTTTCTCAATGGATGAGCTCATTTCTTCGGTCGCCCCGGCCACGCTATCCACGCTCAGTCCGACATCTGATGTCAGTGCCGAGGCCTCCAACGCGCTTTCGGTGTTGGATGACGCCATGCGATTCATATCGACTGACAGCGTGGTCATGCTTGCCGAGGCCCGGGTCAGTTGTGATGCGTTGTCATTGATGCTGCGCATGCTGTTTCGCACGTCTGCAAACAGCGTTTCCAGGGCTCTGGCCATCTGGCCTGCCAGATCATCGCCATGGGTATCTATCGGGTAGGAAAGATTTCCTTCTGCCGCTGCACTGACGGCTGCCAGTAACTGATCAACGCGCTGTTGAAGCAGATCCGCAGTGTCTTTCTCTCGTGCAGCCTGAGCTTGTTCCGCCTTGTGCCGAATCGACTCATCTTCGCGAGACCTGCGTTCGCGTTCGGTTTCCCTGAGTTCTTGCTCTTGCTGTTTTTCTGCCAGTTGTGCGCGTTCTTCCTGCATCGTTCGGGCTTCAAGGGCATTGTGTCTGAACACTTCCACGGTATGGGCCAGGTCGGTCAGCTCATCGCTACCGGTGCAGTTGACTGAAACATCGTAGTTGCCATCAGCCACTGAACGCAGAGCCGTTATGGTATCTAACAAGCGGGCAAGGATGTTCTTGGAAATCAGCAGCCAGAAAATAAGCGCGGTGATGAGAATGCTTAGAAGGAATACGATGAGCAGTTGGGCTCGGCTGCTGCTTATCAATGAAATGACGCCATCGCCGGCATCGTCTACCTCAGCGGCGCTGATGCGAACCTTTTCCGTTAGTTTTGAGAGAAAAACCTGCTGGTTTGTCTTCCGTTTATCTTCCATTTCCTGAACGTGTTCGTAGGCGGCCAGTGCTTTGCGCTTCTGGTCGAAAATGCCGGTGTCAATCGCTGCCAGTTCCAGTATGCGATTAATGCCATTCGCTATATATCTGTCTTTCTCATCCGCACCGATAAATTTCATATCGATGGTAATTTGAGCAAGTGAGGCGAGGTAGCCATCTATCTGAGGTTGAATTTCATTAATATCTGAAGCCTGTACAACATGGTGGAGAATGCCACTTACAGTATTGAGTTCGGCTCTTAACTGCAGTAAATGGATAAGTCTTGCTACGCTTTCTTTCATCATGAGCGTAGTGCTCATATGCAGTTGCGTCAGTGAGTTAATAGGCTCGGCGTCATGATTCAAGACTTTTTCAGTCAATATCTCATAATTACCGGAAGTGGTATCGACAGCGGCCATTAACGCATCATTGACGGATTGCAGTTCCTCGTCTAACAACTTCATGGATCGTTCAACGTCGAGTTCATTCGTCAGTTCAATCTCAACTGCCTCATAGAGTGCTGTGACATCGGACTGGAACTGAGCAATCGATTTGAGCTTGTTTGTCATTGCAAGCGAGTCAGTAGGCTCCCCACGGGTGATAGCACTATCGATAACCAGTTGGCTGACATCCTTGATGCTCATGCTCAGACTCTCGTAGTGCGTCCTGGCCTCTTGCAGAGTTTTCGAGTCGGTCAGCTCTGGCAGTTTTATACTGATCCCTATGCCCATTTGTGTGCGCTCTATGGCTTCAACCATGAGAGGGACGCTTTCCTGGTTGATCTCCGCTATCGCGTCCGAAAACCGTGTAAATGCATACAAGGCAATGGTGCTTGCAACGAGCGTTGTTGTCAGTATCAGGCCAAAGGCGATGAGCAGTTTTGGTTTGATACCCAGCTTGAGTGTATTCATGGTTTCAAGAAAATACGGGTTCTGGAGTTCGAAAGCATAGGTCTGGGCGATCGGCGAATGCTGAATGTGCGTGGCATACGCTGCGCCTGAGTATTGTTCCTATATCCGATACCGCGCTGTCAGTTTGACGTTGCCTTCGGCACTGCTGCGCAGCTCTTCCGATGATTGCCGTACTTTGGCTGCCGCTTGTTGTGTACTGTGCTGCCGCTCAACCACCTCGTCCAGTATGGTCGTGACGCTCTGGTTATCACCGGTTGCATTACCCACCAGTGTTGTTATGCGATGCGCTGTATCAGATTGCACCTTTACTGATTCTGAAATACTGGTCTGCAGGCCATCGATCTCTGAGACGATCTCGTTGATACTGCCAATAGCTTCAACCGCCTGGTCAGTATCCTTTCTGATGGCGGCGATACGAGCCTGAATCTCATCTGTCGCCTTGTTGGTCTCCTTGGCCAGTTCCTTGACCTCATTGGCCACGACCGCAAAGCCTTTACCGGCGTCACCTGCACGGGCGGCTTCTATGGTGGCGTTGAGTGCCAGCAGATTAGTCTGCTCAGCGACCGAGGTAATCAATTTTATGACCTTGCCAATATCCTGTGAAGATTCCGACAGGGTCCGCATAGTGCCATCTGTACTTCTGGCAAGTTCGACTGCTTGCGAGGCTACGCTGGATGCCTGCGAGGCATTGTCAGATATGCCTCTTATGCCTGTCTCCATCCGATCGACACTCTGCGATACTTCCAGCAGTACGTCACGAACCGTTTGAGCCCCCTGGAGGACTTGCAGAGTCTGGGTGTTGTTCAGGTTGGCACCCTCATCGATAGACTTGCCTAATTCTTCGAGCTGGAGTGCTGAAAGGTTGACGTTCTGCGCATCCAGCTTGATTCTGCCGAAGTCCTGACCGAACTGTGAGAAGAGGCTTTCCAGTTCCAGGGTCATATGCGCCAGTGCATCATTCAAATGCAGATTCTCACATGGGTTCTTCGCCAGGTAGGACAGGTCTCCGCCTGCCGCCGCGCTGACCCCCATGGATAGACGATCGATTCGCAGCTGTAACAGTTGTTCGCTGGCAGCAGACTCATCTGCTCGCTGCATGGCTTGCTGTTTCTCTCGTTCACGCAGCTCGTTTTCTCCAGCATGACGACGGTCCTCGAATTCCTCCTTGATACGCTGCTCTCGCTGCACTGTATTCTGTTCGTTAGCGTGTAGAAGCTCCAGCTCCGAGATGCGATTACGCTTGAATATTTTCAATGCTCTGGCCAGAAGGCCCAACTCGTCGGTGCGCTCCGAATGCTGGATTGAAATGTCGACTTCATCCTCGCTTAGTCTGATGGCTACATCCAGCAGCGTTTTCAGAGGCTTGATCAGATGCCATCGTATGAAAGCCCACAAAATTGTTGATACGCCAAGTAGTATCAGAACGACCGTAAAGGCAAACAGACGATTTTTCTTGTTGGTTATCGATTCTTGCCGCAGCTGCAACTCCTTGAGTTGTCGTGAATAGTCATTCACGATGCCATCAATCATGGTGACGGTAGTGCGGCTTGTCTCACCAACATTACGCAACAACCGAATCGGGTCGCCACTGCTGCCGGACAAGAGAGCTTGCATGGCAGTCTCATACTTGTCTGTTAGCTGTGCAATCGAATCAAGCGTTCGTTGCAATTCATTGCTCATGGACGGCTCCAGGGAGCGACTTTGCAGATCTTGAGTCTTGACCTGGAGCAATTCTTTGTGCGACTGGAATGCGGCACGAAAGTTTTCAGCGCTGGCGTCATTATCTCTAAGCAGCACCTCTCTACCTTCTCGTGCCAACTGCTCAACGCCTGTCTGAACATCGCGCAGTGATAGTTGGGTCGCCTGAACTTCAGCCAGGATTCCGACAGCCTTGATGTTGGATTTTCTTGCGCCATCGACTTGCATGCCAACCAGCACTAGTACTGCCATTGTGCAAGCCAGCAACACGAGCTGAATTCGTGTGCCTAAACCCCACTTTACCATGCACGTATTCCATCAACCGCCATAACCATTGTTATTGATCGGCCAAGGGGCGACAATGCTGATGCTTTAGCGGTGAATTACAGTTACAGAGTAAAAACTGTGAGGTGCCTTCTTTTCCAGAGATCTGCTGTTACAGGTGGGACTGGTGCCTGCAACGATCCCTTACTCTACGGTTTTGCGCAGAATAACCAGATTGTCCAGAATCAGGTTTGAGGTCCAGATGAAGTCAGCATCCGCCCCTTCAGTATCGAACACATCGCGGAAGTTAGTGAATGCTTTCTTGCTCTCAACACCTACAGCCTTGTTGGAGTAACTCGATGCTGAAGGCCAGCTTCGGTCGTCGAAAGAGGGCATCATCCAATCGAGTGGCAAATCCCAGTATGCAGCAGAGAAGCCGTCCGCGTTGTCGACTCCTCTGTCATCGCAGGGGGTACTCCGTCGGATTTGACGAGATGCGACCAGGCAATCACGATTTTGCAAAGGCGAGGTGTAGAAGGTCTGTGCACGCCAGCGCCTGTTTGTGATCGTGACAGTGTTTTTTGCCAAGTCTTGCAGGTGAGCGACAAAGCCGCCATTGCCGGGCTGGAAGGCCTTGTCACCATCGTTCTCTGAGCCCAGGCCAAGATTCTCTTCCCAGTCGACTGCCATGACAGCGATTGTAAGCGGACGATCAGCCTTGAAGCGAACCACGCTGGAGTTGAGCGGTGTGAACGGAACCGGGTCAACCGCAAGTAACTGACCATTGATATAGAGCTCGAAGTAATTATCTGCAAAGAGATACATCACGAATTCTTCAACACCGCCGGCGTCCAGCACAGGCACGCTCTGAAGGTCGAGTTGCGAGATCGACAATAGTCGAGTGCCACCACATTCGTTGAACAGGTCAGATGCTTTGGGTGCTGATTCAAAGTTTGTCGCAGCCGGAACCGTCCTCATCGTATTCTCGTTGGATCTGATTTCACCGACCGCACTGAGCCGAGAGCCAGGGCCGCAATCTATCAATCCGGGTTTGATCTGACTGGCCAGACCGGTGCTGAATGAGGCTTCCTGGGCGTACAGACTGGAGACGCTGGTACTGGCGCAAAGCACGGCAGCGGCAATGATACGTGCAATCATGGACAGTACTCCTGATAGGGGGTGGACCATTGAGGCGGCAGAATCTGGCGTTCTACTGAACAAGCACGTCCTGAAAGTACAGAAAAGCTGGATGTGCCCTCATAGAAGAGTGCCTTTTGCCGTTAATCGTTCATTTTGGCAATGCCCCTGGATCAGTCGCTGTACTGACGATACAGTTGCTGTCCGCTGGCGTCCATCGAATTCAAGACAGACTCGAATCAACTGGCGTGTATTCAGAGCGTCGGTACTTGTAATGGGGAGCCGAGCGAGGCAGAAGAGCTCAAGCCGCTCTGCGGTGTGAAGACATTGATTCACTATCATTTGCAGCGCTCCCTGTGGGAACGGGATTGAAGCGAAAAATGAATGGCAATCTGCGTTCAAGTTCCAGGGCTGGCAGTGGACGGCACAGAAAGTAGCCCTGAACCTGATCACAGCGTATTGACGTCAGAAAGTCCAGCGATGCGGCATCCTCCACACCTTCGGCAACCATGACAAGTCCCAGGTTTCGTGCCAGCTCAAGTGTCGCGGCGACTATGACCGCATCCTTCTTGCTGGTACAGACATCCTTGATAAATGCACGGTCAAGTTTCAACTCACTGATGGGAAGCCGGTTCAGGTAGGAAAGAGAACTATACCCTGCACCGTAATCATCGACAGAAAACCTGACTCCCAGAGCACGGACTTCAGACAGCACTTCACAAGCTTGCGAGGCGTTCTCCATGACCGCGCCTTCGGTGACCTCCAGTATCAATGCTGATGGCGGCAGACCGGTATCGGCGAGGGTATGCTGTATGAGCTGGACAAGTGTTCCATCGTGGAGGTTGATGGCTGACAGGTTCACAGATATGCTGAGTTCATAGCCCATTTTGCGCCAGCTCTGGCATTGCTGAGTGGCGCCTTTTAAAACCAAGGCAGTTAATTCATCGATCAAGCCGACGCGCTCTGCCAATGGAATGAATACATCTGGTGGTACGAATCCTGCCGAGGGGCTTGTCCATCTGGCAAGGGCTTCCAATCCTGTCATTTTCCCGTCAATTAGCGAGTATTTTGGCTGATAATGGATATCCAGTTTGCCGCTGGCAATGGCTTCTCTGAGTTCTTCCTTCATGACAAGTTGTGACAGGGCGTTCTTGTCAAGTTTGGGGTCGTAGTTGGCGTATGTCAATTTGCCATTTTTCGCTGTATACATGGCAACATCAGCGCAGCGTATCAATTCATAGGTAGTCGTGGCATTCACCGGGTATATAGCGGCGCCTATGCTTACGCCAATAGCCAGCTTGTAGTTATCTACCTTGTACGTCTGGTCAATTGAGTGAGCGATATCCCTGGCGACTCGCTCGACAAACTGTGCGCTTTTGTCATGAAGCACTACTGCGAATTCGTCACCGCCCAGTCTTGCTACAAACCCATCTGCCGGAATTGATTCGGCAATTCTTGCCGCAGCCATACACAGAACTTGATCCCCTGATTCATGCCCTAGCGTGTCATTGATTTGTTTGAAATTATCCAGGTCAAGAAACAGTAGGTTAACGCTGATTGCCGGGCTGTTGCTTTCTGACGTTGATTTGTTAAGCAAGGTCTCGAGAGCAAGTCGGTTGGGTAATCCAGTCAATGAATCATGGTTCGCTTGAAATGACAGTTTTTCAGTTGATGCGTAGGTACTGGCAGAATCGAAAAAGACGATCAGAAAGACGCCGAAGACACCAATCGTGCTGATACCTGCCACAATTAGAAGTCCGTCACGCGTCTGTTCCTTGGCCAGCGACACAACACGATCCAGGGGTATCGTAATCTCGATGGCACCCAGTAGCTCATTCAACGACCATTGATGGCCTGGCTCTACACCATCGGCAATGCGACGAGCAATGATGTCCGGGCGTTTCTCCAGTTGGTTGTGACAGTTCACACAGGAGGCTGATGCCGCAGGGTCAGCACTCAGATATCGCAGTGTCCGAGCGCCATTGGAATCTTTGATCTGCCAGACAGGCTTCCAGTCTACCAGCGCACCTTTTTCTCCCACATTCTGGGACTCAAGCTGTGACCAGGCCCACTCCTGGAAACTGTCTGTAATGCCTTGTTCTGGCGCCAGGTTCCATTTGCTGATTGGTCTGAAGCGGAAGAGACCATCGGTATCCTGAAGGCTGCTACGGGAGAGTTCCTTCAGAAACTGTGCCGGTAAAGGTATATGCCCCGCTAAGTCATCCGAAAATTCAGACGCGCCGAATCCATCACGCTTCAACTTGGTGACGGCCAGGCGGGAATAGGCAGATCGAGCGACAGCAGCTTGATTGGCAACCACCTCAGCCAATTTCAATGCTTCGAACTGAATGACCTGCTCCTGACTCCTGGATACAACCATCCAGGTAACCAGAGAGACAACCACAACGAACAGACCGCACATCGCGATGATTTGCGTACGCACAGAAAACCTGGCCAGATATTCCTGAAGCAGGTGCCTCTTATGGCTCGTCAGATATTTCGTCACGGGAGACTGGCTACAGGCAACAAGACTTATCTCGATGTTGAATGTCGTGTAACTCAGTTAACGACCGCCGCTGCGTATTATTTAGCCTGAATCTTTAGGTGAAGACCTCTCATTTCCATTGTTTGTAACTCCCTGAATGCTCACTTGCAATTCATGGCCTGCCTCTGTTCCGTGATCACACAGGCATCTTTCAGAACACTTGCGTCTGGAGAGCTGACCACAACGATAAAATCGTCTGCAGTGGGAAATGAAGAAGTCAATCGTTGTTTCAGGCTTTTCTCTGATACCGCTTCGAGTTCTTCCTGCAGAGAAAACCCTTTAGCGATATCTCGTTCGTCAAGCTTTGCCATCAAAACGGCATAAGACATAGAACTTGCATCTTCCTGGGATACCGTCAGGTTTTCCTTTAAAGGCTGCTTGAGCTGTTGAAGGTCTCCACTCGGGCCATCTGCACGGAATTCAGTGTAGGCCTGGCGTATGACTTGTTCTGCTTCGTTGATTTTGCTGGCTTCCATCGGTCCGGACAAGACAAGAAGCCTGGTATCTCGTGTAAAGCTGACTATGCCAGCTCCATAGCCATAACGGGCTTGTAGCTTGGTACTGACGGCTTCAAACAAGACACTCTGTGGACCATTACCCAAGGATGTTGCCAACAGGATATCTTCGAGCTCTGATCCTTCTCGCGAAGGCGGTAGTTTGCCAATGAAAGTCAGGGTGCTTGCTTTGGCATCAGGGACATGCATCAGTATGCGTTTTGGTGAAAAGTCGGTAGCTACGGCTACCTCGCTGAGCTGCTCTCCCTCAGGAATGTCTTTAAACAATGCATCTACAATGGTATTTGCCATTTCCGTATCCAGGTCACCTGCAACAACGATTGAAACACCATTGCGGTTGAATGCGGATTTAGCCCAAGTGGCAACTTCATCCTGTGTTACCTCTTCTATCATATTGGGTTCATCCAATGAAATTGCCGTACGTATGGGCTGTTCGCCAAACACCGCCCAACGCATAGCTTCAAACCCTTTTGTGTCTGCGTTTAATCGTATTTCTTTGATATGAGAGGCAAATTGGCCACGAGCACGCTCAAGCCAGCGTTCATCCAGTGCGGGGTTTCGCAAATGCGCATTGACGATCTTGAGCATTTCATCCTGGTGTTCCGGAGAGAAGTTCAGAGTTCCGAACAGGTAGTCAGTCGTTGGCATCAAGTGGCCTTCTGAATTCATACCCTCAAAACGTTCCAGGGCTTCACCGGCTGAATAGTCCCCGGCACCTCCGGATAGCAGTAATTGCGCTCCAATATAGGGAACGGCCTGATTGAGTTTCTCGTCGAATGCCCAATGACTGGGCCATGCAATCTGCACTGATACGCGCGGGTTGTCTGGCATCTTTACAAGCGAATATGCCAATCCACTGTCGCTTACCTCATCACTGATAGACGAGGCATGAGCATGAGCAGAGCACAGGAAAAATATAGCCAGAAATATACCTATATTACGAATCAAAGACTTTCTCCATTATTGTTCCCTCACCTCAAAGCTCAGTAGAGAGTGAAAACCGAGAGAGGAAAATACCATGGTAGTAAAGCAGGGGTAAGGTACATTATTGTATTTTCTCTGTTCTGGGAATCGGTCTCGACACGCTTGTTGAGATGTCTATTGAGGCATAGTGCAGTTATTGAAGAAACTACACGATTGAAGGCAGATTGGTGCTGCGTCGAATTTCAAGAGCGGAGCCATGGTTCTGCCTTTATATGGCTGATAAAAGAAAACATTTTCCAGTTTTCCAACGTAGACTGGTGGACTTGAAAATCGTACCAGGATGAAGAATGCAGCCACTAGCTGAGCAGACTCTCTATATCAATGGTCGTTACGTTGATGCCACGTCAGGTGAGACGTTCGACACTGTCAACCCGGCGACGGGTGAGGTGATATGCCGTGTGCAGCAAGCCGCAGAGGCGGATGTTGACAGTGCCGTGGCCGCGGCTCGTGCGGGACAGAAGATCTGGGCTGCGATGAGCGGTGTAGAGCGCTCGCGTATCATGCGTCAGGCCGTAGCGTTGCTGCGAGAGCATAACGATGAATTGGCCCGGCTGGAGACATTGGACACCGGCAAGCCCTTGTCCGAGACCATCGCCGTTGATATCGCCTCCGGTGCTGATGCACTGGAATACTATGCAGGCCTTGCACAGGCGGTGGAAGGTGAGCAGATTCCGATCAGTGAAACCGCCTTTGCCTACACCCGTCGTGAGCCGCTCGGGGTCTGTGCTGGCATCGGTGCCTGGAACTACCCGATACAGATCGCCTGCTGGAAGTCCGCTCCTGCACTGGCCTGTGGCAACGCCATGGTATTCAAGCCAAGCGAGGTGACTCCGCTTACGACATTGAAGCTTGCCGAGATCTTTACCGAGGCGGGTCTTCCCGATGGCGTGTTCAACGTCGTTCAGGGGGACGGTAGCGTCGGTGCCATGCTGACCAGGCACGAAGGTATCGACAAGGTCTCTTTCACAGGAGAGGTGGGTACGGGTAAAAAAGTGGCGGCAGCTTCTGCAACCTCCACACTCAAGGATGTCACGGTGGAGCTTGGTGGCAAGTCGCCGTTGATCATTTTCGAAGATGCTGATCTGGAGAAGGCTGTCTCAGCAGCGTTGATGGCTAACTTCTACAGTTCCGGCCAGATTTGCACGAATGGCACCAGAGTGTTCGTGCACGAAGATATCAAAGAGGCATTCGAGCAGAGACTGATTGAACGAGTCAGGAACATTCGTGCGGGTGACCCACTTGACCCTGAGACCAATTTCGGACCATTGGTCAGTTTCCAACATATGGAAAAGGTGCTCGGTTACCTGGATGCCGGCAAGGCGGAAGGCGCTCGTTTGCTGATTGGCGGTGAACGCATGAATGGGGCCGCGTTTGCCAGTGGCGCCTTTGTTGCCCCCACCGTATTCACTGATTGCACGGACGACATGAAGATTGTGCGCGAGGAAATCTTCGGTCCGGTGATGGCTATTCTGAGTTTCTCCGGAGAGGCAGAAGTCATCCGTCGTGCCAATGCCACTCACTATGGCTTGGCAGCCGGGGTGTTTACCGAAGGGTTGCGTCGTGCTCATCGAGTTGTACAGCAGCTGGAAGCCGGTATATGCTGGATTAACAACTACAACCTGTCGCCGGTAGAAATGCCCGTGGGAGGCTACAAGCAGTCAGGGGTGGGGCGTGAAAATGGCCTTGTCACTCTGAGTCATTACACCCAGATCAAGAGTGTCTACGTTGAGTTGGGTGATGTGGAGTCTTCGTTCGAATGATGACTCGCCCTGGAAGAACATTGAGGAAGCTGCAATGAGTACCGTGCCGAATAATGATGAGTTTTCCGTGGAGGATCGCGCTCTGGTCGGAAACCCCAGCGTCCGTCTTCCCGTTTTCGTGACATCGGTGATCGGGGTACTTGTAATGGCCACCTGGGCGATTGTCGCACCCCAGCAGGCCGAGGCTGTCATTGGCACCGCAGTGGGCTATGTCGTGGACTGGTTTGGTTGGTTCTATATTCTGTTAACGACTGTCGTACTACTCTTCGTACTCTACCTGGCCGTCTCACGCTACGGTTCGATCAAGCTCGGCCCGGATCACTCCAAGCCAGAGTTTTCAACATTTGCCTGGGCATCAATGCTGTTTGCTGCCGGTATCGGAACCGACGTCATGTTCTTCGCCGTTGCCGAGCCGGTGAGTCAGTACATGCTGCCTCCGACAGGTGCACCTGAGTCAATTGCGGCTGCCAGGGAGGCCACTGTCTGGACCTTGTTCCATTACGGCATCTCCGGATGGGGCTTGTATGCCTTGATGGGCATGGCGCTGGGCTATTTTACTTATCGTGCCAATCTTCCATTGGCTGTGCGTTCGGCGCTCTATCCGATTTTCGGCCGCCGTATTGATGGCGCGCTTGGTCATACTGTGGATACCGCAGCTGTGCTGGGCACGATTTTCGGCGTAGCCACCAGTCTGGGCATTGGCGTGGTTTTTCTCAACCAGGGGCTGAACATTCTGTTTGATGTACCGGTCGGTCTGGGTGCGCAGATTGCACTGATCGTGCTTGCTGTCGTGATCGCTGCCATATCGGCGACAACCGGCGTCGACAAGGGTATCCGGTTGCTCTCTCAGCTCAACGTGATCCTGGCCCTGAGCCTTGCTGGCTGGGTGCTGATCACCGGCAAGACCGGTTTCATTCTGAACGCCATCGTGATGAACGTCGGCGACTACGTGCAGACTTTTCCCAGCAGGAGCATGGAAACTTTCGCATTCGAAGGTGCCAGTGAATGGATGTCATTCTGGACGCTGTTTTTCTGGGCCTGGTGGATTGCCTGGGCCTCGTTTGTCGGCCTGTTTCTGGCGCGCATCTCGCGCGGTAGGACTATTCGACAGTTTGTCGCCGGTACCATGATCATTCCCTTCAGTTATGTCGTCATGTGGATCTCGATCTTTGGCAATGCGGCAATCGAGAGAATTCTGTCCGGTGATCAGGCCTTCGCTGAGCTGGCTCTGGGCTCACCTGAATCCGGTTTCTATGCATTGCTCGAAAGCTACCCTCTGGGTGGGGTTGTCGTTGCTTTATCAGTATTCGTAGGCTTGCTGTTCTATGTCACATCAGCTGACTCCGGTGCACTGGTAATGGCCAATCTGTCGTCGAAACTGCGTTCGCCTCAGGATGATGCTGCGCCATGGCTCCGGATTCTATGGGCTGCGGCAACGGGTCTTCTGACGATCGCGGTGCTCGCCGTTGGTGGCATCTATGCTCTGCAGTACGCTACGGTGATCTTCGGACTGCCGTTCGCATTTGTCGTGGTGTTGGTGATGTTCGGGTTGATGAAAGCGTTGCGGGTCGAGGGACGCAGGACCGCCTCAGGAGCGCACTCTCTACCTCTGATGCTTTCGGCACGTGCTGAGAGTGCAGAGGATGATATGGCCATGTCCTGGCAGACGCGTCTTGCAAGGGCCGTGAATTTTGTCGATATCGCTTCAGCCACCAGTTATCAGGAGCGAGTGATCAGGCCAGCGCTCAATGAAATCGTAGCGGAGTTTGCTGCAGGGCAAGTCGAAGCCGAGGTGCTCAGTGGAGTGGTTGACGCCGGCAAGGGTAAGCAACTGCCTTACGTTGAACTACGGACGCTTTCCAGTGAATATCCCTTTATCTACCGGGTGCAGGTGAGTGAATCTCCAGTTCCGGGCTACGGCGGACGAATGGTGGGCGATCACGATAAGTACGCGCGCCTCGAGATCTTCTCTGGCGACGGTGGTCAGGATTACGATGTCATGGGCTACACCGGAGCACAGCTGATTCACGATTGTCTGGACCGGTACGAGCGACATCTGGAGTTTCTACGTATTAGCTGACAATTGATGCCTGAACTTGCCTGTAGGGTGTTTTTCCTACAGGCGGGTGATGTAAGGGGTCGTAAAACCTATTCCACGATCCCTAAGGCCGGTTACTTGCTTTGGGCCATTATCGATCTGCTCGTTGCAAGCCTCTTAAAATAGCCCCTGTTTGATTTCCTTCAGTATCAGATGCGTGTGAATGCGTGAGACGCTAGGCAGCTCAAAGAGGAAGTCGTCCAGCAAGTGGTTGAAGGCTTGTTGATCAGTGCAGGCAACACGCAGATGGAAGTCGGCATCACCGGTGGCAGCCAGGCATTCGATGATTTCTTCTTTAGCGGTTATGGCTTCGATGAACTGTGTGACTTGCTTGCGGTTCTGACGTTCCAGAGAGATCAGGACGATAGCGTGAAATTCGATTCCGGCCTTGCGATGATCAACCAGGGCTGCGTAGCGTTTGATGACTCCGGATTCTTCCAGAGCGCGAACCCGCCTCCAACAGGCCGAGGCAGACATACCCGCTTTCTCGGCTAATGCCTGGTTGGATATTTGACCATCCTGTTGCAAAATGGCCAAGAGCTTCCGATCTTGCTCCGAAATATTCATAGGTTCATTTCAGGACAGGGTAAATGGTTCGAATAACCACATTATCATCCTTGTGTGAATAGATATTTCGATATGGCTGTATTTTTCGATGAAATAGAAAAGATTGTTCAAGTAGTTGGATATAACATCCCCGGTACGTTCTAACGATCGATGAGAGTGCGCCATGTCTGATCCGTCCAGCAACAGTCCACTGCCAGCTGTCAATCTGCAATACGAGCTTGCTGATCGTTATGCGCAACCTTCGGGGCGTGTATACATGACGGGCACGCAGGCATTGGTCAGGGTGATTCTCGATCAGGCACGGCGTGATCGAGCCGCTGGACTCAATACGGCAGGTTTTGTCTCGGGCTATCGTGGTTCGCCCTTGGGTGCTGTGGATATGGAGCTGTGGCGCGCCAAGAAGCTTCTCGAGGCGGCCAGGGTCGAATTTCTACCGGCGGTCAATGAAGATCTGGCAGCGACAGCAGTATTGGGCTCGCAGCAGGTTGAAGGCTATCCAGACAAAGAAGTCGATGGTGTCTTTGGTCTGTGGTATGGCAAAGGCCCCGGGGTTGATCGCTCCGGAGATGCGCTGAAGCATGGTAACGCTTACGGTTCATCGCCCACCGGTGGCGTGCTGGTCGTGGTTGGGGATGATCATGGCTGTGTGTCCTCCTCAATGCCGCATCAGTCCGACGTGGCTTTGATGTCCTGGTTCATGCCGGTGCTGAACCCTGCCAGCATTGCCGAGTATCAGGCGTTTGGCGAGTACGGTTATGCACTGAGTCGATTCAGTGGCATGTGGGTCGGCATGAAGGCAATTTCCGAGACTGTCGAGTCCGCCTCGTCGGTTGAGATCCAGTCCGATCGCCAGTTTGCTCAACCGGTGTTCACAGTGCCTGTGGGCGGCTTGCATTATCGCTGGCCCGACTTGCCCGGACCACAGATCGAAGAGCGCCTGGAAGCCAAGAAAGAGGCGGTGCTGGCCTTTGCGCAGGCCAACCCGATTGACCGGCATGTCTACAAACTCGATGACGCAGTCTTTGGCATTGTCAGTACCGGTAAGGGCCATCTTGATCTGATGGAAGCATTGCGCCTGTTAGGTGTGGATGAAGCGGTTTGCCATGATTTAGGTATTGATATCTACAAGGTGGGCATGGTTTGGCCACTGGCGCGTGAAGATGCTTTGGATTTTGTCCGTGGCAAGCGCGAGGTGTTGGTGATCGAAGAGAAGCGCGGGATCATCGAGAGTCAGTTCAAGGAATACTTTTATGACTACCCAGGCGATAAGCCTGAGCGCATGGTGGGCAAGCGCGATGAGCAAGGTGAGCGCCTGGTACCCTGGACGGGAGAGCTGTCGCCGCGCTTGCTGGTACCTATTGTTGCGCGTCGTTTAGCCAAGCTATTCCCCGATCAGGGTTTTGTCGAGCGGGCACAGGCATTGAGCAGCTGTCAGGTAATTGCATTGCAAGTGGCAGGTGCGACACGCACGCCTTATTTCTGCTCAGGCTGCCCGCATAACAGCTCGACAAAAGTGCCTGAAGGATCCCAGGCCATGGCAGGTATTGGTTGTCACTTCATGGCTAGCTGGATGGATCGCGAAACGACCTCATTGATTCAGATGGGCGGTGAGGGCGTGAACTGGGCTGCATCTTCGCGCTTTACCAAGCGCAAGCATGTATTCCAGAACCTGGGCGAAGGCACGTATTATCATTCCGGTTCGATGGCTATCCGTCAGGCGGTTGCCGCCAAGGCCACCATTACTTACAAGATTTTGTTCAACGATGCCGTGGCGATGACCGGCGGGCAGCCGGTGGACGGGCCAATCAGTGTGCAGGCGATCGCGCATGAGGTTCGTGCCGAAGGCGTTAAGCATATTGACCTGGTCTCTGATGATCCAGCAAAGTTTCGTGCCAGTGAATTGCCCAGTGGGGTGAGCATTCATCACCGTCGGGATCTGGAAAAAGTGCAACGCGCCATTCGTGAAGTACAAGGTGTTTCAGTCTTGATATACGAGCAGGCTTGTGCCACCGAAAAGCGCCGCCGTCGCAAGCGCGGCCTGCTGGAAGATCCGGCCAGGCACGTGGTGATCAATGATCTTGTGTGTGAGGGATGTGGGGACTGCTCGGTGGAGTCCAACTGCTTGAGCGTTGAGCCGAAGGAGACCGTTTTTGGCCGCAAACGCAAGATCAATCTGTCCAGCTGCAACAAGGACTTCAGTTGTCTGAATGGCTTTTGCCCTAGTTTTGTGACCATTGAGGGTGGTGAGCGGCGCAAGCAGGCAGGTGTGCAACAAGATTTTGATGCCTGGGCCAGGGAGTTGCCTGAACCGGACATGCCAGATCTGGCCGAGCCCTACGATCTGCTGATCACAGGTGTGGGGGGTACCGGTGTCGTCACGGTGGGTGCCCTGATTACCGTGGCTGCTCACCTTGAAAACAAGGGGGCCTCGGTACTGGATTTTACCGGCTTTGCACAGAAGTTCGGCCCAGTACTCAGCTATATCCGTCTAGGCGAAAACCCTGACAGCATTCACCAGGTACGTATCGACAACTTGTCGGCGGACGCCTTGATTGGTTGCGATATCGTGGTCAGTTCCTCGCCTAAAGCATCGGCCAGCTATCGGCAAGGTATGCAGGCTGTATTGAACATGGCTGAGATGCCGACCGGTGATATTGTACGAATTCGTGATGCAAGCCTGAGAACGGAGGAGCGACTAGCTACGATTCAGCAGGCGATTGGGCAATATGACGTCCCCTGTATCGATGCCAACAAGCTCGCTGAAACCTTGTTGGGTGACACCGTGTTTGCCAATATCATCATGCTGGGTCTGGCATGGCAGGCAGGCTTGATTCCCGTCTCTTTGGCGGCTCTACACCGCGCCATCGAGCTTAATGGTGTGGCGATAGAAAAAAACCATACCGCTTTTGCCTGCGGTCGATTGCTGCAGTCTGATCCGGAGCGTCTGAATGCGCTGTTGAAACCAGCGGTGAAAATCGAAGAACCCCTGGACAAAATGATCGAGCGACGCGTGGCCTTTCTGACTGACTATCAAGACACTGCTTATGCTGCACGCTATGCACAAGCAGTTGAACGCGTAAAAGTCGCAGAGCAGTCTTGTGGCTCGCAGGCCATGGCCACAGCCGTTGCGCGCTCCTTGTTCAAGCTGATGGCCTATAAAGATGAATACGAAGTGGCACGCCTGCACACCGGTAGCGTATTCAAGCAGCAGATTGATGAGCAATTCAGCGGTGATTTCACCTTGAAGTATCATTTAGCCCCACCTCTGATCAGCTTGAAGAAAGATGGTCGGGGCCGACCGATGAAACGCGAATTTGGTGGTTGGATGACACCTGTTTTCCAGCAGTTGGCCAAGATGAAGAAATTGCGTGGCAGTAAGCTGGATCTGTTCTCGTACACGGCCGAGCGCAAAATGGAACGCGGATTGATTGACTGGTATCTGTCTGTGATTGAACGCTCGGTAGAGCAGCTGAATACAGACAATCACGCAGCGATGGCGAAGGTGTTGGCCATGCCGATGGATATACGGGGTTACGGGATGGTGAAACACGAGGCGGTTGAGAAGGTTCAGGCTCAGGTTAATGCTGGTTTGTCGATGTAGTAAGCATGGACTCTATCTCGCAGATCGTTCTTGGTGCCTCAATTGCGCATGTCGTATTAGGTGAGAAGCTGGGCAGGCGCGCTTTGCTGGTGGGCGCCGTGGTGGGCACATTGCCCGACCTTGATGTCCTGGTTCCCTATGCGGATGCCATTGAAAGTTTCACCTACCATCGGAGCTGGAGCCACTCGTTGTTCATGCTGACATTGTTCAGCTTCCCATTAGCAGTGTTGTGCAAGCGTCTCATGCCCAAGGCTGAGTTGCCTTTTTGTCGCTGGTGGCTGGCACTTTGGTTGGTGCTGGTTACACATCCATTGCTTGATGGCTTTACCGTCTATGGCACACAGATATGGTGGCCACTGAGTACACCACCAACAGCCTGGGGCTCGGTGTTCATTATCGATCCGGCCTACACCCTGCCGTTGCTTGTCGGGGTTGTCATGGCCTGGCGACGTCAGTGGTTACGTGCCAGACCAATGGTTATTGCAGGGCTGTTGATCAGCAGCACCTATCTTGGCTGGACGCTTGTTGCTCAGCATATTACGCGTCAGAAGGTGTCAGCCACACTTGCACATAGTGCGGTTGAGGCCAATCATGTGTTGATAGCACCGTTCCCGTTTTCCGTGCTGTGGCGTGTCGTTGTGGTAGCCGATGATCGCTACTTTGAGGGCTACAGCTCTTTATTGGATGGCGACTCAGAGATATCCATGCAAAGCTACAGCAATGGAAAGCAGGCCTGTAGTGAATGGCTTGACCACTGGCCGGTGCAGCGAATGGACTGGTTCACACACGGCGCCTTTGCACTGTCGGTAAAAGATGATGTGCTCGTATTATCAGATCTTCGTATGGGGGTCGAGGATGATTATGTGTTCGAATTTGCTGTTGCCGAGAGACAGGCAGGTGCATGGCAGCCGATTGTCACTCGCCAGATGCCAGTGGAAATCGATGCTGACAGAATGAAGTTATTGTTAGCTCGAATCGTTGATCCGAATGTCGATCTGACGCCATTGACACCCTCACATGCAATGGCAGAAGGGGAGTGCGTTCAGCAGCTTGACTAGTCTTGATTCTCAAAATGATAGACGGCAATCATTTATTGATTGACGCCTATCATTTCTCGCGACATACTGCTGTTCATGAACGCGAGCAATACATCCGCAACTAGAGAGACGGGTAAGAACCCCACTTTGAGCGATGTTGCGCGTGTGGCGGGAGTCAGCTACGCAACCGCCGATCGTGTCATCAACGACCGAGGTAACGTTGCCGAGAAATCGGTTCGCAAAGTGCACGACGCGATGTCGGAGCTGGGCTATATCCGCAACGTGGCGGCGGCCAATCTGTCGCGTCAGCGAACCTACCGTCTGGCTTTTTTGTTGCCAAAAGGGCGCAACGCATTCTTTTCGCGTGTGCGTGCACATCTGGACAGTTTGGTGGAGCACCTGGTGGTCGATCAGATCAGTGTCGATGTGAGTGAAATCGATGCGTTTGACGTCGAGGGTCTGAAACACAGTCTACTGTCCATCGTGGATGCATCCTATGATGGAATAGCTGTTGTGGGTTTGCAGAGCGAGGAGATTGCAGAACCTCTCAGAAAGCTGCAAGAGCAAGGAACATCCATCATTGGCCTTGTCTCGGATCTTCCCGTCGATCATCGTGCCGCCTATGTCGGTATCAATAATGTTGCCGCTGGGCGCACAGCAGGCCGTTTACTGGGCTTGTCACATGCCGGTCGCAAGGGGTGTGTTCAAATGATCGTAGGCTCGCTTGATGCGCGTGACCACGCAGATCGGTTAAGCGGTTTTCGTGAGGTCATCAGCGAAGATTATCCCAACATAGAATTGCTCGATCCCATCATGACGCGTGATGATGCCGAAAAAGTGGCTGCTGTGGTGAAAGAGGCATTGGTTGCCGAGCCCAAAGTGAGCGCAGTGTACAACGTGGGTGCCGGCAACAGCGGGCTGGTTGCGGCGCTGGAGCAATGCACCCGTCCCAAACGATTTTTTTGCATTGTGCATGAGCTGGTAGCGCATACGCACAAGGCACTGTTGAACAAACACATCGATCTTGTGATCGATCAACGCCCGGATGTAGAGATAAATCGCTCTATCACTATTCTGAAGGCATTGATTGATGGTCGAGAGATACCACCGATGCAGGATCTGGTGCCGACAATTTATGTTCGTGACAACCTGCCATCCCATATTCCAGATACTACGTTGAGACATACCCAAGACCATGACTGATTTCTTTTCTGGCATTGAAAAACTACAATACAACCCTGACGCAACAGAGCTGGCCTTCCGGCACTACAACCCCGATGAGGTGGTACTCGGCAAGCGGATGGAAGATCAGCTGCGCTTTGCCGTAGCGTACTGGCACAGTTTTGCATGGCCTGGTGGTGATCCATTTGGTGATGCGACCTTTGAGCGTCCGTGGGCAGGTGACACAATGGACAAGGCTCGATTGAAGGCAGATGTAGCCTTCGAGATGTTCGATATCCTGGGTGCGCCATTCTTCTGCTGGCATGACGCTGACATTCGTCCAGAAGGAGCCACCTTCAAGGAAAGCCGCAGGAACTTTGAAGAAATCATCGAATACTTTGCGGCGAAAATGGAAAGTAACAAGACTCGCCTTCTGTGGGGTACGGCCAACATGTTCAGTCACCGTCGTTTCATGTCAGGGGCGGCAACAAATCCGGATCCGGAAATTTTCGCCTGGTCAGCGGCCACGGTGAAATTATGCCTGGATGCCACTCATAAACTGGGTGGTCAGAATTACGTCTTGTGGGGCGGTCGTGAAGGTTATGAGACGCTTCTCAATACCGACCTGAAGCGCGAAAGAGCTCAGGCAGGACGTTTTCTGCAAATGGTGGTCGACTACAAACACAAGATCGGTTTTGAAGGTGCCATCCTGGTTGAGCCAAAGCCGCAAGAGCCTTCCAAGCACCAGTACGACTTTGACGTTGCCACGGTTTATGGCTTCTTGAAAGAGTTCGGTCTGGAGGGCGAGGTGCAGATGAACATCGAACAGGGCCATGCCATTCTGGCCGGCCATTCGTTTGAACATGAACTGGCATTGGCAGCATCGCTGGGCATTCTGGGATCGATAGACATGAACCGCAACGATTATCAGTCGGGTTGGGATACCGATCAGTTTCCCAACAACGTGCCCGAAGTGGCAATGGCGTACTACGAAGTTCTGCGTGCCGGTGGTTTTAGCAAAGGTGGTACAAACTTCGATGCAAAACTGCGTCGTCAGTCACTCGATCCTGTCGATCTGATTGCCGGGCATGCTGGGGCAATGGATGTGTGTGCCCGTGGGTTTAAAGCAGCAGCGGCAATGCTGGAAGATGGCACGCTTGAGAACAAGCGCAACGCACGCTATGCCAACTGGGACAGCGAAGAGGGCAAGTCCCTGATGAACAGTGATCTTGCCAGCATTGCACAGACGGTTGAGTCCAGTGGCATGAATCCGCAGCCAAAATCCGGGCAGCAGGAAGTGCTGGAAAATATCGTCAATCGTTTTGTTTGATCTGTCTATTTAATCTGTGTATCGGAGGGGAGAGTCATGAAAAACCTAAAAGGCCCTGCGCTGTTTTTGGCGCAATTTGCGGGTGATGAAGCCCCGTTCAATAGTTGGGACAGCATTACCAAGTGGGCCGCAGACTGCGGCTACAAAGGCGTGCAAGTACCGAGTTGGGATGCTCGTCTGTTTGACCTGGAAAAGGCGGCAACGAGCAAAACCTACTGCGACGAGTTCAAAGGTCAGGCTTTGGCAAATGGTGTGGAAGTCACCGAACTGTCCACACACTTGCAAGGTCAGCTGGTTGCGGTGCACCCGGCTTATGACGATGCATTTGACGGATTTGCAGATCCTTCTGTACGTGGTAATCCCAAGGCGCGTCAGGCCTGGGCTGTGGATCAGGTCATGAAAGCTGTTTCTGCTTCAGCCAACATGGGTATCAAGAACCACGCCTCGTTTTCCGGAGCGCTGGCCTGGCCCTATATGTATCCGTGGCCACAGCGTCCGGCAGGTCTGGTAGAAACCGCCTTTGACGAACTGGCTGCACGCTGGCGTCCGATTCTCGATCATGCCGATGAGAGCGATGTGAACATCTGCTATGAAATTCATCCGGGTGAAGATCTGCACGACGGTGTGACATTCGAGATGTTCCTGGAGCGTGTCGACAATCACCCGCGTTGCAATATGTTGTATGACCCGTCGCATTACGTTCTGCAATGCCTGGACTACCTCGACAACATCGATATCTACAAGGATCGCATCAAGATGTTTCACGTCAAGGATGCCGAGTTCAACCCAACCGGGCGGCAGGGCGTGTATTCAGGCTATCAACCCTGGGTAGATCGTGCGGGACGTTTCCGTTCGCTGGGCGATGGTCAGGTGGATTTTGTTTCCATCTTTTCAAAGATGGCTGCCAACGACTTTGACGGTTGGGCCGTTGTCGAATGGGAATGCTGCTTGAAGCATCCGGAAGACGGTGCACGCGAAGGCGCGCAATTCGTTGCAGATCATATTATTCGTGTCACAGAGCGAGCATTTGATGATTTCGCGGACAGCGGTACCGATGAGGCCGCCAATCGCAAGATGCTGGGGATTGACTGATGTCATACGTGGCTCGGGTTCAGCTCGGGATGGTCGGTGGTGGTAACGATGCCTTCATTGGTGGCGTACACCGTATTGCATCGCGTATCGATGATCGCTTCGAGTTGGTGGCAGGTGCACTTTCCTCGACGCCAGAGAAGTCGCAAGCTTCAGGTGAGGCCCTGGGTTTGCCACGGGTCTATGATGACTTCCAGCAGATGGCGGCGGCGGAGGCCGAGCTGGATAAAGGCATTGAAGCGGTCTCTATCGTGACGCCAAACCATATGCATTTCGCTGTGGCGAAAGAATTCCTGGCACGTGGTATTCATGTCATTTGCGACAAGCCTTTGACCTCCACGATGGAGCAGGCCGCCGAGATGGCCAAGGCTGTAGAGAGCTCGAAAGCCTTGTTCGTGCTGACTCATAATTACACAGCTTATCCCATGATTCGTCAGGCCAAAGCCATGATTGAAGCGGGAGAGCTGGGGGAGCTTCGCACTGTACAGGCCGAGTATCCACAAGACTGGCTGACCGAGTCTTTGGAAAACGAAGGGCTGAAACAGGCTGAATGGCGAACCGATCCGATGCGCTCTGGTGCCGGTGGTTCGATAGGCGACATCGGCACTCATGCGCACAACCTGGCGTGTTTTGTAACCGGCTTGAGCGTTGAGAAGCTGGCAGCTGATCTGCAATGTTTTGGTGCCGGGCGCAAGCTGGATGACAACGCGCATATGATGTTGCGCTTTGCAGGTGGTGCGCGCGGTATGTTGTGGTGTAGTCAGGTGGCACCGGGCAACGAGAATGGCTTAAAGCTCCGGGTCTACGGCAGTAAAGGTGGCCTTGAGTGGAGTCAGGAAGATCCGAACTACTTGTGGTTCACCTCACAAGGAAAGCCCAGGCAGCTGGTGACTCGATCCGGGGCTGGGGCAAGTGAGGCTGCTAACGCCTTGTCTCGTGTTCCAGCAGGTCATCCAGAAGGCTATCTGGAAGGCTTTGCCAATCTGTACAGCGAAGCCGCTGATGCGATTCGTGCTGTACAAGCTGGAGCATCACGCGAACAGGCCATGGGTTTGTTACCAGGTATTGAGCAGGGCATGGCTGGTATGGCATTCATCAATGCTTGCGTTGAGTCTTCCGCAAAAGATTCGGCCTGGGTGAGTCTGTAATGTCGAGCCCCGTTCTCTGCCTTCAAAACGTCAGCAAGTCCTTTGGTCCGATCGAAGTGCTGCACAGTATCAACCTGACACTGCACGCCGGTGAAGTGCACGCGTTGATTGGCGAGAACGGAGCTGGCAAATCAACGGCCATGAAAATCCTTGCAGGCTATCAGAGCGCAAGCGATGGTGTCATTTTGCTGGATGGCAAGCCTGTTGTCTTCGACAGTCTGCATGATGGTGAAAATGCTGGTGTCGTCATGATTCACCAGGAGTTCAATCTGGCGGAGCAACTCACCGTGGAGCAGAATATTTTCCTGGGTCGTGAGATCAGGAAAGGCTGGTTGCTGGACAAATCACAGATGCGGCGTTTGACACGAAGCTATCTGGATCGAGTCGAGTGCTCGGTTGATCCGGACGCTCTGGTGTCTGAGCTGTCGAACTCTGAAAAACAGATGGTAGAGATTGCCAAGGCCTTGTCGCGTGATGCGCGTTTGTTGATCATGGATGAGCCCACCGCTGTGTTGACCAACCGGGAAACCAAAGTGTTGTTTGAACAGGTTCGTCTATTGCGAGCTGCCGGAGCGGCAATCCTGTTTACCTCACACAAGCTCGATGAAGTAGCGGACGTCTCCGATCAAGTCACGGTTATGCGTGATGGTGCTGTGGTGTATTCAGGGCCGAGTGCAGAAATTGACGAGGACGGCATGGCAACGACGATGGTGGGACGTGACGTCTCGGACCTGTATCCGGCGAAGCCCGGTGTTCCCGATGAGGCTGAGACTGTTCTGTCAGTGAAGGATCTGACGGTTCCCGGCTATGCACAGGATTTGTCGTTTGAATTGAAAAAGGGTGAAATCCTGGGTATCGGTGGATTGGTTGGTTCGGGTCGAACCGAGGCGATGGAAGGCTTGTGTGGATTGCGCGCCGCCACCGCTGCATCGATTAAGCTATTTGGTGAGCAGGTGCGAATGAAAACACCCGGAGATGCACAACGCCGTGGTCTTTGCTACCTGACTGAAGATCGAAAGCTGCGAGGGCTGGTGCTTGATTGGGGGATGCGGGAGAACCTGACGTTGCAAACCTTGTTCAAGTTTGGCGCGTTTCTGGTAGACCGTCGGGCCGAAGAGGCCGCCTTGAGCGATGCTATTGCCGAGTTCGACATTCGTTCTGGCAGCCGCACGGTTCGGGTAGGGAATCTGTCCGGCGGGAATCAGCAAAAATTATTGCTGGCTAAAGTAATGTTATCCGAGCCTCGCATACTGATTGTTGATGAGCCTACTCGAGGTATCGACATAGGTACCAAGCAACAGATTTATGTCTTCTTGCGCAAGTTGGCCGCACAAGGGCACGCCATCATCGTGATCACCTCTGAAATGCCAGAATTGATTGGTCTGGCGGATCGCATCATGGTGATGCGACTGGGCCGGATCGAAGGTAGCTTGACAGGGCAAGACATTTCCGAAGATTCAATCGTTCGCCTCTCCATGGGTCTTGAGGCAACCTCATCAAATACAGCTGCGGTTTCACCGTTGGCTCAAGACAGATCACTATGAGCGACGCGACTACTTCACATTCATCTGCCAGATTCAAATTGCCATCCATGGCTGTGATCGGCCCGGTTCTCGCACTGATTGTTCTGGTCGCAGTCGGTGCGATGATGAATTCGAATTTCCTCAGTGCTGCGAACATCACCAATGTACTCGCTCGCTCAGCATTCATCGGCATCATCGCCGTTGGCATGACATTCGTTATCACTGCAGGTGGGCTGGATTTGTCTGTGGGCTCCATGGCAGCCTTTATCGCAGGCTTGATGATCCTGGTCATGAATGCCGCCTTGCCCAGTCTGGGTGTGGGCATACCTATTATTCTGCTTGGCATGGTAGTCGCGCTACTGGCAGGCATTGCAGCGGGTCTGCTCAATGGTTTCCTGATTACCTCTCTGGGAATTGAGGCATTCATCGTTACGCTCGGTTCCATGGGGATTTATCGCAGTCTGGTCACGTGGCTGGCTGACGGTGGCACCTTGTCGCTGGATTTTTCGCTCCGAACCTTCTATCGACCGGTCTACTTCGATGGCATTCTGGGTGTGAGCTGGCCGATTATCGTCTTCGGATTAGTGGTCATCATTGGCCAGATCCTCATGTCTCGTTCGGTTTTCGGCCGTCATTGTGCGGCTACCGGTTCTAGTGAGCACGTGGCGCATTATTCCAACGTCAACGTCAATCGTACTCGACTGATCACGTATGCCGCATTGGGGATGCTGGTCGGTATTGCCACCATCATGTATGTGCCTCGCCTGGGTTCAGCTTCATCTTCCACCGGTGTCTTGTGGGAGCTTGAGGCCATTGCTGCGGTGATCATTGGCGGTACTGTGTTGAAAGGCGGCTTCGGTCGTGTGTGGGGCACCGTCATTGGTGTTCTAATCCTGAGTCTTATTGATAACATTCTGAACCTTACCGACTTCGTATCGCCCTACCTGAACGGTGCGATTCAGGGAGTCATCATTATTCTAGCTGTCATCCTTCAGCGCGAATCAAAAGCGGCCACCTAAAAACCAGAGTCGCCTCGTTTATAACCTTGGAGAAGATAAAGTGAAAAACACCACCTTGTTATCCGCAGCCATTGCTGCAAGCCTGTTCGCAGGTTCCGCGATGGCGGAAACCAAAGTCATCGGTGTATCGATTCCCGCAGCAACGCACGGTTGGGCGGGCGGCATGAACTTTCACGCCAAGCAAGCGATCGAACGTCTGGAAGCAGTGTACGAAGACTTGGACTTCGTATTGGCAACAGCGCCCAATGCGGGCAAGCAGGTCAACGATATCGAAGATATGGTTGCCACACGTGGTATTGATGCTCTCGTGGTTCTGCCCTTCGAATCCGACCCACTGACACCACCTATACAAGCTGTTGCAGAAAGTGGTGCCTGGGTTACCGTTGTTGATCGTGGTTTGTCAGTGGACGGTATTGAAGATCTCTATGTTGCCGGTGATAACTCGGGCTTTGGCAAGGTTGCGGGTGAGTTCATGGTTTCAAATATGCCTGATGGCGGTGATATCGTCGTTTTCCGTGGCATTCCTACCACGATCGATAACGAGCGCGTAGACGCCTTTACTGCCGCTATCGATGGCTCTGGTATCAATGTGCTGGACATGCAGCATGGCAACTGGAACCGTGACGACAGCTTCACTGTGATGGAAGACTTTTTGTCGAAATATCCGAAAATTGATGCTGTTTGGGCGTCTGACGACGATATGGCAATCGGCATACTGGCAGCCGTCGAAGCGGCAGGTCGTGACGATGTCCAGTTTGTTCTGGGTGGTGCCGGGATGAAGGAGATGATCAAGCGTACGGCTGACGGCGACAAAATGATTCCGGCCAATGTCACCTATCCACCTGGCATGATCGCTACCGCGATTGAACTGACAGCCGTGGGCATGACATCCAGTTCTCCGGTTTCAGGCACCTTCACCATCGGTTCTGTTCTGGTAACGAAAGAAAATGCGATGGAATTCTACTATCCCGATAGCCCGTTCTAAGCATTGAGCCATCTGTTATCAGACAATGCCTATGGTTTGTCTGTTTATTGAAATCCATGTGGCGTCTGAAGAGGGCGCCATATGGATTCAGGTTCTGGATAGCTTTGATCCGGGCTGACATCGTGGGGGCGAGGCGCAAGTGTCTGTCTACGCTTGATCGCGAAAATACAAGCACTGTACAAAACCTCTCTCAGAAAGAACACTGCTAACTATTTAGCCCGTCGCAGATGAAGGGTGCTCCTTACTTGCCAGAAGTGCGCGGATTCGTTCGACCAAGTCTGCTGGTTCAACAGGTTTATGCAGTAATTCAAAGCCACTTTGTGCTGCATTGTTCATACGCGCTGGTGATGTATCTCCCGTGATGATGATTGCCGGAAAATCCATACCCAAGGCAGATCGCACACAATGTATGGCGGCGTCACCCGTTTGATTATCACGAAGTCGGTAGTCCACTAACAGTATATCGGGCGTCAATACCGATGACTTGCACTCTTCAATCAGCAACTCAGCAGATTCGGCTGCAACGACTTCAAAGTGCATGCTCTCCAGTACACTCACCATCCCGCGACAAATGCTTGAATCGTCGTCAATGACAGCGACAAGCGTTCCGGTAGGAGAGTGGATGCGGTTGTCCGAGAGTGCAACAGAATCATTTTCTATCGCTGAATAGGCTGCACCCATGGGTATGTCCAGGTGGAACTGTGTACCGTTTCCAGCTGAAGACTCCAGTGAAATGTCGACATCCAGCAGTTCGCACAGGCGTTTTACAATAGAGAGCCCCAGTCCCAGGCCTTTTGATCGATCTCTCTCGGGATTTCCTAACTGATAATACTCAGAGAATACGTGCGCCTGTTCAGAGGCTGGTATCCCACAGCCATTGTCAGATAGTGTCAAACGTACAATCTGCGCCTTGCTTTCACAAGCGATCTTTATTTCACTGGCACCGCTGTGAGTAAACGAGTTTTCCAGCAAATTTCTCAGTATTCGATTCAGTAGCAGAGCATCGCTATGTACGTTCTCGAGCGTACTACATACGCTGAGGGAAATTTCGCTGTGTCTTGCCCGTGCAGAATATTCCTGATCTACAACGCCAAGCAATCGGTCCAGCTTGAAATCGACTTTGTCAATCTCGACGACGCCCGCGTCCAGGCGGGACAGGTCCAGCAAACTGTTGAATAACTTGTTGAGCTCGGCTGCGCAATGTTTTGCCTCGTTCAGCGCCTTTTGGCCCGTTTCGCTGACTATATGCTTTTCGGTTGCTCCCAGAAAAAGCCCTAATGCATGTAGAGGTTGACGTAAATCGTGGCTGGCTGCTGCAATGAAACTATCCTTGGCCTTGCTTTCAAGCTTTCCGCTGCGAAGCTCTTCAATCAGACTTTTCATTTCACGTTGTGTTTTGAAGGATTTCTCTACCAGCTCTGCAGATCGTTTGTTTGAACGAAGAAGCATGGTTGTCAGCAGTGTGCCGGTGAGCAGTAGAAGCACGACGCTAAACCAGAAGAAATAATACAAGCGGTGAATCTTGCCGCGCCAAAGATCGCTGAGATGACCGGCGTGTATGAAATATTGATGTCCGATAGTGACCAGTTTTTGTGATATCGATCTTGCACCGACAATCAGTTCTGCTACCTGGGTATCCGACAGGTGATAGTCAGCGGCCATCAGATGTTCGTTACGAGTCAGGTAATCGGTGGCGTATTCAATGAATTCTGTTACCTGATCCTGCTGTACTGACTGGATCCGGAAATTGATATCGAAGATCGAGAAGCCTGCCCAGACGACATCAAATCTCTTCCGGTACAGGCTGCGTGACTCTTCTTCTTTTTCGACATCATCCTTGATAGTTCGAAAGTCTTGCAGGGTATCAACGAAGGAGTTCAGATTATGATCGGTCTGCAGAAGGTAATTGTAGGCAATCGGGCCAGACAGAGCCAGGTTCGTTCGCGCCTCATTGAGTCGTGTCATCACCAAAAACAAGACGGCGACGCACATCAGCAAGGCTGTTATCAGGACAAACAGCCAGTATTTTCCTTTCATTGGACAATCAGCGATTCAAAATTCCAGATGCAGGAAGCCTTGTTTCTCTCTGTCAAAAGTTCTGGAAAATCATCAAACGGATACATCACCCATAGCGGCCCCAGGCTACGAGTATCCATGTAGCGACCGTCTCGTTTGTAGGCCACGATGATCGGATATTCTTCGAAATCTACATCGGACACGTCATACCAGTATTCGTCAAATGCAATGACCCGGAATGATGATGATTTGGCACCAACAGAATCCAGTAAAGTACTCATTCTGACGCCGGTAAAAGTCGTCTTTGATTCTGTCCAGGGAGTATCCGTCGTTATTGAAGTAGCCCCCATTGTCTCTAGCATCTCCAGGTCAAACTCGGCACCACGCACGCTGTTGGACCGTTCAATATTCCCGGAGATCGTGAGTATGACCTCACCCTTGGGGGAGGCAAGTTCAGCTGCCAGACTATTGCCAGCGTACAGGCAAATCAGAAAAAGCAGGATCAAGGAGCGCATAGACAGACATTTTCGATGACTAACAGCAGAGTTTATCGTCTTTCGTTAGCCCTATGCCGTTGATTTGACTGGTGGCGGGTGGAAGAAGGACAGCGCTCTGTCATGAGCCAGCAAAGCGACAGGTAGTCAGTTCTGCTGTCGGGAAAGCGGGATCAGCACTGGGTGAACACATTGATCTGCAAAGATCGGCTCAAGTCATGAGGCACAAGCCATATTGGTGATGTGCCGGTAGTGCAGTGGTTCGCTGATAGGTACAATCAGCCGGTGGTCTTTGTTGAGAAGGGGCGTTAGACGTCATTTTCCATCACTTGCCGGAGGCTATCGAGCAGGTAGCGATGGCCGTAAATGGCCTTTTTATCAAAACTCAGACTGTCGCAGCATTCCGGTATAACACTGAGTTGCTCGTAAGTTGTTGACCGTGTTTGGAATAATGTAATGAAAAATCGAACTCTTTTAGGTGAGGCATCAGTACCCGGTGGCGACCGAGTGTTGAAACTGTATCAGGGCAAGGACGACTGTAGCATTGTGATCTCAGGCAAAGGCGAGCTGATGTCCACGCGAAAGCATGCCTCTGAGGATGCTCTGGGAACACTGTCATGCCAGTTACTTGATCAGGTTGAAACAGCCCATGTTCTGATTGGTGGCTTGGGCATGGGCTTCACGCTGGCTGCGGTTTTGGCGGCTACCGGGTCTCAGTCGCGTGTTGTCGTTGCCGAGTTGGTGCCTGAGGTGGTGGAGTGGAATAGGGGCCCATTGGGCAGTTATGCAAACTACCCGCTGTCAGATACCCGGACGACGGTCTATCAGGGAGATGTCATTGATCTGTTGCAAGATCGGAAGCAGCGCTACGATGTCATCGCACTTGATGTTGACAATGGTCCTGAAGCGCTCAGTTCAAGCGGTAATGACTGGCTGTACTCGGCCGCGGGTATCGCCTGTGCGCGTGACAGTCTCAATTCAAATGGTGTGCTTGCTTACTGGTCGGCAACACCTGATCCGATTTTTCTCAAGCGACTGCGAGATTCCGGGTTACGAGTGGCTCAGAAATTTGTTTTCGCGCATGGCCACAAAGGCACTAAACACACCATTTGGCTTGCTCGAGTCCTGACTGCTGGAAGTAAATAAGCTGGCCACTGTTGGTGTTAGCCGGGGCGGTAAGTCCATTTACCGTCATCTATCATGAAACCAGCTAAGCCATCGTAGTTCAGTCCTGTTAATTCTTTCTGGACAATGCCTTTCCCAGAAGCGAGATAGCAGCTCCGAGCAGAACGATGTCTTTGAGCAAGAACTGACCAGGCACGACCGACAGTGCAGGAAAGCCGCCCAGGCTTGCTTCCCAACCCGGGGCGGTCAACAGAAAGCTTGATGTGACGGCAAAGGTTGCGATAGCCGCTAGCGAACCAAGAATGGCTGCTGATTTGTAGCGAATGCCGATCAACAGCGTCAGTGCAATGGCTATTTCAACCGAACCTATCAGGCTGGAGGCGCCCTGCAGGCTGAACACACTGTAGAGCCATGCCGTCAGAGGGCTGGATGCCACAAGACCTTCGATTGCGCCGGCCTCATAAGCGGTGAACTTCATGGCCCCGATCCAGGCCAGTACCGTGACGGTGGAGGCCAGCAGGGCATGGTCACCGAGTCGTGAAATCTGCTGACTCATGGGTTGATCGTTAGTGGCGCTGGCTGAGTTGGCAGCGATGTTTGATTGAACGTTTTGTAGGGTTGCGCTCATGATAGATATCTCGTCTGAAAGTTGTGAATTACGGCGTAAATGTTACTTATGCAGTCTTTGCGGCATGTGAGCTGAGTAGTTCGTCCAGCAGCCCACTATGGTTTGCTGCCATCAAGTCATCACTGCCGCCTATGTGGCGGTTGTTGATAAAGACCTGAGGTACGGTTCTGCGACCGCTGCGCTCGCGCATTTCCTGCTGACGTGCTTGATCGGTGGACACTTCGTACTCTGTGTAGCTCACGCCTTTCTCATCAAGCAGCGCTTTGGCGCGATGACAATATGGGCAATAGCCTTTTGTGTAGATTTCGACGTTGATCATGGTTCGGCCCTTACGAAGATGTGAATGTGATGTGCTTCAGTGGGGTTAATGATATGGATATAATTTGACTCGAACAGTATTCGATAATCCATATTTCATATACCGATCGTCTACTTGACGTGAAGAGTGTCGATGTCACGTCTATCTGTGCGTTGTATTCGTTGGTTGCCGGCCGATGTTCTATGATCGATGTCTTATTCGTTCCAGGGCCTTGCTTTGTGCGTTGGTTCACACATAAAGAGGCATGCAGCTTTTCCCTGCCATATTGAAATATTGCAAAAGCATTCAAGGAACAATGCGGTGTTACTCTTGCGATCGAATTTTGCCAATGACGGCAGAACTATCTACCTGAAAGGAATCAAACCATGAATATTCTCGCTTCTCACAGCAGAGAATCGATGCTGACAAACGTCGGAATCGCACACAAAATCTTGATATGGAAAGCGTTGAATCCGTGTTGGTTTGCCGGCTTCAGTTCAGGGTGATTGACTGATAGTTCGCCCAATCAGTTAGTACATAGGTGTCCGGACTGATATCAATGCTGCGGCACAGAAAGTCAGTCAATGATGCCAATAAATTCTCGCACTCTACCTTGAGCCTGATTGCCCCACAACTCCGGGCATGGCTGCAAAATCTCGCTAGTGCAATGCAGAATCATCAACTTCTCTGCAACTTCAAAGACCAATTGTGTTCACGTTGGAAATACCTACTCGCTTTCACTATGGATAGAAAAGCATGGATTGGCAACAGATAATCAGCTTCGCCCTTATTGCAATCGTCATAGAAGTTTCTCCGGGGCCTAATTTTGCACTAATCACGAAAAGCGTGGCACGTGGAGGCCAGGCCGAAGCACTATCAAATATTTCCGGATTTGCCATAGCATTTTTGATGCATGGCACGTTATCGATTTTCGGAGTAGCGGCACTACTTGCAGCATCGCCAGGATTGTTGATGACAATGCAAATTGCAGGTGCGCTCTACCTGCTCTATCTGGGAGTACAGTCCTTCACTATCAAGAAGTTGCCGTTGAGCGCAGTAGAGCCAGTGGCCAAGAATTACGGACTTGTAGTAAAGAACGATTCTAGTAAAAAGGTCGTAAAACTATCAATGAGCGCTTACTGCAAAGGTTTTACAAATGGATTGCTGACCAATTGCCTGAATCCGAAAATATCGCTCTTCTACTATGCGGTATTTCCTCAAATGACAGCACATTCGCAACATGTTGTGCTGACATCATTTGTACTAATTGTTGTCCATATACTGGCAAATGCCATCTGGTTCTCCGTAGTCGCTATCGCGCTGGATCGTCTGCTTGAGACGGAGGGTAGCGACAAATACACGCAGATGCTCAGTAGGGGCTCTGGTGTTGTCTTGATCAGCTTCTCACTGTTTTTTGCGGCTGGAGTTGCTCGGGCAATCTGACAAGGTGAGCTGAACCGCTCTGAAGTCATCTACAATTCAACAGTGGAAAGTGGAGCGCGCGTCAGTCGGTCCAGTGTTTTCAGTTCGATTGTACGATCAGGAGCGCGTGTACAAAGCTCCGGTCTATCAAATTACAGTGAGATCAAGGCAGGTGCTCGCCTGCAGGATGGTTCTTATGCTGATGGTCAGTCGACTATCGGGGAGCGGGCACGAATCTATGGTGCCTTGATCAGTGAATCTTTCGTTGGCGCTGACTCAGTCATCCTTCCGGGGGCTAATGTTGTCGGTGCTGTGTTGGGCGAAGGGGTCATTCTTTATCGCGGGGCTGAAATTTTCGGCAATGGCAGTTATCGAGGAAGTACAGTTATCGAAGAAGGTGCAAGGATTGGCGAGGGGGCGCAACTTCTAGGACCACTATCGTTACTGCCAAACGTAGTTATTGGAAACAATACGGAAGTTTTCGGATATGAGTTCATTGGTGAAGACTTCACGGTAGGGCGCGATACGAAAATTCGTCCTGGTGGGGATATCCTGGATAATGTGAACATTGGTTCACGCGTTGATCTTGGTGCCGCTCATCACCTGAGTTCCAACACCATTATTGAAGACGATGTGTTCATTAGCTCTGAACTGAGGCTGGGAGAAGACTCCATGATCAGAGCCAATGCCTATTTGGACAGTCAGATCGAGATTGGCAAATGTTCGAAAACCGGCCTGCGAGCCATTATTGGCTATGGTGTTGTCATTGGTGATGATGTGCTGGTGGGGCAGGATGCACAGATAGGAGAGGCTGCGACCATCGGTGATGGAGCTGTGATACGTCCCGGCTCCGTTGTCCCATTTGGTGCTGTTGTAGCCGCTGGAAGTACATACTAAAGATGGGGCGCGGTGAGTCTGGAGTTTCTCGATAGAAATTCCAGCAAGGCGGCATTGAATGCCTGAGGGCGTTCAACCGGAATGGCATGTCGACTGTTTTCGATAACGACCATCAGCGCATTCGGTGCCAGCTCAACGATGCGTTGTTTCCAGGCCAGAGGTGTGTAGTCATCGCTCGCTGCAATCACTAGAATGGCCTGACTGATATGTGACAGCTCAGGTGTGATGTCCCAATCCAGAATAGCGTTGAGTGATGCCCGATAGGAGGCTGGGTCGTTGTCGGCCCAACGGTTTGCAAACAACTGTCTGCGCTCGGCAAATTCATCACCGGGAAGTAGTCTACCGGCGATAACCTGGCCTACGAGTCGCATCCCCAATAGTCTGACCAGTAGTTTGCGTTGCATCACAGCCAACTTGTCGCGTACACGCCGAGGCTTCATGTCTGCAGGTGAATTTACGGCGGTTACCGTCGCGACAATGTCAGGGTGATCCAGAGCGAGCTGGAGTGCGATTTGTGCGCCCATAGACAAGCCGACGACGTGGAGCTTGCTGAGTTCAAGTGCTCTGGCAATATCGTTAGCCATCTGTCGTATCGAATAGGGTCCTGTCGGTTTGTCGCTTTGACCGTGTCCTCGCAGATCGACGACGAGTACGTCGTAAACAGGCAGCAATGCCGGAATTTGCTCGGACCAGTCCAGAGTGCTGGAACCGAGGCCATGAAGTAGCAGGATAGTTGCAGCGGAAGTGTCTGCGGACGAGGAATGTTGTTCGTAGTGAATTGCTATCCCATCAACTGGTTGTAAAGGCATGATCGGTCAGCTTGCCTGTATTGTTGATGTGATCACTACAATACAGCAATCAAATCCCGACTCATTGAAACTCAAGTCTCAGGCCAAATTTTATCCAGTTCTGTGTGACGAAATCATGCTGCAGGTGAGTTTCATAAAAGGCGTAGGCGCTCTTTCCGTTCTTGAAGACAGCACTTCCTCCAAGCCCCAGGTTCGTGTAGGCCGTGTCTCGCTCAGTTCCACGGTAAGACGTTGAGATCTGCGAAGTTACCAGAGTTGCAGTCAAGTCATCCTTCCTATCCTCGTTTTCGGATTCGTATTCGATTCTCAGCACAGGAATCAAGATGGCCTTGCTGGTACTGATGACTCGCGATGCTTCAACACCTATAACCATTGTTGTCGATTCAGCCTTCTGAGAGTCGAGTGAAAATACAGAGCCTGAGCCATCATTATTATTGCTGGCTTCTTCTGTATACCCATCGATTGTGCCGTTGGTCAGAGATAGCCGTAGATAGCCGCCCAAATCCCAATTGCTGATCGAGAAGTATCGTCCCGCCCCGATGGAGAAAGAAAAGGCTGATGAGTCCGTGCTGGATTGGGCTAGTACAGGTGCACTTGGATCATTGCCAATCCCGCGTTCAAGATCATGGCTGTTAGTGCCGAAGTCCAGCACTACATCAATGTACCCAGCAGACTCCTTATACCAAGAGCCAAAAGCGGTCAGATTGAAGCCTTCTGAGTCAGTACCACCATCGACATTGGAAAACGTGGTTTCATTCTGCAGAACTCCAAATCCAATGCCAGCAACTATACTGTCTGTAAGTCGGTAGTCTGCAACGGTCGTAAAACTATTTGAGCTGATATCAGCATCTTGCTCGTAAGTTGATCCGTCAACATCTCCACTGGAAAATTGACCACTGAAGAAAAGTCCAACGCGAGATAGTGGACCAACAGCCGCCGCTCCGCCTCCTGTTGCTCTCTGTTCAGTTGCTGAATCCTTTCCCAGAAAAGCCAGAGTTGATGAAGATCCTGACTGCCAGTACGATTCAGAAGAGTCAGAATCGGCATCAGTCGTCGGGGGGCTTCTTCGCAACGAGTTGATACGGGAAAGAACATTGGTTGTCTGATAGTCCGATACATAGACGATTGAATCATTGACCGAAAAGGCCTCTTCAGGTGCGAATGTATTCAGGATCTCTTGTAGTCGTACAACATCATCTGGATTGTTCTGATCAAGGTCATCAATTAGTTGGCAAGTATTCAGTAAATCCATTGCCGCCTCGCTGGTGTCGTCCGCGACAGCAGTGCAGGCGCCAGCTAGCTGCTGGCTTGCATTCTCCTGGTTGCTGTTAAAGCCGAATACATTGACATCTACGACCAGTTGCTGAGCCTGGGCATGCTGTGGAATAAAGGTGGTTACGCATGAGAGGATCAATGTTGTAGTAATCCCAAGTCGGTACTTTCTGACTTGAGTCATCATTATGAGGTCTTGGTTGTATGGATTGAAAGAACTCTGAGTCAACAATTCAAAAATACCAATATTGTCCTTTTTCATAAGTATTCCTGATAGTGATTCGGTCGTCAGATGAACTGATTCTGGTTCTTCATAATAATGAGTTCAAGTGATTTTGTACTCGTGGTTAAGCTAACAGAAGTCGAAGATATAGCAACTGAATTAAGCCGAAAAATGCCCAATCGTACCCATAAGTATAATATTCAAACCAATTATTATTCTTCAATATGGAGCACTATTTCAGGAAAGCTGATGCTGGGTAATGCGCATGAAGAATAGTTTGGTATGTCTTGCTTGCCTGTCGCTTCCCAATCTGTATTCATAGCTGGTCTCCGTTTCCAGGTTGTGCCAGGAATTATTTTCGCTCTGCACTGAGTTAGTGCTTTACTCTTACTTCGGAGGCTGCAAAATGAAATGGACTATTCAATATCGATTGCTACGGGTCATCGCGATTTTCGCTTTTCTAACTTCCTGTGATTCTGGAAACGGTCCATCCACAGCCTCGTTCGAATCATCCCAGGTAAAGCTGACGCCGCCTGCAACACTAACGCGAGCCGTTGACCCTGAAGTGTTGTTTGCAGAAGTCACTTTGTCCTATTTCTTCAATTCGGCGCCGGTCACCATACCTCCAACGATCGCTTCCCGTACCGGCAATTCGGACGCGTGGACGGTGGCACTGGATGTTCCTGCGAACACGGATTTCGCTATCGTGGTCACCTGGTATGACACGATGGATGCTAACCAGCGTCTTGATCTGACAACGGTGAGAAAGGCCGTAGCGGCCAGCGCTGCTAACAGCCAGCTTACGCTGGAGTTCGATTTTCTGACTTTCGATTCATCTGAATTCAATGAGGATGGCGACAGTTTTACCAATCTTGACGAGCGTAACAACGGCACCGATCCCTTCGTATTTACTGGGGACACTCAAGAGCCTTTAGTCGATGACCTGACATTGGTCCGCTACGAAGAGGATGGTGAGTACCCGCTCCTTGTCTCTCTGGCGGAGTTGGGAGGATTGCCTATCGTTGAGACTAGCTGGGAGTTGCGGCCACACACTGATGAAAATAGTAGCGAGTGCAGCTTGCTGGCAGGATTCAATATTGACGGCGCAAAGACTTCCCTGGATGAGGCTTGCACGACATCCGAAGACTGCAGCGTGACGATTGATGAAGTAATCCAGGACACTCAAGTCGATAGCGATATCGAATTTTTGGTGGCTGTCCCGCCACTCAAGGCAGCTGTAAGTTTGTCCTATCAGCTGGTAGCGACCAACAACGCTCAAGAGACAGCAGCCAGACTATTCAATTTATGCCTGATTGCAATCAATGAAGCTCCGGTGGCTGTCGACGACAGTTTTACGGCCATTGCGGGTATCCCGCTGACGATAACGGCTGGGGGAGGTGTGGATCTGTTGAGCAACGATACCGACGATGTGGATGAAAGCAATCAAACTTTATCGATAAGCACCTCGCCAGAAAGAGCTCCGGCGCGGGCTGCAAGTTTCGATCTAAGATCCGATGGCGGTTTCACCTATCTATATAATGCCGGCCCCGAGGGTGTTGGAAGCGACGGTGTCAGTGATAGTTTTGTGTATTCGGTTACTGATGGCAGTTTTGTCAGTAATGCTACTGTGACACTAAATATAGTCAGTGATGATCAACCTCCTGTTCTGATTTCTTCAATCCCCGCTCAGTCTGTTGTTGTCGGTATGGGCCTGGCATTTGATCTCTCCCGGTTTTTTGAAGATCCGGAAGGTAGTGAGCTATCATTCAACACTGCTGCAGGTACTCTGCCCCCATCAGGCGGTGTCATAGTGACCGAGTTGGGTATTCTCTCAGGTGCAGCCCGGCCCGGTGACGAAGGAACTTACAGTGTAGAGGTGGAAGCGCGAGATCTGGAATCATTAGTCACAGGGATACTGGACCTGGAAGTTCGAGAGAATCAAAGGCCCATTGCTGGCTCAATTGAGGATGTTGGACCTGTAGAGAGCGGAGTGCTGATCTCTGTCAATGTCTCAGAGAGTTTTTCCGATCCTGAGGGGGCTGCATTGCGCTTCACTCTGACGAGTAGTCCAGAATCGGCGCTGCAGATCAATCCGGTTACGGGCTTGATTACGGGGCGATTGGCCAATGCTGGTGTTTACTCATTAACTGTTTCGGCAACTGATGGAATCACAGAGTCGGTTTCCAGTTCATTTACCGTCACGCAAAACGCACCTGTAGTGGCCATTCTGGGTGCCATCAGTCCGAATTCATTAAGTCTGAATGCCGATGTAAATCAAAGTGATTCTTCCTCCGTGAGCTTTAGTAATGTTGGCAATGCTTTGTTGAACTACAGCGTCACCAGTGATCAGTCCTGGATTGCGGCGACACCTTCCAGTGGTTCTGTTGCAGTGAATGGGAACGAAAGCGTACAGATCACCGCTCAGTGCGGAGAGATTGAAGACACGCGAACGGGCACACTGAGCATTGGTGGTGATGGCGGCACACGGACGGTGTCTGTGTCCATTGTCTGTAGTCAGGAAGCAGTGCCGATACTGAGTGAGATTGATCCGAGCTCATTGAGCCTGAGTGCCGATGTGAACCAGAGTGATGCTTCCTCCGTCAGTTTCAGTAACGACGGTAATGCGGTGTTGAACTACAGCGTCACTAGCAACCAACCCTGGATAACGACAGAACCTGCCAGTGGTTCGGTTGCGGTGAATGGGAACGAAAGCGTGCAGATCACCGCTCAGTGCGGAGAGATTGAAGACACGCGAACGGGCACACTGACCATAGGAGGGAATGGCGGCACGCAGACGGTGGCTGTATCCATAGTCTGTAGCCAAGAACCAGTGGCAATATTGAGTGAGATTGATCCGGCTTCATTGGTTCTGAGTGCTGATGTGAATCAGAGTGATGTCTCCTCCGTCAGCTTCAGTAACGACGGTAATGCGGTGTTGAACTACAGCGTCACCAGTGACCAGGCCTGGTTAACGGCAGAACCTGCCAGTGGTTCGGTTGCGGTGAATGGGAATGAAAGCCTTGAAGTCGCTGCGCAGTGCAGTGAGGGTGAAGACACACGAAAGGGCACACTGACTATTGGTGGAAATGGCGGTACACGGACAGTGTCTGTATCGATTGTCTGTAGTCCAGAGCCGGAGGCGATACTGAGAGGGGTTGATCCGGAGGCGTTGAATCTGAGCGCTTTTGTAAATGTAAGTCCGACGAGTGCGACGAGTTCATTCAGCTTCAGTAACGGTGGCAATGCCGTGTTGAGCTATAGCGTCACCAGTGACCAGTCATGGTTATCGGTCAAGCCTGTCAGTGGCAATGTTGCCGTGGATGGATTTCAGAATATTGAGGTGACCGGACAGTGCGGGCAGGATGAAGAGACACGGACGGGTGCGTTGTTCGTTGATAGTAATGGCGGCACACAAACAGTGCCTGTGTCTATTGCCTGTACTCAAGGGCCAGAGGCCATCCTGAGTGAGATCGATCCATACCCAGAGAGTGAGATTGATTCTGGCCCATTGGAACTGAGTGCCTATCATGGAAATCAGGGGGATTTTGTAGGCGAAAGCGAAGCTATTGATTCCGCTTCTATCAGCTTCCGTAACGACGGTAATGCCGTGTTGAACTTTAGTGTGAGCAGTAGCAGTTTCTGGTTGACGGCCACACCTGTCAGTGGTGATGTTGCCGCCGATGGAAGTCAAAGTGTTGAGGTAACCGCGCAGTGTGGAGATATTCAAGAAGAACTAGTAGGCACGCTGAGCATTGATAGCAATGGCGGCATGCGGACATTGTCTGTGTCCCTTTATTGTTATTCCGTAATATTTTGAGGCTTTTTCAATATTTACAGAGCCAGTCTTGAGCTGAATCCGGTTTTGGACATTCAACGGGACTGGGGAATTGGAAGCATTCCTCAGCCCGGCTCCTGTCCAGTCTGTTTGTTATCAGCTCTTTCTGGACAATGCCTTGCCCAGCAACGAGATAGCTGCACCGAGCAGAACAATGTCTTTGAGCAAGAATTGACCAGGCACGACCGACAGTGCAGGAAAGCCGCCCAGGCTTGCTTCCCAACCGGGAGCTGTCAACAGAAAGCTTGATGTGACGGCAAACGTTGCAATAGCTGCTAACGAACCAAGAATGGCTGCTGGTCTGTAGCGAATACCGATCAATAGCGTCAGTGCAATGACAATTTCAACCGAACCTATCAGATTGGAGGCGCCCTGCAGGCTGAAGACACTGTAGAGCCATGCCGTCAGAGGGCTGGATGCCACAAGACCTTCGATTGCACCAGCCTCATAAGCGGTGAACTTCATGGCGCCAATCCAGGCCAATACCGTGACCGTGGAGGCTAGTAGGGCATGATCTCCGAGTCGTGAAATCTGCTGACTCATGGATTGATCGTTAGTGGCGCTGGCTGAGTTGGCAGGGATGTTTGATTGAACGTTTTGTAGGGTTGCGCTCATGATAAATGTCTCGTTTATAAGGTTAGGGTGAACAGGAATGAGGTGATGTTCAGGAAGTCGATATTTGGTCAGACCGTCGTTGCGAGGTGCAACAGGAGCGTGATGTGTGTGCTTCAATGGGGGTAATGATATGGATGTAGCCTGGTTACAACAGTATTCGATAATCCACATTTGATACACTGATCGTCTATTATTTCCTTGGTCTTACAGACTTCATGACTACAGACGTATTGAGTGATGTGCTGCGTACCTTGCGCGCTACGGGAACCGTGTATTTTTGCGATCAACTTGATCCGCCCTGGGAGAAACGATATTCAGGCGATGATGGAGCCAGCTTTCATCAGATTCGGCGCGGTAGCTGTCGACTCGAATCTGATGGCCTGGTGGAGCACCTGGGCCCCGGTGATCTGGTGTTCATGGCGCCGGGACGAGCGCATCTGCTCAGAAGTGAGTCGACAACCTCTGATGCCTCCGGGCACGCTGGAGATACATTGCTGTTATGTGGTTACTGCACGTTCGACAATATGTTGGGAACGCCCTTGTCCGAGTTGTTTCCAGAAGTCATTGTCATCCGCGACCAGCACTTGCAGTCACTGGGTTGGCTGAAAGCGATTCTTGATCAGCTAAGTCGTGAGTATCTTTCCATGCGGCCCGGTACCGAGATTGTGGTCAACCGGATGACTGAAGTGTTGATTGTTGAACTGATACGAATGAATTTCGGCCAGCAAGGTGATGCACCTTTGATAAAGGCACTCGCTGACAAGTACATCAGCAAGGCATTGCAACGCTTGCATCAACATCCTGAAAAGTCATGGTCGCTTGAGTTGCTGGCTGCAGATGTCGGCTTGTCTCGCGCCGCATTTGCGAAACGCTTCAAGACTCTGGTGGGGCAGCCCATGTTTGACTACCTGACACAGCTGCGAATGCAGCAAGCGGGTCAGCTGCTGGCTGAGACAGATTTGCCATTGTATGAAGTGGCTAATCGGGTTGGCTATGAATCAGATCTTGCGTTTACCCGGACCTTCAAGAAGCGGCTTGGGGTGACGCCCACGTTGTACAGGAAGCAGATTTCCAAGTGATGGATTAATCCACCGCTGCTTCTGACACTAGCCCCGCAAGCACCAGTCTCGGTCGAACGCTATCGTTTTGCGTGGTTTGCGGGTGCCCGCAAATAATCGAGTGATTTTGAGTGGGAAAATGTCTTCCATGTTTTTGTGTTGTTTGGTATAACGAAAATAGCTTGACGATCTGTGAGGTTGACTGATTCAGTGTGATTTCTGCTGACAATAAAACTTCATAATAGTCGGATAAGTAGCCTAATCATAGTGAATCAATGTGATTGATAGTTCTAGCAGTGAAACAACTGCTTTTAGTTTTATGCATTGTTTGGTATAACTAAACTTCAGAATGCAGTCACCTGGACAATTGCTCAGCGGAATGCATGTCAATAACCACGCAGTCATCAACTGCCGGGCAAAGCCTGCATACAGCGAACTTGAGCTGCGGGTGCGTTCGCGCAGAAAATACAACAACCAAGGAATCTATCGCCATGAAAGTCTTACTATCCTTGTTCTTTGCCTTCGCAATGACCGTAGTTTCCGGGGCTATGGCCCAGGACAAAATCACATTGGGGCTCTCTGTCGACCAGTTGTTTGAAAGTCGTGTCGGTGTCAACAATGCCATCAAGGCCGAAGCACAACAGCGTGGCTATGAGCTTGTCGAGCTGGTTGCCGATGGTGATGCCCAGACACAGAATCAGCAGATTCAGTCGCTGATAACGCAAGGTGTCGATGCCATTCTGGTCTGCGCAGTCGATCAGAACACGATCGAACGTGCGCTTATCGCCGCAGAACGTGCTGGTATTCCGGTCGTCGCCTATGATCGCGATTTACCAAACAGCCGGGTGGTGGCAGCATTTGTAGGGCCCGACTCTCTATCTGATGGTCGCCTGGCGGGTGCTTACACTGCTGAACAGCTAAAAGATGTAGCTGGTGAGAAAGTCATTGTCGAGCTGATTGGCGCCTTGAATGACCAGAACGGCATCGATCGAAGCAAGGGGTTTCGTGAGGAGCTTGCGGATCTGGAGAATGTAAAGCTGGTGGAAGTGCCAACCGATTGGGATTCTGCACGTGCTCTCTCAGGTGCTCAGAATGCTTTTCAGGCCAATCCAGAGGTGCATGCGGTCTATGCCGCTACAGACACGCATATCCCTTCAGTGGAAACCGTACTGACTGATCTGGGCAAGCTTGCGAAGGTTGGCGAAGAAGGCCATGTGGTCATAACCGGCGTCAACGGTTCCAATGACGGATATCAAGCTGTTCTCAATGGTACGGCTGACGGCATTGTTGTCATGGATCTGAGTGCAACCGGTCAAACCGCTGTTGATCTGGCAACACGCCTGATGAATGGCGAGAGCGTGGATCGAGTGAATGTCATCAGCGGAAATTTTTATACCACTGACGACATCGAGGCGAACAAAGCCACGATCTGGGGCGCCAAATAGTCTTTGCTCATCAAGTGTGTAACAGGCTGGGTAGCGCTGGGCGCTTCCCGGTCTGTTGCAGCGGAAGCTAATTGAAATGATAAAGACACTGTCAGATTCTGTTCGTTCCTACCCCGTGGCTCCAGTGCTGATCGCACTGTTTGTTGCTTTTTCCCTGTTTTCTCCCTATTTCATGACGTCGGGGAATATCGAAGCCCTGCTGACTGCAAACTCGGTCGTGCTGATTGCGTCAATTGGAATGACCCTGGTTTTCCTGATGGGGGGTATCGATTTGTCGATCTCTACCGTGATCAGTGTCAGTGCGGTCACCTCTGGTCTAGTGATGGCTGCAACCGGCAGCGTCACGCTGGGAGCACTTGCAGCGTTGGCAGTGGGGTTGGTTTTTGGTCTGGTCAATGGTCTTCTCATCGGTGTATTGGGACTGACGCCTTTCATCACGACCATGGCGACTCAGTTGATTGCCAGAGGTATTGCTTTCGTTCTGTCCAAAGGTATCGCTGTGCAGGGAACACCTTATTCGATGATCGATTTTGGTTTTCTGACCATCGCCGGCATTCCTGCGGTCACCTGGGTTGGTCTGGTGGTCGTGGGAGTTTGCATAGTGGCGATGACCCAGACTGACTGGGGGCGACGAGTGATGCTGATTGGTAGTAATCGTAACGCGGCTCGCTACTCGGGTATTAATGTCCGGTTTACCGAGGTCAGTGTTTATGCGGTGTCAGGTTTGCTGGGTGGTATCGCTGGTTTCATCAGTATTGCCACCTTGGGCAATGCCATACCGGGAGTTGGCGATACATTGTTGCTGATTGTCATCGGAGCTGTGGTGCTGGGAGGTACGACCATGGAAGGTGGCGATGGTTCGATTGCCCGCACGGTGCTTGGAGTTGCATTATTGGCAGTGCTGATCAGTGGCCTGAATCTGATGGGGATTCCATTTTATGACCAGCTGATCATTCAGGGGCTATTGATATTCTTTGGTACCTGGCTTTCCATGAAACTCAGTGCCCGGAGGTCCTAGTTGAACAAGGATAATGCAACGCCACTGCTATCGTTTCGAGGGCTGAAGAAATCGTTTTCCGGAAAAACCGTAGTTGATGGAGTCTCATTTGATCTGTTTCCCGGTCAGGTTGTGGGGCTGGTTGGAGAAAATGGAGCAGGTAAATCCACGACCAAGAACATGCTGTGTGGCTTACTGGAGCCAACAGACGGTCAGATTTTCGTGGACGGTCAGCTTGTCGAACGCAACGAGGGGCACGCCCATGGTATTTCTGCCGTCCACCAGGAGCTGAGCCTGTTTGGTTCTCTGACGGTGGCAGAGAACATGTGCATCAGCGCCTTGCCAGGATCAGCAATGCGAATTGACTGGCGGGAAATGGAAAAGATTGCGCGCGAGCAACTGGATTTTCTGGGAATCGAAATAGACCCTCAGGCAAGCGTAGATTCGTTGGGCGCGGGCAAACAGCAGATCGTTGAGATAGGCAAAGCATTGCTGCACGCCGACCGGGTTCTGATTCTGGACGAGCCAACCACCTCACTGACGGCGGTGGAGCGCGAAAAGCTGTTCGTGATTCTGGACAAGCTGCGTAGTCGTGGTATTGCCATCATATTCATTTCGCATTTTCTGGAGGAAATATACCGAGTCTGCGATAGCTATATTGTACTGCGCGATGGTGAGCAGGTGGCCAGCGGTCAACTGGCTGAGGTGTCGCAACGCCAACTGGAAGAGCTGATGGTGGGGCGCTCGTTCGAAGCCATCCATGAAGACATCGAACCCTTCTCCGGGGCGTCTGAAGCACTGCGTGTGGAAAATCTATCCTCGGTGGATTTCAGGGAAATATCGTTTGCCGTGCAGCAGGGCGAGATACTGGGCATTGCGGGCCTGATGGGCGCTGGTCGTACTGAAGTGGCTGAAGCTATCTTCGGATTGCGCTCTGCCAGTGGCAAGGTCTTTGTACACGGTAAGCCGGTGCCCGACAGGTCGGTGGCGAGCATGAAACAACTGCATGCCTGTTACCTGCCTGAAGATCGACGCACCAATGGATTGTTTCTGAATCGTCCCGTGAGGGAAAATTTGTCAGCGGCTGCCATTCATAAGTTCATCAAACGAGGACTGTTGAGGCTAGGTTTTTCTGGTGAGCGAAAATCGGCTCAGACGATGGTGGCGCAAATGGGCATAGCCATTCCCCATATCAATGTCAGAACGGATGCGCTTAGTGGTGGTAATCAACAGAAAGTCTTGCTGAGTCGCTGGATGGCAACGGAGCCTGAAGTCCTGGTGCTCGATGAGCCGACCAAGGGTGTTGATATCGGTGCCAAATTTGATATTCACAACCGAGTAAAGGATCTTGCTCGAAAAGGGGCTGCCGTTGTTGTCGTGTCTTCTGATCTGCCGGAACTGTTGCATCTGTCGCACCGGATACTGGTGATGCGCAGGGGACGTATTGTGGGTCAGTTCAGCCGTGAAGAATTTGATTCAGTGAAAATAATCTCCCTGGCGGCCAGCGCGGGTGACAAGGCAGCATGAAGCAATGAACAATACTATCCGTACCTTGTTTACCCGGCAAAAATGGCTTCCGATTGCCATTGCTAATATTCTGTTCGCTGCATTGCTGGCGCTGGTGTCACCAGTCTTTCTCAGCCTGTCGAACTTCCAATCCATGCTTGTCCAGTCAGGAGTGACTGCGATCATGGCCATCGGCATGACATTCATCATTATCACGGCAGGCATCGACATCTCGATGGGAGCCATCTTGTTTTTTACATCGGCGCTGTTTGCACAGCTCATGTTGGAGACACAGAGCTATCTGCTGGCATTCTCCGCAGCCATCGCTTGTGCAACTCTGCTAGGAGGCATTAACGGACTGTTGGTCATCCGCTTCCGAATATCGCCATTGATAACAACACTTGCAACCTATTCGATCTATCGCGGTATGGCCATTCACATGACCGGTGCGCAAAATATTCCGGTTCCGCGAGAAATGGGCTTTCTGGGTAATGGCCGACTATACGGTGTGCCCGTGCCCATCATCCTGCTGTTCATCATCTTCGTGGCTGGTGTGTATCTTCTGAACCACACACGCCTGGGTGTCTATACCCGTGCCATGGGTAGTTCAGCACGTTCGGCGCGTGAGTCCAATCTGCCGAGTAGCTCTGTGACAATTCTTGTGTATGCCATCGGTGGTTTCGTCACCGGCGTAGCAGCCTTGATACTTCTTGCCAGGGTCGGAGGGTTGCAGTCCGGAATTGGTATTGGTATCGAGTTTACTGTTATCGCCGCCGTGATTCTAGGTGGCACTAAGCTTACCGGGGGCAGTGGTACGGTTGTGGGTAGTGTTTTCGGTGCATTCTTTCTGGTGCTGATCGACAATGGCCTGAATCTACTCAACGCCTCGCCCTATATCTACGACATTGTGCGAGGCACGGTTCTACTGGCGGCCGTCGTGGTTGATCGTGTCTCCGCCAGACGACAGAGTCAGCTGCTGCAGTCGATGCATGCAGCCAGGCTGGAAGGCTAAGGGATCGTAATACAACTAGTTCTCCCTGATAATGTAACGATCATCAAGATTACCCCGTGCCTCGGACCGTGCTTGAGTCCAGAGTTGGCGTATGCCTTTGATTGAATCATCGATGGTATGAATGCCGGCCAGGCAGTCTCGAACAGTCTGTGCTGCTGCAGACTGAAAGGCGATGTAGCCGTCGAATCGCGGTCTGAGCAAGGGAGCCTCGGCGCTGGCCAGACAGTCCAGATAAAAATTGCCCATGGAGCGATTGACGTTTTCATTCTGCCAGGCGCTGCGCAGCGAGGGTTGTCCGCCAAATTCTGGAAACAGCTCCTGCTGACAGGCAGGGGACAGCAGATCGGCAATATGGCTCAGCAGGGCCGCAGAGGGGATGGAGCGGGTGGAGAAGCCAATGCCGGTGCCGCCCAGTACACCGTGAAATCGGCTGTTCGAACCGGCTTTCGTCTCTGCAGATGGCATGAGGACAGAGTCAGAAAATGCGACATGATGCGGATAGCGATCAGGTATCGAATAGGTGACATAACCGAATATCAACGGGACCAGAGCAATGTCATCGCAATGTGACATGGAGTCCAGCAGCGCTATGGGGTTAAGGGTTTCACTTCCTGCAGGGCGTCTGTCATACAGGCGTTGCATCAATTCCAGGCCCTGCCGGAGGGCGTCATCGGGAAGAAAATGTACACCACCTGGTAGTGCTCCACTGGCCGCGGCAATGGACATCACGTTAAGAATGGCATGCGGGCCTGCCAGCGACAGTGCGACCGGCAGATCCCTGGATAATGCTTCAATGCTGGCCCAGTTCTGAGGTGCTTCGCTAATCCGGTCTGCTCGTCGGGCAATAACCTGAGTTGCCACGTCCAGAGGCAAAGCCCAGGTTTTTCCATCCATCTGATAGGAGTTCAGAGAATTGCCGACACAGTGACTGGACCAGGATTGTATCTGTTCGACACTGTAGAGTTCGTCCAGCGGTATGAGGCAGCCACTGGCGACAGCTTCTCCCAGGTGCGGGTGATCAAGTACCAATAGATCGTTTGCTGCTGCCAGCTCTGCGATCGGCGCGCTTTCAAATCCTTCCAGAGGTTGCTTGTTCCAGTGGATTAGTGGGGTTGTGAGGCCATGATTGACTCGCTCGGCAGATTGCGCCAGAGCATCGTAGCCGCGCGGATGATCCCAGGTCAAACCGGTAAATTGTGCGCTCATGAGTTCTCCTGCTGGTTCTTTTTCGCCAGTTCTCGCTTGGCGAAACACAGTGACATGAGTTCGTTCTCCATGCGAAGACCGGCATCAACACCGCCTTCCAGTGCACTGCGTACGGCAGCTTTGACAGCTTGGGTAGCAATATTGGAATTGCCCGCAATTTGCGCGGCCACTTCGAGGGCTTTGTTACGCTCTTCACCGACTTCAACCAGCCATTCGACCATACCGATGCGGTGAGCCTCTTCAGCATCGAAGCGATCGCCGGTGAGCAGAATCTTCATGGCCTGGCCATAGCCGCACATTCTGGTGAGATGTTGAGCTGCACCGCCTGCGCCATTCCAGCCCAGTGTCACTTCTGGTGCCGAGAATACCGAGTTACGAGCTACCACGCGAATATCGCAGGCCAGGGCGATTTCCAGACCACCACCCAGTGCCCAGCCCTTGACTGCTGCAATCGCCGGTTTGCGCAATGCCCTGATTGGTGGAATGTAATCGTAGCGATTGCGCCAGGCCCAGAAATCTTCGTAGCCTTCGAGCGCGCTGATGTCGGAGCCTGCGCAGAATGCACGTTCACCGGCGCCGCTGAATACAACGACATGAATGTCATCATTCTGATTCGCCTCATCGCAGGCGGCACCGATGCCGCGATACATGGCAGGTGTCAGTGCATTGTGCTTGGCCGGTCTGTCGATCACGATCTCGGCGACAGGGCCATGGCGTTCGATACGGACGGTACCGTCTTCAGTATTCAAGCGTGTTTCCTCATAAGTGACAATGGTCTGTGCTGGCGTACTATTTGTTGAACTGTCACATCCAGAGATCGGGCAGCCAGAGTGAGACAGCAGGTACAAAGGTCAGAATCATCAAGGCAAGAAACAGCATGATATAAAACGGTACGGCTGCTCGAATGAAATTGCCGATTGAGACACCGGTTATGGCACAGGTTGTGAACATCAGGGTTCCCAAAGGAGGGGTCACACCTGCAATAGTAAGGTTCAGCACCATGACGATGCCAAAATGCACGGGATCAATTCCCACCTGAATGACAACAGGTACCAGTATCGGTGCCAGTATGATCAGTGCGGCGGTACCTTCGACGAACATGCCGACGCCAATGAGCAACAGGTTGATCAATAGCAATAGTATGTAGGGGTTCTGGCTCAGAGCCAGCATGCCATCGGCTACTCGCTTGGGTATTTCTTCCCAGGTCATATAGAAGCCAAAGGCGTTCGCGGCACAGATGATGAGCAGCACAATGGCTGTTGCCTGGATGGTCTGCTGCAAAATGGGTTGAATGTCGCGCCAGTGAAGTTCTCGGTATATCAAGCCGACGATGGTCGAAAACAGAACGGCCATGGCGCCGGCTTCTGTCGGTGTGAAAAAGCCGAAGCGGATACCGATCACAATGCCGAAAGGAACCATCAAAGCCAGAGAGGCGCCACGCAAAGCCCGCAGGCGCTCACGGCCTGTGGCACGATGCGCGTAGGCAGGTTCAAGCTTCGCTCGTTTGGCGATCAGGCCAACGGTCAGCATCATCAACATGCAGAGCATCAATCCGGGCACGATACCGGCAAGAAACAGACGGCCGATGGATACGTCACCCATAAAGCCATAGATGATCAGACCGATGCCCGGAGGAATGATGACACTGATGACCGATGATGCAGCTGTGACAGCAGAGGAGAATGCCGGGTCGTAACCTCGGCGAGTCATTTCGGGTACCAATATCTTGGACTGCATGGCAGCGTCGGCATTGGCCGAGCCAGCGACACCGCCCAGTAGTGTGCTGAGCATGACGTTGACTTGAGCAAGACCACCTACCCAGTGTCCAGTCAGAGACTCGGCAAAGTTCATCATGCGTTGTGTGATTCCCGCAAAATTCATGACAACACCGGTCATGATAAATAGAGGAACAGCCAGCAAGGGAAATGAATGAGTGACCGAAACGAGGCGCTGCACGAATACTTCACTGGGCATGGCGCCAGAGAATACGAAGAAAAGCAAGCCGGCAGCCGCTATGGCAAATGCGACCGGCATGCCGATGGCTATTCCCAGTAATAGAGCAAAAATCGGAAAAAATTCGCTCATAGTGCACCTTCCGAGCCGGCGTCAGAGTTGTTGATATCGGGAACCAGGCCGACCAGTCGAAGTAGGGCGTTGAAGGCCATTAGTCCGAAACCGAGCAGAGGTGCCAGATAGACCAGAGAAAAGGGAATACGCAGGATGGGTGAAGGACGTGTTGCACCTTTGAGCATCATGAGGTAGCTGAGCCAGGCGGCGTAGATGAGGAAGGCGATCATGAGTAGATCTACCAGAACGCGTATGACCCGTCGTGCCCTGATGGGCAAAATATCAACCAGCAGGCTGACACGGATATGTTGATCATCATGAAAGGCGGCGGTAGCGCCCAGGAAGACTATCCAGGTGAATAGAATGCCCGAGAGCTCCGCCGTCCAGACTGCCGGTTGGGCCGTAATGTAGCGAGTGAATACCCCCCATATCACGCATAGCACAACACCGGCAGTAGCGACACCTGCCACTGTGGTTTCCAAGGTAAGTAATACGCGTATGAGACGTTGCATGCGGATAATCACCGATGAGACAGGATTTGACGAAGATGGTTTGAAGGGCTTTGAAGGGCTTTGAATCTAGTTGTCCAGAATGGCGCGCACGTTGTCGTAGAGGCCGTCAGACCAGGCTGGAAACTCCTTGTAGACGGATGCAGTCTTTTTCTGAAATGCTGCAGTATTCACATCCCGGTTGAACGTCACGCCTTCGGCTTCAAGCTTGGCAATCCATTCTTCCTGAGATTCAATCATCAGACTGGTCATGAATTTGCCGGCAGCCAGTGCCTCTTCACTCAGAATGGTCTGAATGTCTTCAGGAAGGTTACTGAAATAGTCGGCATTGATGACGAGTCCGGTGAAGCCCTTGAAGTGTCCGGTCAGAGAAATGACCTTCTTGACTTCGTGGAGCTTGGCCCCGTAGATTGAGGGCAGAGGTGCCTCGGCTGCATCAACAACCCCTGCAGACAGTCCTGAATACACTTCTGTCCATGGTAGTTGCGTGGGGCGTGCACCCATGGCTTCGAAAGTCTTGACCCACATGGCGTTGGGCGGTGTACGCACTGTCATGCCGGCAATGTCCTCAGGGTTGCTGACGGGCTTGTCCGCAATCAGATGACGAGAGCCGAACAGCCAGTTCATTGCCAGCAACTCGATATCGGCCTCGTCTCGCAGGCGTGACTTCATGTTGTCATACAGTTCGGTGCCTTCGAGTTTGGCAAACTGCATGGGATCATCCATCAGATACGGTCCGCCAAGCACACCGAAATCAGCGACAAAGTCACTCAGGTAGCCTGGGTCGGAGACCGTGATGATGGGAGCACCGGCGCGAACCTGCTCATAGACTTCGGGGTTGGTACCCAACAGGCCATTGGCGAAAATCTTGATATCGACACGACCTTCACTGCGCTCTTCGACGTTGGCGGCAAACTCTTCAATAGCCTGCTGTACGGGCTCCTTGTCGGATGTGACGTGACCCAGGCGTATTTCAAATTCGGCAGCCTGTATGGTGCCTGCGCTCAGTAGTCCTGCGATTAGGGTCAAAGTTGCGCTAAAGGGGATTGTGTTTTTTTTCATGAGTGAACGGTCCGTATATGACATGTGGTGATATCCTCGTTTTCAAGTGGATGGTTGACGGGCTCGGTGGTTCAGGCTGCGCAAGGGGCGTTGGCGGCCAGACTCTTGATCAGAATCTTGCCAGCAGCACCTCCGCTGAGCATCAGCTCCAGTGCTTCTGCGGTCTGCGACAAGGGAAACTGTGCAGCAATCAAAGGATCCAGCGGCAGTGTCCCGGATTCGATCAACCGAACGGCTTCTTCAAATTCTCGATTGAACTGGAATGAGCCCAGCACACGCACCTCTTTGAGCATGATGCGATGCAACTCTATGCGGGTATCGCTCAGTTGAATATTCGACAGAATCGAAACGATGCCTTGTCGCTTGACAAGATTCAGTGCCAGGTTGAATGCATGGGCCGAACCGCTGGCCTCAATAACCGTGTCGAAAGTAGCAGTACGTTCGGCAGCTTCTGTTGTGCCACTGATGAAACCTTCGCTGGCGCCGACCTGTTTCGCCAGGTCGACAGTTTCAGCACGAATATCCGTTGCAGTGACTCTGGCGCCTTTGGCGGCTGCGGCAACGATGGCCAGTAAACCCATTGGCCCACAACCGGTGACTAGTACTTCGCTGCCTTCCTTTATCTGGCCTACATTCACCGAATGCATAGCACAGGCCAGGGGTTCTGCAAACGTCAGATGGTCCGGGTTTACATCGGCGGCCACTGGACGACAGCAGGTGGCGGGGAAGTCGAAATATTCGCGAAAGAATCCATCCATATGAGGCTTGGTTGTAGCCGAGCCGGGGAAACGCTTGGCGGTGCAGAGATTGATCTGACCGATCAGACATTGTTCGCAGAGACCGCAATTGATGATGGGGTTGAGGGCAACCAGGGTGTCTGGCAGAAGTGCGCTGCCATTGGCATCCACGACATGGGCACAGGCTTCATGGCCGAGTGTCACGGGGTTGTCCAGTTCAAAGCCTGCATTGGCGAAGTGCCTGTAATAATGCAAATCTGTTCCGCAAAGGCTTGCCGTTGCCATTTTGAGACGCACGAAGCCGGGTTCGATAGTTGATGGCATCTGAGCATCGGCAAGTTCGATCTGACCAGCAGCCATCAGGCAGGTTGATTGATAAGTCATGGGTTTTCTCTAGAATCCTATGGAATAGCCGCCATCGACAGGCAGGGCTATACCGTTGACATACCTGGCGTTGTCGCCAAGCAAGAAGTGAATGGCATCGGCGATATCGGCCGGAGTACCAAACTGACCAGAAGGAATGCGGCCCTCGATCTTGTCGCGTCGTGCCGGGTCTTTAGCCAGAATGGCGCGCGTCATGTTGGTTTCAATAAAGCCGGGACACACCGCATTACAGCGGATGTTTCTGCTGGCAGCATCCACGGCAATGCTGCGCGTCAGGCCGATGACCGCTGTTTTAGCCGTCACATAGGCAGCGGCGCCTGCCAAAGCCATTAGCCCACCCATGGAGGAGAGGTTGACGATGGCGCCGCCGTGCTCTTCATGCAGGGCAACGTAGCGCCCGCAGGCGGTGAACATCGCCTTCACGTTCAGGTCCAGCACGTTTTCGAGTTCATCCCCTGAGACCTCCCAGACGGGCTTCTTCAGATGCATGCCGGCGTTATTGACCAGGCCGCCAATGGGGCCCCATTTTTCGTACACGCTGTCCAGCCACTGGGTATCGCGCCATTGCGAAAGGTCCTGCTCGACGAATTCAAGATTCTCCTGATGGGGGAGTGTGTCTAGTTCGCCTTTGGAGCGGGCAATCACTACCACCCTGTGATCGGATAGGAAACGTTGCGTCTGAGCCAGTCCCAGGCCTTTGTTGCCGCCGGTGATGACAATGGTTTTCATGGTGTGCTGAGGCTCAGAGTTGGTAAGTTTGTGTGGTTATGCATGAGTATGAGGAGCAATATTTTGCTGTAAATGTAGAATTCATATATGAATTAGAAATTTATTAGCGTTGTTTGTCAAGTTCTGTTTGCACTGTGTTCGTGCATTAAGTATGGAAAATGGCGTTTATGCTGTTTGAATCAATTGGAAATTATTTATGGAAAATTATATGATTTATATATAAACTTGAAGCTCAAATAGAAATAATGGTCTTATCCATGGATATGCCTGCAGCTGACCGTCCTCTGAGCGGAATTCGAGTGCTCGATTTTTCACAATTTCTGGCAGGACCTTCCTGCGCTTTGCGTCTGGCTGATCTGGGTGCGCAAGTCATTAAAGTTGAGCGACCAGCAGGTGGTGATGCGTGTCGGCAGCTCTATGTGGCGGATCAGGCCTGTGGTGATGACTCGTTGCTGTTCCACACCATTAACCGAAACAAGTTCAGCGTTGCGGCTGATCTGAAGAACGCCGACGATCTGGCGCGCGTTAAAACGTTGATCAAGTCCGCCGATGTGATGGTTCATAATTTCCGGCCGGGTGTCATGGAGCGCATCGGGCTGGGGTATGGCGAGGTGGCAGAGTTCAATCCGGGCCTGGTGTATGGCGTCGTTTCGGGTTACGGCACTGAAGGGCCCTGGCGTGACAAGCCGGGGCAGGATCTGCTGGTGCAGGCTCGCTCAGGCATGGCCTGGCTCTCTGGCAATGATGGCGACGATCCGGTGCCGGTGGGTTTGGCTGTCAGCGATGTGCTCACCGGTGCCCACCTGGTTCAGGGCGTGCTGGCAGCCTTGCTGCATCGTGCGGGGAGTGGCAAGGGCTCATTGATTGAAGTGAACCTGATGAGTTCAGCCATGGATTTGCAATTCGAACAGTTCACCGGGTATCTCAACGGAGCCGCTGTGCAGCCGAAGCGCAGTGCCGTTAATAATGCCAATGTCAATGGCACAGCGCCCTATGGCATCTACCGTACGGCTGATGGCTACATCGCGGTGGCAATGACAGCCATTGCAGTCTTGAGGGAATTGCTCGACTGTGCGGCATTGGAACCTTATGTGGATCCTACTCTGGCATTCGAGGAGCGCGACCCAATCAAGGCGGTGCTGGTGGAACATCTGGTGACAGCGCCAACGGCGACATGGTTAGAGGTGCTTGAACCTGCCGGTGTCTGGTGTGCAGAGGTGCTGCAATGGCCAGAGCTTGAACAAAACGAGGCTTTCAAGGCTCTTGATGCGGTTCAGGAAATCGGCGAGGCGGGGCAGCGTGTACGTACAACCGCCTGCCCTATCAAGGTCAATGGCATGCGCATGGGCTGCACACGAGGTGCGCCCGCATTGGGTGCGGACACTGATACATTTTTTGGTACGCTCTGATCGATCGAGTACAGTACCCGCGATACTGTCGAACAGGAGAACCCATGACGTCTACCACTGTCACAGTTGCCAGTGAGGCTGGCAAGAAGGAGCCGAACTATGCTGTTCCTGCGCTGGACAAAGCGCTGGATGTCATCGAGTTGCTGGCCGCTGCGAAATCGCCCATGAATCAGGCTGAAATTTCCCGTGCGCTTGATCGCAACCCGAACGAGTTGTTCCGCATTCTGAATGCACTGGCGGCACGCAATTACCTGAGGCGTACCGACGGTGGGCGATTTCGTCTGAGTCTCAAGCTGTTTGAGCTTAGCCATACACATTCGCCCTACGAAGAATTGTTGCGAGTAGCCTTGCCGGCCATGCGGGAACTGTCGGAAACCTTGTCGGAAAGCTGTCACCTGAGCATGATTCGTGACGGTGAGGTACTGATCATGGCGCAGGTTGAGAGTCCTAACCCTATTCGCCTGTCTATCGAAGTCGGTTCGCGCCATTCACTGCTCAATACCACCTCGGGGCGAGTGCTGCTGTCTTCGATGGGTACTGACGAACGTAATCAGTACCTGGAACACTCAAGCGATTTCTCATCCCGTTCTGAAGAGTCACGCGATATTTTCATCACCCGGCTGCATTCCATCCGGGAGAGGGGGTTCGAGCTCACTGATGGTGAACGATTCGTGGGAGGACTGGATGTCGGGGCACTGGTGGGGACGGCCACATCCAGAGTCAAAGCTGCGCTGGTGGTGTCGACTTTGCGTCATGCTGATGGCCCTGATGTCACCCGAATTGCCGATGTCGTATGCGACACCGTTCTGCAGATCGCGGTAGAAAGTGGCGTCATGAACACCGCGATGAGTCCTGTGTCCAAAAACCAGTCCAGCTCGTGAACGAGAAGATGCCTGAATCAGAATCGAGGCCCGCTGAAGATTTGCCATTGTCCGGTTTGCTGGTAATTGATCTGAGTCAGTTTCTGGCCGGACCGTATGCCTCCTTGCGATTGCAGGATCTGGGGGCAAGGGTTATCAAGATAGAGCGTCCGGATGGAGGCGATCTGACACGACGACTGTACTTGTCCGATACGCTGATCAACGGTGAGTCCACGCTCTTTCATGCCATCAATCGAGGCAAGGAGAGTCTGGCTCTTGATCTGAAATGCCCTGAAGACAAGCAGAAGTTGTTGTCGCTGGTCAGCCAGGCTGATGTGTTTTTGCAGAATTTTCGCCCCGGCGTCATTGAGCGTCTTGGGCTGGATTATGCCTCGATCAAGAGCGTCAATGATTCCATCGTCTATGCTTCAATCAGCGGGTATGGCACTCATGGGCCGTGGGTAAAATATCCTGGACAGGACCTGCTGGCGCAGGCGCGTTCCGGCGTCATGTGGCTCAACGGCAGTGACGCTGACGGGCCGGTTCCTTTCGGTCTGGCGGTGGCGGACATGTTTGCCGGGGCCAATACCGCACAGGGCATTCTTGCTGCGCTGGTCAAACGCGGTATTCGCGGGCGGGGTAGTCATATCGAAACCAGCCTTATCGAAGCCATGAGCGATTTCCAGTTTGAAGTACTGGCAACCTATCTGAACGATGGAGGACGGGCTCCACGGCGTGCCCGCTATCGCTCTGCTCATGTGGGACTGGCCGCACCTTATGGGGTCTATGAAACTGCTGATGGATTTCTGGCTATCGCCATGACACCGTTGGGTAGGTTGGCTGATTTACTGGAAATTGAAGCACTTATCCCCTATGCCGAACGACCTGATTCCTGGTTTGTGGAACGTGATGGCATCAAGAACATACTCTCGGAACGATTACGCCACCAGTCCACGGCGCACTGGCTGGAGATACTCGAGCGCGAAGATATTTGGTGCGCGCGGGTTGCCGATTGGTCCGATTTTCTGGGCAGTGAGGGATTTAAAGCCTTGGACATGGTGCAGAAGCTCCACGATCATGCCGGTGGCGAGTTGTCATTGATGCGTTGTCCGATCAGGGTGGATGGTATCCGTCCGCGATCAAGACATGCAGCCCCGCAAATCGGTCAGCACTCGGCTGATATCATCGCAGAATTTGGTCTGTAGTCATCAATCTTCGGATCCTGCCCTTCAATGCGGACATGGCAGTGAATCCTGGAAAGAGGCAGGGCGACCGAATTGAGGTGGAATTTCTCATGCTGGAAGCTCACCTGAGCAGCTTTCCAGACCTCCGATATTTGCCGAAATACTACCTGCTAAATAAGCGTTTACCCCAACGCGCGGAAAGCCTCGTCCTTCAGGGCGGGGATGGATAGGTGCGCCCGGCATGGGTGCAATCTTGGAGGTGAAAGTCCTCCCGGAAGCTGACCATAGCGACCGAAGTGAAGCACAACTGCGCAAGGGCGACCAAGCGTGGGGAGGAAGTGTCTAGCGAAACCACGAGCCGATGAACAAGAACCGAATATTGAGGCGTTATCAACCAGGGCGAGCGGGCCTATCATCGCGAAGCTCTTGTGGTCAAAGGGAGATAATGTAGATTCGGCGGTTGTGTGGGGAAGGATTGCAGTCTTACCCGGGGAGATCTCACCTTGTGCCTGAAAGGGCGACGATCGTCTGGTCGGAGTGAGAAGTCAGCAGAGGCCATAGTAGTCGTCATCATGCGATGAAGGGCTAAACGAGAAGGAGAGCTAGAAGACGATGACGCTCGACAAAGCAAAGCACCAGAAACTCGGGAGATCGAGGCGCAGTGAGAGACGAACGGGTGAAGCCCGAAAGTTTCCTGCACGCGGTGAAGCGGTGTCGGTGCCTCAACGAACCGAAAGCTTGGGGCGGGAGAATCTGCTTGAGCAGGCGCTCTCGCGAGAGAACATGGTGGAGGCGTGGAAACGCGTCAAAGCCAATAAAGGTAGTGCGGGCGTAGACGGTCTTTCAATCACTCAAACGATTGAATATCTTCAAACCCAGTGGCCAGTGATCCGGGATGAATTGCTGCGCGGTAGTTATCGGCCATCGGCCGTGCGACGCGTGGAAATTCCGAAACCGGGTGGAGGCTCCAGGGAATTGGGGATACCCACCGTCATTGATCGCCTGATCCAGCAGGCACTGTTGCAAGTACTGCAACCCCTGCTTGACCCGACGTTTTCGGAATTCAGCTACGGCTTTCGCCCGGGTCGAAGTGCTCATGACGCTGTGCTCCATGCACAGCAGTGTGTGCAACAAGGCTATCAGGTGGTGGTTGATTTGGATCTTGAGAAATTTTTCGACAGGGTCAATCACGACGTTCTCATGGACCGGCTGAGTAAGCGAATCGACGATAAGGCCGTTCTTCGGTTGATTCGACGATTTCTTCGAGCTGGCGTCATGATCAACGGCGTATTGGTGGAACGCTTGGAGGGAACCGTACAAGGCTCCCCTCTTTCACCGTTACTGGCTAATGTGCTGTTGGACGAAGTGGATCAGGCTCTGGAGAGGCGCGGACACAAGTTTGCCCGATACGCCGATGACTGCAATGTGTATGTTCGTAGTCAACGGGCGGGGGAACGGGTACTGCGCTCTCTTCGGAAGCTGTATGCAAAACTGCACCTTCGGGTGAACGAGGCAAAGACTGCAGTCGGGCCCGTGTTTGGTCGTAAATTTCTGGGCTACTGCTTACGGCGGTGGAGTGGGAACACGGTCAAGATCGCGGTATCGCCCTCGGCAATCGTCAAGTTCAAGCAGCGCATCCGGCAGATCACACGTCGCGTCGGTGGTCGCAGCCTTGTCCAAGTTGCGGTAGAACTTCGGAGTTTCATTCCCGGATGGAAGGCTTACTTTCATCTGGCACAAACGCCGAAAATCTTCCGTGATCTGGATGGCTGGATACGACGCCGATTGCGGGCTATCCAGCTCAAGCACTGGCGACGCGGCCGTACGGCGTATGACGCTTTACGTCGTCTCGGTGCCTCGCAGGAGTTGGCTAAGCTCATCGCTTGCTCTAGCAAACGTTGTTGGCACAACAGCCTTTCGGGATTGCACCTTATTCTATCGGTAAAGTACTACGATAGCCTCGGTGTACCTCGTCTCTCATGACCTCAACTTCTCGAACCGCCCGGTGCGGACCCGCATGCCGGGTGGTGTGGGAGGGGCCCGACTTCGGTCGGCCCCTATCCCGATCGCTAGAGGCGGAGCCTCTTTTTCGTCTAGCTCGAAGATTTTCCTGATTCGATAGTAATAATACACCCTCTAACAGCTGTTTATAAATACAGTGTTTAATGGGTATTTGTGGCATACTCTCTATCGGTCCAGTGTATTATTCAGTCCATGGAACGTCTACAAGCCTTCAAGTTCGAGCTACGCCCCAATGGTGAACAAACCCGCCAGCTGTGGCAGTTTGCAGGCTGTTCCCGGTTTGTCTACAACAAGGCATTGGCACTTCAGCAAGAGAACCATAAGGCCGAACTGAAGTACATCAGCTATGTCCAGATGTGCAAGAGCCTGACAACCTGGCGTAAAGATCGAGACACACTGTGGCTTCAACTCGCACCCGCTCAAACGTTGCAGCAATCGCTGAAAGATCTTGATCGGGCCTATCAGAACTTTTTTTCCAAACGCGCTGCTTTCCCCTCGTACAAAAAGAAAGGCCGTGGGAATAGCTTTCGCTTCCCCGAGCCCAAACAGTTCAAGCTTGATCAGACCAATAATCGTATTTTTCTACCTAAGTTAGGCTGGATGCGCTACCGAAACAGCCGTAATGTCATCGGCACGCTACGCAATATCACCGTCAGTGAGCGAGGCGGTAAATGGTTCTTTTCAATTCAAACTGCGCAACAGGTTGATACTCCTCTACACCCATCCACAACAGCGATTGGTCTCGACTTGGGCATTGCTATTTTTGCCGCACAAAGCGACGGCGTCATTCATTTGCCAAAGAACAGTTTTGCACAACTTCAACGACAATTGGCACACGCACAGCGATCGCTGGCTCGTCGGTGCAAGTATTCCCGTAATTGGAAAAAACAGAAAGCAAAAATTGCCCGCCTGTATATTCGAATCACCAATGTCCGAGCCGACTACCTACATCAGAAATCACACCTCATTTGCCTGGGCGGCCCCGCACAAAATCACGCGGTGGTGTGTATCGAAGGCCTGAAGGTCAGCAATATGTCTCGTTCGGCTTCCGGCACCCGACAAGCTCCAGGAAAAAACGTCAAGGCCAAATCGGGTCTCAATCGAGCAATTCTCGATCAAGGTTGGGGTGAATTCCGTCGACAGTTGGGCTACAAACTCAAGTGGGCGGGTGGTGATTTGATCGTGGTGCCGGCTCAGTACACCAGTCAGCAATGCTCAGGCTGTGGCCATATAGCGCAAGAGAACCGCAAAATTCAAGAGAGCTTCTGCTGTGTCTCTTGTGGGCATGCAGAGAACGCCGATGTTAATGCGGCAAAGAATATCGTAGCGGCGGGACACGCCGTGATGGCCTTGGTCCGGCATTCCGGTGGAGGGGACGTTAGACCTGAATTGCACGAACATGCAGTTAAGGCAGCCCCAGTGAAGCAGGAACCCACGGGGCGGCCTTCCGTCGAAGCGATTCAGGCATGTGCTTGAACGCCGTAGGAATCCCCTTTTTCTTCAGGGAGGGGAGGACGTCAACTATTGAGCGCAGTAAATGACCCACACGAAGTTGCGTAGATCCAGTAAGGTTTGGTTTGTCGCTTACTTCAATTACTAGTAGTCCAACCGGAAGATATTTTCATGTTCAGCGAGCCAGACAGCCGTGATGACAAGACGCCATTGCGAAAGCGTACCGGGGTACGTCGAGCAAGGACAACGCAGGCAGCGCGGCTGTCTGGCTCGCCCGAAGGGAGCCGCAGTGTGCCTCGCCGTCTGCGTTGCCTCTCCTTGACGTACCCCGGTACGCCTTCGTCGAGGCGTCTTGTCGGGAAGGCACACTGAGGCTCTGAACATGAAAATATCTTCCGGTTGGACTACTAGTATCCAGTTTGTGTCATGCCATTTTTTCATTCAGCTAGGGGTGTGGAATTAGGCTGATTGACACTGGTCCTCATTGAATGAGGCTGTTAAAAGATCTGTGCAAAAGTATTGGATAAATATGAGATGCATCCTGTGGGTGCATCTCAATATTCAGTGTTAAACCAATATCAGAAATGTCCGGTGGCCATCATGCAAGTTATTACTCGAAGGTTGATTTTACGTTTTCTTGTGCTGGTGCTGTTGTTGTTCACTGTGCCGATAAACTTTGGCTGGGCGCGATCTACATTCCAGACAACCGATGGCCAAGGTCCTGATAAATGGGCGTCGGTGTGGCTAATTCGTACCTTTATCAATCCACTGCCAGTGAGTCTGGTCGAAAACCCCACAGCGGTATCTGGTGTTACAACGTTTGACATGCCGGGAGCGTCGTATAATCGAACCGGAACCGCCACCACTTATTCAGCGTTGATGCAGAGCTATAACATCTCTGATCAAATAGCCGTAAAGCTAGGCGATATCATTCATGACATCGAAATAAATGCGTGGAACCCGAATCAGGAGGTGTACAGCCAGCTTGTCGAGACTGCGTTTCGTCAGATGCAGCTGGATATAGGTAGAAATAAGGTAACGCAATCGTGTTATTTTGAATTCTTTAATCGCGTGGCCAGTGGCTTGGCCGCACAGACGTTATCGATTGACACTGGCATACAAACACTACAGCCACGTAAGGGATGCAGTACCGTTGTGAGCAGGGAAAAAAAGTCCATGGAGGATAGTGCGAAAGTTCCTGAAATGGACCTTAGCGAAGTGCTCCAGGCGATTGCCAGGAGGGAAGAAATTGTTTTTCTGGATACGCGAGAACGACGTGAATACCGGGAGGGTCATATCCCCGGAGCAATCAACATGACACTTCGCTCTCTTGATAGTGATAGTGCACAATTGTTCAGCCGCGCTGATCGTGTCATTGCGTATTGCGTGAAAGATTTCCGAGGGTATGAGGCGGCCAGAAAACTTCGTATTCTCGGTGTCGATGCCGTCATAATGAAGCCATATGGGATCAAAGGCTGGCACACCGCTGGGCTGCCGGTTGCAGGTGCTATGGCGATGACGGAATACGAAGCCATGGAGCAACTACTGCGTATTGCAGTAAAGAAGTCGAGTGTCCAGTAGCGTCGCCGTAACGCTGCTATGAGCCTATCCAAGAATAAACTGATCTACTGCAGACGCGATAATTTTGCCAACTTTGACCCTCAATTGATGTGAATAGAACAACTATTCACTTCAATTGGCCAGAAAACATCACGCCCTCGTGACGATCGCTATTCTCTGGTAAGAGCCCTGGATGTTTTCTAAAGGCTTTACCAAATATGTTAATTATGTAAGATTGTAATTAACTCGCACCGCGCAGGTACCGTAATGTTTAAATATTTGGCGCATTTGAACTCTTTGCCGTTTGTTGCGCGATGGATTACATTGTTTGCCGTTATTGCTTTGTCATCATGTGGTGGTGGTTCCAGCAATAATGCTGAGCCTCCTCCGGACGATCAAAGCTTTGCGCCACTCAGCGATATTAATGGCGCTCAGTTTGTGGCCACGCGATTAACTATTGTCGAGGGCGACAGCACCTCACTCAGTTGGACAGTGCCGAATGCAAGCTCGGTAAAGCTGTTACCTGACAATACAATTCTGGCAGAATCCGGTGAACTTCTGGTCACCCCCACAGAGACTACCGAATACGTGCTGTTGGCAACCGTTACCGGGCGTGAAGGTAGCTTTGGACAGCGAATCACTGTAACAGTCAACGCGGTAGCCGCCGTCATGTTGCAAAGTAACATAAGTTCGGGTTTTTCACCCTTGACGGTCAGGTTCACACCGGTTGTTTCATCCACCACAAATATAAGTCGTTATTTCTGGGATTTTGAGGGTGATGGTGGTCCCAATGATGGTGGGCTCGGAGTAGGCGCTCAGGGATTCGACAACCTTGGCATTCGTACCGGTGGATTTACGCTCGATGAGTTTGACACGATAGGTCGTTCGCTGAATTATACCTATGATAATCCAGGCACCTATACAGCCCGCATACGTGTCTGGGACGACGGAGGTAATCAGGCTGAAGCCACCAGTATCATTGTGGTTGAAAATGAAGCGCCAAAAATCAATGATCTGTATATCTCAAGTCGATTTTCAGCTGGTGAAGTGCCGTTTAGTGTCACCTTCGAGCTAGTGGCCTATGATGCAGAAGAGATCCAATCCATTGAGTGGGATACTAACGGTGATGGGGTCTTTGATCAAACATCCGAGCCCAGATTGGTGCGAGGGGAGTTCGTTAGTGAGTTGCGAATGGTTTATGAAACGGCGGGTTCGTTTACTCCGTCAGTTCGAATTACCGATACTCTGGGACTTGCCACCATTGGCAGCGCTCCTTCGATCCGGGTTGAGGCTGCTAGTGGTCCCATACCCTTGATAAGCTCACCAGGCAATCTATCAGGTGATGCGCCCTATGCTGCCAGCATCCGGTTTCAGGTGACTGATCCCGGGCGCACCGGAATTGTCAGTGGCGATGTTGACTACGATGGGGATGGTACCTTCGATGCCAGCGTACCGGTAACGACAACCGGTGGATTGGTAGTTGTGGATCACACCTATGAAGTTCCCGGCAACTACTACCTGACATTTCTCGTTACAGCCGCTGATGGAACAGTAGGGAAACGTTTTGTCGAGGTGATCGTGAATGCAAATCACAGTATCTCGATCAGTGATAATATTATGGATCCGCTAGCGGCTGAAACAGCATCGGTGATGTTAACGCTTGGTGGTGATTCGGTATCCGAGATCATGGTTGTCAATGAATCTGGCGATCCTGTCAGAACGCTGGGAGATAGGCGTTCGCGCTCCACAGGTGAGTACACTTTGGAATGGGATGGCAAGAACGCTACAGGTCAGATCGTTGCTCCAGGCTTGTACTATGCCTTGCTTAATTTTGAGGTGGCAGGTGCCGAGCAAACGTTGGATTTACGGGATACGCAAACAGTAAAGAATTACTATCCAAGTATTAGCGTAGATACTCAGGTATTACGTGCTGGTATTGAGCCGTTCAACAATCAGCCTGTCTCTTATCCTATTACGCTGAATAACTATGGCATCAATCGAGTAACCGCTTATGTAACTCAGCGCGGCAACGATGTTCTCGAAACTTCTTCCAGTTTTTTTCGTGCACGGTATTTTGCTGACGGGGACTACCATATCGAATGGAATGGTGAGGGCACCACTGGCAAGTTATTGCCGGTGGTAGATACACGAGACGCGTACGTGCCGGGGGTGATCGCTGAAAGTGTAGCTGACAATGCAATTCTGCTAACTCACCATGCTGTTATTTCTGACCAGCAGGCCGATTTTCCTATTTACTTTCCAACACGATCGGTTGCGCTAGTACCAAGTGTGATCAGCTTCAATCTGTCGCGTCCTGCCAGTATCGAACTTACTGTTGCCAGTACCAACAGTGGCGCGGAGGTGTTTAGAAAAACATTTCCGAACCTTGCCCCAGGTGACACTTCCGTGAGCTGGAATGGGCGTGACAACGCCGGCAATCTGCTTGCCCCTGATGGCTATCGTTTGCAGTTAGTCGCAGTGGATGCATACGGCGGCACCTCGCTACCGGCGCATGTGATGCAGAGAATTCGTTACTAATGATTAGATCATCGAGGCGACAACATGAACATTGAAAAAATAGTGCATCTTGTTGGATCCACACTGTTCACCTTATTGTTGTGCGGACCGATCGTAAGTGGAAGTATCTTTGCAGCCGACAATGCCAATGATCAGAACACACATGACGCATTCACTGGTCCAGAACAGCCTGAAAAAGATGATGAGACCGGTGATCCTTGTGATGAGTCAAAGACAGGCTCGCCAGTCATGCTACAGAATCGGGAGTTCATCTGGAGGGATACTGACGTATCTATCCCTGGTAGACGTAATTTGTCATTAACACGCACCTATCGTGCGTTTGATGCACGAGAAGGCTTTTTCGGTAAAGGTTGGACGGCTGAGTGTGAAAAGTCGCTGGTTAAAGTGTTGCAGTATCGGGCCACAGATGTGGATGGAGTTGCGGAGGTCGTTGCACAGTATGTCTATCGATTGTCAAATGGGCGCCGTTACTATTTCGACCAAAGCTCCACTGGACTATACACAGCCCCTGAAGGGCTGCCCGGTTATACCCTCACGGCCAATGCTGATAACACCACACAATTGACGCGCATTGATGGCAGTTCGGAAATCTACAACAGCCTTGGACAAATAACGTCGGATCAGGATAAAAACGGCAACAGCATTCTTTACGCATACAGCAATGGTGTGCTTAACCGGATTGCCGACGAACACGGCCGTTTCCTGCAATTTGCATTCAATTCCACAGGTCATGTGACTTCCGTCACGGATCATAGTGGGCGTGAGTGGGAGTATGCATATAATGCGGAAGGCACGTTAGCTTCAGTGACAGATCCCGCTGGGGGCGTGCGACGGTACGAATATGAGAACGGTGTGCGAGAGGCAAGCGCCCAAGTGTATTCGTTACTAAACGCCGTTTATGATGAGTCCGATGTGCTGATGATTAGTGTTGTGTACGGCTTACACAGCGTAGTAGATAGTTATTCAATAGCAGACGACATACTGACCTACACCGAGCAATCTGGATTCATTTACAAAACCGATTCTGTCGGTGCACGCTGGGCCTATAAAGTCGATGATCAAGGTCATGTCGTAGAAGTAATGCCACCTGTGAATCGAGGTACAGCGTATTTTCGTGAATACGATGAGGATGGCAATATGGTGAAACTCGTGGACATGCTGGGTACTGAGTTCACGGGTACATACGACACACTAGGAAGAATGACATCAACAACTTCGCCGGACGGAACTACAAGCTTCACGTATCAGGGTGATACAGACCGAGTAATCACTCTCACTACACCATCAGGCCGCATCCACCGGACAAACTATGACATGTTCGGTAATCCAACACAGCTTGTCGATGCCGCAGGGAATGTGTCGACACTTAGCTACGCAATGAATGGTGACTTGAGCTCCTTCACTGATGCTGAAGGGCATCGAACGGTTGCCGCTACTGACGCTCCGGGGTACCTGATATCAACCACAGATGCGTTGGGAAGAACCAGCACGTTTACCTATGATGACAGAGGGAATATGGAGATCATGGTTAATCCGGCAGGCGACACATCAACATTCTCCTATGATGTTCTGGATCGCCAGACAAGTGTTTCCGATGAGATGGGTAACACGACATCTTATAGATACGATGCTGCGGGTCGCGTGTTATCTCTGCGTAATTCTGCTGGTTTCGAGCACGAGTACGAATACGACGGCTTCGGGCGTTTGCTGAACGAAACACGCCCCGACGGATACACAAAGAGCTATACCTACCAGACCAGCAATCTACCGGCGTCGATGACAGATAGCCGTGGGCGGGTCTATCAGTTCACGTTTGATCGCAGTCAGCGTATGACTGGTATAGATGTATCTGGTGACAGCGCTGTTGGTGGTGCCGACAGACGAAGATATACCTATGATGTGCTCGGGCGAGTACTGAGCATCAGTAGTGCGGGTCCAACTATCAACTACACCTATGACTCTTTAGGCAGGGTACTATCCGAGGGACAAGGGCGCAGCACGGTAGCATACAGTTACAATAATGAGGGTGAGGTGCTCTCCTCTACACATTCGGATGAGACTGTGAGTTACAGTTACGATGCGAGAGGGCTTATTAGTGAGTTGGTAACGCCATCAGGTGCGCATGGTTTTACGTACGATAAAGTGGGAAGGCAGGTAACTCACACCAGACCCGGGAACAGGAGCTCCACCAAATCCTATGATGCGGTGGGAAGAATACTCGCTTTAGACCATTCATCGCTCAGTGGTGACTTACTGCAGTACACATGGGATACGCTTGATCGAATCATCCAGATTGAAGGTGCACCGAATGGCCCTATGAGTTTTACCTACGACGTCATTGGCAGGCTAGTAACTGCAAACACAGGCCAATCCTTCGCTTATCAGTACGATTCTCGACACAATCGCACCGAATCCGATCAACAGTATGATGCATTCAACAAATTGCTGGAAGACAATACGTTCAGTTTTGGCTACGACGCGGCCGGTAATCTCACCTCTCGGGTCAATAAGCTGACCGGTATTGAAACCCAGTACAATTACAACGCGCGAGACCGTTTAAGCAGCGTAGTTGAGGTGCAAAACGAGGTGCCTACTGAACTATCCCGGTACACCTATGATGGTATGAACAGACGCACTCGAAAAATTGCCAGCTCAATCACTACCAACTTCCAATGGGCTGGCGACATGCTCATTGGTGAGACTAGTGCTTCTTCTGGTGCACCTGACAAGCGTTATCGCTACGGCGCAGCATTGATGCCGCTGGAATACTCTGAATTATCCGAAGACTACCAAGTGGTGGGGGATCACTTGATGACACCGACATCGTTGGTGGATTCCGCTGGTTCGCTGGGTTGGCAATCGTATGCTGGCCCGTATGGCGAGACCCTGGACGCTGCTACAGCGCCGCAGAATACAGTGCAATTCAATGTAAGGTTTCCTGGCCAGTATTTTGATGCCGAAACTGATCTTCATTACAACAACCAACGGTATTATGAACCGAAGCATGGTCGGTATATCCAATCTGATCCCATGGGCCTGATGGATGGACTCAATACTTATAGTTACGCCAGTGCCAACCCCCTTCTTTACTTTGATTCCACTGGAGAGTTTGCGTGCGGTGGTGTTTGTATTGGCGGAATAGTAGTAGGAGGTATTGCCATCGTGAACTGGACAAGAAACTATTGGAACGATGACGTATCGGATATTGGAGATGTGGATGGCTGGACGCAGTTAACACGCAACGAGTCTATCTATCATCGGATGGGAGAAGGCAACGATGGTAATCGTAAATTCGTCTCTCCTAATGGTCGTAGCGAGGCTGTATTCGATTGCGATGATAACCTGGTGATCACCGCTGCTAACGGAGGTACCTACAACTTTTTCGGGCCACGTTTTCTGGGTGGTATTCCGCATGGCATTGCTGATGTGCTTCCGTATTTTGTGTTTGGCACCTCTCCTGTGGATATGTTCAATCCACAACGCTTTATCGTCACCTATAATCATCTGACTCAATAGTCTGTCGACATGACTTACATCAGATCTCTGATTGTTATCGCAGTAGTATTATCTGCGTGTTTTGGATGTAGTATGAAAGTACATAAAAATTATGAATTTACTGAACCAGAATTACAACTGACCTCGTTGGTTGCGCATGCAAAGCTGCGAGGTACAATGCGGGATCTGAACGATGACACCAGCGTCAATGGTCCTCCGTACGAATTGTTGCTCTGGTTTGAATCGGAAAGTGGTGCTATCCATGAAGCCTGCCAAGTAGTCCTACAGGCGATGACACTGAAAAATATCCAAACTGACGAGGATGTTGCAATTCCCGAGTCAGCAATAGCCTTGTTCAAAAAGAGATCCAACGGGGTCTATACCGCTAGGATTAGTCAGAAGAACCTAAGCCTTGACCATGCTGGCCATGAACTGTCCTTCAATTACTTGATGAATGAAGGTTGTGGACCAAATCAGAACGCCGTATCTGTGAGTATGACACTGCAAAAACAGTACACGGAAAGAACAATTTCGTTCTGGGATACCTTAATGGGCGTGTAGGGAAGCAGTTGGACTTCAATAGGCTAGTGAAGCACATCAGTGCATGCTATCGTCTTGAGCAGGAAATCAACGCTGGTAGGGACACGAGTATGCGAATGGAGCAATCGGAGGTTCGTGTCAAGGTGTTTTCTGCCGTTGTGTTTCTGGTGGTTCTACTCCTGCCTTTTATTCTATGGGTTCAGTCTGTGGGGCATCCTGTACGGATTCTGGAAGCACAGCTTCCTGCCGGACAGCAATTCTATCTGCTGTCCAAGCTGTTTGCGCTGTATGCGGTTTTTCTGGTGGCCTTGCAAGTACTGAGTATGTTGATGATAGGGGTTGCCGGTGTGCGTGGTGCACGCAGCCGTTGGCCGATACATAGGCATCAGACGCTAGCGCTTCTCATAGCGGTAACTATCGTCGGACATGTGGGTTGTTTCATGACAGCGGTACAGTTGCGGTCCGAGCACGCCCCATGGTTTCTGCTGTTGCCTCGATTCAATTCAGGTTTTTACGATGCAATGGTTTCGGTAGGGGTTGTGTCTGCCTATCTCATAATGATGGTTATCGTCATGGGTTCGTTGGCACGTCAAGTTTCCTTCAAATGGGCAAGGATACATCGCTTCTTGGTATACCCTTGTATTGCGCTGATCGTCTTGCACAGTGCCAGTATCGGTAGTGAGTCCCGTGGAGTAGTTATGATGATGTTCTACGGATTCCTTATTGTTGGTGTTGTGTATGCTCTTATAAGTCGGCGCAGACAGGCGATGCATGCCTTAAGTCTGTCCGGAAAAACTGAGGAGTAAATCATGAAGTTGCTTACACAGTTCGTGAGCGTGTGGAGTGTTCTCTTGCTGCTGTTGTTTAGCACCACCAGCTTAGCCTCTGCGGCAGTACCCGCAGGATTGGCCTTGATCGCTCTCACCGACAAGTGGCAGGTCATGGTGGAAAAGCAGGGTGAGTTGATCGTGGTTGAAGCTATTAGGAACCCAAGGGTCATGAGCTACAGTGCTAGCACTCAGAGGGTAGCGTTTATCGGCTCTGATAGTGTGTTGTATACATACGATCTCAACGCGCAAACAACAACGCCCGTGTTTGACACCGCAGGTGCAGCTTTGGATAGCACTCTCCGTTATACCCAGCCATTCTACTCACAAGATGGAAAATGGCTGTATCTGGTGGAGATGCCCGATGGTAAAAGTCGCTCCACTAATATTGTGGCAGTGTCCGGTGACACAGGCAGGAAGCACTATTTAGTGCGTAAACGCTCGGCTCAGTTTGAACCCTACACACGAGACACCAATGATCTGTTTTACTCCACTGCTAGCTGTGTTGATGATTGTGAGGGCATGATCTGGGAGATCTGGCAAAGAGAGAACGACACAGCAAAACAATTTCAACTGACCTTGTTGAATCATGTGTCTAACCAGCCTCATCTCAGTGCAGATAATTGGCTGTATTTTTCTTCTAATGCACCAGATAGGTACTATCACATCTGGCGCATGCGTCCACAGCCAGGAGCGCCAGTTGAACAGTTGACCTTCGGTTCATTCAGGGACAGTGAGCCGGTGACTGATCAGAACGGAACACTTTTTTTCATCAGAAAAACACCTTCAGGAACATCCCTGATGCGCCTGGAAGGTGATGAGGCTGTGCAAGTAACGCTACCCGATACGATCATGGACATCCGTAACCTGGAGATCAAGCCATGAGTCGAGGTATCAGATGGTTTGTATTTGTCGTCGTTGCGTGCATGTGTGCAAACACCGTTCACGCCGAAATACGATACCTGGAGATAGCACCAGAAAACTCCATGAAGCCTATCGGATTGTTATGGAGTGACGTTGAAGAGTTCAATCCATCACTGAGGAAAACGCACGATTTTGCCTTCGCTACCGACAACGATACTCAAGTGTCACTGGTAATTAAAAGTGCTGATGGTGATGTAATCAGACGGCTGCTTGATGAAAAACCTTATCAAAGCGGCCGTTATGCGGTGACTTGGGATGGTAAGGACGATCAAGGTGTGGTGGTGCCTGATGAGGCGTGGACACCCGTATTCGAGGCCACTTATGCCAATGAAGATGTCGTGATAGATGATCCCACTCGTTACTCGGGCGGCGAGATAATTGCTGATCTTGCGTGGACAATTCGTGGTCGCACTGAACTGTCATTCAATGTGCCATACGCATCACGCGTACTCGTGCGCAGTGGAGTGGATGAGGGACCTATGATGCGTGCAATAAGGCGGTGGGAGCCTGTGGCCAGTGGCAAGGTTGTCGTGCGCTGGGACGGGTATGACGCTGACCAGGTGGAGTATTTTGCCGATCGTGATGATCGGTGGTTTGTCGTGATGGCCTATCAATTACCACAGTTCACCATCATCAGCACAGGCAACAATAAGCGTGACTATCGCCAGTACCGAGTGCATAAAAAGTTGCCAGAACCAGAAGTGAATCTGACAGCTATCCAGTTGCAGAGAAACGGCCAACGGCTATCAAGAGACTTTTTTCTACCGCGTAGCTTTGAACCGCGAGTATCAATAGAATTTGTTGAGCAGCAAACGACATCTGTCAGTGGTCTACCGCAAGTGAGCGGTGAGGCCATCTTCAAAATCAATGTGCCTGTAGAGGATCGATGGGTTCTCGACAGTTCATTCTACGAGACAGGCTTTTACGTCAACTATGAGTTCCAATCTGAAGAGGAACAAGGCTTTGTACCAATGATCTGGCAATACGATGCCAGTAATCTGCCTATAGGTCGTCATATAGCAACCGTGCAATTGTTCGGCTTTGGCGGATTTATCAGCTCGGCTACGATTGCTTTCGAGATCGTGCAAGCCAATGGTAGTACTGATTGAATGAGATTTATCGGCAGCATCGAGGATGGATCAAGCCTGTAGGTAATCATCACGACAAACCTGTCCATCTCTCTTCTGGCCTTGCGAGCGGGATGAAGAAGCTGTGTTAGTAAATTCCAGCCAGTTTCAAAACTACAACTACGATAACTACCACTCCGACGATATAAATGATATTGCGTGGCATTGTGCCTCCAGATGAATATTTGTCATGTCGAAATTGGTACCGGTTAACCGTCAGGTCAAAGTACAATTTTCTGCCTGTTAACCGGTACCAAGTGTTACTAAATCGGGAATGTCTTCACGAAACTTCCTATCGAGAGGCTATTTCACGATGAGGTTGTTTTCGACCTTCATCACGCCGTCCACTGCTTCTGCAATGGTGCCGGCTGTGGTTTTTTCTTCTTCAGTGTTGACAAATCCGCTGAGTTGCACGATGTCTTTGAATGTCTCAACTTCAACACTCGTCAGTGTGCCCAAGTCGTCACCTGCCAGTGCAGCTTTGACATTAGTTGTGATGATTGAGCTATCTACTATCTGACCAGTACTTTCCTGAGTTGCGGTGCTGGCGCAGCCGGCAGTCAGAGCGACAAAAGCGCTGATAGTCACAGCACACAGTAAACGCGAGATGTTTTTCATGGTTATGTAGTCGTCTTGGGTTTTGATTGAGGCTTGATGTTAGTGAACTAAGTGGTTGGGTACCTTCGGTTGCAAAAAATACCCATGCAAGACAAGCTTGGTCGAGTTCACGGGGAATCTGCTCGAAGCTGCATGCTGACTAGAGCAGTTGGCGGTCGCATAGGCAGAATCGCCATTGCAAGCCAACGAGCGGACGGTGTACCTGCGGCAAGCAGACACTGATGCTGAAAATCGGACTAAACTCTGCGATTGTCGAGATTTAGCTATCTTGAAATTGCATTGAATTAGCCAGGAGAGATCAATGGAACACTTTGTCGACGCAATTAGACAATATGCGCAGTTCGAAGGACGAACCGGAAGAAAAGAATTCTGGATGTATATGTTGTTCTATATGATTTTTGTTGTTGTATTGGCAATATTGGATGGCTTGCTGGGAACAATGATCCTGGGTTTGATATTTGGTTTGGCCATGTTTGTTCCCAGTCTCAGCATTGGGGCTCGGCGGCTTCACGATACTGGGAAGTCAGGTTGGTGGCAATTGATCACACTTGTTCCGTTTGTTGGTTTTATCATCCTGATCATATTTCTGATCAAGGAGAGTGATGGTGATAATGAATACGGTCCAAGCCACAAGATGGGACCAGGCCGCAAGATGATTGCCTGAGTTGTTGTCAGGATCCTCGCCTAATCTGGACTCTGTATTTATATACAGTTGAGCAGGTCTCGTCCTGTCAGCCAACCAGGCTGTGCTGGTAGGCTCTAGCCATTACTCAACTGGAACACGGAGGTTCCATGTCCTACGCCACGGTTCATTCGTGCACGCTATGCGGAGTTCAGGCTCTGCCCGTAATCGTTGAAATTCATATCGGTGGCGGTCTGCCGGGTATGTCAATTGTCGGTCTGCCGCAGTCAGCGGTGCGTGAGAGCAAAGATCGGGTTAAAGCCGCTATACAGCACATGGGGTTGACCTTTCCGCAGGTGAAGATCATCGTCAATCTGGCGCCGGCGGATCTGCCCAAGCGCGGTGGCCGTTTCGATCTTCCCATTGCACTGGGCATTCTGCAGGCGACAGGGCAGTTGCCCGAACAGGCGCTGGATGGGTTGATGGTGCTGGGAGAGCTTGGCCTGACCGGAGAATTACGCTCGGTCAGTGGCATTCTGCCTACCTCGCATGCCTTCGCAGAATCGCGCTTCAGTCTTTTCATTCCAACGGCTAATGCTGCCGAAGCCATTCGCAGTCGACGCACGCGAGTCTACGCGGTTGATAGTTTGCAAGAGGCATTCCGGCAGCTCAAGCATCGTCACAAGGAGCCGTTGGTGCTGTATGGCGTTTCTGGTGAAAACGCTACGATGGGTCTGCAAGGTCGCCCGACAGTGCCCGATTTGTCGGATGTCGTAGGCCAGCATAAGGCCCGGCGAGCACTGGAAATAGCGGCGGCAGGGGCACATAATTTACTAATGGCAGGTCCGCCCGGCACTGGTAAATCCATGCTGGCCAGTCGACTGCCGGGTATACAACCACCCATGAGCGAGATGGAGGCGATGGAGGCAGCATCGGTGGCCTCTATCAGCTACACCGGCTTTGATGCGCAGCATTGGGGAATTCGTCCATTTCGTGCACCTCACCACACGGCATCTGGCGTGGCTTTGGTGGGAGGGGGCGCAAATCCCATGCCTGGAGAAATTTCACTGGCCCATCATGGCGTTTTATTCCTCGATGAATTGCCGGAGTACTCACGCTCCGTCCTCGACGTTTTACGCGAACCCATGGAAACGGGCCGAATAACGGTTTCCAGAGCCGCCAGGCAAGCAGAGTTTCCGTCGCGCTTCCAGTTGGTAGCGGCGATGAACCCCTGTCCTTGTGGCTACTATAATGATGCCGTGGTGCGTTGTAACTGTACACCGGATGTGATCATGCGTTATCAGTCACGCATCTCAGGGCCATTTCTGGATCGCATAGACCTGCATGTGGATATGCAACGCGAGCTGCATCTGGCGGTGGGCGCGCCAGTGGTTGGCGACAATGAGAGCAGTGAGTTGATCCGGCAGCGGGTAGTGCAGGCACGCGATCGCCAGCTTGATCGGCAACACATGACGAATGCCATGTTAGCGCCACGGGTTCTGCATGAGCATGCACAGCTCGACAAGTCTGCCAGCGACTTGCTACGGCAGGCCACTACACGCCTGAACCTGACTTTGCGGGCTCAGCATCGTTTGTTACGAGTGGCTCGTACCATCGCTGATCTTGAGGCTGATGCTAAGGTCGAATGCCGCCACCTGGCTGAGAGCCTGTCGTACCGACGTGCACCGCTTCTCAACAGTTTTTGAGAAATGTACGAAAACCATCGACACTGGTAGCGGTGTGGCATTCATGCCTACCGCCTGTGGTGTTGAATTATGAGATAGCCGCCCTGTCGTTGGGCCATCAATCTGGCTGATCAGTTAGGCGGATTGCCTGGCAGGTCCAATGTGCAGCCTCCTGACCAGTCCGCTGTGCAATCAATAATGCGACCGTCCAGCACGACTGTTGCTGATGGCCATTCGATGGTGCCCACATTCCAGACGAAATGTGAGGGCAGGTTAGTGACTTCTGCCAATGTGGTTTCGCCAGCGACATTGAAGATCAGGTTGCCGGCAGATTCGGCGCCTCCCGAACCCCAGTGCTCGACCATGACGGTATATGTTTCGTTTTCCGGATTGTTAAGGAAAATATTCTCGGGCCCGAAAGAGCCCGTATCATCGACATCTTTGAGTGGGTTATCGGAGGTGTCGCCAGCCAATCCCCAGTCAGGCCCTGCGCCGATACAACTGGTCCAGGTGCAGTCGGTATCGTTGTCATTGATTCGACCACCTTGTTTTATAAGGTGTAGCTCGTAATCTGCACCGATGTCGTCCCAGTTGAGCGTTAATTGAATTTCAGCATTGGTACAGTCATCGCGTGTGATCTCTGTGATGAGTACATAGCTGCCAGCCTCGTTTGACCAGACGCATTTGATGATCTGTACACCACAAAATACCGGTGTAGTGAAGTCAAAGCTGCCTGTGCTACTGGTGGGGATGACACCGCTGATAGCCGAGCCATCATCGCCCAGAATATAGAATTCACCATCACCGACGGCACCAAGGACAGAGCTGCTGAAGTTAAGTGCCGTGTCAGATGTGGCGATCGAAAAATTTTCGGCATCACTATCCGGACAATTTTCGCAGCCATACTCGCCCGGGGCGTCGAACAAGGGGGCGGGATCAGTGATGACGTCAGCTTGCGGAATCGTATCGCTGACCGGTTCGTTATCATCAGAACTGCTGCAAGCCGTAAGGACCGTCAAAGCAATTATTGCACTTCCAAATCCAGTTGAAATATTCAAGAGTCCTGTCCAGTGTTCAATGAGTCTGGCTACAGACTAGCATCTGTGCCCGTCACTAACGAAATTCAATGTCCACAGACTGTCGGAACGTATAGTTTGAATGGCGCATCTGCGAGATGAAATATAGTGCTTTTTCTGCTGGGCATCGTCTGCTGGCAGTGATCCTCTACTATATTGACAAGCTTGAGGCGGGTTCCGGGCAGAGCATGCAGCTACCTGACTGAGGGCCTGTTGTATCTGTGTGCACCGCTTCTCAAGCAGCTTTTGAGTAATATTCGTGACAAGGTACCCAGCTTTGCCCAAAAGTCCAAGACATTAGCGCCGATAGAGGCGCAGTTGATCAAGCAGCCGTCAACGTCAACAGCTATCATTGTGCGATGAAAATCTGGGCTTATTCCGGGGTGTCGACCAACCCCGCAGGTGCGGCATGCGAGTAGCAACTTATACCGAGCGGAGTGCGCCTTCGCGTGGATCACTGGTTGCTCTGAGCGTGCTGGTGATGACCATATTGTTGGGAACCGGCGTCATGCCGACCATCATGGTTTTTGTGGGTGGACCTTTCGAAAAGATCCTGACGCCGCTCTGGCTGCTTTTGTATGTGGCAGCGCTGCTTGGACTCATGTTCAACCACGGCATCAACTGGATTTCCTGGCTGGTCCGATACCGTATCCTGCTGGTGGTTCTGATGCTCGGCAGCATCCTGTCAGTATCCTGGTCCATTGACGCTCGGGTATCCGCGGAACGAACGGTGCACCTGGTGGGAAGCTCGCTTTTGGCGGTCTATATCGGTTTCACCGTACCGTTGCTGACAACCTTGCGGGTATTCGCAGTGGTCCTGGGTCTATGCATTCTGGCCAGTATCGGAGCTGCGATCGCTGTGCCGGGTCTGGGGATCGAGGCCTATGAGGGGATTGAGGTCTGGCGTGGTGTTTTCAACTCCAAGAACGATCTGGGGTTCTGGGCAGCAGTGGGTGTGTTGCTCTACATCACACTCAGTGATTCCACTCAGGCCACGAGTCTGAAGCTGCTGTGTTTTCTGCTGGCGGGTCTGTGTCTGGGGGCGTTGGCGTTGAGTCAGTCGGCCACCTCGTTACTGGCAATGTTGATTGCTGGTGCTCTATCTCTGTATTTCTTCATTGCCGGTCGCTTTCATCTGGGATTTATCCGCATGGCATTCATGGCCGTGCTGTTTACGGCAGTCATTGCGCTGGCCATTGCCAATATCGATACGGCAGAGCTGGTCGGACGTACTGGCGACCTGACAGGGCGCGGTGAAGTCTGGGGGCAGGTGTGGAAACTGATTCTGCAGCATCCGTTGACAGGTGTCGGCTATGGTTCCCTGTGGTTTCCGACCGATGGCACCATCTGGATTCAGCAAAGTCTGTTCGACTTTACCTGGGTGGTTTATCACGCTCACAATGGTCTGTTACAGGTTGCCTCCGAAGTGGGCATGCCGCTGGCGGTCATCGCCCTTCTGATGGTGGCGCAGCAGTTGATCGAAATCTTCTACTGCCAATACGAACGGCAGCAGGTCGGAGTTCTCTTTGTCCTCGGTTTTGTCGCCGCCTACCTGGTCAGCAACTACTCGGAAGCCCGTTTTCTGGTGACCCGGGAGCTGTTCTGGATCTTCTTTCTCGCCTTGCCGATCAGCATGCTGCGGCAGATCAACCTGGTGTTGACTGATGCCGAAGCCGAGCAACTGGATGAGACGCGTGACTATGCCGAGAGTACTGATCATCGCTATGGGGCCACGCCCTATGGAACTGTGCCTGGCAAGCCATGGCTGGGTGCGACGCAACAAAGGCTGGAGCGTAAGCAAGCTGCAGCATCATCAGGTGAGAACGCAGATGCAGTCACGGGTGCAGCTGCGAGCGCGGGTGCCGTTGCGGGCGCAGTAGAGCTGACAAAGCACTCTGGCGATGCTGATGAGGGCACACTCTCTTCGGACTCAGGGGATGGCGAGACAGATCTGGATACGCTGGCTTCCACTGTCAATATGGGTGAGACGACGGATCCCCTTGCCTCTGCTACGGATATAGACGACACAGCAGATGCACAATGGCTGGATGAGACAGACATTGATCTGGGTGAGCTGAATGAAACAATGACAGAAGTCGATGTCTTGCTGGATGAACCCGGCGATCTGGGTATTGACGATACACTGGACCTTGATCGTTATGACAAGGATTTCGATGTGTCCGGCGAATGGGAAGAAGTTGATCCAGACCCGGCCCAGGACTCGGACAAGAAGTCGAACAAGAAGTCGAACAAGAAGTCGTAGCTGATTTCCGTTGATTGAGAAAATTGCCCAGTCAGGGATGCTGTATTCTGCAACGTTACCAGTGCATTGATAATTTGAACCCAAGTCCATGAAAGACAACGCCTATTTCGACAATGCGGCTACCACTTGGCCCAAGCCTGAGCCTGTCTATCAGTTCATGGACAGTTTCTTCCGCTCGCATGGTGTCAATCCGGGGCGAAGTGGCAGTCTGCTAGCCGTAGAGGCCGAGCAGATGATTACGGCTACTCGAAGGATGCTGGCCCGATTTTTCGGTTACTCAGGGCCCGCCAATCGAGTGGTGTTTACACTCAATGGCACCGACTCTCTCAATATGAGTATTGCCGGGCTGGTGACTGCAGGTGATCACGTCATCAGCACGCGTCTTGAGCACAACGCAGTGTTGCGCACACTTAATCATCTAGAGCGCGATCGTCAAGTGCAAGTGACACGAGTCGCCCCTGGTGCTGATGGATATATCGATCCAGCGGCCATCAAGTCGGCTTTGCGGCCCAATACACGCGCCATTGTTTTCAATCACGCCTCCAATGTCATCGGTACGGTGCAGCCTCTGGCAGAAGTTGCTGCGATTGCCCAAGCTGCCGGTGTGCTGCTTATTGTCGATGCTGCGCAGACTGCCGGTGTATTGCCCATCGCGATGGATGAGCTGGGTATCAGTGTGCTGACCTTCCCGGGCCATAAGGGTCTGTTCGGGCCCATGGGCATCGGCGGCATGATCGTGGCCGAGTCCGTTGACCTGCCAGCGCAACGATTCGGAGGAACAGGTGTGGATTCATTGTCGAGTTTTCAGCCCGATGTCTATCCACATCATCTGGAAGCCGGCACGATCTGCCTGCCTGGTGTTGCCGGATTACACGCTGCCCAGTTATGGTTTCGCGCACTGGGTGAGCGCCTGCAAAAGGGCGAGACTATCTTGCCTGGCGAAGAGGTGATGTCTGCTCACAAGGTTTCTGCAACGGGCAATAGTCCAGTTCATGCGGGGCTCTGCCAGTTGGCTATACGCCATATACATCAGGTTGAGTTGACTCATCTGGAGCGCATCGAAGCCTGTCTGCGTGAACACAAGAACGTACGAATTCTTGCTAATGCACGGCACGATGCGCGGGTGGCTACGTTGAGTTTTACGGTCGATGGCATGCCAACAGAGCGGATTGCCGATCAGCTGGATGCTGATCATCAGATCTGTGCACGTGCTGGCCTGCAGTGTGCGCCGCTGGTGCATGTTGATGCCGATACGGTTGATGGCGGTGGCACCATCCGTCTGTCTCCCGGTTATTTTACGGATGAGGAAGATATGCAGCAGTTGCTGGATGCACTAGATGACATTCTGACCTGAGTCCTGCAGCTAGTCAGATCGAAAGTACACCTCTGTCCAGCAGCAGGCCAAGCTTCAACAGGGCGCTCATAGCCACGCTATCTGCGATGGAACCATCCAGTGCCATGTTGATAGCATCATCGAGAGGAATGCGCCGTAGTTGCAGTAATTCAGTATCATCCGGCTCGGTCTCACCAAAGCTCAAGTCCTGAGCGAGGAATACACGAGCAACTTCATCGGTTACCGAATTGGATGTGTTCAGCTTGAGCAGGCTGGTCCAGCGACGGGCAACGATACCCGTCTCTTCACGCAATTCTCGTTGAGCCGCTGCCAATGAGGACTCACCGATTAGTGCGCCACCTTCGGGTATCTCCCATTCGTACTGGTCCAAGGTGTAACGATGTTGGCCGACCAACCAGGTATATCCCTCGGCATCGATGGGTATTACACCAATGGCTGTGTTCTTGAAATGCACCACGCCATAAATACCCTGCTTGCCAGTAGGTGCACTGACATGACGGTGGGTTAGCGTAATCCACGGATTATCGTAGATCTCTTCTGTCGAATGGGTGAGCCAGCGCTTGTCCGTGATGCTTGTCATGGAGAGTTCCTGGTTTTATTGATTAGTGGCGAAATGAGTTGCCATCTATCGTAGTCCGAGAGGCATGGCTTCAGTCACTCAGTTTACGTTATGCCATCTTGATGGCGAGTAGGATCACCATCAGCAGCGACAGGGCCATCACTATGTTGATGGCTCGGTGCCAGTGATCAGGCAGGTCAAGTTTTTGCAGACCGATGCCGGCAGCCAGCCACAGCAAATGAATCGGTACCCAGATCAGATTCATCAGAAGAAACTTCCAGGTGGTTTCCTGCCACAAGGCCATGCCTGCGAATGGGAAGCCTGTGAACAATGCGGTATTGACGACGTAGGCCTTGGGGTTGATGGCTTGCAAGAGCACCGCATCACGAATTCCTGGCGGCTTGGCACTCTGGATGAATCTGATCTTCGAACCTGCGAAGGCAATGCGAAAAGCCAGATAGCACAGATAGGCGATGGAGGCGTACATCAGAATGGTACGTAGTGCCGGCTGTGCCAGTACCAGCCCGGCCAGGCCCGTTACCACGGCGAGCGCCACGAGGTTGGTGCCAATGAACAGCCCGGCGACATAGCGATAACCAGGGGATGCGCCGAACGAAGATCCGACTCCGGCGGTGGACAGAACTCCCGGTCCTGGCGTGATGAGCAAGAAGAAAACAGCGGTCAGAAATACACCCATGGCTGATAAAAGTTCCGTTGTTGCTACCGGGGTAAGGCCATATTCGCCCTGTTCCTGTCCGGTAAAGAGGCATCTTTTAACATGACATTCGCTGCAAGGGAATGCTTGACTTCCAATTCGATCGCCATTTTCACTGCCTGTGATCTGGGAGCAGGCTGTTAATGGCGTCGCAATCAGTTGTGGGTGATGAGTGAATATGCTTGCATAAAGCTTGATCGGTCAAGTATCATTCAAGAATGAATGCTGAAAATATCGCCCCCCATACAGAATCTTCCATCACACAATTGCTGGAGACAGCCACACGACTGGAGCGACGCTTGGATCGCGCCCTGTCCTGCACCAGAGGTGTCAGCTATAGCGAATATCGATTACTGTCAGCGTTGTCTGATGCGCCAGCAAGCGGTATGCCGCGAATAGTGCTGGCAGATTCAGTTGGCGTGACGGCCTCGGCAGTCACTCGCGCCCTTAAGCCGCTTGAAAAAATCGGCTATGTCACGACGGAGAAGGGCGAACGAGATGCTCGTCAGAGTCGTGCCATTCTGACTGCGGCAGGGCAGGAGCTACTGGATGATGCCCGGGGTGTCATGCGTGATGCGCTTCGAGAGCTGCCACTGAATAACTTGAGTCCGCAGAAAGTAGCCGAGTTCCAGAGCCGTCTGCTCGAGTTGAGTTGAGAGGCGACGCACTTTCATGTCGCATTGACACTATTGGGGGTTGGTTGGAATTTCGGATTTATCAATAGCACTCATTTGCTGCAGAGTGCTATTCAGAATCATGAGAAGGCGTCGATACAAGGGCTTAACGACGCGTTGGTAGAGAGTGCATCGGTGCTTGCATCGATAATGTCAGGAGTGTTGTACGTCGGAATCGGTTGGCTGGCAACGGCGATGGTGATAGTACCAATCATGTTTCTGGCCATGTGCTGGTTCGGGACTCAGCTGTACCGAGCACTGGCAAATAGGCATTGATTACATCTATTAGCCTGCTATAGGTCACACAATTGCGGTGCTGATTCTCTAATCGTGCCGGAGCGATGTCGTTTATGGGTGCTCTGGGATAGAATTACAGGCAGGGTTGTTTCATCCACTATGGTTTCGTCACAGATCCAATGAGAGAGTTGTCAGTTATTTCAACCAGTACGCTGGCGGCTCGATTACGTCTGCGACCGCTTTTGACGGGTGTTGCCGTTATGGCGAGCACATTGTTGTCGGCTTGTGCCAGTTCGCCCTGGTATGACAATCCGCCACCCATGCCTGGCAACGCAAGCCCGCCGCCAGGCACTCTGGTTTCGTCGAAGAAATCCGTCTTGTTCGTATGGGATGCAACGGCTGAAACTGAAAGCTATGATTTCCATATCTTCAATGCGGAAAACAGTGCAATCGATCAATACATGATGGTTGGTCTGAACCCTGATGAGGTTTGCAGTGGCGATACCTGCAGCATTAATCTGAATGTGTCTCTACCTGATTCAGATCGGCATGCCTGGCGAGTTCGTTCGTCGAATATGGCCGGCAAGTCTGCCTGGACGCGCACCATATTCACATTCTCGTCAACCGGTACACGCTGAGGTTCATTCTCAGTTTTTGATGGGCCGTGTCGCAGCCCGTGCCACAGCGCACGTATTGTCGCTGGCCGCACTCAAAGCGGTGTCTTTATCGGCTTTTCAAAGCTCGCGCAGAATCATGGTTCCAGCAGCCCCTGCCATGGCAACTGCGGCACTGCGATGCAAATTTCTTTGCGCTTTGCTGCCCGCCAGAATACGTCGCACGACCAGGGCTCCCAGAATATAGACAGTACCTACTGTCAGTAGAACGGCAATTGTCGCTGGCACCAGTACCATTGCCCAGTTGCCAACCGTGACCGTATTCAGATCCAGTACCAGTGGCAGCAGTGCTAGATAAAAGGCAATGGTCTTGGGGTTGCCCAAGGTGATGCCGAGGCCGGACGTCAATGCTGCTCCCAGATCGCTACGGCTGGTTTCTGTGCTTTGCATATCGTGTCGTTCAGCAGTCCAGAACTGCCAGGCCAGATACAACAGATAGGCAATGGAGGCCCAGCGAATGAAGGTGAAGACCGTGCTGAAGCTCTGGGCAATGATAGCAAGGCCAAAAACAGCGAACGACAGATACAGTAAATCCCCCACGATGATGCCTGTTAACAGGGCAAAACCTGCACGCGTTCCACTGCCGACGCTGCGTGCCACCAGAGCGGTTATGCCGGGCCCGGGTATGGCTGCAGCAATGCCCAAAGCCATGGTGTAGGCGGCAACGTCTGCAAGGTTGATCATGGGGGCTATCTCTGAGTCGAGAAAATGAGGTTCTGGCTGGATTCTATATCAGGCCATAGGCCCTTAACAATGCAATACCGGCAGTGTAACTGAGCACGCCCAATGCGGTCGTTACGGCAACAATCTCGGCTGCCAGAGCGCCGTGAGCTGTCATCTGACGCGCCATGATGTAGCTGGCCGTGGCCGTGGGGGAGGCTGCCAGGAAAAACAGAATACCGATCTGGACTGAGCCCAGTCCGAAGAGCAAGCCCAGGCCCACGAGTATCAGTGGGGAGACAATCAGCTTGAAGAATACCGCCAGCAGAATGGTCCGACCGTTACCGAACAGACTGTTGAAATCCAGGGTCGCACCAATGCAGATCAGAGCCAGCGGCAAGGTCATGCCTGTCAGGTAGTTGCCGGTGCTGCGCAAGAACTCGGGCACGGGCAGGTTGATCAGTGAGGCGAGCACCCCCGCCATGATACCGATGAGAATGGGGTTCTTCAGCAGGTTGCGCAGCACGCCGCTTGAATTGAGAACCCAGACAGCAATGATGTTGTAGACCGTCGTTACCAGGGCGATGTATACCGCTACCAGTGGCAGCACTTCCTCGCCGTAGGTTGCCACTGCCAGCGCGACACCAAGGATGGCCAGATTACCGCGATAGGATCCCTGGACGAACACGCCTCTCTGATCAAGAGGGATCAGGCGACCAACGAGCAACAACAGTGCTACCAGTATCAAGGTGCCGCCCAGACCGATCAACGTCAACGGCAGATCGAGCGCTTCGTTGAATGAGCGTCCCGCAATCGCGAAAAACAACATGACCGGTAGTGTCACATTGAAAACCAGCGCATTGGCCTGAGCGATGAAGTGGGTGTCTACCAGCTTGATACGGCAGATGCCCCAGCCGACCATCAGCAACAGCAGTATCGGTCCGGTTATACCGAAAGCAAAAACAAACGAATCAAACATGGTGGTGGGTTATCAGTTGGATTCAGGTGTCGGTGCGGGGGACTGCACTATTGGCTGGGGAGTTTGCTCAGTTTGGCTCGACTCGCGTTTGAGCCTGGCTTTGAGCCCGGAGCTCAGCAGTTGTGTTCCCAGTATCGAGAGCAGGCAATACCCCAGAAAATACCAGAAGCCGTCACCCAGGCTCGATTCGAAATCGACCAGACCACGACTCTCCTCAATGCCATTGCTGGCCAGGAAGGCGATGAAGATGGAGATGACGAAGACATCGGCCATCGACCACTTGCTGATGGCATTGCTGAGCGATAACAAACCTGTGCGAAAGGCGACGCTGAAGGGTAGAAGCATGGCCAGCAATAGCAATGCCTTGACCAGGGGGACGACGACACTGAACATAACGATGAGGATCGCCACTGGCAGGTGGCCGTTGGCCTGTAGTTCCTGAGCGGTGGCCAGAATGCTGCGCGTCTTGTCAAATGCCTGCACAGTTCCCTGCACATCAAGCCCCTCAACTACCATGTCCACCAGGTTATTGACCAGTGAAGGCGTATTGGGGCTCTCCTTGATCAGCTCCTTGCCAACCTCGACCAGTTTGGTTTTCTCAACCGTGCCGGATACGCTGAGCATGGGTTGAGTCAGGCCGGGCAGGAGTAGAAAATATGCGCAGACAAGCAGCAGTACGCCGAAGATCGTTTTCATGAGGAGTGCTGTGTAATCTGGGTATAAGGGTCAGGACGGGGCAGTGCTGGCGGCAAGAGGTGTGTCGTCCACCTTGCGCAAAAACCACATGCCGAGCAGGAAGAGCACGAGTATAGACAACAAGCCTATGCGTGAGTTGCCAGTGGTGGCCGCAACGATGCCCACCATGAGGGGCCCTAGTACAGCGGCTGCCTTGCCGAGCATGTTGAGAAAGCCGAAATACTCCCCGGAGCGTTCTGGCGGAATCAATTGACCGAACAAAGAGCGGCTGAGTGATTGTACGCCGCCCTGCACCAGGCCCAGAGCAACCGCCAGAGCATAGAACTCCAGGCTTGAACTCATCAAAGAGGCGCAGGCTGTGGCTATGACGTATGCCCACAGACCAATCCATAGCCCGCGTTTGGCACCGTAGCGCTGGCCGATTCGGCCGAACACCAGGGTGGCCGGAAAGCCGATGAACTGCACCAGCAAGAGAGCGATGATCAGACTGTCGGAAGGCAGCCCGATGGCCATGCCGTAGTCCACGGCCATGCGAATGATGGTGGCAACCCCGTCAATATAGAGCCAGTACGCACACAAAAACATCCACAGGTTACGTTGCTGGCGTATGGACTTGAGGGTATTCCAGAGCTTGCTGAATTCCTTGCCCAGAGCCGGTCTGGACGAAGAGGTGGGTGCTTGCTCCCGAATTCCCAGCAATAAAGGCAGGGAGAATATCAGCCACCACACAGCGACACTTAAAAATGAGACACGCACCGCTGCGGCTGCATCGGCCAGGCCAAACCAGGAAGGCTGCAGGGTCATCATCACATTGACCAGAAACAGCAGTCCACCACCCAGATAACCCAATGCGTAGCCGAGCGCTGAGAGTCGATGGAAATCGCTATGCGTGGTCAGTGACGGCAGCATGGCATCGTAGAACACATTTGCGCCCGAGAAGCCGATGATGGCAATGACATAGATGCTGATGGCCCATGGCCATGCGCCTTGAGCGACGAAAAAGAAGGCGGCGGTGGCAACGATGCCAATGGTGGCAAATACTGCCAGCAGGCGTTTGTGGATGCCACCTGAATCTGCCAGAGCACCCAGAATGGGGGCCATGATCAGGATCAGGAAACTGGCTCCCGAGTTGCCAAGGCCTAGCCAGAAGGTACTGACGGTGGCATCTGTTCCTGTGCTCCAGTACTGCTTGAAGAACAAGGGGAAGAAGCCAGCCATGACTGTGGTGGCAAACGCAGAATTTGCCCAGTCATAGAATGCCCACGAAAGCTGTGATCGTCGGTTGTGCGTCGGCATGGCATCAGGCAATGGAAACTGGAATGCCGATGGTAGCTTTGTTTAGGGGGCGTGTAAGGTCAGACTGCTCGTAAAAGCATGTCTGAAAGAGGGTTCAGTTCAGCGAATGACCTTCAGAAGCCGTGACAGAATAGCCTCGGAGCGTGCGCGTGCCGCAAAATTTGAATCAATGGTTTCGGGGCGAGCGGCGAAGGGTAATTGCTGTGCTGCTTCCATACTCACGGTGGCAGAACGAATCATGTCGACGGTGATGTGTTGAGCGGCGTCATGTCGCGCAAGCAAGGCGGCGTAAGTCATCGGGCCGCTTAAAGAACTGTTGGCAATGTCGTCAGATACTGGGTAATCAACGGGGGCTTGCATGGCTGCGGTCTCTTACTTGCGATGGATAACCTGGATACATTTGTAACTCATCGACATGACAATCTCATTGCAACGATCGATCTTTTCGTAAGTAAAGTGCGAATTTGCTCGGCATGTCGCAATCTGCCTGAGGAGTTATTCTCGAAATCAGCAGAAAAATGCATCTGCCATAAGGCAGGCTTCTACTGAATTCGTTTTCTCTACTGAGGGTATGAGCAGAAGCCGTGCCTCATCAGAGTCAGGCTGCCCGGCAAGGCGAGCTTGCGGCAATTGCCATGCGGTATCGGAGCCAGCGATATCAATCAATTAAGCGCTTTCACTCCGGTGAGTATTCGGAGTTACTTGCGACAGGGCAGAGCTTCAAGTGCAATTGCTCAAACAGTTTTGTTGACAAATAGTTGACAGCAATGGCGCCTCGTCAGTTAGCATCCGCCGTGAATCGTTTGAGAGTCTCCCAGAGTGATGCGGCCTCGGCCTTGCCTAGCATCTTCACAAAGTGTTTAGGGTGGACATAGGCAAGATCGTGCAGCGTGTTTGCATGATAGCGTTGCTGCAAGGGTTCAAGCCCGTCTGCCGGAACACAGGATTCCAACGCCGTTTCAAGATAGGCAGGTGCCCAGCCGACACGGTTGTAGAACGCCAGAACGCCTTCGGTACGGGCAATTGCGATACCCTGCAACGGTGGTGATAGTTGTTCGAAAAACTGGCCTGACATCACCTCGGCAGAGAAATCGATGTCTTTGGTCACGTCCGGCTTGATTCGGGCGATACTCTGGAAAATGTCGCGTTTGATGCGCTCTTCCAGGGCATCTGGCGCCTCCGGAGCGATAAGCTGCGCTGCATGGCGAATCGGGTCGGGAATTGAGCTGTTCATAGGACATCTGCCTGTAGCGATACTACGTAGTATACGAACTCTCTGGCCCGATCATTGAAACGCGGGCCAATATTGGCCACCATTGGACACGAACTGACACTTTTTCGCACATGAGTGGTTCTGCTGACAGCACGATCTTCTACACTCTTCTGCAGCGACGATTGCACTGGCTGGTGCTGTTGTTGCTGATCGGTCAATATGTACTGCAAGGTGCGATGCGGGATGCACTGGTAGCGATAGATAGTCAGGAAACGCTGAGCTTCTTTCAGTTTATAGTCACTACTTGGCATACTTGGGCGGGAGTATCAGTGGCAGCCATCATGATCTGGCGCTGGCAGTTACGTGTTCGTCGGGTACCGTTGGCAGACGGCACGTTGTCAGTTGCACACGAGCGCTGGGTCGAATGGCATCATAAGAGCCTGTACGCAGTCATCATGTTGATGGCTATGACGGGTGTGCTGCATTATTACTTCGGTTTTGAGCAGGCTGGTCGATGGCATGAGTGGGGTAAGTGGCTTCTGGCTTTTCTGGTCGGGATGCATGTTGTGGGGGCGTTGTCTCATGGCAAGCATGGCCGCAAGGTTTTACAACGCATGATGGGACGCAACAGCTTGCGCTGATACAATGCTGGAATTCGACCGTTTGCTAGTCGGTCGGCCAACGAATTTAGGGTTGAACAGGTGCGATCGCGCCGACGGAGAAGAGTGTCATGAGTGGTGCCACAGATAGCGGCATGGTCAAAACAATGGGTGTGGTCGTGGGTGCGCTGGCAGTTCTGCTGGTCGTCATCATGGCGGCCGCTCGAATGCTGGGTAGTGGTCCGGATGATCCGGATGACCCATTAAAGCGCAATGCACTCATGGACCGAATTGGTCCTGTTGCTACCGTACGAATCTCCGCCGATGATCTACCCGCGGGTACTGAAGTGGCGGATGCTGCTGATGCAGCGCCCAAGACTGGCGAAGAGCTGGTTGCGGGTGCTTGTGCGGCCTGTCACCTGGCTGGCGTAGCCGGTGCTCCTAAAGAAGGCGATGAGGCGGCCTGGTCTGTGCGTCGTGAGGCTGGACTGGACGCTCTGGTTGCCAGCGTAATCAACGGCAAGGGCAATATGCCTCCCAAGGGTGGCTCCAGCTACAGCGATGACGAAATCAAGCGCTCTGTGCAGTTCCTGGCCATGTTTGAAGTCGAAGAGCCTGTAGCAGCTCCTGAAGCAGCTCCTGCTGCTGAAGGCGATGCAGCAGCCACTGAAGAAGCACCTGCTGCAGATGCAGTAGCGACAGAGGCTCCTGCTGAGGAAGCCACGACTGAAGAAGCTCCGGCTGCAAGCGAAGAGCCTGCCTCAGACGAGGCCAGTTCAGACGCTGCGGCCCTGGTTGTCGGTCAAGTGCCTGATGGTTTGACAGATGACGTCAAGGCTTCGGTTGATGCCATGTGCACAACCTGTCACCTGGCAGGTGTTGGTGGTGCCCCGAAGGTGGGTGATACGGCAGCCTGGCAGGAGCGTGCAGACAAAGGTCTGGCGGCTCTGACATCATCAGTGATCAACGGTATGGGTGTCATGCCACCACGCGGTGCATCGACTCTGACGGATGAGCAGATTCCTGTTGCCATTCAGTACCTGATGAGCAAGTAACAGTATTACCTGTCTGCCTGGCCGGACACCTCCGGCCGGGCACGACCTGCCTCTTCATGAGGCCAAGCTCCTGCAGCGTCATTCTTGAATGCGGTTTGTCGGGAGCCTGCAGCGACTTGGTAAAGACTCAGTCCCTGCGTAAGGTCTTATCCATCGAGATCGGTGTTGGATACCGCCTGACTATCCAGAACGAGCTGGCCACAAAGCTCAGAATCGTTGCACTTTGCATCAGCATGGAGGCCTTGGCCGACATGACGGATAGCTCGGATGCAACCACGACGATCAACAGCGAAAACTCACTGATCTGACCCAGCCTGGCGCCTGTTTCAGCCGCCATGCGCGCTTTTTCCTGCTCACGTTGCAGCAGCATGCGGAACACGATGGGTTTCAGGGCGACGGATATCGCGGCCAGCACCAGCGCTGGAACCAAGACACTGGGCAGCGCACCGATATTGAAGCCGGCCCCGAGTGCGAAAAAGAACAGCACCAGAAAAAAATCACGTAACGGTTTCAGGCTTTCCGCGATGAAACGCGCAATCGGGCTGGTTGCCAGTGTTACACCGGCGACAAAGGCGCCAACTTCGTGCGACAAGCCGATAACGGTCGCCAGCTCAGCAATACCCATGCACCAGCCAATGGCCAGCAAGAACAGATATTCGTGGATCTGATCGAAACGCATGAACAACTTGGTCAGCACCCGTGTGGAGACCCACCAGGCCATCAGTGCCAAGGCTGGCAGGCCCAGCACCAGAACCAGTGTTTCGGATATCAGGCTTTCCTGATTGCCAAGCCCCTCCAGGGCCAGCAGCACCAGGATGGCCAGCATGTCCTGCAGCAGCAGAATACTCACGATCAGCTCACCCATGCGTTGATGGTGCAGTGCGCTGGTGGGGAGCAGCTTGAGAGCGATGATGGTGCTGGAGAACATCATGCCAGCGGCCACCAGCAGACTGTCCAGCAGATTGAAGCCAAAAGCGATACCGACGCAAAAGCCCAGTAGGGCAAACGCCATGGAGCTGACAGCAGTGATGACGATGGCTTCGCGGAACAGTTTCTTGAGATCACCCGGTTCCAGGTTCAAACCGAGTAGAAACAGCAGAAACAGGATGCCAACATTGGCAATGTCAGCGATCAGGGCGGGATTGGAGACCACATTCAGGGCCCAGGGCCCCAGGATGGCTCCAAGCGCGATATAGGCTATCAGGAGGGCCTGGCGGGCAAACAGGGCAAGGGTGGCGATGACAGCAGCCCCACTGAAGACCAGGAAGAGCGAAAAAATGATTGAGGTATCGTGCAAGGGCTGCTTCGTCCTGAAAATTATGGCTACACCCTCACGGTAACACTGTGATCAGGACTTGAGAGAGCAATGGAATGAGCGATATCTCATTTATTTAGAGCAACATCATTTGCATTTTTAGCGAGGCGGGTTATTCTTGTGGGTTGTATTGCCCTTGCCCGCCAGCGACCTCTAAGTAATGTCTCAAATAATAGAATTTATCGGTAACCACACTCTGCTGTTTGTGGCGTTTCTCGCCACCCTTGGCATGCTTGTCTATACCGAGTACATGCGTATGAGCTCCGCCAATACGGCCTTGTCGCCGTTTGAAGCGACTCAGAAAATGAATGCCGGAGAGTCCGTCTTCCTGGATGTCCGTGATGATGCCGAGTTCAAGTCAGGGCATCTGCTCAATGCGCGCGGCATGCCCGTCAACAAGCTTGACGAGCGAATGCACGAGATTGAAAAATTCAAGGATAAGGATGTTGTCGTTTATTGCGATAACGGTATGCGCAGCACCCGTGCTCTCGCCAAGTTGAAGAAGAATGGCTTTACACAGCTGTTTTCTCTGGCTGGTGGCCTGAAAGAATGGGAAAAAGCCAACCTGCCGACCGTGAGTAAATAAGCGATGACAGACTCAGACAACAACAACGCCCCTGCAGCCGGTATCGTGATGTACGAGTCGAACTGGTGTGGGTTTTGCCGGGCTGCACGTCGTCTGCTCCAGTCAAAGGGCTGGGAGTATGAAAGCCGGATGGTCGATGGCGATGCTGCGCTCAGAAGTGAAATGCAGGAGCGTAGTGGCAGAACGTCGGTGCCTCAGATTTTCTTTGGAGACCAGCACATCGGTGGTTTTGACGATATGGCGGCTCTGGAAAGTGATGGTGAACTCGATGACGCATACGCGTCTATCAAATAACTAGGTATACAGTACAGAAATGGCAGACGAGAACCAGAAGGACGCAGAAACAGCAGCCACCGCCCCCGAGGCACCTGCTCAGATGTTCAAGATTCAGCGTGTATATCTGAAGGATGTGTCTTACGAGTCACCACAAACACCGGGTGTCTTTGTCAGCAATACTTCATGGCAGCCCAATGTGTCGCTGCACCTGAACACCGAAAGCACCAAGCTTGAAAACGACATGTTCGAGTGCGTGTTAACGGTGACAGCAACGGTAAAGCTGGGCGAAGAGATCGCCTATCTGTGCGAAATCAAGCAAGCAGGACTGTTCCTGATACGTGGCTTCGAGCAACAGCGTCTCGGGCCCATGCTGGGCAGCTTTTGTCCTAACCTGCTGTTCCCATTTGCGCGCGAAGAAATCGCTTCTCTGGTGCAGAAGGGTGGTTTTCCTCAGTTGCTGCTGGATCCGGTCAATTTCGATGCTCTGTATGCACAGCACGTCGAATCGGCCAAGCAGAACGCACCTGCTCCTGAAACTGCACAGTAGTTTTTAATATGTAACCTGACGGCAGGGTCTTGCCCAGACAGACCCTGTCATCAGATGCCGCCCCATCGTCTGAGGACGGACGGGCGAGGGCCATCTTGGCTCTCTCTCTTCATGCCAGATCTGGATAGTCCATCTGTCTGAGGGCTTCATAGGTGATGATGGCAACAGCATTCGATAGGTTCAGGCTGCGGCTGTCTTTGCGCATGGGAATTCTTATGCGCGCGCTGATCTGTGGGTCTTCCAGCACCTCATTGGGCAGGCCGCGAGTTTCAGGTCCAAACAACAAGATATCCCCCGGCTGATACGAAGCCTGATGGTAAGACACTGATCCCTTTGTTGTTATCGCAAATATCCGCGCACCCGAATTTGTGATATCGAGGGCTTCAAGGCAATCTGCCAGACAAGCATGCACCTGTACACGAGCCGTTTCGTGGTAGTCCAGCCCGGCTCGTCGCAGTGCCTTCTCCTCCAGTGAAAACCCCAAGGGCTCCACCAGGTGCAGGGCGGTGCCGGTATTGGCGCAAAGACGAATCAGATTGCCGGTGTTGGGGGGGATTTCCGGTTCGAACAGAACGATCTGTAATGGCAGATTTTGAGGCACGCAGGGATTCCATGAGGTGATAACACGACATTAATCTGTCGTTTAACAACAGATCTTATAGTCGCAAGGTGTTTTGGATGTCTATTCGGTCATAGTAACTTGCCCAGTGTAGGGTTCCAGATTATGGTTGTAACGGACAAGCTTTCGAAGATGGCACTCTCGTTGCTGGGTAATACTGGTCGAGTTGTCCATCGTCGCCACCGATTATGTGTCTGGAATGAACCATAGCGAAACAAGTGTAGATACTGGCAGACGACTCTACTACTCGTCTTCTCAGGGACCGTTTTACAACGCAAATAACATCTTCATGTTTTATGGCGGTGGTGAGCGTGGCAAGACGGTAGAAAGCATCATCCGTGGACTACGCAGTGATGAGCAGATGATTCATGTGCATGGCGAGCGTGGCAGTGGCAAGACCATGCTGTCATTGGTCATCAGTGATCGTTTGAAGCAACGATATAACATCATCCGCTATGACATCCCCGACTTCTCTGTGGGCTTGCTACTAAGGCATCTGTTGATCGAATTGCTGCCACAACAGGCCGATCTGATCTCGGTGGAGCAGGCCCAGAAAGGTGTCTCGCAAGATGCCATCACCAAGGCATTGCAAGGGCTCTCGGAACAGCTGAGGCGTACGCCACAGTCGAAAACCGGCAAGCCGTTCCTGCTGGTGGTGGACTCGCAAGCTGACATTCATGCTGATGGTTTGCGCGTTCTGGAGACGCTGGGTCGCATCAAGATTAATGGTCATCCCATCTTCCAATGTGTGCTGTTCCATCGCGTATCCGATCAGACTGCCCGTTCAGTCAACGCACATTCTGAGTTCTACCAACAGAGCAATCATCACTGGCTACGTCGTCTGACGCTGGCAGAAATCAACGAATATCTGCATCATCACATGATGCTGTTTGATTTCAATCGCCGTGATTTGTTCACGCGGGAGATGGCCTACTTCATTGCAGATCGTTCCGAAGGTGTTTTCCGATCAATCAATACGCTGGCCAGAAATGCTTTTACCATCGCCAATCTGGAAAGTGCCGACAAGTTATCCATGTCTCATTTACTGATGGCCGGGCTTCCACCACGCTCAGAACCTTCCATCGAATCAGGTTTTCTGACAAAACATCGTGGCCATGCCATTGCACTGCTGGGTACTTGCGTTGTAGCATCGACAGCAGTAGTCGTACTTTTTATCAAATAGTTTTGTAGTTCCGGCCGAACCAGAATCAGGTTCTGCCCAGTACCAGGGCCCACCGGGCCCAGCCGAGTTGCCAGGAAGGCGACATTGCCTGATGCGGTTTCGCTGCAGGCAGGACAAAGGAGTTGTCTGTGAGCCACTATCGTTCGACGATACCCAAACCCGAACTGCCTCGTGCAAAGCACTTGCGAGTCTTTGCCAGCATGCCCTTTCTGGCGTTGTACCTGGCAGGTTGCACCAGCTCGCTTGCCCGTCTGCCTTCCGAACCTTTTGAGCTGCGAACGCAGCAAGCTTTCGCGCAGAACCCTTTGTCAGTGGGTAAGCATTTTCCATCTGATGATGAAGAACTGCCACAACTGATTGCTGAGCCTGACCCGCAAACCGGCTATGTTGGAGGTAAGGTCGGTGCAGGCACATCAGACACATCGACTGAAGATCCGGCGACAGAGTTGATCAATATCAATGCGGTCAATGCGCCGCTGGGAGCCCTGCTGCATGCATTGGCAACAGAGGCTCAGATACAGTTCCATGCTGTTGGTCCACTGGAAGAGCGGATCTCCCTCAAAGTGGAACAGCAGAGTCTTGCCGAAGTGCTGGAGCAGATGGCCGATCAGGCCGGTTTTTCCTGGGAGCTTGTCAACAAGACGCTGACCATCTGGAGCGGGAAGGCCTATGTCTTCAGCTATGCCATTGATTACCTCAATATCGATCGGAGTACCCAGAGCAGTGTCGGGCTGGCAACACAGGTAGGCACCATTAACGCCTCTGACGGGGCTGGTACCAGCTCCATCGCCAACAGCTCGCAAACACGCGTAGAAAACAAAAGTGAACATCTGTTCTGGGGCTCATTGCAGGCAGATGTGGAAAAGCTTGTCAGCCAGCAACGCTCATCTGCACTTCAAGCCCGATCAGGCCCTTTGGGAAGTGCAGACAGTCCATCCTCCCGGCCCGCAGAATCGGCAGATCCACGTCCTGAATTCTCTATCAACCGCGAAGTGGGCCTGTTGAATCTGTTTGCCTCGCCAGCCATACACCGTTCGGTAAAGCGCTATCTTGAACAATTGCATGACAGCGCTCGGCGACAGGTGCTGATCGAGGCCACCGTGGTTGAAGTGGCTTTGTCGGACAGTTTCGAAGCCGGTGTTGACTGGCAGCTACTGGCGAATGGTGTCAGCGGGGTCAGCGCTATTCAGGCCCTGGTGGGTGCGCCTTTCGTTGACAGGGATAATATCGATCGAGTCGTGGCGCCCTCAGGTCTGATCAGCATGGTCCAGCCAGGTAGTCGTGGTGATGTTAGTGCAACGCTGTCACTGTTGGAGCAGTTCGGCGATGTACGTATTCTGTCGCGACCTCGCATCATTGCGCTGAATAACCAGTCGTCTGTGTTGAAGGTGGTGGATAACCGGGTGTATTTCACGGTAAACATCGAACGGCGACAGACAGAAACACGCGACGAGATTGTAACTGAGAGTGAGATACATACCGTGCCTGTGGGGTTGGTCATGAATGTCACGCCACAGATCAGTAAAAGTGGTGCTGTCATGCTGAATATTCGACCAACGTTGTCGCGCATATTGGGCTTTGTCAATGACCCCAATCCGGAGCTGGCAGAGGCAAATGTCAGAAACGGTGTGCCAGAAATTCAGGTGCGAGAAATGGAATCCATGCTTCGGGTGCAAAGCGGCAACATGGCAATCATTGGTGGTCTCATGCAGGAAACCACGGAGGGTGATGATGCACAGCTTCCGGGTCTGGGAAATGTGCCGCTCATCAAACACCTGTTTTCCAAAAAGAGCCGCAAACGACGTCAGACCGAATTGCTTATTGTATTGCGACCGACGGTCATTGCCGCTGATACACAGGTGATAGCTAGCCGGTGATAGCTCAAGCAGATACATCGGTAGGAATGATTAGCCTGAACCACCTGATACCCAGCCCTGAGGCAATCGCCTGTCTTGATGAATCGGTGGCTCGTCGACTACGAGTCGTGCCGCTGGCAGTAAGCTGTGAGTGTGCGCAGCAAACACTGCTTGTCGCCTGTGAGAATCCATCGGACACCACACTTATCGGCAGGCTTGCCCGGCAGGTGGTAGAGGATGTCAGTGTGAAGGCTGTGGTGTGTCGCAGCGATGAAATGGCTGCAGCCCTGGACAAATGTTACGCACAGTCTGATCTGTGGATGCAGTTGATCAATCAGGGGCGCCTGGAGTTATCAAGTCTGCACCTCATGCAGGAGCAAGCTGATTTCATTATCCGCCTGCTTGACAGCATTCTGCTTTGTGGAAGCCGCCAAGGGGCATCCGATATTCATTTATCACCACAAAAGCAGAGCGTACAGGTTCGTTTTCGTGTCGATGGGGTGTTGCGTCAGTTCTGCATGATCGGCAAGAGTCTGCACAGCGGTTTGCTGGTCCGCATAAAGATACTGGCATCGATGGATATAGCCGAGACCAGATGCCCTCAGGACGGACAGTTCAGTCAGTTGGTTGACGCACATGATATCGATTTCAGAGTGTCCTGTTTTCCAACCGTTAGTGGCCAGAATGTGGTGCTTCGATTGTTGACTGATCAATGCAAGCTAGACACCTTGGAGCAATTGAGTCTTCCTGTAGAGTTGCACGATGCTCTGGCTTCATTGATCCAGAAACCAGACGGTCTAATGCTGGTCTGTGGGCCGACAGGCTCTGGCAAGAGCACGACGTTGCATGCATTGCTCAATGAGAGAGATGCACTTTCGTTGAATATCATGACTCTGGAAGACCCGGTTGAGCGTCCCGTCGATGGCATTTGTCAATCCAGTATCGATGCGAAGCATGCCATGGATTTTTCCCAGGGGGTACGAGCCTTGCTGCGACAAGACCCGGATGTCTTGTTGATTGGCGAGATTCGTGATGCGCCTAGTTGTGCGATGGCATTGCGGGCAGCGATGTCAGGCCATCAAGTGCTGACCACGGTACATGCCCGTTCAGTGCTGGCAGGCCTGTCGCGTTTGCGGGAACTGGGTAGTCTGTCGAGCATCCTGGCGAATAACCTGGTCGCCATCGCTTCACAAAGGCTGGTAAGGAAGGTTTGTCAGCACTGTGAAGCTGGTGGCGAGCAATGTTCACACTGCCTGGGTAGCGGATATGTTGGGCGTCAGGTAGTGCTTGAGCTATTGATTATCACACCGGCGTTAGCGGCCTTGATTGCAAGCAGTGCAACACATCAGGAGTTGCTGGATTGTGCACTTCTGGAAGGTTTTATACCACTGCAGGAGCAAGGCATAAGGCTTGTCAGGCAGGGGATTACGACGGTCGAGGAACTCGATCGGGTATTTGGTCAGTCTAGCTGAGGCCAATGCTTTTCACGCTCACTACAAGGAGGTACGGAGCATGAGTTTATCTATTAGCATTAATAATACAAAGAGCAAGGAGCGTATTGCTGGGTCACAAGCCTCGATCAGTCTTTCACTTTTTCACCTGCATCATTTGCTGGCTGCAGGTGTGGGCTTGGGTGAGGCGCTGACGGAGTTGAGTGAAATGGAAACCAACCGGCGTATTCGACAAGTCTGGCTTGGTGTGACATCCAGAGTCGAGGCCGGCGAAAGTCTGTCCGAGGCCATGGCCTCAAAGCCTCGTATCTTCAGTGCCTTGGTCATTGCACTGATTCGATCGGGTGAAATAAACGGGCAGCTGGCAATAGCCTGTGACAATGCTCGTGAGTTACTGGAATGGAATCGGGCGACGAAAGCGCGTATGGCCACCGTACTGCTTTATCCGATGTTTGCCTTGCTGGTTCTGCTGGCAGTCGTTGCCTTTTTATTCATCAGCGTGGTGCCCTCACTTGAAAACTTTCTTGCTGCGGGTAATGCAGATCTTGCCTGGCATACGCGTGGGTTACTGGCATTGTCTGATTGGATGGGGCGCTTGTATGTGCCGTTGATCGTTTGCCTGACGAGTCTTGTTGTCTGCACGATGGCTCTCAGGCAATGCAATGCGAATTTCAAACTCTTCTCGGATCACTGTCTGTTGAGGTTACCAGTTGCCGGAGCGTTGATTTGTGAACTGTCACTGAGTCGCTACGCAATCGTCTGTGGACGCTTGTACCGCAGTGGTATTGAGCTGGAGCAATCAATGAAAATCAGCGAAGATCTGGTGGTCAACAAAGCCCTTGGGCAAGGTTTGATTCGTGCCAGAACCTTGATGATGGCAGGTACCTCCCTGGGTGAGGCCTTGTCCGGGATCAGCCTCATTCCCGCCTCTTTCCGGCGTTTATTGGCTGCCGGGGAATCTGCAGGTGCGTTGGGTCAGGCAATGCTGCAGGCAGGTGATCAACGACAGCGTCATGCTCAACACCTGGTCGAACGCATCGAAAGATTGGCGGGGCCGGTGACATTGATGGTGGTAGGCGTCAATCTGCTGTGGATTGTGATTTCAGTACTGGGACCTGTCTACGATTCAGCCATTAACGCTGTGATGCAATCATGAATCCATTCAAAATTTTCAGAAACAAACCTGCAGATCATCAGCTGGTAGTTGTACTTCAGGGGGATCAGGCTTATTGGTTCCGCTGGCACGGACAACGGCTGGAGGGTACTTTTACAGAGCAGATGACGGCTGACTCACTAAGCAAGCAATCACATTGTCCGTGGATAGAAGTCGGAGAGAATCAGGCTGAGTGCAAGGTACAGCTGGTACTCGATACCTGCCAGGATGAAGTGGATCGCGTGAAAGTCGAAGACTTGTCCGATGGCTGGAAAAGGACTATACAGCGGCACAGAATGGCCAGTCGTTTGCGACGTGATTATCCCCTGGCAAACATTCATCAATTGCCCGTTTACGCAGCCCCTGATGTGCTGAGTATCGTGCATCACATCATTCCGACCAGCTGGGAAGAATGGCTGACTCAGCTGCAAAGTCAGGATGTCTGCATCACTCATGTCGCGACCAGTCTGCAGTTGTTGAGTGAGTGTTCAGGCAAGGGGATACGTCTTGCAGGTTCACATCAGGAATCTCGGGGCGGTAGATATGGCGGACCTGTTCTTTTCAGTCTGTTGCTTGATACCGAGCGAAGGCATTTGCTGCTAGATGGCGGTGTGCCAATGTTCATGCGTTTGGTGAGTGAGGAGGGCGCTGCTGATGCTTTCGTTGCAGGTGCAGCAGGTGCTGCTGATGTTATCGGTCCGGATGTTGTGGAGACAGGTTTGCTTGAGACTTTGCAGCATGTCAATGAGCAGATAACGCAGAATCAGCTATCGGTACAAGTAGCGGTACCGCTCGCACCATGGCCTGAGTTGGAGTCGCGTCTACACGCAGCCAGTGTGCTTGCGGCGTTGAGTCAAGGTCACCCTGTCGAATTTGACACTCTGGCCTTGAACGGTGTTGAAGGTGGCAGCTCAGAGCTGCAGCCTGGTGAAACGGTTTTACCCAAAAAGACGGGTATGTGGTTGCTCGCTCTGAGACGATTGCTTGTATGGGTGTGTGGCAGATTTCACCGACAACAGGCGGGCCAGAGACGCTGGCAGTTGACGAATGAATTTCGCTTTGTCAGGCATTTTCTGCAGGCTTCCATCATTCAGAATGCTCAACGTCTGCGCATTCAGAAACTACAGCGGGCTACGCTGATATGCGCCTGGATGGCAACAGCGAGTGTTGCCATTGCTTCTGTACACGGGATTACAAGTGCTCGGCAAAGAGCACAACTGACAGACCAGAAGCAGCACCTGGCTCAGAAGATAGATGTACTGTCAGAATCGGTGAGAGAGTTGAACGACAGACCCGAGTTTGTGGTGCGTTCAGTTGCACGGATTGAGGATCACGCAAGCGCCAGGCCGATGGATGCGGTCGGAGTGCTTGCCACGGTAGCCAGTGCCATCAATGATTATCCGGCGATTGTACTCGACAGCCTGTCCTGGTCGGTTATGCCTGATAACCAGCCGATCGATCTTGCCTTTACCGCAATGTCTCAGATTCCTCAGCGTGAGCAGCTTTGGCACGCAGATTCGACGGTTGAGAAATTGCAGGTGGAGATTTCTGGCACGGTGATGGATGTGGAGGCGCAGGGATTGCGAGAGCAGCAACGAGTGCTGGATTCCTTTGTCGTTCACCTGCAGACGCTGCCCAGTCTGGTTGAGGTGAACGTCATGGAATCTCCGGTCAATGCGGCTCGCTCCAGCGAACGTGTCGATGATGAGGATTCAAGCTATCGCCTCTCTTTGCAGCTGAGGACATACTGATGTTGCAGTGGTCCCTGTCCCTGGCTATCGTGCTGGGTTTTCTCGCTGTGGGGTTGGGCGGCAACTATTGGTTCTCAAGCTCCACCAGTGACACGATTGAAGATGTCAGACTGACCCGTTCGCAATACCAGACTCTGGAACAACAACTTAATCTGTTGCAGTCGCCAGGCATTACGCCTTTACTGAATACTTTGCAGGAGGATATGGATGCTTTGCAGATCCGGCTGGTTGAGGTAATGACACAGCAACCTTTGCCTACCGGTGTGGTGCAGGTTGAGTATGAGCAAAGCGTGCTCCCCCACAAGCTGGAAGAGGGCAACGGCGAATCAATCAGTGTGCTGAGGTTAACGCTTGATCTGGCCGTTCTGCATGCCATGGGCTTGCTGGAAATGTTCGATCGCATTGATCGCTCAATCGGTATGTGGCCCTATGAAACTCGAGCTTGTGAGCTACACAGGTTGACACAGCAGGGACTGAGTGCCCAGTGCGTTGTCGACTTTTATCATTGGAGTGACAGTGCTGAAAGAGATGCGGCGCAATTGCCACCTGTGTTGTTCGAGTCACCATTCGGGTCGGTAGCATGAGCAGGGCAGGCACAGTGGAGGTGGTCTGTAGAGTCGATGCGGGACTGACTTGTTTTATCTCAGCTGCGAGCGTTACTGCACGCGTTTTTACAGGCTTTGTCGTCCGCGTTGTTGAGTGTGTTATCGAGGGTGTTGGTGCAAGATTGCTCGTGTTCACTTGTGCCAGCTTTCCCGTACTGCTGCTCTCATGGGTTGCCATGAACCTTGCCCATGCTGAAAACTCGGAAGATGCCATTAAAGGTCATCGCCTGTTTTTCACAGAAGCACAAAGAAAACAGGTAACAGAGCAGATCTCGGAACAGTCTTCATACAAGCTATCGGATGCTGAAGCTGGGCTTGAGACAGCCGGAAAAGAAGCTCATTCGATAGCGGCAGGGGAAACCGATGAATCGCTCAAGGCCCCTTCGCCTGAATCGCCGGTTTCTCGTCAAGCTCAGAGCCCTGCAATGGCACAGGGAGGTACTGTCGATAACTACCAGGTTTATTTTTCGGGACTGGTTGTTGGGCTTCGTGGAGCCGGTGTTCTGGTCAACGATTTGCCATGTCAGTTTGAATCTGCGGCATGGAAAAGGACGGCCTCAGAGCCCTTGTCGCTGGATTGCTCTGGTGTGAAAAATGAGGCTCTTGTCTTGACGCTGCTGCCACGCAGTGGTGTGTTGATGGTGAGTGATGCAGGCGGACGAGTGCATCGGCTCGTGCCGGGCGAACAATGGTGAGCGTTCGCAGTCAGCAATCCGGTTTCGCCATATTGCTGATGGTGTTCGTCTTGCTGGGTGTGGGTCTCACCGGTTTGGGCCAAGTGTCGGGTTTGCATCGGGTCTCCGGTTCGGCATTCACTACTGACCAGTACGCACTGCAAGCAGCTCGGCAATCCTTGTTGAGCTACGCCGCACTCTATCCATTTCACTACGGTGCTCGTGGTGCAGGTCCGGGTCATCTGCCTTGTCCGGATACTGACTTTGTGAGAGGGGCGCCTTGGGAGCAATCATCAGGCAGGGACGGTCCCAACCCGCCTTGTGGATCTGGTTCTGTTGCCAATGGGCAGCTGCCAAGACACGTGAACCTGGGGGCTCATCGATATCTATTTCATATCGAACCATTTCAACGGCTGGAATATAGCGTGTCATCCGGAGTGATCAACAACCCGGTGAATCGTATCGTCAATGATCAAATCATTCGAGGAGAACCGACAGCATCACCGTTCCTGGCATGGGTGCGGCAACCGCCCGTCGAGCAGGGACCGTCGAAGAAGGCTTTCTCGAAGATCGCCATCACGCGCCGGTCGCTCTTGCCTGGAGTCAAACGATCGGTCTCTGCCTGGTTTGTCTGGCAGGTCAATCATCACGCGGCGAATGTGTGTTTGCCACTACCTTCGCCCTCGGAATGGGCGCAGGGGCTTGATCCGTTAAGCCTCATTGCGACAAGAGAGACTGTTGTCACTAATCAGCCTGCATCGGAATCTGTGAGTGAGGAGTCCGAGCCGTGTCTGGAGCGTTTGCCGCCTGATTCTAGCGAAGAGGGTTGGGAGCTGGAAGGTGTGCCACTGGACTCCCACTGGTTTGTGCGAAATCGGTGGTATGAGCGCATCGTTATCAGCGCATCAGAGCCGTGTAGAGGCGAGGTGCTCGGTATTTGCAATCTAGTGCTCGATGAGGATCGCGCTGATTTTGAGCAGTCTGGGGATAGCCTTGGCACGGGGAAGTCTGATGAGCGCCTGCATTTTATCTGGCGAGTCATTTGATGATTGAGCACAAGTTCCGTCAGCGCGGAGTGACTCTGGTTGAAATGGCGCTGGTGCTATTAATACTGGGTGTGTTGACCCGAGCAGCCATTACGCCCTGGGCGGCTGTGCAAAAGCACCGGAACTATCGTCTCGCAGAACACCAGTTGCAGACAATCAAGGAGGGCATATGGGCACATGTCATTGCAAGCGGAGTGTTGCCTTGTCCTCTTGCACTGAATCAACTGCCGGTATCAGTGGGGTTAACGATGACGCCTGTAGGGGCATTGCAACAGGGGTCTGTAGGGCAAGGGCACTGCCGGATTACACAAGGAGGTGTGCCAGCACGAGAGTTGGGTCTTGCAGGGTCGTTGTCTTCCAGCGGAGCCTTGCTCGACCCATGGAACCGACCCTATCAGTTGGCGGTTAGTCTGGTCAGTCATGCTGAGCGAGGTTCTGTCTCGCAACCGGACTGGACGACAGTAGGAGAGGTATCGAGTGTCGGTATTGCCGAAATGGTTGCAGATCTTGTCTTGTGCAACCGTGCTGTCGGCGCGCGCTGCCCGGGCACTGATACGCGTGCCAATCAACTTACGTTCGTTGTGTTTTCGACAGGGGCGGATGCCTCATCTGCTGGTGAACAGTCCGAGAATCAGGATGCCGATACCGTATTCACTTTGCTGGAACAATCGGTAAGCGCCGAGAGCCCTTTTGATGATCTGCTGATATGGGGTACGGCATCCGAGACACTGTACTGGATGTTGCGAGCAGGCTGGCTGCCTTGATGCCTTGGCGAGATGGCGACACCATAGGCCCGTAACTTACGGTTTTCTCACGAGCTAGGCAGGAGTCGGCATTTGCAGTACCGTGGGCTATCGGATTCTCAAAGGCGGTGATGAACAGTGTGGAAGATCGTGCTCGCTCTATTGCTTGTGGTAACCGTGGCAGGCACCTATGTATTGCAGAAGGGGGATTCGGCAATCATGGTGGATACGGTAAGTGTTGCACGCGGCAATATTGACTCGCGACTGCAATTGACCGGCAAGGTTATCAATGACCGCACTGTTATTCTGACCGCCCTGCTCGATGGTGAAATCATGGCGATCCGGGCACGGGAGGGCGATGTGGTGAAGGCCGGTAGCGTGCTGGCAGAGCTGGACTCGCGCCAAGCCAAGGCGCTGCTGGACAAGGCGAGTGCCGAGTTGGTATTGCAGCAACAAGCTGTTGATGCAAGCTCCAGAAACTACGAGCGAACCAAACTCCTGTTTCGTGAGGAAAACGCCTCGGAACAGGCGCTGGATGACAGTCTGGATGCCAGACTTGCTGCCGAGGCATCTCTGCAGGCGGCGCAGGCTACCCTGACCTTGAATCAGTTACGACTGGATAATGCCTTGATCAGATCGCCCTACGATGGCACGGTCATTCAGCAAAGCGCTGAGACCGGCCAATGGCTGGAGGCCGGGCAAGCATTGTTCACGGTCGTGGCGACAGAAGGAATGGTGATCGAAACCCCCGTCAACGCCACTGACTGGCCCAGGCTGAGTGTCGGACAGAAGGTTGAGCTGACATCTGAGGTCAACTCTGACATTCACTGGAGCAGCATGCTTGACTGGATTGCTCCTACGGTTACCGACGATGATACGGAAGGCAAGGTTGTTGCTGTCCGTTTTCCGCCCGGAGAAGGTGCTCCTGCCTTGTTGTTGGGACAGGAGGTGGATGTAGATCTGTCACTGGAGCAGGTAGAAGATGTGCTGGTGGTACCGTTTCAGGCATTGCAAGAAGAGACCTCTGGTGAATTCATTGCTTTCGTGCTCCAGGGTGATCGTGCAGAGCAACGCAATGTCAGCATCGGGTTGAGCAGCTTGAGTGAAGCTGAAGTTGTCGATGGATTGATCGAGGGCGACGAGGTCATCATTCCGGGCGGACAACAGTTGCATGATGGCCTGGTTGTGAGTCCACGCCGGTGAGACAGAACAGCCAGGGTAACGGCCTGTCAAACCACTGCAAGTGTATGCGACAACTGTGATCAGTCTGACGGGAATAAACAAATCGTTCCAGAGCGGTAGTGTATCGGTGGACGTATTACACGGTGTTGATCTGAGCATTGATGCCGGTGAATTTGTTGCCATCATGGGGCCCTCCGGTTCGGGCAAGAGCACCTTGCTAAATCTGATCGCCTGCCTGGATGTTTTTGATAGCGGTGAATACCGTTTTGCGGGCGAAAAGGTAGAGAGTCTCGATAGTGACGGACTTGCACAATTACGCGGACAAGGTATCGGCTTTGTGTTCCAGAACTTCAACCTGATTGGCCAGTTCAGTGCGCTGCGTAATGTCGAGTTGCCGTTGATCTATGCGGGTATCAATCGGGTGGAGCGCCGCGCAAGAGCACTGGAAAAATTGAGTCATGTCGGCCTGGCTGATCGGGTATCACACCGTCCGGTAGAACTCTCGGGCGGTCAGCAGCAACGGGTTGCGATTGCCCGGGCACTGGTCAATGAGCCGGATGTCATCATTGCCGATGAGCCGACAGGTAGTCTGGATAGCGAAACCGGGCTGGAGATCATGCAGCTTTTCTGTACTTTGCACGCGCAGGGTAAAACGATTGTCATGGTCACTCACGAGCAGGAAATAGCAGATTTTGCCAGCCGGATCATTCGGCTCAAGGATGGACGTATTGTTGATGATCGTCCAGGCGGTAATGTTCGAGTTCTGGCAAGTGCAGATTCAAGTGATGCTGATGTGAAGACCGAGCAGGTAAAACGCTCATGAATCGTTTTCTGGATAGTCTTCAGCAAGCCATGGACGCACTGTTCGATCACAAGCTGCGTACCGCTTTGAGCGTTCTGGGTATCACTATTGGTATTGCGGCTGTCATGGCGGTTAGTACGATCAGCAAGGGTGGCAGCTATGTCATCTATTCCGAACTGGAGACTTTCGGTCTCAATTCGGTATGGGTCTACAGAGACAGGCGCACGGAGAACAATGGCCGCGCTCAACGGCAGGGAAGCGGTATTGTGAGTAGTGACTTTGTCAGTCTGCAGAAGGAGCGTGAGGTACTGGGTATCCGCAACATGTCACCTGTCATCAACTTGTCGGGTCGACAACAGGCCAGTCAGGCCCGACGTAGTAGTCAGGCGCAGGTACTGGGGGTTGGGCGTGATTACCCGTCCATCGTCAATGATGAGCTACTCGATGGCCGGTTCTTCAACTCGCTGGATATACAGGAACGTCGTCCGGTAGCGCTTGTCGCTCCCACCATCGTTGAACGCGTTCTGGATGCAAGCCAGGATCCGGTGGGCCAGACAATACGCATCACCGGGCGCAGGTTTCTGGTCATTGGTGTCTTGGCATCGAAGAGTCGGGACTTTTTGTCGAGCATTGGCTCGGCCGGTGGCCAAAATGCCAATGATCGTATTCTCATCCCCTACACGACTCTACAGCTCATGAAGGGGAGTAAGGAGATTGGCAGTTTGCAATTGGAAGTGGATGTTTTTGAAGAGGCAGAAACCGTTGCACAGCGAGTCAGGCAACGCCTGAAGCAACGTCACCCGGATGGCTTTGAATACGATTCGGGGACTATGTCGACTTATATTGTTACCGCCAATCGTATTCTTGGCGGTGTCGCGGTCATTGGTATCGTGGCGGCCTCAATCTCTTTGCTGGTCGGAGGCATGGGCATCATGAACATGATGGGTACCTCGGTACTGGAGCGTACTCGCGAGATTGGTGTCAGGAAAGCCATTGGTGCTACTGAGCGTGACATCCTGATGCAATTCCTGCTTGAAGCCGGCTTGATCAGTGTCACAGGCGGATTACTCGGTTTGCTGCTGGGTGGTCTGGCCAGTGTCGCACTGGCTGTGGTTACAGGCTTTCCAGTCATGCCCTCCTTGATCAGTATCGTGGGTGCTCTACTTGTGTCGATCGTGGTGGGGGTACTGTCTGGCTATTTGCCGGCTCGCAGAGCGGCGAAGATGAAACCAGTGGATGCGTTGAATACACAATAAGCGCTCTATGACAGTAGAGCAATATATTCTCACGGAGAAACCATGAAGCCATTTACCGACGAGTCCGTTGAGGCAGCTTATTTTTCGTTGCCTCATGCCCATCAGGTCGCTGCACTGCAGTTGCGTGAATGGGTTCATGAGGTTGCCGCCGGGCTTGATGCCACGGGCGGCGTCAAAGAAGCTTTGAAATGGGGGCAGCCGGGATATCTACCTGTAAAGCCTAAGGTGGGCAGCACGCTCAGAGTCTGGCGTTACGATGATCAGGACGTAGCCTTGTACTTCAACTGTCAGAGCATGCTGGTTGAAAACTTTCGAACCTTGTTTTCTGATGATCTGCGCTATTCAAAAAACAGGGCCGTCCTGTTCAATGTGTCTGAACCCATGCCAGAGGCATTAGCTAAAGACTGTATACGGATGGCCCTGTATTATCATTACGATAAGAAATAACGCAAGTCTGGTATCAGGCAAAACCTGCCGGTTCCCACTGATCCATCGTTTTCTGACGAGCTCTGTCGAGTCTTTCCGACATCAGGCCTGCGAACAGTTTCAGCACCGCATAGCCGAAAGCCGGTTCTTCTTCGCAGTGAGCCAGAATGATGCTGCCGTCGAATTCGAGTAGCTCTGAATCCTCCAGTGCCCGCGCCTGGAAGTTCCATCGGTAGGGTGGGATGAGCCAGGACCAGCCGAGCATTTGGCCTGCCTTGAGTTTCTGTATTTCCAGAGAGGGTCCCTCCAGAGCTGGAACCTGGACACTGATCGCGCCACTTTTCAGCAGGTAGAACTTGTCGGCACTGGTTCCGAGTTTGAACAGAACATCACCTTGCTTGATATTTACGACACCCGCTGTGTCGGACAGAAATTTCTTGCTCTGTTTATCCAGCTCGGAGAAGAACGCATGAGTGCTCAGATAGTCTTCTATCGATTGTTGAGTCATGTTTTACCAGCCTCTTGTTTTCTACAGGTTTATGTCAGATTCTGAATATTGCCTTGTTGAAATTCATGTATACACGATCACACTTAGTATTGCACAGGCAGTATGTTGCGACCGGTTTCACTCAAAATAGTAATAATGCCCGAAGGTTATTTGACACTCATCGCTGGGTGTCTGATATTCATGCAAGAATCACACGCCAATAAGCCTTTGAAACAGGCCACGCTGCCTCGGATTTCTCACATTCTCGACTATGTTCAACAATTTGAGAAACTCGGTCGAATTTGCAAAGTAGTTGGGATAGGCGGCTTTGATGCCACCGACGGCGGCACTGGAAACCAGCGCAACAACGGTGCGAGGATTATCGATGGTCTGCTTCTCTAGTGCGATATAAGCTTTCTCCGCGGCGGCACTGTCCTGGTATCGGTACATGACTGCAGAGACTGATCTATTGATGGTGTCTATCTTCAAAAGCACATAGCCACTTCCGGGTAGCTCGCTCAATCGATCATCAATGATCTTCAGGGAATTGAAAAACGCTTCCAGTTTTCCTGCGGCATCAACCGACTTGGACAGTCGTTGAGTCTCCAGACAATCGATCAAGAGCTCATCGTCGTCTTGAATGATTTTCATATAGCTGTCAAATTGACGCTGATATTCAAGCTGGCTGAAGATATGAACACTTTCCATCAGGGCGAATTGCCGACTGACTGAGGCGAAGAAGTCTTTCCATTCAGGGTCCCCCTGATTGGATTTCAATGCCTGTCCCGTGAACAGGTCGACAATCTCGACAGCGGTTGCCCAATAGTGCTGTATGCGTGTGCGGACCTGAATTTCTATACTTCTAGACAAGCCGGTACCGTCTGGAAATTTTCCTACCAGGTGCACGCTGCGATAACCATCCTCTTTTGGCGACTCGATATAGTCCATGACTCGAATGACACTTTCTGAGGCACGAAACTCCGGGGATTTCTTCAGCTCACGAACGATTTTGCGAAGTTTCTTTTCGGTAGAAATGATCGCTCGACAGCCGCCGATATCCTGCATCCGGTTCAGCTGCATTCGTCCTTGACTACGCTGCAGTTTGGAGACGATGGATGCGGTGCGCTTCAGGCGCCTTGCAAAGATGGCATCACGATCAATTTCCTTGGTGACGCGTTGCAGCGGAACAAAGGCGGCCTCCAGAGGTTTTTCATGACAATGGCGCCAATACGAAAGCACATCCATGGCTGTTGAAATGTCGGCCAGATCAGCATCCGTTTCGGCTAGCTTGTTACCTGCCTTGTTGATCTGGTTGCCGGAGTATGCCGTGTTCGACATGAATATGATTTCTCAGGGTTTTTTCTGAGTATATACGAGCAGGGGGTGGATCGTTATCTGATGTCCGGCCGGGGGCAATCCTTGTCCCGACCGTTAAGGGATCGTGAAACAATCCCTAAGCTCTAACTGTCGTTAGCAGTCTGACTTCTTGTCAACAAGCTCCCGTCCTGTCTGCTGGCAAAGTTCTAGCAGGGCTGCCAGCTGTGCTTCGTCAACTTCATCATTAGCCAGAATCAGTCGAATGCCGTAGCGTCCCTTGTATTGGGCATAGTCCACATAAGGCCCACCGTTATTCATCATGGCTTTGCAGATACCAATGTTCAGTGCTTTCAGCTCAGCCTCGTCTGTCATGGTTTCGGGGCGATATCGAAACAGGATGTTGACGTAGGCGGCAGGTGCCAGCATCTCGAGCGTGTCGCTGTTGTTGATCAGTTCGACGCAGGTGCTCTTCATTGTCTGTAGTTGATCGATTTTGGCAGCAAAGCCCTGATTGCCGATCGCTTTCCAGCTGAGCCAGACTTTCAGGGCATCGGCACGTCGTCCACACTGGATGGAGCGTTCTCCCAGATTGTAATCAGCGTTCTCGTCAGCATGAAACAGATACTCGCCACCACCGCCCGAACAGCAAGACTTCAGCGCTCCGGCCTGCTTCACCAGAATGACCGCCGCTGTAATGGGAACGTTCATCAGCTTGTGGGCATCCCAGGTAAATGAATCTGCCAGATGGCTGTCTGCCAGCAAATGCCGATGTTGTTCGGAGAACAGAATCGGGCCGCCCCAGGCGCCGTCGATATGCAACCAGATGTTGTGCTTGCGGGCAATCTCACTGCAAGGGGCCACCGGATCATAGGCACCGGTCACCGTTGTGCCTGCGGTGAGTCCGATATAAAAGGGCAGGTGGCCTTTGGACAGGCTGTTGTCGATCTCCTGTTGCAGTGCGACGGGGCAGATTCGGCCCTGATCATCCGAGGCCACTGCAATCAGGTTGTCGGTACCAATGCCCAGCACGTTGGCAGCCTTCTGGCCCGAGTAATGGGCCTGGTCGGAGACATAGGCCACCAGCGTGCGCCCGGATGGACCTTGGCTCTTGAGGTCGGGGCAGGCATGGTGACGTGCCAGCATCATGCCGATCAGATTGGCCTGGCTGCCACCGGCCACCATGACACCTTCTGGTTGATTGCCGTCCTTGTCAAAACCGACGAGCCTGTTCCACTGGTGAATCAGTTCCAGCTCCATCAGAGTCGCTACCGGGCCCACCTGGTAGGTATGCATGGTGGCATTGCTCAGGCTGGTGATCCAGTCACCGAGCAGGGCCGGCTTGTTCTGTCCCGAGTACAGCAGCTTGTAGAAATCGCTCTTGTAGACCGCGGGGTTGTAATGCAGGTAAGCCTTGACGGCATCCTCCAGAGACTGCATGTCAGAGCCCTCGTCTGCCAGGCTGACATCAAGAATTTGCTTGAGCTCAGCCGCGGAAGGAGCCTGTGAAGTGGGGCGATCTTCTGGAACCCATTCCTGCACAGCACGTGTCAGCACATCCAGATAATCTTGCATTGTGTAGCAGCCTCGAGCGAACAGTGTTTTTAAGATGAGTCAGTATAGAGAGCTTCGCCTGGCAGCGACCAATGCTGTTTTATTGGGTATCAGTTACTTTCGGGCATAGCCTGCTAGCCGACCGGTGAATGATTCTGGTTGTACATGTCCTGCAAGTATTGCCAGAAGCGTCCGGCTGACTGGCTTCGTGGCTGGCGCAGGCGATACAGTCGGATGCTCAGATCCACCCGCGGGAATTCTTCACTCAGCAGCTGCAGATCAGCGTTGTCCAGTTCACGTCGTATCAGGCTCAAGGGTAGCCAGGCCATGCCATAGCCTTGCAGGACCAGAGCTTTGAGGGCTTCTGACAAGGCATTTTCACAGGCAATCTCGATTGGCTGATCCTGGTTGAGATGAGGCAGGCAGTCGCGTTGCAATATGTCGCCAAAAAAGCTCTCCGCCGGGTGTGCAACCAGCTTCAGAGGCTCATCGCTTGAGTGGCCATAGCGGGGTTGCCCCTGCGGGTTCAACGCTGTTACCGGAACGAACTGATCCACGCCCACTTGCAGGCTTTCCACATCATCGCGGTGCAGCTGCGCTGAGATCTCGGCCGAGGAATAGCACAGCAGAAAATCCCCGTCGCCTGCCAGAAACGATTGAATGTTCTCTTGCAGGTGGCCGGTTTCAACCTTGATCAGAGCGCCACCCGACAAAGCCTGCAGGGTTTGCATCCAGGAGGGGAAGAAGGAGACCGCCAATGCCTGCTGGGATATGATCACCAACTGCGCACGAGCGGCACTGATGTCCTGCATCTGACGGCGTACCGCCAGAATCTGGCCTGAGAGCAAGCGCGCTTGCTCGGCAAACGCTTGTCCTGCCGGTGTCAGAGCGGTGGGATGCTGATTGCGATCAACCAGGCTGACACCCAGCCAGCTCTCCAGTGAGCGAATGCGCCGGCTGAAAGCGGGTTGAGTGACAAAGCGGGCTTCCGCCGCCTTGGAAAAGCTGCCCAGTTCGATCAGGGCAATATAGTCATCAAGCCACTTCAGTTCCATTCATTACCTTTCAGATGCCGAGTGCCGGAAGCGCCACGCGGGTCGCCTCGATCAGCCTATACCGAAAAGTAACTGAACGCTCCATAAATGGCATTGGTCAATCGGTATCGCGCAGATCTATTATCTGCTCAACAGATAACCCAACCCAGGTGGACTCATGGAATACTTGAAAAAATCGGATGCTCCCGTTGCTGCCAACGATGAGCGTATACAGGAAACGGTCAAGACCATGCTGGCGCGCATCGAGGCCGATGGGGAAAGTGCGGTGCGTGAGTACGCCGCGCAGTTCGATAACTGGCAAGGTGACTTCATTCTCAGCGATGCCAGGCGTGCCGAACTCATCGCCCGGGTTCCAGAGCAGACGCGTCAGGATATCCAGTTTGCCTATCGACAGATCAAAGGCTTTGCCGAGGCACAGCGTGCCAGCCTGACCGAGTTTGAAGTCGAATCGGCACCAGGTGTCAAACTGGGCCAGAAAATCATCCCGGTCAATTGTGCCGGCTGTTATGTGCCCGGTGGCCGCTACTCGCATGCCGCTTCTGCGCTGATGAGTATTGCGACCGCCAAGGTGGCGGGTGTGGAAACCATCGTCGCCTGCTCTCCACCCAAAGATGGCAGCATCAATCCGGCTATCGTCTACGCCATGGATCTTGCTGGTGCCGATATCATTCTGGAAATGGGCGGTGTGCATGCGGTGGCCACCATGGCCAAGGGGCTTTTCACGGGAGTCAGTGCCGATATCCTGGTGGGCCCGGGTAATGGTTATGTGGCCGAAGCCAAGCGTTTGTTGTTCGGCGAAGTCGGTATTGATGTCTTCGCTGGTCCCACCGAATCTGCCATCATTGCTGACGACAGCGCTGACCCGATGACCATTGCCGTCGATCTGGTCTCACAAGCCGAACATGGCTACGACTCACCGGTCTGGCTGTTCACCACCAGTCGTCGCATTGGCGAGAAGGTGGCTGAACTGATGCCCAAGGTGGCGGCTGATATGCCCAACCAGGAAGTGGTGCAATCGGCCTGGGATGTTCACGGCGAAATCATCTTTTGTGAAACTCGTGAAGAGTGTGTTCGCATCAGCGATGAATATGCCTCCGAACACTTGCAGGTTCTGACACAGGATACCGACTGGTGGCTTGAGAATCTGAAGAACTATGGCTCACTATTTCTGGGTGAGGGCGCAACCGTGACCCACGGTGACAAGTGCTCTGGTACCAATCATATCCTTCCAACCAAGCGGGTTGCCCGTTATAGTGGTGGCTTGAATGTTCACAAGTTCCTGAAGATACTGACGTATCAGGAAATCAGTGAAGAGGCCAATCTGGATTTCAGTGCAGTGGGTTCACGAATCTCCAGAGTGGAAGGCATGGAAGGTCATGCACGTGCCTGTGACTGGCGCTTGCGCAAGTATTTTCCTGAAAAGGAATGGGATTTTCCAGTGTACGATCAACAACACTACGAGTAGCCAGCCGCTCTGATGAAAACTTTCGGAAAATCATTTACTCAGCAAGAGGCGATTCCTGAAGCGGGTATCGAGGCGGCCATTGAGGTCATGCGATCGGGTCGCTTGCATCGCTACAATACCTTGCCGGATGAGAAGGGCGAAACAGATCTGCTGGAGATTGAATTTTCCGAATACCTGGGCGTACCTTACGTGCTGGCCTGTTCTTCGGGCGGGTATGCCTTGCATGTGGCCATGCAAGCCGCCGGGGTGGAGCGTGGCGACAAGGTTCTGTGTAATGCCTTCACGCTGGCACCGGTACCAGGCGCCATACACAATAGTGGTGCCGTACCGGTGCTGGTGGATGTGGGTGAGGACTACTGCATCGATCTGGATGATCTTGACGCCAAGGCTGCCAGCAGCAAGGCCCGGTATTTCATGCTCTCACACATGCGTGGGCATATTGTCGATATGGATCGGGTCATCGATATCTGTAATCGTCACCAGCTTTTTCTGATTGAAGATTGCGCCCATACCATGGGTGCCAGCTGGAATGGCGTGAAAAGCGGTACCTTCGGTGATGTCGCCTGTTTCAGTACGCAGACCTACAAGCACATAAACTCCGGTGAAGGCGGCTTTCTGACCACTCGCCATGCTGATGTCATGGCGCGTGCCATCATGTATAGCGGCTCTTACATGTTGTTCGACAAACATCATGCCGCACCGCCCGTCGAGACGTTTGAACAGATTCGCTACGACACACCTAACTACAGTGGTCGCATGGATAACCTGCGTGCTGCCATTCTCAGGCCTCAGTTGGCCGATATTGAAACGCAGTGCCAGCGCTGGAATCAACGCTATCGCATTCTGGAAGCAGCACTTGGCAAGTGTTCACATATTGTTGTCCCAGAGCGTCCCGCGGCTGAAGAGTTCGTGGCCAGTTCCATCCAGTTTTCATTACCCGGAACCGCGGCTGATGTCATGCGGCAGCTTGTAAAAAACTGCGCCAATCAGGGTGTGGCACTCAAGTGGTTTGGTGATGCCGAACCTGAAGGCTATACCAGTCGCTACGATAGCTGGCGCTATATCGCTGATATGCCGCAGCTGCCCAAAACCGAGGCCATACTCTCGACCTTACTGGACATGCGTATTCCGCTGACTTTTTCTGAAGAGGATTGTCAGCTGATCGGGGAAGTGATTGTTGAGGTGGTTGATTCGATGATGGGAGCTGAATAGCAGGCTCTGCAAAAGTTCGTCCTGAATGGGCGAACTCTTGTCGAACTTCTGCCGAGCTACTGCCTGGGCAGATGATGAAAACGCAGAAACGTATTGCCAGTCTTTTCCGGATGCTGCAGGGTGATTGTGCCGCTGTGTTCCTTGAATGCCATGCGACTGTCCAGAAGGTGTTGGTTCAAGGCATCCGGGTTTGCATAGCGAAAGTCCATGCCGACAATGCAAGGCTGGTTGTCGGCAAGTACCGCTGCCGGTATTTTGCCTAGATCCGCCTCAATGCTGTGTCTTGAGAGTATCTTGAGACTACCGTTGGCTGTTTCCAGCTGAAAGCCGCCACTGACAGCCAGACTGTCACCATACAGTGCTCCGAACTTCTCCAGAAGCTGCTCCTGACTATCGGGTTCGGCCATGATGGTGACACCGCAGATGCCGTACACCGAATTGGCATGTTCCAGCCATTGCGGCACATAGATAAGCTCGGGTCGATGCTGCTGGCAAAGAAAGAAGGATAGCCTGGGCCAGCGTGAATCTGGCAGTAATGCAAGGGTGGTGCGAGTTCTGTCCTGCTGACCATCGGGCAGGGTCACGTCCCTGCCAAACTCCAGATGCCCCGCAGGCGTAAATCCTGCTTGCTGTGCCTGGCGTGCATCAACCTGCGAGTCGGTGCTGTGCAGGGCTGTCAGGGCGACACCTTCTCGCTGCATCAGATGAGCATGGACATGCCGGCCAAATCGAAAGTCACCGGCTGGCACCTCATCAATCAGGGTGTCATCATAGATGCCCATGATTTCAAGCAGGCAACCATCAAACATGGCCAATGAGGTGCTGGTGCCCCAAGGGTGTTTGCCAATGGCCGTCATGTTGAAGCCCATGGCAATCAGTCGCTCACGCAGCTGGACAATATCGTGTACCGCAACCAGTGGATGGTCGATGCCGAAGGATGCATTCATAGTCAGATTCCGGATCAGGTTATTGTTTTACAAGCCTCGGGCCTCAGACGAAGCAGACTTTGGCAGGGCCGATATTACGCGCTTTGGAGAAGGCATTCACTGGGTTATCGCGGAGCTGCCTCATAGTCGCAGTGGTCGACGTTTTCCAGAGGGCGCTTTTCGCTTTGTGTCTATGACGTTATATTGATCAGATGTTCTTTCGAGAGCGTGTCAGTCCAACCAGGTGGAGACTTGAATCATGATCGGAATCGTAGGGTGTGGTGCCATGGGTGGAGCCATGGTGCAAAGGCTATTGGAGCAAGGTCAATCGCTTGTTTGTCATGACGCAACCCCGGAGGCCCGGAGGCATATGGCCGCAACCGGTGCTGAGGTGGTGGATGATCTGGCTGCGGTGGCCAGCCGTTGTAAAACCATTATTCTGTCTTTACCTAAAGCCGATATTGTCAGAGCCGTGATGAGCGATCTTGGCCCATTACTGCAAGCCGGTACTGTGATTCTGGACACCTCGACCTCAGAGCCCGATACCACGAGAGAGCTGGCAGCACAGGCTGAAAAGGCTGGTTATGTGTTCATTGATGGCCCGGTCAGTGGCGGCCCCAATGGTGCGCGCAATGGCACCATGACCATGGTCCTGGGTGGAGCGGCAGAATCGATTGAGAGTCTGCGTCCTCTGCTGGCACAGCTGACAGCCAAAACCGTTCACATCGGAGCGTCAGGGTCAGGTCATGCGACCAAAATTGCCAATAATCTGCTATGTGCTGCCAACCTGGCTCTGATGGGTGAAATGGCACGCTTGGCAGAGACTCAAGGGGTGAGTCTGGAGAGGCTTCTGGAGGGCGTCAATGCAGGCTCTGGACGCAGTGGGGTCAGTGAAGTCAACTTTCCGTTGTGGATTCTGAATGAACAATATAACTCAGGCTTTACCATGGGTTTAATGCGCAAGGATGTCGGACTGGCGGTGTCTCTGGCTGAGCGTACAGAGCTTGATCTGCCGGCTACCCGCGCCATTGCCGCCATTTGGGAGGCGAGTCGTGATGGCCTGCCCGATAGCGCCGATTTTAATGAAATCTACAAACTCGGAAATACCCCTGATGTCTGATCGCAAGCAATTGTTCGCAACACTGATGGTAGAGTTTGGTCTGGGTGCCGTGCCACAGAGTCTGATTGGGGGAGAGCTGCATGATGGGCAGGGTGCCCGGATTACATTGGAAGATCCTTACACACGGTTGACACTGGCAGAGTACGCTGACTGCGATGCCGGTCTGGCCAACCGGGCTTGCGACTATGCACAACAGGCCCAGAAGAGCTGGGCACAGGATTACAGCGCTGCGGCACGAGGCAATGTCATGCAGTCGATCGCCGCCCTGGTTGAGCAGCATGTCGAATCACTGGCAAAGCTGGAGGCGTTAGTGGCGGGCAAGCCGCTGCGAGATTGTCGGGTGGAAGTGTCGAAGGTGGTGGAAATGTTTCGTTACTATGCCGGATGGGCTGACAAGCTGCACGGCGAAGTCATTCCCGTACCATCGGGCCATTTGAACTACACGCTGCGCGAACCCCTGGGTGTGGTTTTCCAGATCACCCCCTGGAATGCGCCAGCGTTCACCGCCGGATGGCAGATTGCACCGGCCATCGCTACGGGCAACGGTGTTGTTATCAAACCCAGTGAGCTGACGCCAGTGACCAGCGTGGCACTAGTGCGATTGGCCGAGCAGGCGGGCTTGCCGAAAGGTTTGGTGAATGTATTGGCGGGTCTGGGCCCGACAGCAGGTGAGGCGGCTATTGCACACGATGCAGTTCGTAAAGTAGTGTTTGTAGGTTCGCCGGAAACCGGTCGAATCGTTGCCACCTCTGCCGGGCGTGCGCTCAAACCCGTGGTGCTGGAATTGGGCGGAAAGTCTGCCAACATCGTTTTTCCGGATGCCAATCTGGAAGCCGCTTGTCGAGGTGCGCAGGCAGCCATCTTCTCGGCAGCCGGTCAGAGCTGTGTCGCTGGCTCTCGCCTGCTGGTTCACAAGGATATTCAGGAACAGTTTCTGGCCATGCTGGAGTCGGGTATGAAAAAGCTGACGCTGGGGGATCCCCTGGATGAGTTGACCGAAATCGGGCCTATCAGCAATGCCCGACAATTCCGGCATGTTCGTGACATGGTGCAGGATGCACAGCAACGCGATGGCGGGCGCGTGATTGCTGGCGAGCCTCCAGCAGGCGAAGGTTTATTCGTATCACCGACCATACTGGCCGATTTACCACTGGATGCGGCTGCCGCACGCGAGGAGATCTTTGGTCCGGTCGTCACCTGCCTGGCCTTTGATGATGAAGCCGATGCGGTGCAGATTGCCAACAGTACCGACTTCGGGTTGGCAGGGGCGGTCTGGACCGCCGATGTGGGGCGAGCTCACCGCATTGCCGCGGCTGTGCGAGCCGGCACTTTCTGGATCAATAGCTACAAAGCCATCCATGTCTCATCCCCCTTTGGCGGCTCCCGCTCTTCAGGATTCGGGCGATCCAGCGGCACGGATGCACTGATGGAATACACTAGCCCCAAGAGTGTCTGGATCGATACTGCCAGCACCTCTCGCATTGCTTTTGGCTATGCACCTGATACCTGAGATTAGTCATTGATGGAACCTGCTCAAACCCCTTCTGCTGGTAATCAGTTTGCCTTGTGGCAACTAGGGTTCCGGCCCTTCTATCTGTTGGCCAGTATTTATGCCGCCGCATCCATCCTGCTATGGGCTGCCCAATTTGCAGGCTGGCTACCCCTGAGCTATCTGCCCGGGCCTGTCTGGCATGCACACGAAATGCTGTTTGGATTCGTATTGCCGGTGATCGTAGGCTTTCTGCTCACCGCCGGTCAAACCTGGACGGGCCACAAGACCTTGAGCGGGTATCCGCTGATGCTGCTGGCTCTGGTGTGGGTATGCGCACGGATATTGACCTTGACACCGTATGGCTGGGCGGCGGCGGCCGCTAATGCTGCGTTTCCCTGGGCTGCGGCCATTGCGCTGGCTATACCGTTTGTTCGCAAGGGGGTGCGGCGTAATTATTTCTTCGTAGGCTTGCTGGTATTGCTGGGAGCGGCCTCGTTTGGCATGCATGCCACGCGTGTGGGCATGCTGAATGTGCCAGCCCGGTTGGCGGTGCAGTTTTCGATGGATATCGTCTTGTTCATCATGGTGGTGATGGCGGGTCGGGTCGTACCGCTGTTTACCAGCAAGGGTGTGCCGGGTACACAACCACAACGCTTGGCATGGCTGGAATATGCGGCCCCTGGCGCTATTTTGGTGGTACTGCTGGCGGATACCCTCGCGCTTCAGGGCCAGGTTCTGGCTGTCCTGTTATTGATTGCCGCTCTGCTACAAGCCAAACGGCTGTCGCTGTGGCAACCCTGGAAGACCTTGCAGACACCGCTGGTCTGGGTGCTGCATCTGGCTTATGGCTGGATCGTTTTACATCTGCTGTTGCGCGGCCTGGCAGAGCTTGACTGGATTACCTCTTCAACGGCAACTCATGCATTGACGGTAGGAGCCATCGGTACCTTGATCATGGGCATGATGACGCGCACGGCTCGTGGCCATACGGGAAGGGCGCTGAAAGCGGATCGCTTTGATATCAGTTGTTATGTGCTGATTCAGATAGCCGCGGTGGTGCGTGTATTCCTGCCTTTGTGGGTGCCGCATTTACTGATGCCATCGGTAATCGTCTCCGCCTTTCTGTGGTCATCGGCGTTCGGTTTGTACGCGATACGCTACTGGCCGGTGCTGACACGTGTCCGTATTGATGGGCGGCCTGGTTGATTCGATCACATCTGGCTTTTCTGAATATTTTCTGAAAACGGGCCAAAGCTCATCGATTAGAGGTATGCTCGGCGGTCGACTACGGTAGCGCTATAGTTCACTTAATTTTGCGTTTACTGTTTCACGAGCCTCATGCTTCGGTTGACACAAAACCGAGCTCATACCGATTATGAGTAATCCTGATGAACAGCATTGCCAGTCCCAAAATAGCGACCTCTTATTCCGTCATTTTTGTGGTCGCCGGTGCGCACCTGATCAACGACTTGATCCAGTTTCTGGTGCCTGCGCTTTATCCGCTGTTTAAGAATAACTTCGAGCTGAGCTATTTGCAGCTCGGCTATATTACGTTGGCGCAGCAAATCACGGCCTGTATTCTGCAGCCCGTCATGGGGCTGTATGGCGATGTGAAACCCAAACCCTTTGCGCTTGCAATATCACTGGTGATCGTTGCACTGGGTGTGCTGTTGCTGGCCACTGCCGATTCTTTCGCCTTGTTATTGGTTGCAGCGGCTGTTCTGGGGGTAGGTTCAGCATTATTCCATCCTGAAGCATCGCGCGTTTCTCGCATGGCATCTGGTGGCAGGCTGGGGTTTGCCCAATCCACTTTCCAGGTGGGTGGCAACACCGGAACCGCATTGGGGCCCTTGGCTGTCGTATTACTTGTCCTGCCTTTAGGTCAGTCTGGTATTTTCTGGTTCAGTTTTCTGGCTGTAGTCGGGATCATCATGCTCATCTGGGTTGCACGATGGTTTGCAGAACACCAGCGGATGCTCAGTGCGAGAGGGACGGTCGCCAATATTCGCGCTGAAATCCCCCGTAAAAGCCTGATTATCGCCTTTGCTGTCATTGGCGCATTGCTACTAAGCAAGTTTGTTTATATAGAAACTTTCAAGAGCTATTACAACTTTTTCCTGATCGAGAAGTTCGGGCTGGAGATCGGGGAGGCGCAAACCTATCTGTTCATCTTTTTGGGGGCGGTGGCGGTGGGTACCTTTTTCGGTGGACCCATTGGTGATCGTCTGGGCCGCCTGAAAGTCATCTGGGTGTCCATTCTGGGGGCACTGCCATTTGCGTTGCTACTGCCTCATGTGAATCTGTTTGGCACCGTGGCATTGAGCGTCCTGGTAGGCCTGATTCTCTCCTCGGCTTTCCCGGCGATCGTTGTCTACGCGCAGGAGCTGTTACCCCAAAAAGTAGGTATGGTTGCAGGCTTCGTTTTCGGATTTGCTTTCGGAATTGGTGCGATTGGTGCGGCAGCACTGGGAGCTCTGGCCGACCATATCGGAATGCAGCAGGTGTTCAGCTACTTCTCACTGCTTTTATTGCTGGGTTTTCTGACCGTGTTCTTGCCGAAAGGTGAAACACTTTCTTAGAGCCTCTCATCTATACGAGCCAAAAGCACAAGTAGCAATCACTCGGCTGTATAGTCATCAGTTTCTCGGTGATTCGAGGGGCATTCGTTGAATTCGATGGAAAGGGACAATCCGAGAGTGAAACCTTCACACAGCGAGGAAGCACCCTTCACAGCGCGTGATTTGCTGCTCTACCTCATCACGGTCGTGTCCTGGTCTGGATCATGGTATGCCCTGAAAGTGAATACCGGCTATGCCGTGGCGCCACCGGTATCGACTTGCTGGCGTTTCCTGCTGGCTTCCGCCTTGATGTTCATGATCGTTGTGATCTCCAAAGGTCCGCTCAAATTTGGCTGGCGCGCGCATCGCGCTTTTGCCTTGATGGGTGTCTTCATATTCTCGACGAATTTCATTTTTTTCTACTACGCATCAACCCTGCTCGTATCTGGCTTGCTGGCCGTTGTCTTTTCACTGGCTTCGGTGGTCAATCTGGCGATTGGTGCCCTGCGTGGTGAGCTGGCAGGGCCGCGCCGATGGTTCGGTGCCGCGCTCGGTGCGGTGGGGATTGTATTGCTTTACTGGCCGGCGCTAAAAGAGGGCGGGGCCGGTACTCTGGGGCTGTTTCTCTGCCTTGGTGGGACGCTGTCTTTCTGCATTGGCAATCAGATCAGTCAGTCCATGAAAACGTACGCGGTGCCTGTCATGTCCGCTTCAGCCTGGGGCATGGCCTATGGGGCGCTATGGAGTGCTGTCTTGTCTGCCGGCGCAGGCTTTCCCTTCGTCTATGATACCGCCCCTGCCTACACAGGGTCGTTGTTGTACCTGGTGCTTGTGTCGACAGTTCTTGCGTTCTGGGCGTACCTGAATCTGATCAAGAGCATCGGTGCTGGTCGAGCGGCCTATGCCACGGTGATGTTTCCTGTTTTTGCACTGCTTTTATCGACTGTTCTGGAAGGGTACGTGTGGACCTCACTCGCCGTTTTTGGCGTATTACTGGCTCTTACTGGCAACGTATTCGTGCTTCGCAGTGCGCGGCGACGAGGGGCTGAAGTGCCTACGCCGGTTGTGTAGTGCTTGTTTTACGACGTCTGAAGGTAGTGTGGTGCGACGAACTCGGTAATACCATCATCGTCATTAATGGAGACCTGTATGTCCAAACATAGCGCTCAGCTTGCCACTCTTTCTACCCCTTGCCTGGTGCTTGATGAGGCAAGGATGACCCGCAATATCGATCGTCTCGCCGATCGTGCGCGCAGTCTGGGAGTTACGCTGCGGCCGCACCTGAAAACCGGTAAGTCAGTCGATGTGGCGCGCCGCGTGTTGGCCGATGCAAATGGTCCTGCAACCGTGTCGACACTGGCAGAGGCCGAAACCTTTGCCGCAGCCGGTATGAACGACATTACTTATGCGGTTGGCATTGCTCCGAACAAGCTTGACAGGGTGGTGGCGCTTCGCCAGGGTGGCTGCGATCTGGCGGTTGTGCTTGATTCAGTTGCTCAGGCCGAAGCGGTGGCGGCGGCATCACGCGACTCTGGTCAGTGCATTCCGGCCTTTATCGAGATAGACAGTGACGGTCATCGAGGCGGTCTGTTGTCAGGCGATCCCGCCCTGATCATCATTGGGCGAATTCTGCATGACAACGGCGCCGAGTTGCGAGGAGTGTTGACGCATGCGGGTGAAAGCTATGGTGCAGTGGGAGCGCAGGCGCAGGCCGTGTTCGCCGAGATGGAGCGTGCCGCCACTGTGGCGGCGGCTCAAACCCTGCGTGCCGCCGGTTTGCCGTGTCCTGTGGTGAGTGTGGGATCCACCCCGACCGCTCATGCGGCAACGGATCTGACGGGTGTTACTGAACTGCGTGCCGGGGTATATACCTTCTTTGATCTGGTGATGACCGGCATTGAGGTGTGTACGCTTGACGACATTGCCCTGTCTGTCCTGACCACGGTGATTGGTCATCAGTCGGAGCGCGGTTGGATAATGGTCGACGCCGGCTGGATGGCCCTGTCGCGAGACAGAGGCACCGCCGCACAAGCGCTGGATCAAGGCTATGGGGTGGTCTGTGATGTCGATGGGAATGTTCTGGATGAGCTGATTATCGTGCAGGCCAATCAGGAGCATGGGGTGATTGCCTGCCGCCCGGGAAGCAACAGGCGCTTGCCGGAGTTTGCCATTGGTACCCAGCTGCGCCTTCTGCCGAATCACGCCTGCGCAACGGCAGCACAACATGGATTCTATAATGTTCTGCCCATTGCTGAGGATGCGCCACTGATGGAATGGCCGCGCTTTGGTGGCTGGTAGAGACAGGGTAGCTCCGTCTGTGATGCTGTTGGTCGGTATCTGGCTTTGCCGTCATCCAGATAGTTGATCTGATGGGGAGGTGAGGCCAGCAGGTGTGCAATAATTTATACGTTAGCACCTCTCATGCAACCCAAAGGGATACAGACAATGTCACTACCATTGAAAGGTCAGGTAGCCGCGATTACCGGGGCGGCATCGGGCATTGGACTGGCGAGCGCTGAGGCGATGTTGGCGGCCGGTGCTCGCGTGGCGCTAATCGATCGGGATGAAGCGGCGTTGAACAAGCTGCATGTGCAATACGGGGATGCCGTCATACCGCTGGTCATCGATCTGCTTGATCCGAAAAGTTGTGCAACGTTGCTGCCACGCGTTCTGGAACAGGCAGGTCAGCTTGATATCCTGCATGCCAACGCGGGGCTCTATGTCGGTGGGGATCTGGTTGATTCGGAGACTGACGCCATCGACAGGATGATGAACCTGAATGTCAACGTGGTGATGAAGAACGTTCATGATGTTCTACCGCATATGATCGAGCGCGGCACCGGAGACATCATGGTGACAAGCTCGTTGGCTGCCCATTATCCGACGCCGTGGGAGCCGGTTTACGCATCCTCAAAGTGGGCGATAAACTGTTTCGTACAGACCGTACGCCGTCAGGTGTTCAAGCACGGCATTCGGGTAGGTTCGGTGTCGCCAGGTCCTGTCATCAGCGCGCTCCTGTCTGACTGGCCGGAGGAGAAACTACGAGAGGCCAAGGAGTCCGGCAGTCTGATGGAGACCAGTGAAGTGGCCGATGCGGTGATGTACATGCTGACACGACCTCGCAATGTGACCATTCGCGACATGATCATCATGCCCAGTAATTTTGATCTTTAGGTGTTGGTGACGCTAACGATTGACAGCTGTTTTTAACAGACTATCGGAGAAAACAAGATGATCACTGGCGGTTGTCTGTGCGGCAAGGTCCGTTACGAATACGAGGGCGATATTACCGAAATTGCTCTGTGTCATTGCTCGCAATGCCGACAGGCTCAAGGGAGTGCATTCGCCACGAACAGTCCAGTTGATGCACGCAAGATGAGGTTCAGTGGTCAGGAATACCTGACAGAATTCGAATGTAATCAGAACAAGGTCAGAGCGTTCTGCCAGTGTTGTGGTAGTCCGCTGTATAGCCTGCGCAAGGATATTCCCAACATCATGCGTCTACGGCTGGGGACGGTGGAAAGCTCGCTCAGTTGCGAGAATAGATACCATATATTCACAGCTTCAAAGGCAGCATGGGAGGTAATTACGGATGACTACCCTCAGTATGAGACGCGTAAGGATGCCTGAGTAGCTTATGCAGCGGATAATCTGACTGGCGCAACTCAACGACCTGCCAACGATTTGTACCTACCCGGGCGCACCGAGTTGCAAGCGCGGGTGCGCATTAGCGAATTCAGGGATGGAGAACAGACTTTCGCCAACAGCGGCCGTGCGTGGAAAATCCGTTAGCTCAACGTCAAAACGCGCCGCGCCAATCAGGTGACTGGCCAGCGCCAGATCAGCAATGCTGAGCATCTCGTCGTGGCAGCGTGTGGAGTCCGGTGCGATTTGTGCCTCGTAAGCGACAAGACCTTCACGAAACCAGTGAGCTGACCAAGCCTTTCCGGCAGTTTCATCCGATCCGAATTGTTTGACCAGTCTGGCTTGCACACGTGGAACCACAAGAGGATGCGTGTCCGCGGTGGTGATCAGGAAAAGGGCGCGTACTCTGGCACGCCCTTCCGCATCAGTTGGCAAGAGCGGTGGATTCGGATAGCTTTCCTCCAGCCATTCCAGAATGGCCAGACTTTGCGTGAGTGGCTGACGCGTGCCACCTTCCAAGGCCGGCACCGCCTCGGCAGGATTAAGCTTCCTGAACTCTGGTGAGTGATGTTCGCCCTTGCTCAGGTCATGGGCACGCTCTTCGAACTCGATGCCCTTCAGGTGCAGGGCAATGCGCACGCGGTAGGTTGCCAAAGACAGCCAGAAGGAGTGGAGGGTTAACAGGGGGGCCTGTGTATTCATGATGTTCAACGCCTGAATTGATCGTGGAGCCTACCTGATAACTCTATTGACGAGCGCCGGTTGTTGGAAAGTCTCGATGACACGAAACAGCATGCAGGCGCCTGACAGGGTAGGATTCTCATTGGCAGGCGACATGAGAAAAACTAAAGCCGTTGTGAGAAATGATCCTTTGACCCAGGTGTAATCCAGGTGCACAGTGCCGCTATCCGCAGTATCTAAATTGTCACAGCACAGGATTCGAGCATCATGCAACGCGAACGTTTTCAGGACTATTCGAACAACGGTGAGAAGGCGCAACAGACCTTCTCCGCCAATGAGATGCAACGCCGCCAGGATTCCATGCGCAAGCACATGGCCGACAATAATGTCGATGCGGTGCTGTTTTCCTCATATCACAACATTAATTACTATGCGGATTTCCTGTTCTGCCAGTTTGGCAGACGCTACGGCTTTGTCATAACTGCGGAACATGCCACCAGCATCAGTGCCGGTATTGATGGTGGGCAGCCCTGGCGCAGAACCTTTGGCGAGAATGTCACCTACACCGACTGGAGTCGTGATAACTACTTTCATGCCGTGAGAAACCTGGTGGGTGCCGCCAAACGCATCGGTATCGAATTCGATCACGTGAATATCGATTTGCTGAACCTGTTGAAGTCCGAGTTCCCGGGCGTCGAATTTGTTGATGTGGCAGCACCAGCCATGAAGCTGCGCATGATCAAGTCGGCTGAGGAAATCGCGCATATTACTGAAATGACTCGCATTGCTGACATCGGTGGTGCTGCGTGCGTGGAAGCCATTGCTGTGGGCACCACTGAACGGGAAGTGGCGCTGCATTCCACCGCAACCATGGTGCGGGAAATAGCCAAGAGCTGGCCCGAGGGTGAGCTGCTTGATACCTGGACCTGGTTCCAGTCAGGGCTCAACACCGATGGAGCTCATAACCCGGTCACCAGCCGCAAGATCGAGCGTGGGGACATTTTGTCGCTGAACTGCTTTCCGATGGTGGCAGGCTATTATGTGGCGCTTGAGCGCACCCTGTTTGCCGAAGAGGCCAGCGATGAGCATATGCGTTTGTGGGATATCAACTGCAAGGTGCATGATCGTGGCAAGGAACTGCTGGTGCCCGGTGCCAAATGCTCGGACATCGCACGGGAGCTGAACGAGATCTACGCCTCTGAGGATCTGTTGCAATATCGCTCGTTTGGCTATGGCCATTCCTTTGGTGTGCTGTGTCACTACTACGGTCGTGAAGCGGGTCTGGAATTGCGTGAAGACTGCGATACGGTTCTGGAACCTGGCATGGTGATCTCGATGGAACCGATGATTACCATCCCGAATCATCTGCCCGGCGCTGGTGGTTACCGTGAGCATGACATTCTGGTGATAAATGAGCAGGGTAATGACAACATCACCGCCTTCCCTTATGGGGCTGAGCATCTGATTGTTTCATCATAAGCAGGATGCAGAGCCGCAAGCTAGAGAACCGGACCGATAGTGGCAATGGCATTGTTCCAGAGCTTGGTCGGTAGAGACCAGCTTTCCACCTGCACGACAGTGACCTCTCTGGATTGCTTTAGATAGTCCTCTTGTCTTTGTTCTACCGCTTTGGTTGTCGCGACATCCTGTAGCAGGATGTCGTTTTCGTAATTCAGATCAAAGCTTCGCAGATCCATATTGCTGGACCCCAGGAACGTGATACACCCGTCGATGGTCAGGGTTTTTGAATGCAGCAAGCCTGGGATGTACTCGAAGATGCAAGCACCAGAGGCCAGAATAGCCTGGTAGAAACTGCGACTGGCGGCGGCAACAACCCAAGAGTCGTTGCGTTCGGGGAATATCAGGGTGACATGAACACCGCGATAGGCGGCTGCCTGAATGGCATTGAGCACCGTGGTGTTTGGTACGAAGTAGGGGGTTGAGAGCGTCAGTGTTCTGGTTGCCGTACCGATCAGGCTTGCAAACAGCTGTGCCGTGGCACCTGCTCTTTCGGTGGGGCCATCGCCGATGATAGAGGCGGCAAAGCCGTTAGCGTGGGTGTCCGGAGACAGGGGGAATTCCTGCAAGCTGCCTTTGCGTGCCACCATCCAGTCGCTGGCAAACAGCAGCTGGTTCTGAGCAACCACAGGCCCTTCGATACGCAGCATGATGTCAACCCAGGGGGCAAACTTTGGTTTTACGAGAAACTCCGGGTCTGCGCAGTTCTGGCTACCACAGTAGGTGATCTGGCCGTCGATGACGGTTATCTTGCGGTGGTTTCTCAGATCGATTCGACTTGTCAACATGGTGAACAAGGGGCGGTTGAGGGGCAGGGCAATTTCTGTCATGACACCGGCATCGCTCATCTGACGCCAGAGCCTGGATTTGATCAGTTGCCGTGATCCCAGACCATCAGTCATCGCTCTGCACTGAACGCCACGTGCGACGGCCCGCATCAGTGCCTGGGCAACCGCTGTGCCGGTATTATCGTCAAGCCAGATGTAGTACAGCACGTTGACCGATACCTTGGCAGCATCGATATCACTGAGCAGTCTGCGCCGGGCTTCAAGACCATCGGCCATGAGTTCGGCACGGTTGCCAGTTTTTACCTGAAAACCGTTGATGGAAGCGGCATAGCTGAAGGCTGGCTGATAGGCAGGATCGATTGATTCGAGCAGATCAGAGCCTGAACCCAGAATGGCAGGGCTTTCAGCCCATACCGAGCGGATGGTGGCCCGGCGTCTGGAGGCGCTTCGTCCCAGACTTGCCTCGCCGAACAGGAAGTAGACGATGGCGCCTGCCACCGGCAGAATGAAGATCACCATGAACCAGGCCAGCCTCGAGGAGGGGGCCAGATCATCTCTGAGCAGGACCCGAAGGGTGAGCCCGGTCACGATCAGTGCATGGAATAGTAGAACGTACAAGTCTGGCCTCCGAGTCCGCTGTTTGGCGTAGAACACTAGTCAGCCATTATGCTCGTCAGGTAGGGTAAGTGACAGTCTGAGATGTTGTCGAGTCAATAGAGGGAGTGCAGGCGCATGTTCGTGTCCAAAAGCCGATCGGTAGTCTATCCACAAAGTGAACATGCCAGGCTTGCCGGCACCATCGCCCAGCTGTGGGGTAATGAGAAGTTCAGGCAACCACAGCTACCATTCAATGCATTCTGCACAGGAGTCGCCTTGCATGACTTCGGATACGGATTGCTGGATACCCATGACATTCTGGGAATGGAGGCCGCTGAGCGGCATCGCACCTTTGAAGCCTTGATGCAGATGCGATTCTCTGATCACATCGCCGAGATAGTGGCGAAAACTCATGTGGCAAGACTCATGAACATGGCAGGCTTATCTGAGCTTGAACAACGCTGCCGTCTGTTGTTGAAAGACTTGATTGCCAAAAGCGGAATTCCAGAAAGTGTCTTTCAGGATGCCGATATGATCACCCGTCTCTGCGACTCGGTTGCGTTCGATTTCTGTTTTGAAAGAGTGACCACAGGCAGCGTAGCGGTACTGGCAGACAATGCAGACGGTAATCGGATTGATGTGCGTTATGAGATCAACTTTCAGCACACAGAGTCCGCCGATGGCATGGGCTACACGGTTGGTACGATCAGTCTTGAGCCCTGGCCATTGTCCTGCGAGAGCGTCAGGGGGTATTTATTGGCCTATGAAGGGTCTGGTTATCCTCAGGTGCTGAATCCGCATAGGGTGGAGTTTGAGGTTTTTGCGGGAAGCGAGTAATTGACCCGTAGCGTCAGAGCTTCCATGGCTCTCATCTGCACGCGACATGACTACTGGAATGATCTTCTTGCGTTTGGAGCGAGCGAAATTCTCAAGTTGAAGGAGTGGAGCATGCGGTGCAATCTGCCAATCCGCCAGTTTTTCGTCGCGTCCCAGTTCTTACAGTTTTCCGGTAATTTCACCAACTAGCAGATTATGGGGTGCCTGACTGTTATCGGCCCTGATAAACTGATTTGCTCTGACTACATAATGGGGATATTGATTGGAGGGTGCACCCTCCTGTTTAAGATATTTTTCTTAAGCAGTACGGGGCTGTACATCAGGAATATGGTCGAATTTCGATTGATCTGACATAACATTCTTCCTTGAAGTTAATCGGATCATTCATCATCGCAAGGAGTAATATCGAGGTTGAAACGGAGGCGAGAAGATGATTTTCCATATCAGACTCTTTATTTCAGGATATACAGGTGTGTGGTTGTATTGGATACGGGTGATGACGCTGAACACAGGGTGCGGATGACTCAGATATGACGTGCATAGCTGAATCGACCTAATACTTTTTATATCTCAATGGGAATTTTATGGATTATAAAGTTAATGAGGAATACGCAGAAGCGTTAGTAGAGTTTGGTTTTGAGAGAAAAGATGAAAATAGTTACACAGTGCATTTTAAGCAAATAAGCACTGGTGAAAGCATCTATCTTGCTAAGTCGAAAAAACGGAAAAACAAGACTGCAATCATACACCCCGGTTATAAATATGCCATCGGTATGCTGGATCTGAATGATCAATTGCATTTGGCAGAACAAGATGAATATTTTTATCACGACTCCTCGCTAAGTGAATTCCCTAAAAGGTTTAGAAAGAAAGAAATTAAATATCCTAGTCATTATGGAATAGGGATATCAATTGAAAAGTTAAGTGCTGTTGAGGCGTTTTGTGAGTTTATAAGTGCGACTCTGTGTAAGTCAGAACTCCAGATAGATCTCGATGAGATAAATGATAATAGTAAAAAATTAAGTGCAACTGATATTCAAGCTTTAGTGCTGGCAAGGCGTGGACATGGACCGTGGAAAGAAAGCTTGAGAGAACATTGTGGGTGCTGCTTTCTTACTGGCTGCACCATAGAGAAATTGCTAATTGGGTCACATATTAAGCCGTGGAGCCAGTCTACTGATGTTGAGCGGCTTGATTCGTTCAATGGATTATTGCTTAGAGCTGATGTAGATGCTCTGTTTGACGCTGGTTTGGTGACATTTATGGATGGTGGTGAAATTAAGGTATCTAGCGGTATTTCCGAAAAAGAATATAAAATGCTGCCGTTTGACTTGGATCTTCGAATAAAAATATTGAACAGCAAGCATCTTCCTTATTTAGAGTTTCATAGGAAATACGTATTTAGATGAGATATAACATTACGCTGAAGCTGTCAATGGACCCGTCAACGGAACCTGGGCTCCGCAGTCGCGTCCATTGCACCTTAGCGCCACTGTTAGGCGCGTCGACAGACGAACCTGGATAGTATACTGAGTGACAAGCCAATCATGGAGTCAATAACTTGCTAAGTGAAGAAATTGAGAGCGCTCAACGCCTTGTTCGAACTGATGCGTACCAAATGTCAATTGGCGAGATCGTCAGCATGTACGAAACGGGCGAGATAATTATTGATCCGGAATTTCAGCGTCTTTTCCGTTGGAACAGTGGTCAGAAATCAAAACTTATAGAGTCACTTTTGCTTGGCATTCCAATTCCTTCGATCTTCGTTTTCGAAACTGAAGCAGGAGAGTGGGAGCTAATTGACGGACTACAAAGAGTGTCAACAATACTCGAATTTATAGGTATTTTAAGATCGCCTGAGAGGGAAATAGTAGCCCCGTCTGTTTTAGAAGCAACAAAGTACCTACCCTCACTACACAATGCGGTATGGGAGAAATCACCTGTTATTGATGGGGTCGAATTTTGCGACCAGCAAGAACTTGCTAAATCGCAAAAACTCACTATTCGAAGGTCTCGAATGGGTGTTGAGATACTAAAGAGACCAAGCGACAACAACACTAAATATGATCTGTTTCAACGATTGAATGCAGGGGGCACCTTAGCCAACCCGCAAGAACTTAGAAACTGCATCATGTTAATGGTTAATGCCGACTACTTTCGAGTGGTTAAAGAGTTAGCCGAATCAGAGGTATTCAAGTCCGTAATAGGTATAAATGAATATCAGTTTGAAAGACAAAAACACATAGAAATGGCGTCAAGATTTCTGGTCCACACCTGTGTGGACTACGACGGAAAGTTGGATGTTGAAGAATATATAGATGAAGGAATTGTAGAGCTGGCCGAAATTGGTGATACGAGAAAGGCAACAGAACTCGTGAACGGTACGTTTGATCTACTGAACTCCATAGCGGGAGCCGACGTTCTACGAAGAAGGGTAGATGGCGCTCCTATTGGGCGAGTTGGGCTCGTTGGATTTGAAGTAATCGCTGTAGGCGTTGCAAAAAATCTTAGTAATATTAAAAATCTGAAGAATTCAACTGAGTTTATTGAAGGAAAGATCAATGACCTTTGGATGGATGAGCGTACAGATTCTTTTACCTCACCTGGGTTACGTGGAACCGTCAGAATTTCAAGAACAATTCCATTTGGAGCAGATTGGTTCACACCATGAGCAAGCCCTATACTGCATCCGATTTCTCAAACCAAATAATCGAGGATCGAACATGGCGCATAAAGGAAATATCTGACTTGAAGTCAGCAGTCGAGCGTGCTGACACCATTCTTCAGAAAGTACTTCTTAGGTCTATTGTCGCTATATGCTACGCGCACTGGGAAGGCAGCGTAAAATATAGTGCCCGTAAATACATGGAGCATATCTGCCTTCGAAGGTACAAAGTTGGCGACCTTGATCGTCAGTTTATCCGGAATCTCTTTCTTCCTCGACTCGCTCAGTTGTCAAAATCTAATGCGAGTGTATCGCAAAGATGTGAATTCATAGATCAGCTTTTAGATTCATCTGACAAAAGATTTACCAGAATTGATGAAGATTTAGTAAATACGAAATCCAATCTAAACTATGACGTTTTCCTAGATATTTGCCTGGTTTGTGGCCTTCCGTCAGATGGGTGGGCTAAGCTCTCGACATTTATCGACGTAATACTATTAAAGAGAAGAAACGAAATCGCTCATGGTGAAAACACTTTCATAGACATTTCAGATCTAGATGAGATAACAAATAATACAGTTGCATTAATGCGGTCTTTTGGCGATGCACTCGACAATCAAGCCTCATTGGAGAAATACAAATCTATTTCGGTATTGTGAGCGTGAACTGATACTTGAGAGCGAACAGGCCATCCCAGTTATACCCTCGCCTAACATTGCGTTGAACCAGTCAACTTGACACATCCCACCCTGCGCTGCCGCTCCGGCTGGTCTGTGTCAATTGCAGGTTAACGCTTTGTTAGGCAAAAATGGAATTAGATTAATATAATGGCATATGTACTTAGCTGGTTATCTGCAGTCGCATCATTTATAGGGCTAGGGGTTGCCCTCCAAACGCCTATTGAAAATCTGTCCGGTTGGAAGTTGGTATTGCTTATAGTTGTAATATTGGTTTTTGGAATTTCTGCAATTTATGATGCGTGGAAAAACTATAAAAGTAAACCTAAAAAATATAGAAACGAAAAGAAAATAAACGAATATATGTATTCAATTTTAGCTGATGGGGGGCGATGCGAAATATGTTCTCGTGATGCCAGCTGGATTGAAGACGATAAAATATTTGACATGCTCAAGAATAAGGCGAGTCGTGGAGAATTGGTATTTTTCCTTCATCAGAAAACAGATAAAATTATGCAGTTAACTGAACTTGGCGCAGATCTGTATATTTATGGAGATCAAAAATTTGAGCCGTTAACACGATTCACAATTGTCAACTCCGGTAACAGAGCGTCATCATTTTTAGCTATCGGGAGAAAAAAACCAAATGAGCCGCATGTTATTGAAGAGCTAGACTCTTCACATCCAACATACTCATTGGCACTTGACTTATTAAGTACCATTAAAACCTTGGTTGGCGATAAAAATGACGGTTAAAATCGGGAAAGTGAAAAATCTAAATAATATAGTCGATGAATGGGATGCGGTTGCTGCAATAAGAGAGGAGCAGATTAGTTCTGGAAAAGATAATAGTGCCAATTGCGTGCTCGCTCCAGCTATACTTAATAGCCTTAAATATGTAGATTCTATAATTGATATCGGTTGTGGCACTGGTTGGCTAACGGAACGCGCTAGCGTTTTTGCTGTTGAGACCGTCGGTGTAGACCCCAGTTCAGAATCAATAGAAATGGCGAAAGCTCGACATAGCGCGCCACGGATAAGCTACTTCGCAGAAAGCATAGAAGAGCACTCTAAGAGTACGGAGAAATATGATTTGGGCATATCCAACATGGTAGCCAGTAGTGCACCTGATTTGAGCGAATATTTTGTTTCGACGAGACGAGTGTTGAAAGAGGGTGCGTTATTTATATTTTCAATTCCACACCCATGCTTCTGGTCAATCTATTGGGGGTACGGGTCTGATCCAGATTTTAACTACATGGAAACTTTAGCAGTTGAGAGCAAGTTTAGAATTCAAGAAGAAATAGTTGAATTCCCAACAACTCATTTTCATCGGCCTGTTTATCGCTACATATCTGAACTTCTTGCTTCTAACTTTAAGATAGAGTCCGTAGATGAGCTAATGGGAAAAGGTTTCGATTTACCCAGATTCATGCTAATCAACGCACGTGCGGTCTAACATTACGTTGAACTTGTCATTTGACTCAGACCTTCCTGCGCTGACGCTCCGTGTAGTCTGCGTCAATTGCAAGTTAACGCTTTGTTCGATCTCATTGCTCTACTGCTCGTCTAAAATAAGTTGGAATGTTGGGTTATGAAAATCTACATGTTGGATACAAATGTATTTTCGTATATTGATGAGAGTCAGGATGACATTACTTGTTCAATAGGTTCTTGCGAGTTCGTATACACAAGGGTGCAGGAAAGTGAATTACAAGACAATCCCAATACTGAAGAGAGATATCGCAGACTGAGGTTACTGCGAAGTGTTTGTGGCAGAAAGATACCCGTAGAAACAGATGCATGGATGGATAGTTTGCGTTGGGACGATGACGGGATATGGAGTGAGGAACCAGATACCGTTGCCGACCGTGTATCGAAAGGAAGCTACTCAAGAAAGAAAAGACATGACGCAATGATATTGGCAGCGACCAAGCGAATAGGCTGCATTTTGGTTACAAACGACAGTAATTTGAGAGCAAAAGCTCGGTCGGAGGGAGTCGTTGCATTGTCAGCAATTGAGATGCTAGAGCATATGCGAGAATCAGTAGAGAAAGAAAATCTCTGATTATACGCATCATAGAAAACATGTACTTTGTTGTCAAAGCTGTTCTGTGGAATGCATTACACCACATGCATAAGGTATTATTGGCTAACGCTAAATAGAGACACCGTGAAATGCCCAGAGGCACAAGAATCCCGAGTTTGGTTTTCCAAAAGGTCTTGAAGGATGCTCGCGCCCAGTTAGAGATATCGTCAGAGCGATCAGCTGATTTTGATCATTCAGGAATTCGAGGTGACGAACGCGCGGCTGCTCTAATGCACTTCTTTAGTGATCACCTTCCTGAAACATACGCAGTCTCTAAAGGCGAGGCTATTGATTGTTTAGGAAATCGCACCGGTCAGCTAGATATTATTATTTACGATAGAAGCATGGCTGCCCCAATCAGTTCAGGCGTTGAGAACGTCCTCGTCCCCGCTGAGAGCTTATTGGCGGTAATCGAAGTAAAATCTGTGCTGACTCAGGATGAGTTAAAAATATGCTACCGAGCAGCTAAAAAAGTAAAGAAATTAAGGCCACACAAAGGAAAGTTTGTTTCAGCAAGAATGGATGGCGCACCAGCGAATGACGGTGCTCATAGGTGTTTGTATGTGGTTTTTTGCTATTCAACTAATATTGGACAAACAAATTGGCTAGATAAAGAATTTAAAAGAATACTGTCCGCCGCTAACTTGGAACATGCAGCGCCTGATGCCGTAGATATTTTGTGCGTACTGGGCAATGGTATGATTCGACCTGGCAAGAGTGCTGGCAAAGCTGAAGCAGAAGACAGTTCAAACATATTCTTGGAGTTTTATCTCCACTTGGTGAACTTTATTTATAGAGAACAATCAAGGAGGCCCACTATTGATTGGCAAATGTATACCACTCGCTCGTCGAAAGGATGGCGCCAGCTTAATAATGATATCGAACAAAACGATGAAGCTGCAACTTGACCCCGCCACTCCTGCGCTGCCGCTCCGTCGCGCCTGCCTCAAGTTCACCTTATCGTCGGTGTTCGGTTTCAGAAAGAGAAATTTTCAATTCATGCTCTTCACTGTGAATTGACGGACTAAATTATATATCTATTGGAATTAGATGAGAGACGACTTGTGCCAGGACCAAATACTCTATTTGATAAATCATTTTTGCAATCGCTTTCGGAAGATGAGGCGCTATGGTTTGATTATTTTTTTATTGCAAATGTATGCCCTTTATTCTTTGTAGAAACTCTTGCTGACTTAGAAAAATCAACCCGGCAGGGTAGAAGTCCGGAGAGAGAAGTCGCAATTATTGCTTCCAAAACGCCTTCTATCCAAGGTGCCCCAAATGTTCACCACGAGCAACTTTGCAAAAGTGAATTATTAGGACATAAAGTTCCCCTAACCGGACAAATTATAATCGCTGAAGGCAAGTTTGTAAAAAATGAAGACGGTAATGGGGTTTATGTGCCCGTTTCGCCTGAAGCGAAAGCTTTTACTCGTTGGAAAGAAGGATTATACGAACAAGTTGAACGTGAATCAGCCAAAAATTGGCGTGATGCATTGAAATCAGTAGATCTTCCTTCACTGGCCGAGGCATCGAGAAGTTTGTATGGCCAGTCTAATAAACCACGAAACATTGACGAGGCATGGAGTCAGGCACAATACGGCTTTCGAGCAGGCGGTGATAAATATGAACAGATAAGACTAATAGTCTCACTGTTGAGGCTTGATGGAGCAACGGCTCGAGAATTTATGGAAATATGGCGTACGATGAATAATCCCCCATTATCCAAATATGCGCCTTATTGTGCGTATGTAGGAACCGTAAAATTATTTTTCAGAATTGCGCTTGCAGCTGGATTGATTTCAGATCAGAGAGCATCAAATCAAGTTGATTTAGCGTATTTATATTATTTGCCTTTTTGCCATGCATTCGTATCGTCAGATAAGTTGCATCGCACTATTGCTGAGGGAGCTCTGAGAAAGGATCAAATGTTTGCATGGGGTATTGATGTCAAGAATGGTTTGAAAGAGATTAACGAATATTTTAACAAATTACCCGTAGAAACTAAAAAACTTGGAATATTTGCCTTTGCTCATAGGCCGCCCGCACAAATTGTAAATAATCCAGCTATAGAAATATGGGATCGTTTAATTCCACAGTGGAGAGAGTCTGCAATAGAAGGTGTAGTAATACCGAAGCAGAATGAAGAACTTCGTCAGCGAATGCAGGCAGTGGTTAAAGGTAAGAAAACAGCCGCGCCAGGAAAGTTCTCATCTGATAATGTAGATTCTATGGTTATGAAAAGAGAGCTTCCGGTAAGAAGGGGAAGCTGGCAAATAATTGAGCAAAGCCTAGCTGATAGCCAAGTGGACGAGTAGTTAACATGCTTAAAATTGAAACCGAACGGTACGATGAAGTCGAAGTTTAGAACTCCTACGGTTTAGTTGACACTCTGACCTAACTGTCAGAGAGGATATATGGGTAGGCCGAAGATATATAGTGATAAATTAAAGGCAACAGCTGTCAAGCTAAGCCAACTAAAAGGCGTTGCGGTCATGGATGTCGCCGAGTCATTGGTGATTCATCCAATTATGCTTTCTCGGTGGAGAAAGGAAGTCAGAGAAGGACTTATCGATACGGAGGGCATTGAGGTGAACAGGGAAGAGATGGCTGAGCTCAAAGAGCTCAGGCGTGTGAAACGGCAGTACGAGCGCCTCAAAATCGAGCACAGGCTGTTAAAAAAAGCTGTTGCGTTCACCTCGACACGAAGGGAGACATCTTCGCCTTCATCGAGCACGAACAAAGCACCGGGCAAGGGTCAGTCTCGGTGAGCGCGATGTGCAAGAGTCTGGGTGTCACTCGAGGCAGGTACTACGCATGGAAAAACAGAGCACCCAGCAAACGTGACGTCGAGGACGAGCGCTTGCTGGCTAAGATCCGACAAACGCACGACGCTAGTAAACAGCGATACGGCAGTCCGCGTGTACACGCACAATTACTGCGTAAAGGCGAGTCTGGTATTGGTCGGCGTCGTGTCGAGCGTCTGATGCGGGAAAACGGGCTTGTCGGGTGTGCAACAACACTGCATCGAACGATGCCAGGTGTAAAGAAGCATTACGTCAGCGTATCCAATGCAGTTAGGTCAATTGACATCACAGCACCCGACCAGGTCTGGGTCGGAGATATTACCTATGTTCGCGTTAATGGTGAAAACCGGTACTTAGCCACAGTGATGGATCGGTTTACACGTGAGCTGCTCGGTTGGGCTCTTGGCCGGCGACGCACCTGTTCAATAACGCGTCGAGCCCTGGCAGCAGCCAGATCATTCAGAGGTGAACCCTGCTACCCGATATTCCATAGTGATCGCGGATCAGAATATCTGGGAAGCTCGTTTAAGTGTTACCTTGAAAACGTTGGCATTACTCAAAGCGTTAATCGACCGAAGCGCATGACCGACAATGCGCACATGGAGTCGTGGAACAAATCTATGAAATCAGAGATGTATCATCGACGAAACTTTGGAAGCGAAGCGGCATTGCGACGAGCTATCGCTAGTTACGTTGATTTTTATAACGAAGTTCGTTTACATTCATCGCTAGACTATCTTTCACCAAGAGAATTTGCTGCGCAGCAAGCGGCTTAGATTATCTATTAACTGTCAGGTGTCAACGAAAGCGTAGGAGCTCTCAACTTGACCCTGCCACGCCTGCGCTGCCGCTCCGTCGCGTCAGTCTCAAGTTCACCTTATTGTCGCTGTTAGCATTCTTGAAGTTCAATGAAAACTAAGTTTTATGAGCGATTCGAATTCACATGTTGAGGAGTTCCTAAATTACTATTTCTCGCACCATAAGGAGCCGGGGTATGCCGTTTTATTGAAAGGAAAATGGGGCACTGGAAAGACTTGGTTCATCAACAAGATGCTCGAATCTCAAACTGAAAAACAAGTAAAGCATCTCTACGTGAGTCTGTACGGTGTGACATCATTCGAAGAGATTGAAGATGAATTCTTTAAACAATTACATCCGTTGTTGTCCTCAAAAAGCATGGCATTTGTCGGTAAAATCGCGAAAGGACTGTTGAAAGCGACTTTGAAAGTCGATCTTGATGGCGATGGAAAATCAGACGGTAGCGTTTCAGTGCAGACTCCAGAAATTGATCTTCCTGATTATCTAAAAAACACTGAAAATTTTGTGATTGTTTTTGATGATCTCGAAAGAATATCTATGAGTTTGGATCGAATCCTTGGGTATATAAATCATTTCGTAGAGTATCAAGGTTACAGAGTGATTATTGTTGCAAATGAGGATGAGATTCTTGAGCAGCAGAATAATGATGAAAATCTCATAAATTCGTATAAAAGGACTAAAGAAAAACTAATTGGAAAGACATTTGAAATAAAAGCTGATTTGCAGGGTGCATTGTTGGATTTTTGTTCCGAAATACGGAAGGAGCGCATCAAAAATTTGTATGAGTCTAGTACAGATGTGATATCTGATATATACAAAAGTTCGACTTATGAGAATCTTCGACATTTAAAGCAAGCGCTTTGGGATTTTGAAAGGCTTGCAGAATTTATTAGCGAAGAGGCTTCTGCAAAAGACGGTCTGCTTTTGCACGTACTAAAAATATATCTTGCTTTATCATTTGAAATAAAAAGTGGAAAAATGTTGCCTGCTGAAGTAATGGATCTTAGAGATGAATACATATCTGGAATCATGAAAATAGCTGGAGAAGAGAAAAAAGAAAGTAATTTTTCTCGTATGAGTAAAAAATATGGAAACATAGATTTTTCTGATTTGCTTCTTGAGGAATCTATATGGGTGGATTTTATCGATCGTGGTTATTGCTCAGCTGATAATATGCAACAGTCACTCGAAAAATCAGTCTACTTCAGGAATGAAACTACACCCGAATGGAGCAAGTTGTGGCATTCAATGTCATTGAGTGACGAGGAGTTTTGCGTCGCACTAGAACTCGTTGCCAATGATTATCAAGAAAGAAGGTATGAGGAACTAGGTGTTGTTAAGCATATAGTTGGAATATTTCTTTGGCTATCGAAGGCAAATATGTATGAAAAGAAACCAGAGGAAATATTGCTAGAAGCCCAGCTATATATTGATCATTTGAAAGATAGAGATCTGTTAGCAAAGGATCGCTCTATTGATGCGCAGTTTAGGATCAATGAATCATGGGGTGGACTTGGTTTCCATGAGAGAGGTTCTGAAGAATTTGTAGCGTTTATCGCGTATATCGAAAAGCAAACTGAGATAGCTATAGTTGATAAATATCCTGATATTGGCCGTGAGCTACTTGGTCTCATTGCTACAGACCCTAATTTGTTTTATAGAAGGATAGTGCTTAGCAATGATGCTGAGAATATCTACTATGAAGTGCCAATATTAAATCATATTAATCCTGAGGATTTTGTTTCTTCCTTCTTAGAAGCCTCGCCTGACGCGAAGGACAGCGTGTGCTTTGCACTTAAAAAAAGATACGAATATAGAAATTTTTGTGAGTCATTGATTTCTGAGTTAGATTGGTTAGGACGTGTCATTGATCTGTTGGAAAAGAAAAGACAAGAGTTGATGGGTAAAATCAGTGGGTATCAATTGCAATCGTATATCGAAAACTACTTTAAAGCAGCTTTAGAAATGCTTGAGAACCATACATCTACTACAGATGAATCAAGTGGTAATAATTAGCAACTTGTGAAGCTATACTTTTTCAGTATTTCTGTTCTGAATAAGACCTGCAATTTAAGTTTTTGCTGTGTAAATAATGCGCGCCGCAAATTGAAAATCATGCTGACAATACGCTGAACCGGTCATTTTACAAGGCGAAAGAACGCGCGTTCCGCGCACAACCTTACGCCTTGTAAAATGCCGGTTAGCGCTGGTGTTCGGTCTGCAAAGCGAATATTTTATTGAGGAGCTGATTTCTCTTTAACTTCAGGATAAGTGAAAAAAGTGTTTTTGGAATATTTTGTCAGCACAATAAATAGCATCTATTGGTGGTGTTTGCTTAAAATATAATCTGAAAAGCAATAATATTTTGGCATAAATAAATATCCTTCGTGGTTCGTTTTTGGCGGTGCCTGGCTTACAAAAAATTGGAGTTATTGGTGTTTTTATTTGACTGGGATTTGTGGCATTATATTTACGAAGGAAAAAAAGGTCGTTCACTAGAACGATGGGCTTTGCGTTATCTGCACTCTGCATGTAACTTGCATCGGTTAGCACTAGGAATTAAAATACTCACTGGCACGAAATACTCTTTGGAAATAAGCTCTATTTGGATTGATGGGACGCCACAAGCGCACGGAGTCGCAAGGACAAAAAGTGTGAAATGCGAGCTAGCTGATCTGCTGTACATCATTGAAGAGTGTGATGCCGATAAGAATGTAATAAACAAAAAGGCGCTTTTACTTCAAGGGAAAAACACTCGAAAATTCAATAAAATTGATGGTGGTTCATCGACTAAAAAGGAACGAGCACTATTTGAAAAGCTGGATAGAAAAAGGGAGCTGGTGTTAAAGTCTGGAGTTAGTGACTCTTCAAGAAAAATCGGATCATATGTTTTAGGTGGCACACTATCTGAGGGGTTATCAGATTGTGCTAAGTTTTTACTTATGCCAAAAAGTAAGTTTTGGGAAAGCAAGTCAGCGCATTTATTTCCCTTTCATGTGACGTGGACTAAAAGCGAAAAAACTGCAGACATGAAAATTGGTGTTAGTTTGGATGAAGCTACTTTAAATATGCTTGTTGCAAATGAAATTGGCAAACCAGTTGTAGACCCTAAAACCTGCGAATGGTCACGATTAGTTACGGATTTAGAAAAAGGGTACTTGGGAGTTACAATGAACGGTTATGGTGGTCAGAAAAGAGTTAATAGTTCCCTGTTTATAGCCATGGATGAGCAAGGTGATATGTTGAGATTTTCGAATAGTTTAAATGGACATGAAGAACCTGCCGAGAATGTGCCTTTTATCTCAATCATTAGGATTAAGGTGATTGACCGCAGCAAAGACTAGCCTGAAAATTAAGATGTAGTCAAATAATTCAAGTGGCCAACATTCTCGTTACGAACCACAGCAGGTTGGACAAAACGGTAAAGTAATCCGTCACAAGTTAGGCAGTGGAGCTCGCAAGTAGAAGTAAGTCTTCAGTACTGACCGAACAAAGCGTCGAACCTGTCATTTGACACAAACCTCCCGACGCTGACGCTCTGGTCAGCTTGTATCAAATGCAAGTTAACGCAGCAGTTATAACTCAAGGATAGATACTAAGTGATCGAAGATAAATTTGGAGACTACGTTCGCGAGTGGATTCCACTCATAGACGCGTACTTAGCCAAACAGCAGAAACCGATTCGTGGTCGCGTTTTAAGCGCAGCGCTGCATTTTGTAGACGACGTGATCGTAGAGGTCAGAGGCGATACGAAAGAGGACTATCACGAAAAACCATGGTTCGCTATTGTCTACTGGCATGTCCGAAAATGGTACGAAGATTTTTATGGGGACCAACTAAATCAGCCAACGGACGAGCTTCCGGGTGTCGTATTCATAAACCATACGCCGTTTGAACTACGGATGGCGATAACGGTTTCGGAAGTAGTGGAAGAAGGTGTCTCCTCAAACATGGTTTTCCCTGTTGAAGTTCGACCAGAAGATAAACTCACTGATTGGTTTTTGTCACCACCAAACACCTCAATGATTCCTGCAGAGGGTCACGACAAACTAGACACAGAAATTAGAACAATAGTGTTGAATACTAGAACACTAAACTTAGGGTTGATGACCGCTAAGCTCGAAAGTCCTTCTCTGAATGAATTTGCTGGCAGCATTGTTGGACACATACGTACCGCAATCTGTCTAATATTAAGCAACAATACCGAAGGTCAATCTGTATCGATATGGGAGCTTCACATGGCAGTGGAGAAAAGCATAAAGCTATTTTTGGAACAGAGGTCTATTGGCTATACCAAGACCCATGATGTTCGTAAACTGCGGGATTTGGCTCCCTCCGATTTTGACTCGACTTCGCTTGATGAGTATTTTGGAAACATGATATCCGGATCGGAAGCTGTTAAGCGCAGATACTGTCAAGGCGACGAAATGTCTAGCGATTACATATTCAATTTCTATATGTCTAGTCTAGCCATAACATCATTCTACGCTGACAGTCTAGATCGAACTTACGGCGTGAAGAATGCGAAATTTACGTTCAAGAAGCCGCCTTGGCTGGACCTGCCTAGTGCTCCGCCTTCACCACAGAGTACATGCGAAAGCAAATTGAATTATAACAGTACGCTGGACCTGTAGCTGGACCCGGCCACGGAACCTGGCTACGCCAGAACCCGCATACGCTTCCAGCTCACGTCAGCGCTGTTGTTAGACCACAAGCCCACCTTCTAGATGGCAAGAAGAGATATCGAAGAGCTACCTATGTGTCAATCCATCGTGCTGGACAAGAGCTATCTGCAAGCAACCGGCGCAATACCGTTTCGAGATATGCTCAAAAAACGACGCTTTCTCATGCCAAGCGTATTGTTCTATGAGTTGATGTCTACATCTGAGCCTGGACGATCGAGATGTTTCGCGAAAATCCCAGAAATGGAAAATCCGTTCGATGTAATAACTGACATAGACAATATCTTGCACGCGGAGATTGAAACTCAAGAGCCATTTGGCGTTTTAGAAGACTATTCAGTGGATGCACCGTATTTTTTCAATCCAAAGTTCAAGGAACAGTCGGCCTATGACTTCACCGATACAGAGACACGTCTCTTAGGTGAATGGGAAAAATATTTCGCGGAGCAAGTGAAGCTCCTGAGCGGCTGGATGGAAAATTTGTACGTGAACTTTCCAAAACTAAAAGAGGGAAGCACGGAGCAGCGCAGCCTGAAGCATAAAGAAATAGAAGCAAAAATAGTTGGCGACGAAGATGTGATTCGACTGCTTTATGACGCTATCTGGCAGCCGGAAAAATCTAAACCACCTTGGCCTCGGGCGGATACAATAGACTCGCATTGGGCGTTATATAGATGGGTTCAAGCGAAACTTCTCTTTGCTCTGGATGCAGGTGTGAGATATCAGGGTTCAATGCCAAAACCGATGTCGACGAAGACATACACGAAATTCGAACACGATATGATAGACCTAGAGTATCTTGTCCAAGGTGTACTCCAGGGTTCTTTCGCGACGAAAGAAATCAAGTTGAAGAATTGGTTTCTCGTGCTCAGACCAGATGGGGAAGTACTGGCATAGAAGAGGCTGAGATCGTGCAAAAAAATGTGGCCTAACCAGACAATGAAGCTGTAGCTTGACCCTGCGACTCCTGCGCTGCCGCTCCGTCGCGTCAGCCTCAAGCTCACCTTATTGTGATTGTTAGCCGTACCTATCATTTACATTTCTATTCAGGCAAAACATTCTAAGGCTGAAGGGACATGAAAAATTATTTCTTTGGAAATTACGGGGTTTGGCAGGAATAAAAAATGAATGCTAAAGTTATGAATGAGATAAATATGAGGACGATACCTAAATGGAGTTACTAATTGGATTCATCGCTGTACTTGTAGTTTTTGCATTGTTAGAAAAATTGAAAGAAAAATTTAAATCTATCAATTGGATGAAGTTTTTCAGCACCCTAGTTATAGGGTCAATTATTTTGGCAGTTGTATTTAGCTTTACCGCGGAAGGTGTTTTGGTAATCGTAGGATCCTACGCAGCTCTGATAGTCATCGCACTAGTACGTGGCACCTTTAGCGTCAAAGTAAATAACAAAGCGTAGGACGACTATTTCAATCTTGTCAAGATTAAGTAAGCTTACGGGGGCGGTAAAGATAAAGAAGAACATTCTGTATATTTGAGATGTCGAATAAATAGCAAATAAAAATGTCAACTTAGATAGATCGATAAAATTAAAATTGCTTAGACATGGCTTGTGGGCGAACAAATAATCTAGAATATAATTCGACTACAAGCAAATATGGGGGGCGAATGTTCATTAATGGTACAGCTAACAAAACGATGGACTTGTCACTTGCGGCCGGCACGCAACCATGAGTACCTCAGAACGCGCGCCGGCCACAATTGGTTGGCAGTTGGCTGATGACGGCCGTTGAGGTGCTGCTGCCAGTAGATTGCATCGCAGGCGGGTTGCAAATCACTCTAGCGTTCTACAAGCATTACTTGATCCTAACAGCGCTATCGCACGAAACTTGATTGGCACGCTGTGAAAGTAACGACCATTAGATAGCGAGTAATCTCAGCCTTCAGTTTGCATCCGTGTTGCACGGATCGAGCGCCGCGCGGGTCAGGCCCTACCCATGTCATCAGTGAGCTTGGCCACTAGATAGTCAAAATGCATGGCATATATCAAGGGCTTACATTAATTCTCAACGTAGTTTAATCTATAGTGAATGTCACTCACGAGAGCGCTAGACGCGAAGCTTTAGAATAAACAAGGAGCCACCTTTTGACCGAAGCGATCATCATCCGAGACTACGGCGGATCGGATGTACTGAAACTGGAACCGATCGAGTTGGGAGCGCCAGAGCCCGGTTCTTTGCGTGTGCGTCACACTGCGATTGGGGTGAATTATCACGACGTTTATGTGCGTTCGGGTCTGTATAAAACCCTGGGCTTGCCCGGCATTCCAGGCTGTGAAGCGACGGGTGTGATTGAATCCGTGGGCGCTGATGTGAGTGGGTTTCAGATGGGTGATCGCATTGCTTATGTGACAGGCAGCTATGGTGCCTACGCATCGCACCGCATGCTGCCTGCCTCATTGGCGATGCCACTTCCTGACGGAGTCACTGACGAGGTGGTGGCGTCCAATCTGTTACGTGCCATGACAGTCGAAATGTTGACCGATCAAGTCTGCCAGATCGAGGCCGGGATGACCGTGCTCGTCCATGCTGCAGCGGGTGGCGTCGGCAAAATGCTGTGTCAGGTGCTGGCCAGTCTTGGAGCGACGGTGATCGGTACGGTCGGCTCAAGCGAGAAGGCACAGATCGCCCAGGAAAATGGTTGCCCCCATACGATCCTCTACCGCACGGTCGCGTTTCAGGATGCCGTTTCTGATATCACCAGTGGTGCCGGCGTTGATGTCGTCTACGATTCCGTGGGGGCGGACACCTTTGCAGGCTCGCTGGAGGTGCTCAAAATGTGCGGACATCTGGTTAATTTTGGTCAATCCTCAGGCCCTGTTGCTCCACTGGCGATTGCGACACTAGCGGCAAAATCGTTGACTGTGTCACGGCCCATTTTGTTCCACTACCTGCGTGATCCTGTGCAGTATCAGGCAATGGCAGCGCGTGTTTTCGACAAGTTCCAATCGGGTGTTCTAAATGCGGGGATACAAACGCCAATTCCTTTGAAAGATGCGGCAAAAGCACATGACACCCTAGAGAGCATGACAGGCGGTGGTTCGTTGATCTTGATCCCATAGAATAAAACAGAGGAGTGCTCAGTGTATGAGTGGGAAGAACATTTGGACCGATTGGTGCGGCGATCAGGTTTTCACCTCTGAGCCCAACGGTACATTTTTTAATGGGACCACACGGCAGTTTGCCACCGGTCTGATCTGTGAGACGGGTATCTCGGCGCATGGGAGCAGTCTGACAGCAGATGACTTCCACGAAGTAGACGAGATTTTCTCAAGCGGAAATATCTTAAAGGTCGTACCCGTTATCGGGATCGAAGGTTGCGATATTCCGGCTGGAGCGATTGCAAGGAAAGCGCGCAGTCTTTATCGGGGTTGGGTTCATGCAGAGGAGCGCGCGTAATGGCGACAACACATCTGATGACCGACGTTGAGGCAGACGCTGACCCTATCGTCAAAGCGGTTTTTGCCGACATCCGAGAAACCCGTGGATCAGACTTTATCAACAATATTTGGCGCGCCTTGGCCGCTGATCCGCCAGGATTGAAACGCACATGGGAGAACGTCAAGTCCCTGATGGCCGTGCCCGGCGCGCTTGATCCCAAAACTCGCGAGATGATTTATATCGCGGTATCTGTGGCCAATGGATGCAGCTATTGCGTGCATTCCCACACCGCCGCCGCCAAGGCCAAAGGCATGAGCGACGCCGAACATGGTGAGCTGATGCAGATCGTGGCTCTTGCCGCGTCAACCAATCATCTGGTGACGGCCCTGCAAGTTCCGGTCGATCCAGAGTTTGAAGTTAACTAGGCAACAGAGAGAGCACAAGCATGTGTGATATTTGCGTAATAAATTCTGTGAAGAACAAGATGCTGTCGCGTCGCAGTTTCTTGAAGACTGGCGCTGTGGGGGCGGCAGCCACCGTTGCGGGAGCCGCCATCGGGACGCCTGCCATGGCTGCTGGCCACGGTACGGTTGAAGACATGACCCATACCTTGCACGAAGATTTTCCAACGTTCTTTGGTGAAAGCCAGTTCTCACGTGAGCAAATCTTCAACTACGCCGAACATTCATTCAATCTCCAGCAGTTCACAGTGAACGAGCACACGGGCACGCATGTCGATGCGCCGCTTCACTTTTCCGCTGATGGCGCATCCGTTGATGAAATCCCTGTCTCTTCCCTGATCGCACCACTTTGTGTCATTGATATTGCCGCCCGCGCATCCAAGGATGCCGACACACAGGTCACGCCAGATGATATTGCCGCATGGATTGCAGTCAACGGCGACATCCCTGATGGTGCATGTGTGGCAATGCACTCTGGCTGGGGGCCCAAGGTCGACACCGATGGTTTCCGTAATTTTGATGGCAAAGTGCAGCACTATCCGGGCTTCCATGCCGAGGCGGCCGCGATGCTTTTGGAAACTGGCGCACAGTCAATTGCGGTTGACACACTGTCATTGGATCATGGGATGTCTCCTGATTTCGCAACACATTACGCGTGGCTGCCATCAGGGCGTTTCGGTATCGAATGCTTGGCGAACCTCGATAAGGTACCTGCATCGGGCGCGACCCTTGTAATCGGTGCACCCAAGCATCGCGGCGGCACAGGCGGCCCAGCTCGTATATTTGCAATGATCTAATCTGTTTGATGACAGGTGTGAAATTTCCCATGCCTGTCGTCGTTCCAAGTCGATTTGGAGTGTGCTTGCAGGGCTGTTTTTACTTGTTTTGTATCACGCTATATGTTGTTGGCTATCGGTCAAATGCACATTAACGACTAAATAGGTGTCTATATGGGGTTGGCATGTTCCCTCTGCGCTGGCGCTCCGGTCATGAAAACTCTATTGCAAGTAAGCGCCGGTATTAGCTCTTTCTTTATTTACAGTGAGAGTTGGCCGGGAACTGCTGAGGCAGCAATAAAACCGCTTACCTGAATTCCTGAAATATTAATGACTATGATAAATATTGACTTTGAAGCCATAGAAAAGGAGCTAGGTTTGGTAGTTCCAAACGTATATCGTAATTTCATAGAATCTGTCAATACAGAAAACTATCAATTGGCGAGCTACGGAATATACGACAGCACAGAAAGCATACTAAAAGGAAACAAAATACTTAGAGAAAAGCTGTTCGATGCAGAACCTGAATGGGAGCTGGAATACTTCGATTTTGGCATTGGAGATGGTTGTGGAAATTTCTACTTTTTGCATGCCACTCACACCGAAGATGATCTAGTTGAGCTTTGGTCCCATGATCCTGAAGGTATCGAGGAGGTAAGTAGTGGCAGCGTGTTTTTCAAAAGAATAATCGCTGAACTTGCAGTAGATTTCACAGGCCCAGATAAACATAGTTTTCAGGGGAATGCTTCATGGCAAAAGTAAGCTCTTCGATCAAATGATGAGAAACTGCTATTCACATGCGATGACGTAACTGCGATAGTGTTCTCGCTTTCAGCTCAATCGCTCCCGGTAATATGACCAAATGCTTGGTTCGGGCCTGAACAAGCCAATGCAGAACAGTACACTGAAAGATTGAAGATTCTTTGATCAAGGCTTTGCCTATGTTTAACGTTAGCCCACGCACTGCCGTACATCTCATATTACGTATCAGTTGCGTTGCTATAGCGATGTTGCTGGGTGCCTGTAGCGGTCAGTCGGGTTCTGATTCTTCAATCACGAATGGCTCTGTACCTGTTAACGAGTCTGTGGAAACACAAACTGATGAGACACAAACTGATGAGTCGCCTGTAGATGGTGAGGATGTTTTTGATGCCGAATCAGGCGGTGAATCCGCTGACGTTGAAACAATCCCTGAGACCGTAGCGGTCACATTTGATATTACTGTGCCAGCGTATCTATCAAACGAGCTGATCGTGGTGGTCTATTCAGGCGAGCAGTCGGTGGCAGCCGATTATGTGTCTGGACAGTTATGGTCTGCAACAATGAATTTGCCAAACATAGGTCGTAATGCGCATGTGATTTTCTTCGATCGTTTTGGTGACCTTGCGCTGGCTGGATCAAGGCAACGTTGGATACCAAAAACCAGTATGGCCAGTCAAGAAGCGGTTATTGGGCGAGTTGAATTTACCTTGCTTGACTATGATAACGACGGTACTGATAACATCACAGAACTCCAACTTGGAACTGATCCGCTGATTGCTGATAGTGGCGTTACTCCAGTAGGAGTTAGCTGGCAGGAGAACGATGTGCTCAGAGCATTGCGAGGGGTTACCGCAAGTTATGAGATAGCGGTGCCGGCAGAACGCCCCTGGACAGAACGCATAGTAGAAGTACCAAGAGATAGTGAAGGTGATGGAGGTGCTTCACGATCGGTAGTCGTCGATATTGATATTTCTGGAAACGGTGAGTATCGACACATTTCCTCGGGTGGAAATCTATCAAGTGATGTCAAATCCGAAGGCTCCGCAACCCGTGCGGTAATAGATGATGCTGTCATTTGGGACGGCCAGTTTTCACGCGTGACATTTCCTGAGGACAACACCACAGCGACATTCACGTCAGAGACGCTGCGCTACAGTGAGCGAGACTATGGTCAGTCAGGGAATTTCACTAATACCAATACGAGTCCTTGCTGTTTACCGGGAGAGACAGAGGTGGAATACAGCGTTATAGGCAGTACGCCAGACGTTGATGGATTCTGCAACGTTAGCTACGGCTCTATAACAAGCAAGCGAACGGATATCTCTACGCAAGTACCGACAACTACCACCAGTTATACAAGAGCGAATGCCCTAAGGAGCTCTAAATGGCGGGTGAAAACCACCAGAAACGGTGTGGTATTTGCCGATTACGAACTCAACAACTATGACGATATCAAAGCGCAGTTCTATTGTGAATTTGCTGACTTGTAACGCATACCCTGGTCGCAAGCCCTTGTGTAATCAGCATGTGTGAGGCTGAGAACGATTAGTTCAGGCGGTCGATGATCATCGACATGTTGGTGGATAAAGCTGACGTCTTGACACAGAGGTATCAAATGATACCGCAGGAAGTGTAGCTGCTAGGCGGCAGCTAAAACAACCTTGTTGCGCCCCGTGCTCTTGGCCTCATACAGGTTTTTGTCAGTGACGCGTAGTGAATCTTCCATTAGCGAAACCGTGCTCACGGTGTTGCCGCTGATATCAGCTTTCCGACAGGGCGACGGCTTGTACCAGAACCCCGTTGTCGAGATCTGCAGGGAGCGTATGACAACCGGCCGGTGGCATCCTAACCTTGGATGCTGGAGCGACGTATTCGAGGCTTGTTCGACAGTATGGTTGTGGAGGTAGGCGATGCGCGCAGATCTGTTGTAGAGCTTGGTAGCTATTTGTTGATGCTTAATGTTGGGTGTGTGATAGCTGTTTGGAAACGCAGGGGGAGAGCGATGAGTTGTTGGACCATCGCGCAAAGCACTCATTAATCGGATAAAAATGACTAAAAACATGAATTTGCTGTTCATCTGCAGCCGTAACAAGTGGAGAAGCCCAACCGCTGAAGAAACCTGGAGGAGGGAAGCTGGTTACAACGCAAGGTCTGCCGGTACAAGTCCAAGTGCAAAAAGAACGGTCAGTGCTGAGGATATCCGCTGGGCCGATATCGTTTTCGTTATGGAGAAAAAGCACAAGAATATTCTGACTGCCAAGTTCACGAGAATGCTTGATCACAAAGCCATACATATTCTGGATATCCCCGACGAATATAAATATATGGATCAAGAGCTGGTCAGTGAATTGGAGGACAAGGTCGGCAGAATACTCAAGACTCAGTAGAATGAGAGAATGAAGGCATTCTTTCTTGCCAAGCATGCGAGGCGAGAGATGGGGTCGGGTTTTATACTGATACGGAGTGAGCGGCATGTACACGATAGATGAACAAGAGTATGAGTCTGTTGTTGCACTGGAAAGCAACGATAGATTCAAGTACTTCATTGGTAAGGTTGCAGAGTGGCAGCAACTTTGGGGTGTTAAAAATGACGAAGGATGGTTAGTCCCAGAAGCCCCGGAGGGTTTCGAATATTTTCCACTATGGCCACATCCAAAGTATGCACAAGACATCGCGGACAATAACTTCCAAGGCTACACCGCAACAGAAATTTCTCTCGACGAACTACTTGAATACTGGTTGCCGCTCTTTAAAGACGACTCAGTCAGAGTTGCGATATTTCCTGATCACAACTGGACATTCTGGTGTATTGAACCCGAAGAGCTTGCTGAGGTGCTGGAGGCTGAAATTAGCAACCATGAATAGTGGATAGAAAATATGATTCAGCCTGGGGTTGTTGATCTTGTTACGTTATCGCATTGCAGGTGAGTATGGCTTTCAGGCGTAAAAGGTAGAACATATGAATATATGGGATCAAGAAAAATATGTGGAAGCATGGAACTTTGCGTCGCAAATTCATAGTGCGCAACAGCTGCCAGGAAGTAGCATTCCCTATATAAATCATCTGGGTCTGGTAGCAATGGAGGCTGCCGCAGCAGTCGCCAATGGGGGTATAGACCATCCGGATATTCTTGTTTTGTGTGCACTGTTGCATGATTCAATCGAAGACACCTCGGCAACATACAAAGACATTCAAATGAGATTTGGCCATGAAGTTGCTGATGGGGTTCTGTCGCTGACCAAAAATTTTGAGTTGCCGTCAAAATCAGCTCAAATGCAAGACAGTGTTAGCAGGATCAGGCGTCAACCAAAAGAGGTATGGATGGTGAAGTTGTGCGATCGAATTACCAATCTACAACCACCTCCAAGACATTGGGATAAGGAAAAAGCAGCTGCATATCAAGCTGAAGCACAGTTCATACTGGAGCAACTGGGGGGCGCAAGCTCCTTTCTGGCGCAAAGATTAAGTAACAAAATTGACAATTACCACCAGTATCTATGAAGCCTTTCAGGATCTGCTCCCCTTGCAGGAGTCACTTGATGGGTAGGTGCCAGTTCTTGGCCATCACGTGCTGCTTGGAGATAATATCTATCCTATAGCGGCGTTGGTCTCGCCCAGGGGACTGAACCGGGCAGTCACGTGCAGGCTGCGAATACCGGTAGCTTGAACGTAGGCTTTTTGCCGTCGCAGTCTGTATCCTGTTGCCTGATTACCCATCGCCACGCTACTCCGGGTTGGACGTAGTGGGGGCTGATGTTGTTACACGCAATAGAAACCAGTTTTGTGAAAACTATGGATAATCTGACCAAGGCACTGGCAGCATGGATTTCATTCCATGATCAGATCGGTGTTGATCTGAAAGCGTTACTGTACCCGGGAGCATCAGAGGCAGACATCCTGGCTGTTGAGAGCCGCCTCGGGTTCGATCTGCCAGCGGATCTAAAAGCGCTTTATCGCATTGCAGATGGGCAGATTAATCCTTGGGAGGCGCCAGTGGCCCAGGCGCAATTTCATGCAGGCAAGAATTTGGCTGCCATGTTTGGCCATTTTCGATTTCTGTCGCTGCAGGAAGCGCTTGCCGAGCACCAGGAGCGGCTCGCGATATTCGAGGAGGAGGGTACGTTCGAGCCGTGGGGCTTGCGACCAGAAGACCCCATTGCCGCTGTCGACTGGAGGCCTGCATGGTTTGCGTTCGCCTCAGCAGACGAGGGCAACGGTTACGCTGTTGATACAGCGCCTCCCAGCGGTGGACACATTGGGCAAATCATCCAGGTCGGGCCTGATTTCGAGCGTCACTTGATTGCTGAGTCACTGACCGAGCTCATGTCGCAGGCGGCATTGAAAATACCCCCGAATCAGCCCGGTCGATTTGCATGGGATAAGCATGACGCTCTCGATCAGCCTGACTACGTTGAATTCAATATGGATTGGAATTGGGAGCCGCCGACACCCCCATCGGCTGAGGAGATTGCACTGGCCAAGGCAAGGGGTAGGGAATAGCTTCGATACAAATAATAAGGAAATTGTTTTCTGGTCAATTGGCGGGAGAGGGCTGCATCACCCTCTTTGAAAATCGAGGAGACTAATGTCTCATCCATGGCTTCCCTAATCTGTTTGATTCTTTCGGGGCCGAACCAACACCGGGAGGCTGCCTCCTGTGTTACAAGAGCACTCTGAAGTGCTGATCTCTACTTCAACAACGGGCATGGGCAAATATGTTTCTAAGCGTTTTCGATATTTTCAAAATCGGCATCGGACCTTCAAGCTCCCATACGATGGGGCCCATGACCGGTGCTGTGCGGTTTATGGATGCCCTGCGCGAGCTGGTGAACGCATCGGTAGAAGATCCGAACCTTGTGCCCCTCAAACCTGCCCGTATTGAAGTGACCTTGCACGGCTCACTGGCCTTTACAGGTAAAGGTCATGCAACAGACAGGGCGGTGATTCTCGGTCTGACAGGTCTGCTGCCCGATACCCTGGATCCGGACGACGCCGAGCGACTGGAAAACGAGGTGCGGCAGAGCCGGCGTATATCAGTCGATGGCATGGATGATCTTGATTTTGATCCGGCTACCGATCTTGTCTTTGACTACGGACCTGCCTTGCCGGGGCATGCCAATGGACTGGTGTTCAAAGCCCTGGATGCCGGCGGGGCACTGGTGATGACAGAAACGTTCTATTCGATAGGTGGCGGCTTTGTTGTCACGCATGCGGAACTGTCTGATTCACTGAAGGGTGGTAGTCCTGATCTGCAAGCGGTGAAGGAGGAGCAGGGGTATCCCTATCCGTTCGGATCGGCCAAGGAGATGCTGCGCATGGGCAAGGAGTCCGGGCTGCGCATTGCCGAAATGAAACGGGCCAATGAGATTGCACATTCGGGTAGTGAAAAACTCAGCGAACGACTCGACACGCTTTGTCAGGCCATGAACGGCTGTATTGACCGTGGCTTGCAGATGGAAGGCGTTTTGCCCGGTGGTCTCGGCGTCAAGCGCCGCGCGCGTGCCATTCATCAGCAGTTGCTGGCGGAACGCGGCAAAAACATGGTGCAGCCGCATGCAGAGACTGACTGGTTAGCTGTCTATGCCATGGCCGTGAACGAGGAAAACGCGGCCGGCGGGCGAGTCGTCACCTCCCCAACCAACGGTGCTGCCGGTGTTGTGCCGGCTGTCATGCGTTATTACCGTGACCATTGCGTGGGTGCTAACGACGAGGGTGTCATCGTTTGCTTGTTGACCGCCGCAGCTATCGGAGGGCTGATCAAACACAACGCATCCATCTCGGGTGCCGAAGTCGGTTGTCAGGGTGAAGTCGGGTCAGCTTCTGCCATGGCTGCAGCCGGGCTCTGTGCGGCGCTGGGTGGTAGCAACGAACAAATCGAGAATGCAGCTGAAATTGCACTGGAACATCATCTGGGCATGACCTGTGATCCGGCCGGTGGCCTTGTTCAGGTACCGTGTATAGAGCGCAACGCGCTGGGGGCGGTCAAGGCCGTTTCTGCAGCCTCCCTGGCACTACGGGGAGATGGCAGTCATTTCATGCCACTGGACAATTGTATCGAGACGATGCGCCAGACAGGTCTGGATATGAATCACAAGTACAAAGAGACCTCGCTGGGTGGCATCGCGGTAAACTTTCCGGCGTGTTGACGGTTATTCAACAACCGACAGGCAAGCGCATTTCGCCAGATGGTTGACCCGTTGAGAGGTGCTGCCCTGAAGAAGGGAGCCGATACTGCCTAACCCACGGCGACCCGTGATGATCAGATCCGCGCCACAACTTTCTGCGCAGGCGATTATATGGTCAGCAGGGTCACCAGGTTCTGTATGAGTTTGAGTGATTTTCTGATTACACTCCTCTGCAATGGCTTTGGCTGAACTCACTATCTTTTCGCAAGCTACCTCGACTTCCTCTAAAGAGGGCATCGCCATGGCCGCGTGATAACCCGCTACTGCTCCCATTGCAAAGGCAACTGTTTGTGGTTGCGGTGTATGTACAAGATGTAGTTCAGAACTGTACTTCTGAGCAAGATCACATGCCATGCGCAAAGCGTGTTCAGACTGTGGTGAGCCGTCAATGCCTACAACGATTTTCTCGAACATATCTGCTTTCCTCGTATGTGCATCAAGTAACAATAAAGTTAACGCGAATGTCGCAGCTGATTATTGAGATAGAGCAAGAAAGGTCTGAATCGATTGGCTTGAACCCGACAGTTTTTTGCGGGGAATCAACAGGCAATTGAGGTTGCAGTCGATGGTTGTTCCACGAAACGTGCCTTTCATCGATCCAGTTTGTCATAGGGGAATCTGTTGCACGGTGCTACAGTGATTTTCCCCGAAGTTGCCTGACAGCGATGGTCGACGAATATGGAAATTGCAGCTAGTTATTCTACAGCCAGCGAAAGTGAGCTCCTATCCAGGCTGGTCCCTGAGTATCTGATAGAAGATCCACAGACATGTCGATTCTGGCAGCGTGGAATAAATGATACGTACAGAGTCTGTTGCACGGATGATATCTATTCTTTGCGCCTCTACCGGCACGGCCTGCGTTCCAGAGAAGATATAGACTTCGAAATCGCGGCTTTGAATTATCTGAGCAAGCGTGGCGCGAAAGTGGCTCGTCCGATTGCCAGGCGCAACGGTGAGTATGTCTCACAAGTCTATTTGCCAGAAGGCTTGCGATATGCGGTTGTGACAACGCACGCACTGGGCTCAGAGCCGGATTATGATGATGTGGAAAACGGGCGACTGTTCGGGGCGTCCGTTGCTGAGCTGCATCATCTTTCCGATGGGTTTGAGACTGAGCATGTACGTTCCAGGCTTGAAGTCGATTATCTTCTGGATGAATCACTGAACATCATCAAGCCTTTTCTAAACAACAAAAAGGACGATCTGACTTATCTTGAGGAGACGGCGAACGAACTTCGACGGGCGGTGAATAGCGTTGCGATAGAGAGTCTGGATGTCGGCTTCTGCCATGGTGACTGTCATGGTTGCAACGTTCATGAAAGCGAAGGCTTGCTGACGCACTTTGATTTTGATTGTTGTGGTTTTGGCTTTCGCGTGTTTGAACTGGCGACTTTCAAATGGGGTATTTTCGGAGATGATAATCAAAGTGAGCTCTGGTCATCATTTCTGGACGGGTATCGTTCTGAGCGCGAAATTGGCGACGAGGATTTTTCTTTGATTGATACCTTTGTGGTCATTCGTCATATCTGGTGGATGGCCCTGATCATGGGCAATGCCAGGGATTTTGGACATCGTGCGACAAGCGATGAGTTTATTGTTCGTCAGCTTGGAAAAGTCAGAAAGCTGATGCAGGCAAGGTAGAGTTGGCAGACTCGCCCTTGTCGCAAGCTCAAGGGACTATGATTGGAAACCTCTTGTCGTGGTCAGGCATTTCCGTTAGCCTTTATCTTGCCTATGCGGAGCTGGACGCGTGAAGAAAACTGAAATGATCGGCGATGACTCCTGTTTGAGGCTGCCTCATATGGCTCGGCTCGGCAACAGTTATTGAACCAGTTCAGATGATTTCACCCGATCAAGTAACGGCGCTCGCGCCTGATGCTGCCTCCTTCAAAGCTGGCAAGGCGCTGGCGGTTGCCAGTAAGTGGACTGATCTTGGCCATAACGAAACCATGTTGTGGGGCTTGGCAAAGGGCTCTGGCAAGAACCCGTACAAGACCCAAGTGTCTGTCGCTGACTTTGCCAGTAAATGTAGTTGCCCCAGTCGCAAGTTCCCTTGCAAGCATGCCTTGGGTCTCATGTTTATTGCTGCAGAGGATCTATCAAAACTGACGACCGGTGATATGCCCGATTGGGCCAGGGATTGGTTGGAGTCGCGCACCGAGCGAAAGGAAAAAGCCGAGAAAAAGAAGAGCACTGCCAAACCCAAGAACGAAGAAACCGCAGCGCGCAGCCGACAGAAGCGTGGGGCAAGAATAGATGAAGGTATTGATCTTCTAAGTAGTTTCCTGCTCGATCTGATGAGTCAGGGCCTGGGGCAAGCCAGTCTGAGTGATGGCGCAATCTGGGATGATGTGGCACGTCGACTGGTTGATTGTCAGGCGCCGGGTCTGGCCAGCCATGTTCGTCGCTTCGATGAAATTGCCCATGCCAGCACGAACTGGGAGCAACGTCTTTTACATGAGATGGGTTCGCTTTACCTGTTACTACATGGTTACCGGCAACGTGAATCCTTATCAGATGACTTGCGGGCAGAGGTTGAGCAGCGTATAGGCTGGCAGCTCGCCAAAGAAGACATACTCAAGGGGCACTGTCTACAGGACGACTGGTTTGTTGCTTATCGCACCATCACCCATGCTGACAAGCTAACTGTTTTCTCAAACTGGCTTTACGGTAGAAACCATCAGCAGTGGGCCTTGATGTTGTCATTCGGTACACCCGGATCGGCACCTGTCTCACTCTGGCCGGTTGGCAGTCTTGTCAGTACCGAGCTGGCGTTCTACCCGGGGGCAGGTCTTGAGCGAGCCATTGCGGTCAATGAGTCGGCACAGGTGGCCATGGACACAAAGCTTACGGCGCCGGCCGAATCGATCAGGCAATTATTGCATCGGGTATCGGTCTCATTGGCAGCAAACCCCTGGCAAACCCGGTTCCCCTGCCTGATCCAGGTGCAACCGGTGATGGACGGTGGCAGGCTTATGCTGGTGGATGACGAGGCGCAGGCTCTGCCTTGGCAAGCCTCCCGTGAAGAGCAGCTCATGGTAACGGCTATCTCAGGTGGTCAGGCAATCATGCTGGCGGGCGAGTGGGATGGCCATGTTATTCGTTTGCATGCTGCTGATGATCAAGGGACCTGGTTTGCATTACGAGAACAATTTTAATGAGCCAGTCCGTTTTGTTGAAAGCTGCACTGCTTGGAACACAACGTTGCGACGACTTTTCGATAGCGCCGCATGCACAGTTGGAAGCCACCTGGAAGGCTTTGGCCGAGCAGCCGGATCGCTCGGCTGCCTTGTTGCAAGCCGCCGCATTGGAAGACATGGCTTTGCGGGCGGGTAGGCGTGCGACATCAGTTGAACTGCCATCAGCCTGTCAGGCAGAGACTCAACCCTATATACCGGTGGCGGCTGCACGTGCAGCCTGGGATCTGATGCGAGGACCATTTTCTCAGTTGCTGATTGAATGGATTAATGTTGCTCGTGCCGGTGGATATATCGTCACCCCCAGGTTGTTGCCGGCCATGCTGGAATTCGGCCGTGCCAATGTCAATATGCGCCTCGCTGTTGCCGATATTGTCGGGTCTCGAGGTCGTTGGCTGGCCGCACAGTCCGAGACATGGGCCTGGCTGGATTCACACGCGGACATGCAGGTGGATGGGGCGTGGTGGCAGACGGGTACCCCTAGTCAGCGTCGTGCCTGGTTAGAGCAGCAACTCAAGCTTGATCCGCAGCAGGCAGCCGAGTCAATCGGGCAATCCTGGCCAGGGGACTCACCTGACATGCGCGAAAGCTTTGCTGAGCTGGTCGCAGATTACCCGCATGCGGCACACGAAGACTGGTTGCAGCAACGTGCCTTGAAAGATCGCCGTCAAGCCACTCGCCGGTTTGCAACCAAAGCCCTGATGCAGATACCCGGTTCGGATTTTCGAGTGCGAGCTGAGCAGCGAGCGCTCTCCTTGCTGACGGTGAAAAGCAAATTGCTGGGCCGTACACAGCTGCTCTTCAATCCGCCAGATCACTTTGATTCACAATGGCTCGAAGACGGGATTCGTGAGAAACCGCCCACGGGTACAGGCGCCAAAGCATTTTGGGCGACGCAGATGATTGCTGCGATTCCACTTCAAGCTTGGTCATCACTACTAGAGCATGATGATCCGTTTTCACTGACCATTGATCCAGACTGGGCGGATACCATCGTGGCGGGTTGGCAGCAGGCAGCCTCCTTGTATCCGCATGCTGGCACTCTGGCGCTGTTGCTCAAACGCCTGGCAAAGCATGACACTGTCAATTCCTTGTATCAAGCGCTTGAGCCTCTGCTGAGCCCGTTAGAGCCGAACGAGGTGGCAGATCTTCTCGAGCCTCTCAAGTTGTCTGATGAGCAGCGACTGATGTTGCTACGACAATTCTTGCCAAGCCTGAATGCCAACCGGCATCTGGTTCTGCATAGGGTTGCCAGTGAATGGCCCGGCACTGCTGCATCGCGCAACGTTTCAAAAGCCGATGCCATTGCCTTGGCCGGTTGCTGTGATCGACAGCAGATAGCGACATTGCTGGAAAGAATAAGCACGTTTACTGATTTATCAGCCTCTGGTGAAGAGTTTGCCCGAGCGTTGGAATATCGCCACAACTATCTCAAGCATTTTGTTGAACCGAACGAGTCCAGATGACATGACGACTGTCTTGCGTGAACACGCCGAATCGCTGTACGCCGAAGAACTGACTGCCCTGGAGAAGTTCGACACGCGGCCCAGGCCTGCGCAGTGGAAACTGTCACCCTGGGCTGTCACTGACTATCTACTGGGCACAACCCTGGAAGATGGCACCGTGGTATCGCCCAAATACATTGGTGACCGGCGATTGATGGAGGTGGCCGTTGCCACGCTTGCCACCGACCGGGCCTTGCTGCTACTGGGCGTGCCGGGTACTGCCAAGTCCTGGGTCTCGGAGCATCTGACGGCTGCTGTGACCGGCGACTCGACGTTGCTGATACAAGGCACCTCGGGTATCGGTGAAGAGGCATTACGCTATAACTGGAATTATGCGCAGCTATTGGCCAAAGGCCCTTCCATGGATGCTCTGGTTCCCTCGCCAATGATGCATGCCATGCGCGATGGCAAGTTGTGCCGCATTGAAGAGCTCACGCGCATTCCATCTGATGTGCAAGATACGCTTATCACGATTCTCTCCGAGAAGATTCTGCCGATTCCCGAACTCAGCCAAGAGGTTCAGGCCACGGCAGGCTTCAACGTGATTGCTACCGCCAACTCGCGAGATCGTGGCGTTAACGAGCTCTCGTCAGCCCTGCAAAGACGATTCAACACCGTGGTCTTGCCACTACCGCGTAGTCTTGATATCGAAGTCAGCATCGTCCAGTCGCGGGTCGAGTCGATGGCCAGTGCATTGGCCCTGCCAGCCGAACCTGCCGCACTGGAAGAGATTCGTCGTGTGGTCACCATCTTTCGCGAGTTGCGATCGGGGATGACAGAAGATGGCAAGGCCAAGATCAAATCCCCCAGTGGCACCTTGTCCACCGCCGAGGCTATTTCTGTAGTAACCAATGGTCTGTGTCTGGCGGGTCATTTTGGTGATGGCAAGATGAATGCGCATGACCTGGCGACCGGCATGATAGGAGCTGTAGTTAAAGATCCTTCACAAGATCCTACCGTGTTTCGAGAGTATCTGGAGACGGTGATCAAGGAGCGTAATGGTTGGAGTGATCTTTATCGCGCCTGCCGGGATCAACTGTGAAGGGAGGTTGGCGATGTCATATCTGGAAACGTCGGAAAGCAGTCTGCGACATTTAGTTGCTTAGGGCTCCGCTATGAAAATCTATGGTATCCGTCATCACGGGCCGGGATGCGCACGCAGCCTGTTGCTGGCACTCGAAGCTCAACAACCTGATGCCATTCTGGTAGAGGCACCAGCGGAGGTTGATAGCCTGCTGGCAGATGCGGCAAACCCGGAGATGAAACCGCCCTTTGCGGCGCTGTTGTATCAGGCGGATTCTCCGCAGATTGCAGCCTTCTACCCTTACGCCCGTTTTTCACCGGAATGGCAGGCGCTGCAATGGGCGCAGGAAAACAACTGTCCGGTGCGCAGCATGGACTTGCCGGCTGCACACAGTTTTGCCTTGCAAGCCGCCGATAAGGTCGCTGCTGAATTGCAGCGTGAGGCAGAGTTGCGGGTTGAGTCATCGCCAGAGGATGCTTTTGCTGCTGAAGAGGCCGGTGCGGCGAGTGCGGCGAATACGGATTCCACTGCTGACATGAGGGTTGATCCAACCGGTGACCCATTAGGGTATTTTGCTCGCGCCGACGGATATGCCGATGGCGAACGTTGGTGGAATGACAAGTTGGAGGAGCGCAGTGATTCGGCCAGTTTTTTCGATGCCATTCTTGAAGCGGTGACGGCATTGCGTGCCGAGCTTGCCAACGTCGAGTCCGATCGCACCTTGCAGCGCGAGGCCTGGATGCGACGGCAGATTCGTGCCGCGAAAAAGGATGGCTTTACTAATATTGCCGTTGTTTGCGGCGCATGGCATGCCCCGGTTCTGGCCAACGTGCCCAAGGTCAGTGAAGACAACGCCTTGCTCAAAGGGTTGCCCAAGGTCAAGGTATCCGCCACCTGGACGCCCTGGACCTATGAGCGGCTGGCGGCGGAGAGTGGCTACGGCGCAGGTGTTCGATCGCCGGGTTGGTACGATCATCTGTGGTCCTGCCGTCGCTATCCCTTTACCACCTGGATGACCAAAGCGGCCCGTGTGCTTCGTCAGGCGGATCTGGAAGGTTCGCCGGCCTCTATCATCGAAGCCACTCGTCTGGCTGAGTCTCTGGCGGGTATGCGTGGTCGGCCCAAGCCGGGTCTGGACGAGTCTCTGGAGGCCATTCGCACCGTATTCTGTGCAGGAGAGCAGGCTCCACTGGCTTTACTGAAGAAGCCGCTGCTGATTGGCAAGAAGATGGGCACGGTGCCAGAGGGTATTACCAATCTGCCCTTGCAGCGAGATATTGAAGCAACGCAGAAGCGCCTGCGTTTAAAGCCTGTCGCTGAAATGCGTGAGCTGGTACTTGATCTGCGTGAAGAATCAGGCCGCAACCGCAGTGCCTTCCTGCATCGACTGCAGGCATTGTCCATTCGCTATGGCAGGAAAACCCATTCGCGTACACAAGGTACCTTCAAGGAAAGCTGGCGTCTGGAGTGGCAGCCAGGATTTGTGTTGGATATTGTGGATGCCTCGCGCTATGGCAATACCCTTGAATTTGCGGCAGGTCAGGCTCTGCTGAGCGAGGGCGGTGACGCCAGCATCGAAACCATCACCGAGCGCCTTGATCTCGCTTTATTAGCCGATTTACCTGATATCGCGCCGATACTGGTTAATCAGTTGAACCAGAGTGCGGCCTCCACCAGCGATGCGGTCGAGTTGATGCGGGCGGTACCCGCCCTGGTGCGCATTGTGCGCTACGGTGATGTTCGCAAGACAGACAGCACAGCCTTGTGGCATGTGCTTGGGCAACTGACGACACGTATTCACGTGGCCTTGGTGCCGACCAGTGCCAGCCTGGCTGATGACAAGGCCAGTGCATTGGTCGCACTGCTGCGCCGCTATGCCGAGGCCTTGAATACCCTGCAAGACAACGACATGACTCAAGCCTTCATGCGTAGTCTGCAAGCGGTTGCCAACAGTGAGGCGAGCAGTCCGGAACCCAAGGGCTGCGCCACACGGTTACTGAGTGATGCGAATGAGCTGGAAAAGCCGGCCATTGCCACGCTGTTCAGCTACGCCTTGTCAAGCGGCAACGAGCCTGCAGACTCTGCCGCCTGGCTGGAAGGTTTTTTGTCTGCCAGCGGTGCCATACTGGTTCACGATACGGCCCTGTTGGCGCTGGTTGATGACTGGTTGCCAACACTGACAGAGTCGGGCTTTGTGCAAATACTGCCACTGCTGCGTCGCACCTTTGGTCAGTTCTCCAGACCCGAGCGAAGCCAGATAGGACAGGTGGTTCAGTCCAAAGGCTTGCATGCCAGCCCCGTTGCCGGTTCGGTCACGGCACCTTCGTTCGATATTGATTTTGAGCAGGCCTTGCCTGCACTAACCACTGTCACCACGCTATTGAACTTGCCACCTCCCGCCCATGACTGATTCTCGCGAACGACGTTGGCGCCTGATGCTGGGCGAACCGGCCAGTGCTCTACAGCCCAGTCTGTCTGATGATGACCAGCGTATGGATCAGGCGCTGGAAGCACTGTATGACACCGATCCCAGTCAAGGCGGTAGTAGCTCACGCCGAGGGGGTCTGGGTGCCTCCAGCCCCCGGTTGACCCGTTGGCTGGGTGATATACGCAAGTACTTCCCCTCAAGTGTTGTACAGGTTATGCAAAAAGATGCGATCGAGCGTCTGGACATGAAGCAGTTGCTACTGGAGCCTGAAACCCTGGCCGCCGCCGAACCTGACGTGCATCTGGTCTCAACCATTCTGTCGTTGAACCACATGATCCCCGAACAGACCCGAGAAACTGCACGACATGTGGTGCGCCGACTGGTTGATCAACTGCTGCGCAAACTGGAACAGCCCACGCGTTCTGCTGTCACCGGGGCACTTGCCCGAAATGTGCGCAACCCGCGCCCGCGTCAGCGCGAGATTGATTGGCATCGCACTATCAAGAAGAACCTGCGTCACTACCAGCCAGAATACAAGACCGTTATCCCGGAGACCCTGGTGGGTTATGGTCGCAAACGACAATCGTTGAAAGATGTTGTGCTGTGTATTGATCAAAGCGGATCAATGGCAGCGTCCATAATCTACTCATCGATATTCGGGGCCGTCATGGCATCCTTGCCCGCCATGAGTACGCGCTTCGTCCTGTTCGATACCGCGGTCGTCGACTTGACCGACCAGCTCAGCGATCCGGTTGATATTCTGTTTGGTACACAGCTGGGTGGTGGTACGGATATTCGTAAAGCCATTGAATACTGCGCCGGTCATATAACGCGGCCCGGTGATACCACCATGGTGCTTATTTCCGATCTGGAGGAGGGCGGTAGCCCCGCCGAGATGCTTAAATCGGCGGCTCGTATTATCGACAGCGGTGCGCAGCTGATCGTCTTGTTGGCATTGAGCGATGAGGGTGAGCCCTACTACAGTAAAACCAATGCAGCCAAGTTCGCCGCGCTCGGTATCCCTGTGTTTGCCTGTACGCCAGATCAGTTTCCAGAGCTGATGGCCGCCTGTCTGTCGCGTCGGGATTTGCAGCTCTGGGCGCGAGCAAATGGGGTGAAGCTGACCCGGCCGGAACGGGGTGATCGATAAACAAGTATCGGATGCCACTCCAAAAGAGCTTTTGTTACTGACTGTAATAGCGATATGTTTAAAGTTGATGAGCATAAGCACTAGCATAATTGCTAGTGGAGCCTATCCGTTTGGCTCTTGCCGTTAGTGATAAGCTGAATTCAGCTAGTAAAATTTTACTGAATGGAATTGTAGAATGATCGCCAGAATCTCAAAAATTGTCGTATCCGCATTATTGGTTGGAGGGTTACTGGGCTGTAGTAGCTCATCCAGTGAACCTGCAGATACCACGAATCCGCTCAACCCGACTGAGAACGAAGCTGAGAGTACGACTGAAACCGGTGACGTTACCTCTGGACTAAGCTGGACTGTTGATGGGGTTGCTTTTACAGGCGATGTTGAGCGATCGCAGCAAATCGCGCTAACCGAGTATCTATCAACATCGAATTCTACGACCGGTTTTAATTTTGGGTCCAACGTTGATGTGGGATCTGTAATTAATATTGCAGCTAATGAATCAGGCGCTGGCGATTACACGCTTGTTGGATCGCTCCAAGAGCTCATCGAGGCCCTACGAAATAGTCCAGGTTCACCCGTTGCCCACATCGCGGTTGTCGTGGACTCCATAGACGGTGGTAATGCTACGTGGAACTCTGCGACGGGCACCGTGTCTGCCACGATTGTGGGCGACGATGTCTATCATTACTCGACCTCCGAACCATTGACATTTACTCTTGATGCTCTTCCTGGCAGCGATACTTCAGGCACACCCCTGCAGGTTCAGGTCACACTCAACGATGTATTTGGCACAGTGGTTTCCAACCAGTAAAAACCCAGCTGGGTATCAATGAGTTATGGAGTTCTTTTAACACGGCATGAGTGCGGCCCAGCTCTACAAGTGGCGTTCAAAGTTGGGGTTCTGACCATAATACCTTTTGCTCTTTGCAGAGAAGTGACATTTGAAATCACAGTCACCTCAGGCGGAGCTACCAACACCTTCATCCAGCCGCTGAGCGCACACATAGGATTGCAGGGCAAAAGGGATTGTTTCACGATCCCTAAGGCTTTAATCAAATGTTTAGTCGCTTCGAACGAATCTAGGATTCCGTTCCTGAGAAACGCGGGTAGTGACCGGAGTCGAACTGCTCAACACTCATGCCGGGTAGATCGAAGTAGTCTTGCGAGAACGCATAACCCTGGCCACCCATTCTGCCAACGGCATCAAGTCTTTCATGGTCGGTATGGTGATTCTGCGGGTTGACGATATCCGAGCGAATGAAGGCTCGAAGAACAAGGCCAAGAACAATCTCGCGAGAGCTGCCGACTTCAATCCCCACGTGACGTTTGCATTCAAACGATACGGGAGCTTCAGCAATTCGTGGGCAGGCGACCGAGCTACCATCGATCATGGTGAGGCCCGCTTTTTCCATCTCGTTGACCTCTTCCGGGAATGAGGTTGCGGTGATGTTCATCGCATCGATGTTCGAGCGCCCGACGATGTTGACGGTAAACTCTTCGGTGCTTCGTATATTGGCGGCCGTATCCTTGAATGTGCGGTCAACTCTGTTCTCTATTCCCAGTGCAAGAATGGGTGGGTCAGAGGATAAGCAATTGAAGAAGCTGTAAGGTGCCGCATTCGGCACGCCATCGGTGCTGATTGTGGTGACCCAGGCAATAGGGCGGGGAACAACCGTACCGATAAGCAGTTTGTAGATGTCTTTCGGATTAAGGCTGTCGAAATTGAATTGAGTGTGGGTCATGCAGGTGGGTCCTCTGCGTATCGAGCCAGTACTGACTGAAGGTTGTCTTTTTCATCGCCGGACAAATCAGCACGACCCTGTACTGCGCCCAGATGGTGATCCATGATGGTCATGGCGCTCTTGATGTCCTTGTCACGAATAGCTTGAATGATGCTGCGGTGCTCATTAACCGCGCAGTCACTTGAGTGGCTTCTGCTGTACATCGCCAGTATCAGTGAGCAGCGGGTAACAAGCTCTGAGACGTAGTTGGCCAGAATCTTGTTGCCAGTGAGTTCGGCCAGCAGGATATGAAACTCGCCTGCCAGACGTATGGATGCCGGACCATTCTTGCCTTGCACACGGGCCTCATGGGCTACATGTGAATCCAGCGACTCCAGGCCAATTACCGATATGCGATCAACCAGTCGACGGATGACTTCGCCCTCTAAGCAGTGCCGGATCTCGAATATCTGCTCGGCCTCGTCAAGAGATGGTTCTGCCACGCACGATCCGCGATTGCGCTGAGTTTCTACCAGATGTTCGGTTTCGAGCCTGACCAGTGCCTGGCGCACGATGGTTCGACTAACGCCGAACTGCTCTCCAATAGCATCTTCTCTGAGTCGCGTGCCCGGTAGCAGTGCCTGTTCCAGGATAGCTCGGCGCAGTCGTTGATAGACGATCATGCCGTTAAAAGGTTGTTTAGCTGACGTCATCTTGCTTTGCGATGGGGGAGTGAGGCGAGTCTGTGATGATAGGATACTATATAAGAAAAAAACGTATACAAAAAATAATCCATTTTGTATACGATCCTGCTAGGATAATTACTCCGAACTTCTGATGTGCAGGAAACGAGAGACGTCCATGCGACTTAAACCGAAATTCATCCTTACCTCAGCAGCACTATTGCTGGCATGTTCTACGGCCCAGGCCGATGTTCTGAAGTGGGGAGCGAGCCGTGATATCGGTTCACTCGACCCATATTCCTATGGTGATAGCTTCACCATCAATGTGCTGAACCACACCTATGAAGGTCTGGTTCGTTACGACAAGAACCTGAAAATAGAGCCAGCACTAGCTGAGTCCTGGGAGATTCTGGACGATCAGATCACCTGGCGTTTCAAGTTGCGACCCGATGTGACATTCCACAACGGCAATACCTTTACCGCTGAAGATGTGGTTGCTTCATTGCAACGGGTCAGTCACGAAACCTCTCCACTGAAAGGTAATCTTCCAGCCTATGTGAGCTCGAAAGTAGTTGATGATCTGACCGTGGATGTGGTGCTCACTGGTCCTTATCCGCTACTGCTGAACGATCTGACCAACATCCATATCTTTGATAAACAATGGATGGTTGAGAATGATGCCGAGCTGCCTACCGATATTGGAGCGGGCACCGAAGGCTATGCCACCTATAACGCCAATGGCACCGGGCCGTTTATTGTCGAGAGTCGTCAGCCTGACGCCAAGACCGTCTTTGTAGTCAACCCTGACTGGTGGGATACCCCTGAACATAACCTGACAGGCTTTGAGTTGTTGCCGGTCAATTCTGCAGCTACTCGAGTGGCCGCCATGTTGTCAGGTGAAATCAACTTTACCAATGATGCACCGGTTCAGGATTTGCCCAGATTGGCAGCCGCACCTGATGTGAACGTTCTAGAAGGCGTGGACTTGCGTACGGTTATGCTGGGTATGAGCTTTAGGGACAAGCTGGTGAGTGGTTTGGATAATCCCTTCAAGGATGTCAGAGCCAGAAAGGCGCTGTATCAGGCGATTGATATGGAACAGCTGCGCAAGAAAGTCATGCGCGAAAAGTCCCGTAATGCCGGTGCCGTCATAGCTCCGCCCATTCCCGGTTATACCGAAGCACTGGATGAGCGTTTTGCCTTTGATGTGGATGCAGCCAAGGCACTGCTGGCAGAAGCCGGTGTGCCAGAAGGTCTGGAGTTTGATTTCAACTGTCTGCAAGACGGTCTGGTGAATGAGGAACAGATCTGTCAGGCCATCGCAGCCATGTGGAGCCGAATTGGTCTGAAACCGAATCTGGATGTTGCACCACAGGCGGTACAGACCCCAAAGCGCACCACGGGCAAGGCCGACGTCTACACCCTGGGTTGGGCAACATTGCCGATGCTGGATGCCTACAGCCCCTTGCTGCAGATTTTCCACAGCAAAGAGGGTAATTCAGGAGTGTTCAACTGGGGCGACTGGTCCTACCCGGAGCTGGACAAGTTAGTGCAAAGTGCCGGTTCGGAGCTGGACCTGGAAAAACGCATTGCGCTGGAGACCCAGGCACTGCAAATCGTCAAGGATGAAGTCATCATGATTCCCTTGCATCAGCAGCCAATGGTTTGGGCAACAACCAAGAATGTCTCTGACATGCCGTTGTTTCCGGATAACAAGCCTCGCCTCTGGTACGCATCGATGAAGTAGTACCGCATCTAAAACACATCCTCGTGCTCTTCATCTAATAGCCTGCTTCCTACCATGCTTGCATTCTTGTTAAAACGTTTGTTGAACGCGGCTTTTGTCATGTTGGCCGTCGCCTTTCTGGCCTTCATGATATTCCGCTTCTTCGGCGACCCTGTCGAGATGATGGTCAATGAGCAGGCAACCCAGTCGGACAGAGCCGAGCTGCGTGAGCGGCTCGGCTTGAACGATGGCTTGATGACTCAATATGCCCGGTTTGTAGGTAATGCGGTACAGGGGGATTTTGGTATCTCCTACCGCAACCAACAGGATGTGATGGTGTTGTTGGCAGACCGGTTTCCAGCCACCTTCGAGCTGGTCATTGTGGCCACGGTTTTGTCGCTGGTTATCGGCATTCCTTTTGGGGTGCTGACTGCGGTGTATCAGGAGCGCAAACTGGCTGATGGATTGCAGCTAGGTTCGATTATCGGTGTCTCCTTGCCCAGCTTTGTTGTGGGTATCTTGTTGATACTGGTGTTCTCGGTGACCCTGGGCTGGCTACCGGCGTTCGGGCGGGGAGATACCGTTGATATTGGTTGGTGGAGCAGCGGCTTTTTTACCTCCAGCGGGCGTGCGGCATTAGTGCTGCCCTCCATCTCCTTGTCACTGTTTCAGATCACACTGGTAATGCGCCTGGTCAGGGCAGAAATGCTGGAAGTGCTCCGCTCGGACTTCATCAAGTTTGCCCGGGCGCGCGGCTTGCCATTGAGTGTGGTGCATTGGCGACACGCGCTACGCAACTGTCTGATGCCGGTTATTACACTCACCGGTATGCAGATCGGTAATTTGATTGCCTTTGCACTGGTGACCGAAACCGTCTTCCAGTGGCCGGGTATGGGCTTACTGTTTATTCAAGCGGTGACTTTTGTAGATATTCCCGTGATGGCAGCCTATCTGATGGTGGTCGCATTCATTTTTGTTCTTATCAATACGCTGGTGGATATTACCTATGCGTACGTTGATCCGCGTCTGCGTAATGACGCCTCAGTCAAAGGAGGAGCGTCCAATGGCCATTGAGATGGTTGCCATTAATCGCTGGCGAAACAGTGAGCTCTGGTGGAGCTTTACACAGCGTCCGTCGGCTATCTTCGCCGTTATTCTACTGGCTATCGTGGTGCTCTCCAGTGTCTTTGCTCCGTGGATAACGCCGCAGAATCCGTACGATCTTGCCTCGCTGGATCTGATGAATTCGGAACTGCCCCCTATCTGGCTGGAAGGCGGGTCAATGCCCTATGTTATGGGTACCGATGTGCAGGGACGAGATCTGTATTCGGCCATTTTGTATGGGTCACGAACCTCGTTGATTATCGGGGCTTTATCGGTGCTACTGGCATTGAGCGTGGGTCTGACACTGGGCCTCATCGCTGGTTACTACGGGGGCTGGGTTGATAATGTATTGATGCGCCTGGGTGATGTGTTGCTGTCCATGCCGTTTATTTTAATCGCCATTCTGATCAGTGCCATGGCTGCCCAGACCTTGCCGGTAGGCGTCAGAGATTCCCTGACCAGCATGATCCTGGTGGTAGCGATTGCGGTGCCTTCCTGGGTTCAGTACGCCAGAACGGTGCGTGCCTCTGCCATGGTTGAGAAAAGTAAAGAATACGTGCAGGCAGCGCGATTGATCAGGGTGCGGCCCTGGCGAATTCTGCTGAACCACATCCTGCCCAATACACTGACGCCCATCATGGTAGCGGCCACCCTCAATTTTGGTCTGGCCATTCTGTCGGAAGCCACGCTGAGTTTTCTGGGTGTAGGCATGCCCTCTGATCAGCCTTCTCTGGGTACCTTGATTCGCATTGGCAATCAGTTTCTTTTTTCAGGTCTTTGGTGGGTGGTTCTGTTTCCATCAATACAACTGTGCCTCATCGTGCTGTCGGTGAACATGATCGGCGATTGGTTGCGCGACGCCTTGAACCCCAAACTTCGATAGGTAAATGTAATGACACACTCTGTATTATTGAAGAACGTTAGACCCATGGCAGGCCCTGCCACCGATGTACTGATCGTCGATGGCAAATTTGCCGCGGCAGGGCAGTCGCCTGTGGAGGGTATAGAGATTATCGATGGTGAGAATGCCATTCTGATACCCGGTTTGATAGAAGCACATACGCATCTGGACAAGTCGCTCTTGGGTTTGCCCTGGTATCGCAATGAGGTGGGCCCGCTGCTGGTTGACAAGATCACCAACGAACGCGAGTCAAAAATCCCTCTGGGGATGGACCCGCAGGTGCAAAGCGAACGGCAGGCCATTGTGTCCATGGCCAAGGGCAGTACCCATATTCGTAGCCATGTGGATGTAGATACCGTACACGGCTTGAAAGGTATTGAAGGCGTGATGGCAACGCGGGACAAAATGCGTGGCTGGATCGATATCGAGCTGGTTGCCTTTCCTCAGTCAGGAATGATGACGCGCCCCGGCACGGTGGAGTTGATGGATGAGGCCATGAAGCTGGGTTGTGAAGTGGTGGGCGGCCTGGATCCGTGTGCCATTGATCGTGACCCCAAGGGGCATCTGGACACCCTGTTTTCGTTGGCCGAGCGTTATGGCAAACCGATCGACATTCATCTGCATGAACGCGGTGAAATGGGCTGCTTTTCGATGGAGATGATCATTGAGCGCACACAAGCTTTGGGCATGCAGAATCAGGTAGTGGTGAGCCACGCTTTTTGTCTGGGACAGCCTGATCGCAAGTACGTGGCGCAATTGACCGAGCAGCTGGCCAAGAGCGGTATTCGCATCATGACCACCGGCCCTGCTGCGGTGACGGCGCCGGCTATTCAAGAACTGCGTGATGCAGGTGTTGTGGTCTGCTCCGGTTCTGATGGTATTCGGGATACCTGGGGGCCCTTTGGCAATGCCTGCATGCTGGATCGAGCCATGTTCCTGGCGCAGAGAAATAACTTCAGGCGTGATGATGAAGTGGAAATTGCGCTGGATGTGTGCACCTATGGTGGTGCTATTTCCATGGATATTGATAACTACGGCATTGCACCGGGTTGCGATGCTGATTGCGTATTGGTGGATGGTGAAAGCCTGACAGACATGATCGTCAGCAGCCCGGCCCGCAAGCGTGTTTTAAAGGCGGGTAAAACGATAGCGGAGAATGGCGAATGTCTGCTTCTGGCGCGGTGAACTCCACGCACACGCTACTGAGCGCTCGATGGGTTATCGGGCATGCGAATGGCGAGCATTGTGTGTATGAGCATGCTGAGGTGGTTTTTTGCGGCAACCACATTGTGCATGTGGGCCATGGTTATACAGGGCCTGTGGATAAGCGCCTTGACTATGGTGAAGCGATCATATCCCCGGGATTTATCGATCTGGATGCGTTGTCGGATCTGGATACCACCATTTTATCCTACGACAATGCATCGCCTGCCTCCACTGGCAGAGTATGGCCGCGCAGCTATGTCGAAAAAGGCCCGTTCGAAATGTACTCAGCCGAGGAGCTGGCATTCCAGAAGCACTTTGCCTTTTCTCAACTGATTCGTAACGGCATTACCACCGCACTGCCCATTGCCTCATTGTTTTATAGAGCGTGGGGCGAGACGGTGGCAGAGTTTGAAAGTGCGGCCCGTTCGGCAGATGCTCTGGGCTTGCGCGTTTATCTGGGGCCTGCTTATCGGACCGGCAATCAGGTGGTGGAAAGTAATGGCCAGGTAGTAGCCGAGTTTGATGAAGAGCGAGGCCTGGCAGAGCTTGAGGCGGCTGCAGCCTTTGCCCAGCGTATGGAGGACAATGACAGCCCGCTGCTCAGAGGCATGTTGGCTCCGGATCGTATTGAGACCTGTACCGCTGAGCTTCTGAAAAGAACCTCAGAGACTGCCAAACGCTTGAACGTACCGGTGAGGTTGCACTGTTGTCAGTCATCGACGGAGCTGGCGCTAATTCAGCAGATGCATGGTAGTACACCCATCGAGTGGCTGGATAAGCTGAATTTTCTATCCGATGGTTGCTTGCTGCCACACGGGGTGCATATGACCGATACGGATATTGAGCTGGCCGTGGAGGCCGGCGTAACAGTTGTGCATTGTCCACTGGTATCGGCTCGACATGGCAGCACACTTGACTCCTTCATGAGTTACAAGGCCCGTGGCATGAAGCTGGCCATGGGAACCGATACCTGGCCACCTGACATGATTCAGAATCTGCAACAAGGCGTCATCATGAATCGTGCCGCAGACAGCGCAGGTGTTGAAAGCTGTCGAAGTGAGAGTCTGTTCGATGCGGCTACTCTGGGAGGTGCTACGGCTTTGAAACGCCCTGATTTGGGCAAGCTTGAGTCAGGAGCGTGCGCCGATATCATTGTCATCAAGCTGGACCGCAGTTTATGCGGGCCTGACCCGGTACAAAGCCTGATGACCGGCTGCAGTGGTCGGGATGTCAGCAATGTCTTCATCCATGGCCGACATGTTCTGGTTGACGGGGAGATTCCGGGTGTGGATAACGATGCGGACTGGGTGCAGGCACAGCAGCAGTTCGACAAGATCATTTCACTCTACCCGGAACGGACACTGAACCATCCGCCGGTGGATGACATATTTTCGACAAGCTACCCGCGAGCTGAATAGCATGACTGACAACGTTCTGGTCGTCGAGGACTTGCGAGTCGAGTTTCCGACGAGAAAGGGAGTGCTGACGGCCGTTGATGGCGTCTCGCTGTCCATCAGGCGCGGCGAGATACTGGGAATCGTCGGCGAAAGCGGTGCAGGAAAATCCATGACAGGCATGGCGGTTCTGGGGCTGTTGGAGCCGCCGGGTCGGATTGCTCAGGGCGAGATATGGTTATCAGGCCAGCGTATTGACCAAATGGCCGAGGACGAGCTACGTGTCTTGCGGGGCCGTCGCATGGCCGCGATCTTTCAGGATCCGCTGACTAGCCTGAACCCGTTGTTTACTGTCGGAGATCAGTTGGTTGAGACCATCAGGCAGCACCTGACGATCGATAAAAACGGTGCCCGTCAGCGTGCACTGGATCTGATGCATGAGGTGGGAATACCCGCGCCACAGGTGAGGATAGATCATTACCCACATCAGTTCTCTGGTGGCATGCGCCAGCGCGTCGTTATTGCTCTGGCCTTGTGTGCCGAACCCGATTTGATCATTGCCGATGAACCGACAACTGCATTGGATGTGTCCATACAGGCGCAGATTACCGGTTTGCTCAAGCGCCTGTGCAAGGAGCGTGGCATGGCAGTCATGCTGGTCACGCACGATATGGGGGTCATTGCCGAGACCGCCGATCGGGTGGCCGTCATGTATGCCGGCAGACTTGCAGAAATCGGACAGGTCGAGGCTGTGATCAAGGCGCCACGGCATCCTTACACCGTAGGGTTAATGGGCGCAATACCCAGTCTGATCGGTGATGTGCAAGAGCTCTCCCAGATTCCAGGCAATATGCCGCGATTAACTGATATACCCGACGGATGCTCTTTCAATCCACGCTGCAACCGGCGCATGGATCGTTGTCTTGTTGAAGTTCCTGAGTTGTCACGCTCAGGGGTTGCCTGTTGGTCCGTCGATAATGAGAGTAAGCCATGAACGAACTACCGCTCATTGAAGCTGTTGAGCTGAGAAGAAGTTACGACGTCTCAGCCCCCTGGCTTAATCGCGTGCTGGAGCGTCGGCCGCGACAGTTTCTGAATGCTGTTGCAGGTGTGGATTTTTCTATTGAAAAAGGTCAGACCCTGGCGTTAGTAGGGGAAAGTGGTTGTGGGAAGTCCACGGTGGCCAAACTGGCGACCGGGTTGCAGACACCGACTGATGGGCAGATTGTGTATCGAGGGGATTTGTCACGAGTGCAGATGATTTTTCAGGATCCCTATGCAAGCCTGAATCCCAGATGGCGGGTGTCGCGCATCATTGCTGAACCATTGAGAACGCTCAAGCCGGGCATGTCCAGACCCGATGTTGCTCGCCGGGTTAATGAACTGCTTGAGACGGTGGGGCTGAGCAGTGGTGATGGTTCCAAATACCCGCATGAATTCTCGGGTGGGCAGCGTCAGCGTATTTCGATTGCCAGAGCGCTGTCAGGAGAGCCCGAGTTTCTTGTGTGTGATGAGCCGACGTCTGCGCTGGATGTGTCCGTTCAGGCCCAGATTCTCAATTTGATGAAAAATCTGCAGAAAGAGTATGGCTTGACGTATCTGTTTATCAGTCATGATCTGTCGGTTGTCAGGCATATGGCTGATGTTATTGCAGTCATGTATCTGGGCAAGATAGTGGAAATTGCGCCCAAGCAGGAGCTATTCGACAATCCCTTGCATCCTTATACCCGCCTGTTGTTGGACACTATTCCCAACCTGGCAAACCCGGTACGGGATCGTCCCGCCATGACCGGTGAAATTCCGAGTCCGATTGATCCACCGGCAGGTTGCAGTTTTAATCCGCGCTGCCCGTTGGTTCACGAACGCTGTTTACAGGAAACACCGGAGCGTAACAGACATCAGTTTGCGGGCAGGATCGCTTGTTTTGCAGTTTAGGTAAAGTTGGTGACGTTTCAGTGCGGATAGGCCGTACACCGAAATCCATAGCGAATTCATTCCTGTCTCGGAAGGCGATGATTCGGTAGGTGCCTCACTCGTGAAGAATTCACGCGTCATGACAATGGGCCTGCGTGGTCAGGCTGGATAGTCGAGGATCGGGGCAGTTTGGCTCGAGATGGCGCGCAGCGGATCTGAATGCATCAATGAGTGGTATGCAGGTATCACTGAATACAAGGATGTAGTGACCTTGATAGCGGCGGGGATCTCTCCACTGATAGTTCTTGCGGAATTGGCCGTCATAATACAATATGTATACTCTTTGAAACAAGGGAGGTCGAAGCATGGCTGTAAAACCACCGTTTACCGACGTCGTTATTCACAAGGCGCCCTCAGGGTTCTATGAAGGCTACAGTTTGCCCATTGCGCTGATCAGCAAGATCAGCATTACTCTTCTAGTGATCTGGGCACTGGTCTGGCCCCTGAGCGCGAGCGGCACGCTATCCGATCTGAACTGGTACCTTCTGAAAGGCTTCAATAGCTTCTATATTATTTCTGTCGGAATTTTTGCCTTGTTTCTTTTTGCTGTTGCCATTATTCCCTCTTCGGGCAAGCGGTTGCTCGGGCCTGAAGGAGAGCCTCCGGAGTTCAGCAACTTCTCGTGGTTCTCGATGATGTTCGGTGCTGGCCTGGGTGTGGGGCTGATGGTTTATGCCACGGCAGAGCCGATGGGTTTGTGGGGATCGAACCCCATCACGGTCGCCGGGGGTGTTGAAGGCAATACAGAGGCCGCCCTGACCTCGGCCTATCGTTACACCTTCCTGCATTATGGGTTTCACGCCTGGGCAATCTATGTCGTTACAGGTCTGGCACTGGCCTACTATGCCTATACGCGAGACATGCCCTTGACCATCCGTTCTGCTCTGACGCCTGTTCTGGGACGTTTTGCCAACGGTTTTATAGGTCATATCATCGATGTTCTGGGTGTTCTGGCCACCATCCTGGGGGTGTCAGTCACTATAGGTTTTGGCGTGAGCCAGTTGGTCGACGGGATATATGCCATCAGTGGCATGGAGTGGTTGATGAATGGTGAAGAGACGCCGGCACCAAGCAAGGTTGGTTTGATCGCCGCACTCTGTGTCGTCATGACGCTGTCCATACTCTCTGCTGTTTCTGGTGTGGGGCGTGGCGTCAAGTACTTGTCCAATCTCAATCTGGTTCTGTCGCTGGTCTTGTTGCTTGTGTTCGTGGTGTTCGGCTCCTTCGTGTTTGCCATGACAACGTACGCCACTGCACTATTCGATTACATTCTGCATTTCCTGTCTTTGTCTTTTGAATCGTACGGGCCTGAGACGCTTGAGGGATTTCTGGCGACAGCACCGTCGGCCATCGGCTCTTTGCCTGCGGCTGATCAGGCGGCTGTGTTTGCGGCCAGTATCGATCCCTGGGGTTCTCTTGCAAGTTTCAGTGAGGCTTTGCCGGAGTCGGTTAGTGCGCTGGAAAGTCCTGATGAATTGGCGGCAGGTCTCTATGCGGCAGGCGCAGATGGGCGGCTGTTTGGCTGGCAATCTGGTTGGACCACATTCTACTGGGCGTGGTGGATTGCGTTTTCACCGTTCGTTGGCCTGTTCCTGGCGCGCATTTCCAAGGGGCGCTCAGTACGGGAGTTTATCCTCGGTGCCGTGATTGCACCATCGCTGGTCTGTTTTGCCTGGATGACCATACTGGGTGGAACGGCAATTGATCTTGAATTGTCAGGTGTCGCTCAGGGGTCAATCATTGCAGCCTCAGTAACCGCCAAACTGTTTGCAACACTTGAAGTGATGCTGTCGGGAGGCCTGTTGTCCGGTATCACTATCATGTGCGTGGTGTTGATCTTGACATTTCTGGTGACATCAGCAGATTCGGGCATCCTGGTCATGAACACGATCATGTCAGGCGGGAGCGCAGAGACGGGCGTCAAGCACCGAATCATCTGGGGTGTCCTGTTGACATTTGTCATTGGTACCTTGCTGATAGCCGGTGGTGGAGGGTTGGATGCACTGAAGAGTGCGATGATCATCGCAGCCTTGCCATTCACCGTCATCATGGGGCTCATGGTCATATCGCTGACCAAGGCCTTGTATCGAGATAGTCTTCGGGACAAGTAGGGCCTTGCTGTAACAACGGTATTACTGATCGTTGCTCGTTAAAACTTCCGCAGTCTTCTTCAGGCTGCGGATTTTTTGTTTCTACTTTTTCACTTCTCTACTGCAAGGTGCCTGTCTGTCTGTCTGTCTATCACTCCCTGCTTGCCCGCCATTCCTTCCATTTCAAGGTGGTTCGGGCCCCCAGGGTTGTCAATGGTGCTGGCGGAAGTCGTCGAGGTTCGTCCATGGTTGCCAGGGAGCGGGTAATCTCGGTGTCGACTCCGCAAGCCATTTCGGCGGCGGATATGCCGGATATTGTGCCCTTTGCGGTACCAAGACCGTTCTGGCAAACCGCTGAAAAAATACCTTTTTCTATCTCTCCATGAGCAGGAACGCCGTTCCAGCTCAGGCAAAGATGTCCAGCCCATTCATATTGCATGTCAACTGTTTTCAGGTCTGGAAAGCGAGCGTCGTATTTTTTCCGGCATAGCTGTGCAGCGTCTGCCACTTCCCGAGGGCTGACCTGCATGGATGGATTGTAGGTAAATCGTGTGCGTATCACCAGTCGACTGGCATCACCGTCATTGATTCTACGCACGGTCGTGCCCATTGGATCCGCCGGGATAATGCCCCATTGCTGATTACCGGCTAGTGCATTACGCGCAAATGGCTTTGTCATGGTTGCATAGGTGAATACATGCAAGAGCCTATTCTGGAAGAAGCCGAAGCTTTCGGCATGACCGTTGTTGGCCAGGATGACCTTGTCAGCAATGACTTTGCCTGTCGGGCATTCCAGTGTCCAGCCAGGTTCATTGCCAACGATGCGGATAACCGGACTATTTTCGAAAAGGCTGAAGGCTGTCGGGTGTGTGAACTGCAAGCCGTTGGCCAAGCCTCGAATGTAGCCAGCAGGTTGCAGCATGACAGTGCCTGGAGTGAACAGCCCTGATCGATAATAGTGACTACCCGTGAGATCTACCAATGCTGCAGTATCCAGCCATTCGTGTGGCTCATTCAAGACTGCCAGATGACGGGCGTAGTCTTGATTGAGTTTCTCACCTTTGAGGGTAGCCGCAGCGTTGATCTTTCCACAGGGATTGAAGGTATCAGCTGTAAGAGCGTATTCTTCAGCAGCACTGGCTGCAAACCGGATCGCTTGACGATTCTGAGAAATCTGACGAGTGTCGTCAGCAGTGCCTTCTGCAACATAGGTATCTGATGAAAGATCATGGGGAAGATCGATCATGAAGCCTGAGTTGCGCCCGGCCGGCCCTTGTGCGACGCGGCCAGCTTCCAGCACGACAACTTTCAGGCAGGGGTCGATCTGCAGCAAACGACGAGCTGCCGAAAGCCCGGCAAAGCCGGCGCCTATGATGGCTACATCCGCCGTGACGCTTTGCTCCAGTATCCGTGCTGCCAGAGCTTCTGGCAGCAAGCAGTTCCAGCCGGCGGGTCCCGGCTGGTTAGGAAGGCGACTGGCGGTGAAGCTGGTCAACTGACCGACTCTATTTCATTGTCAGACAGATCGATCCAGATGGTTTTCAACTGGGTGTACTGATCATGTGCATGGATCGATTTGTCGCGTCCACCGAATCCAGATTGCTTGAACCCACCAAAGGGTGTGCTGACATCGCCTTCACCAAAGCTGTTGATGGTGACGGTGCCGGCGTTCAGTGCACGTGCGCCACGCAATGCACGTTTGCCATTGGCGGTGAACAATGCCGCAGATAAACCATAGGGTGTGTTGTTGGCAATACTGATAGCCTCATCGAAACTGCTGATCGTGATGACGCTGAGTACCGGGCCAAAGATCTCTTCGTTGCAAAGAGGGTCGTCACTACCGCTTGATTCGACAATGGTGGGTTCTATATGGGTGCCGTTGCTGCTTTTTCCGCCAACCAGAATATTGTCGGATGCTGCCTGCTGCACATAGCCTGACACCTTGCTGTAATGCTCTTTCGATACCAGAGGTCCAACACGCGTGTCAGGGTTCAGTGGATCTCCTACTTTCCATTCACGCAAATGCGCCTTGATTTTGTCCAGTAAGGAGTCCTTGATGTCCTTGTGTACGATAAGACGTGAGGAGGCTGAGCAGTTTTCACCCATGTTCCAGAAAGCGCCATTGACAACATGCGAGGCTACAACATCCAGATCTTCGGCATCATCCATGACAATGCAAGGGTTCTTGCCGCCCATCTCCAATACGACTTCCTTCAGGTTCGACTCTGCCGAATATTTCAGGAAGCGTCTGCCAGTCTCCGTTGAGCCGGTAAACGAGACCATATCGATGTCAGGATGCCGTCCGATAGGCTCACCGACATCGACGCCCGTTCCCGTGACAATATTCAAGACACCAGCGGGCAGGCCTGCATCACGAGCCAGCTCGGCAACACGCAAGGCACTCAATGATGTTTCCTCAGCGGGTTTGATGACCACTGAACAACCAGCTGCCAGAGCTGGGCCTATTTTCCATGCCAGCATCAACAGGGGGAAGTTCCAGGGTAATACAAGTCCGACTACGCCTATCGCTTGTCGCACGATCATCGCTATATGATCATCCGAAGCAGGGCTGACCTGATCATAGAGCTTGTCGATGGCTTCGGCATGCCACTTGATGCAGGCGATGGTGTCAGGCAGATCGACCATCTCGCAATCCTGAATGGTTTTGCCACTGTCGAGACTTTCCAGCACAGCCAGCTCATGGATGTTGTCGGCCAGCAGTTTGCTCAGTCGAATCAGGATTTCCTTACGCTGCGCTGGCGCCAGTCTGGACCAGCGCCCATCATCGAAAGCTTCTCGGGCTTTTTCCACCGCAAGATCCACATCTTCTGTGTTGCAGGCCGCCACCTGCGTCAGTAGGTCGCCAGTTGCAGGGTTGGTGGTGTCAAACGTTTTGCCGGAGATGGCAGGGCGATAGCCGTTGTTGATAAAGGCGTTCTGTGGCAGCGTCAGCGACTTGGCAATTGCTACGTACTCGGAGTGTGTCAATAGAGTCGACATGGTTTATTCCCCCGCCTGGATGTTGTTAATGGTGTTTTTGAGCACGCGTACTACCTGTTCCATCTGGCGCTTTTCATCCTTGTTCAAACCTTTTAAAGGTGGCTGCATGGGGCCGGTATGAAAGCCTGCCATTTCCACGCCGTATTTGACGCACTGAATGAATTTACCGCCTTGCTCCAGGACGCGCATCAGGGGCATCATTGCGCTCATGATTTTTCGTCCAGTGGTGAAGTCACCCTGATTTGCACAGATTTCATACAGAGCGATGTGCTCTTTGGGCAGGAAGTTGGAGCCTGCGCAAATCCAGCTACGAGCTCCCCAGGCAAAGAATTCCAATGCCTGATCGTCCATGCCGCATGACATCTGGATATGCGGATAGTCACGTGCCAGCAGGTGCACGCGATTGATGTCACCGGAGCTTTCCTTGATTGCACACACATTGCTGGAGCTGCCAACACGGTCGAGAAATTCCTCGCCCATGCTCACGCCCATTCTGCCCGGGTAGTTATAGAGAACAATGGGAAGATTGGCAGCACGGTCAATGGCTAGTGCATTCAATGCATTCTCGCGCTCCGTTGGTACCGAATACGGAGGCGTTCCCAGAAGAATCGCGTCGGCACCCATTTCGGCTGCACCTTCGGCAAGCGCTATCGAGTCTGGCGTGCGCATAGTGCCGGTGCCAACGATCAACGGGATTCTGTCTCCCAGTACTTCGCGTGTAAACCTGGCCAGACTGAGCCTCTCCTCGACGGTCTGTGAGTAGTTCTCACCCGTTGACCCTCCGGAAATCACACCGTGTACACCACTGGCGATCAGGTGTTCGAGGAGTTTCTCCAATGCGGGATAGTCGATACGTCCCAATGTGTCGCTCGGCGTTATCACCGGCGTGTAGATACCTTCAAATTTCATCGGCGTTCAGACACTCTTTATTGAGGGCTCAGGAGCTGGATCGGCCGTCCACAAGAATATTGATCGGCCGGGTAGGGGTTTACGTTTCTTGAGATATTTGAAAAAATGATGTATACATATATTATACATATAGTATGTAGTCATGCGATGAAAAGAGATATCTCATGCTGATAGAAGGATACGAGCCCTTAGCGGATCTTTCTTTAAACCTGTTTTTTAAATTTGTGGAGTTTTTCACTCATGTTACGTACTGACATACTTGCTCTATTAGAGTCCTCGGTGCCAGGCTATTCACTGCCGCAGGAGTTCTATAACGATCCAGCTTTCTTTGACCTGGATATGCAGATGATCTTTCACAGGGATTGGTTGTTTGCAATACCGGCGTGCGAAATACCCGAGACCGGCAACTATGTCACTCACAAGATAGGGCGCACTTCAGTCATCATCGTGCGGGGAGCTGATGGCGAGATCAGGGCGTTTCATAATGTTTGTCGGCATCGCGGCTCTACGTTGTGCAGCGCTGCAAAAGGAACGTCGCCCAAGCTGGTTTGTGCCTATCACCAGTGGACCTACGAACTGGACGGTCGCCTGCTGTTCGCCCGGGACATGGGGGATGATTTTGATCCGTCACAACATGGACTGAAACCCGTTCATTGTCGTGAAGCCAGCGGCCTTGTGTTCATCTGCCTTGCCGCACAAGCTCCGGACTTTGATCAGTTCGCCGAGCAGTCTGCGCGGTATCTGGCGCCTCATGGTCTGGCTGATGCCAAGGTCGCCCATGAAAGCACGATCATTGAGGAGGGAAACTGGAAATTGGTGCTCGAAAACAATCGGGAGTGCTACCACTGTTCCGGCAATCACCCATCGCTGTGTCGCACCTTTCTGGACAACCCGGCGGTGATTGGTAACAGTGATGACACGGGGCTGGATGCAGAGACGCTTGAGTACATCGCTCGTTGTGAAGCGGCGGGTGCACCTTCGAAGTATATGGTTGATGATACAGGCACATGGCGCTACGTTCGTACACCACTGGTTGGGGATGCGGAAAGTTACACCATGTCTGGCAAGGTTGCCGTGACTCCGCCTCTGAGTAATTTTTCTTTTAAAAATGCCGGAGCATTGCTGATGTTCCATTACCCGGCAACCTGGAATCACTTCCTGTCGGATCACACCATACTGTTCCGGGTGACGCCGATCAGCCCAACGCAAACCGAAGTCTCTACCAAATGGCTGGTGCACAAGGACGCTGAGGAAGGGCGAGACTATTCGCTTGAGAATCTGACTAAGGTCTGGATGGATACCAATTCGGAAGACAAGCGTGTTGTGGAGAATTGCCAGGAGGGTGTGCTGTCGACCGCCTACGAGCCTGGTCCTTATTCTGCCATGCATGAGAGCGGCGTCATCCAGTTTGTCGAGTGGTATACGACGACTCTGAAGAATCGAGTCAGTGAGCAGCCGGAGACGTTGGCAAGCCCCTTGTTGCGGAGAACAAATTGAACAAGGTCAGCACAAGTAACAAGGAAAAGCTGTATCTGGATCTCAAACGCAGAATTCTGACTCTGGATCTGGCGCCTGGCATCGATCTCGATGAAGTGTCGATCAGTAAGGAGTACGGGCTTTCCAGGACCCCTTTACGGGATGTTTTCCGGCAACTGGCCGGAGAGGGGTATATCGACATTGTCGATAACCGGGGAGCCCATGTTTCACCCATGGATCACAAGACTCTGAAGGAATTCTTCCAGACGGCTCCCATGATCTATTCTGCTATATCCAGGCTCGCTGTGGAAAACGCAACTTCGGTACAGTTGAAGGAACTCAAATTGGTGCAGGGGCGATTTCGTCAGGCTGCGAACAAGATCGTGGTCAAGGATCTGGTTTATTTCAACGATCGCTTTCATTCACTGGTCGGTGAGATGGCTGACAACCGTTATCTGTCCATCAGCCTCCAGCGCCTGCTCGTCGATCATGCACGAATTGCGCATACCTTCTATGACAGAAAAAACGCAAAGGTAGGAAATCGACTGAAGCTGGCTGTTGAGCAACATGATCAAATGCTGGAAGCCATCGATAAGGGAGATGCCGAGCAGGCCGTGGCTGTCACGCTTGACCATTGGGAGTTATCACGCTCGCAGGCAGAACTGTTCGTCAATGCCGAGCCCATTCCGTTGAGTGATATGGCGAGTTGAACTCGCATCTATCCTTCTTGAGACCAGGGTCATGACATTTGTTATCCCGACAGTAGCCAGTGCGCCATACTCACCCCTCATTCGTAAGATAGACCCCACCCGGCGCCGTGTCACTGTGAACGATCTACTGCCGGATGGATCGCCCAACCTCGCCGATCGTGTCGAGACGGGCCCCTCTGATATTGCCTTTGAGGAATGGGCAGCATTGGGACTCCAGCCACCCAATCTGGTTGAGCTGCGCGAATACCGTCTGTCCAGGCTGGTTGGTGAGTTACAGGCTCGTGACTACGCAGGACTGTTGATGTTTGATCCGCTCAACATTCGTTACGCGACTGACAGCACTAATATGCAGCTATGGGCCACCCATAATCCTTGTCGTGCCTGCTTCGTTTCTGCCAGTGGCTACATGGTGTTGTGGGATTTTCATACCTGCGAGCATTTGAGCGCCCACTTGCCTCTGGTTAAGGAAGTGCGTCATGGCGCGTCATTCTTCTATTTTGAGTCGGGTGATCGCTCAGAGGAACATGCCGCGCAATTTGCTGACGTTGTTGACGATCTGATGCGCCAGCACGCAGGCGACAATCGTCGTCTCGCGGTTGATCGCATGGATTTCATTGGCGTGCGAGCACTGGAGAAGCTGGGCATTGAGGTGCGCAGTGGTCAGGAAGTGAGCGAACATGCCAGAAAGATAAAAAATTCAAATGAGATCAATGCCATGCGCTGCGCCATTGCCAGTTGTGAAGCGGGCATTGCCGAGATGCAGGCCATACTTCAGCCGGGCAAGAGTGAAGTGGAGTTGTGGGCCGAGCTGCAACGCGGTAACCATATTCGCGGTGGTGAATGGATTGAAACCCGAATTCTAAGCTCGGGGCCGCGTACCAATCCGTGGTTCCAGGAGGCAGGCCCACGAACGTGAGTTGACAGCAACGGCACATCGACTGGATCAGCCCTATCGTCATCAACGTTATGGCGTGGTCTTTCATGGTGTAGGCCTGTGTGACGAGTACCCGTCCATACGCTACCCCGAGGACCTGGAAGACTCCGGTTACGATGGCGTGCTGGAGGTTGGGCAATGCCTGTGTGTCGAAGCCTATGTAGGGGAGGTCGGCGGCTCATGTGGTATCAAGCTTGAGGATCAGCTTGTCATCACTGAAGATGGTTATGAAAACCTGACGCACTACCCCTTTGATCAGCGATTTCTGGAATGAGCGAGCTCTGAGATGGTGCGCCAGACGATTGCTATTTGACAACCGAAAGGCAAGCACATTTTGCCAAGTGGTTGACCCGTTGAGAGGTGCTGCCCTGAAGAAGGGAGCTGACACTGCCTAACCCACGGCGGCCAGTTATGATCAGATCCGCGCCACAGCCTTCTGCACAGGCGATTATATGATCAGCGGGATCACCAGGTTCTGTATGTGTTTGAGTGATTTTCTGATTGCACTCTTCTGCAATGGCTTTGGCTGAACTCACTATTTTTTCGCAAGCTACCTCGACTTCCTCTGAAGAGGGCATCGCCATGGCTGCGTGGTAACCCGCTACCGCTCCCATTGCAAATGCAACTGTTTGTGGTTGCGGTGTATGTACAAGATGTAGTTCGGAACTGTACTTCTGAGCAAGGTCACATGCCAGGCGCAAAGCGTGTTCTGACTCTGGTGAGCCGTCGACGCCTACAACGATTTTCTCGAACATATCAGCTTTCCCATATTTGCATCACGTAGTAATCAAGTTAACGCGAATACCATGATTGATTATTGAGATAGAACAAAAAAGCCTTGAATTGGTTCGCTATCAGTTTTGTGCAACAATTGGCTTTGATTGATCAGATACGGTCAGCGATGCGTGATGGTCGGCGAGCATGGAAATTCGAGCTAGTTATTCTACAGCCTGTGAAAGTGAACTTTTATCCAGGCTGGTCCCACAGTATCTGATAGAAGATCCACAGACATGTCAATTCTGGCAGCGTGGAATAAACGACACTTACAAACGGGCGACTGTTCGGGGCGTCCGTTGCTGAGCTGCATCATCTTTCCGATGGGTTTGAGACTGAGCATGTACGTTCCAGACTTGAAGTCGAATATCTTCTGGATGAATCAGTGAACATCATCAAGCCTTTTCTACGCAACAAAAAGGACGATCTGACGTTTCTTGAGGAAACGGCGGACGAGCTTCGACGGGCGGTGAACAGCATTGCGATAAAGAGTCTTGATGTCGGCTTCTGCCATGGTGACTGTCACGGCTGCAACGTACATGAAAGCGAAGGCCTGCTGACGCATTTTGATTTTGACTGTTGTGGTTTTGGCTTTCGCGTGTTTGAACTGGCGACTTTCAAATGGGGTATTTTCGGAGATGATAATCAAAGTGAGCTCTGGTCATCATTTCTGGACGGGTATCGTTCTGAGCGCGAAATTGGCGACGAAGATTTTTCTTTGATTGATACCTTTGTGGTCATTCGTCATATCTGGTGGATGGCCCTGATCATGGGCAATGCCAGGGATTTTGGACATCGTGCGACAAGCGATGAGTTCATTGATCATCAGCTTGGAAGAATTGGCAAGCTGATGAAGCGACATTCAGTTTTGTAGTCCCACTCCGGTCCGTATAATTGATCCGACCAGAACGCAATCTTTTGGATAACAAGTTATGACACCTTCCATCTTCATTCTCACCGGTGCCGGTATTTCTGCAGAATCCGGTATAGCCACGTTTCGTGATGAAGACGGGCTGTGGGCGAAGCATCGCGTCGAGGATGTGGCAACACCTGAAGCCTTTGAACGCAATCCGGCTCTGGTGCAAAATTTCTATAATCAGCGACGCGCAGGCCTTGTCTCAGTGGTGCCCAATGTGGCTCACGAGGCTCTGGCACGTCTGCAGCGCTTGCACAAGGGGGCAGTAACCTTGGTTACGCAGAACATCGATGATCTGCACGAACGCGCGGGGGCAGAGGTCATCCATATGCACGGTGAGCTGATCAAGGCACGTTGTACTGATTGTGGCGCTGTGCAGCCCTGGCCGCATGACATCACCACCGAGTCTGTCTGCATGAACTGCAAGAGCAAAAACACCCTCAGACCTCATATAGTCTGGTTCGGTGAGATGCCCTTGTTCATGGAAGAAATAGAGCAGGCATTGATGGAAGCCGATATCTTTGCCGCCATTGGCACCTCGGGTGAGGTGTACCCAGCAGCGGGGTTTGGTGAGATTGCCAATACCTGTGGCGCCCACACACTTGAACTGAATTTGAAGCCTACCCGTTCGAATATGTTCAAGCAAAGCCTGGAAGGCCCAGCCAGCAAGACGGTGCCTGACTGGGTCGAATCGATTCTGAATCCAGCGGATTGAGCCCCTGGTGGGCCGATTGGAAAACAAGGTGAGTATTACCTTAGGGATCGTGAAACTTGATTATTTCACGAGCCCTAACTCGCTAACAACCGGTTGGCTCCTGGTTTTTGAACTGCTTTCTATAGGCACTGGGTGAAATCGAGAACGTATTGGAAAAATGCTGCCTGAGACTGACGGTCGATGTGAACCCTGAATCGCAGGCGATGTTGTCGATAGTCTGATCGCTGGTCTCCAGCAGGCGCTGAGCCAGTGTCAGCCGTTGTGCCAGCAGCCAGTGGGATACCGTCGTGCCGGTTGCCTTGCGGAATTGTCGGGAGAAGTTACGACGGCTCATGGCTGCATGCTCTGCCATCGTATCCAGGCTGATCGAAGTGGAAATGTTCTCTGATGCCCAGACAATAGCGCGTGCAATTCGATCGTTATCAATGGGCTTGGGAAGCGGTTGCTCGATATACTGAGCTTGCCCACCGCTTCGGTGCGGGGCTGTCACCAAACGACGAGCAAGACGGTTTGCCACCTCGGCGCCGTGATCACATCGAACCAGATGAATGCAGCAGTCAATAGCCGCAGCGGTGCCGGCTGAGGTCAGGATATCGCCTTCATCAACATAGAGCACGTCAACGTCGAGACTGACCCTGGGGTATTTACGGGCAAATTCATCCGCCCACACCCAATGCGTGGAGGCAGTGCGGCCATCAAGCAAACCAGCCTCTGCCAGAACGAACGCGCCAAGGCATAGGCCCACCATGCGAGCACCTCTGGCATGGGCACCGCGTAAAGCATCAAGCAGCGCATCTGATGGACGTATGTCTGAATCACACCAGGTCGGTATGATCACGGTGTCAGCCGTGTCCAGCACGGATAGATCATGACAAACTTCAATCGAAAACACCGACTGTGTGGGGATGGTTCCCAGCTTCTCAGCACATACGACAAGGTCGTAGCGTGGTACATCAAGTCGCGCCAGATCGTCACCAAAAACGGTGCAGGGAACGGCTAGATGAAAGGGGCTGATGCCATCAAATGCGACGATGGCGATACGGTGTTCACCGGTGGATGTCATTTTGGCCCGATCTCATCGAAGCTTGTCTTCTGGGACGCTGTTGCAGGCAAAGCATAAGCCATAGAGTAGTGACACACAACGAGGGCCGTACGGCATCAAGCTCTCGTTTTTTCACCATTCAACACGAGACAGGGGACATAGGATGACTCATCCAACCATCAGAGCTTTATTGGGTGCTGCCAGTGCCAAGAGTATCGATCGCAACAGCACGGCATTGCTCGTAATCGATTTTCAGAACGAGTATTTTACTGGCAAGCTACCTATTCCCAATGGCAAGACGGCGCTTGCTAATGCAAAACGGTTGATCGATATGGCTGATGGTTTGGGCATACCCGTGTTTCATATACAGCATGTAACCCCGGCGGGCGCGCCGATCTTTGCAGAGGATGGGCAGACGGTGGCTTTTCATCCCGATATTCAACCCGCTACCAATCATGTGGTTGTACGTAAATCTTCAATCAGTGTATTTCCCACGACGGATATCGACGCGCAGCTGAAGGCAAAAGGCATAAAGACACTAATTGTCAGCGGTTTGATGACTCACGCCTGTGTTGCTGGTGCAAGCCGTGATGCGGTGCCTCTGGGCTATGATGTCATTGTTGCTGATGATGCCTGTGCAACTCGGGACCTGACAGTCGAAAATGGTCAGACAGTCCCACACGCTGCTTTGCATCAGGCTTCGCTAGCCTCATTGAGCGATACATTCGCAGATGTTCAGTCCACGGCTGCCATTCTGGCGCTGTCGTAAGGGACTCTCATTTATCGAAATTCACCAGCAGAGTGATTTTACATCTGGTGTACAGTGATAAATAAACTGGAGGAGGGTTGACGATGGCAGCTAAAACCAGTGATAACAAGACTCAACCGACAGACCTTCTTCCGATGGATTTTATCGCCGGTGTTGAACATTCGCAGCGTCGTTCTGATGCTGAAGTATTGCTGGACTGGTTTCATGACGTAACGGGTTTTCCAGCTGTCATGTGGGGCGGTAACATTGTCGGCTATGGTCGGTATCACTATGTCTACGATAGTGGTCGCAGCGGTGATAGCCTGATTACCGGTTTTTCTCCGCGTAAAGCCAATCTGTCGATCTACATCATGCCGGGGTATCTGGAGCTGGATGAGTATCTGCAGCGGCTCGGAAAATACAAGATCGGCAAGAGTTGTCTGTATATCAACAAATTGTCAGATATCTATATGACAGTATTGGCGGAAATCGTATCCTTTGGCGTTAGCAACATACAGAAAAACTATCAAAACTGGCAGCAATGAACTAATCGTTACTGCCGGTTTTTCTGAGAATGTCGAGCATCAGGCAACCAGACCAACCTCACGATACGGGTGTTTGTACAGTTCTACCAGGTGTGGGTGGGAATCCAGTGCCTCGGCGCTGTTGGGCAGGCGTTCAGGAAATAGTTGTCCGTTCTCCCACACCGGCACATCGTCAATCCAGATGGTCGGGTCGAGTATGTTCCACGAGATCTCGCCGGGTGCATAATCACCGCAGGTATGAAAATGCAGTATGCGGGGATTACCGAAGGCGGAGCCTGACCAGCGCATGATGTCGGTCTCAGCTAGTGGTTGAAAGTGACAACCCGGATGTATGCCGGCATGCCAGGAGTGCACAAATAGTGGGTCGATATCAAATTTGCTACTGACATGTTCATAGTGCTGCTCCACTCGCAGTACCTCCTCCGGCGAGCCTTCAAAGTGACTGATGCGATTATTGGCAACATGGGCGAACACGGTTGATTTCAGTGGCAGATGATAGGGCTCGTAATATTGCGAGCCGGTGCCAACCAGAAAGCGACTGAGTGCAATCTTGCCGCTAAGACCTTTGGAGGGAACCGGTTGTGAAATCAACATGGGGAAACGCTTGATGCGGACATCCTTGGCCTCGTTATTTTTCAAGGCAGGGTTCAGTGTTGCCTGCAGCCCCCAGTCGGGGCGTCCTTCATAGGTGGTGCCCATCGGACAGCTCAGACGAACATGTTCAGCCTGGATGAAGGCGGCATCAATCACTTTCTTGATCTCACACATGCCAAAGTAGCAGGCTGTACCGAAAGGGGAGTTCAGTGATTCAAGATCAAGGGTGTAGCACATGGTGGAGGAGGGCATATCGCTGTCATCAGAGAACCGGATCTGATCGCCTACGCGTGAGAAGAAGACGATGTGATCAAAGCCTTTTAGTGTCTCCATCAGGGTGCTGGTATCTTCAGCGCTGGCCAGGAAGCAATCCGATTGTGTCTGATAAACCCGCATGTTCAGAGCACGTCCGGCAGCTGCGGTGATGCGAGGTGCCGCATCGTCGTAGAAACCGCTGCCCTGAGGTTCACTGACAATCAGCAGGCGTTCGCCGGCCATTCCGCCCACACATTCACGCAGTAGTGTCATTGCACCGGAGAACTGTTCCACGGGAGCAGTGGGGCTCATGAGTAGTATCCAACGGTGTCACCATCGGTGGTAACACCCAGTCCGTTCAATAATCGATTAACGTAGTTGAAGTAGCCGATGATCTGATTGGCTTCCAGTATCTCCCCGTCACTGACACCTGCCTGTTGCAAGTGTTCGACATCCTGTTTGTTCATGTCTCCGGGGTGCAAGGTCAGTTTTCGTGCGTAGTGCATGAGTTGTAGTTGAGCGCCTTCGAAGACGGTGTCAGGCGTGTCTGCATGCAGGGCTTTTTCAATCGCATCCGCACGCGCATCATCGTTAATCAGGTGCCGGGCATTGGCCCAGTGATTGGCTAGAGAATAGGGGCAGTGGTTGAGAATGGAGACGTAGGATGACAATGTCTCCTGAAGCCAGGTTGGCAGTGTATTTCCAGTGTCGTGCAAGGCTGCCCGGTAGAGTGCTACATGGCCGCGCATGGTGGACGGTCGTAGCGAATGTACTCGCATGACGTTATCAACAGTGCCATGCGGGGTGCGCGCCAGTTTCAGGGTGTCCAGTAATTCTTCATCAGCATCTTTATCGCTGATCATTTCAATCCATGCACTCATCGTCGACACTCCGCTTGCACTGACAGGAAGACGAATTCATCAGTCAGTAATTCATTTATACCGTGGGATAGTTCTGCATCGATACTCAGGCTGTCACCTGCTTCGAGCACCATCTGTTGTTTGCCGTAGTTATAGCGGGCAGAGCCTTTAAGTACATGCATGAAGATGACACCATGCTCGACATAGCTAGGCGGTGCAGCTGACTGTTGAGTGACCGTGATCAGATGAGCTTCAAAATTCATGTCACGTCGTCGATGCAAAGCAAGATTGACGTAGTGATGTATATGGTCTCCCACCAGTCGGGTAGACACAATGCCTTCGCCTTGCCGGACATGGGTAAAGTCTGCCCGCTCGGATGATGTTTCGCGAAACAGGCTGACCAGCGGTATATCCAGTGCATTGGTCAATGCGGTCATGGTCGCGATGGAAGGGGACACCTGTGCATTTTCTATACGGCTGATCATGGCCGCCGAGATACCCGATTGCTCTGCCAGCTGACGAGCCGTCAGCGATTGAGCTTCACGCAGGCTGCGCAAGGCGGAACCGATAGCCGAGTCCACATCTTCACTGGCAGGCAAGCTGGACTGCCTGATTTGCGATTGATTGTCGTCGCTCACGAATCATCGTCTCACTGGGTTGCGTTGCGATAGGAGAAGGCTTTGGCAAATCGCCAGAGCAGATAGTCTCCACAGGTGATGGCTTCTTCGGCAGGCTGGTGGCCTTTACCGTATATCTCTCTTGCATCTATGAGTGTGTCCGGGTCCGGATCAAAAGCCAGCACCAGTGAGAGTCGCTCACGGCCGGATGTATTGGTGACACGATGGGGGGTTGATTTGTAAGCGCCATCGGTCCAGCGGGACAGTAGATCGCCGACGTTGACGATCAGTGTGTCCTTGATGGGTGTTGCCTCAATCCAGTCGCCATTCACGTTCTGTACTTGCAAGCCGCCCACATTGTCCTGGCAGAGTACCGTCAACACGCCAAAATCAGTATGAGGTCCGACGCCAAACTGCGGCTCCGACTGAGTCACGTCCTGTGGTGGGTAATAGACAAATGAGCCTCGACTGATAGGGCGTTCGCAACTACGCAGGAAGAAGTCCTCCGGCAGGTTCAAACCCAAAGCGAATCCGCGCATCAGCTGGTAGGCAACTTGATGTGCCTGATTGAAATAGTCCATCGCCGCGCTCTGTAGTTGCGGTACCGAATCGGGCCATTGATTGGGGCCGCGCAAAGCATGATCTGATTCTGTATGGCCGTTAGCATCCTGATAGCCCCAGATGAAACTTTCCTTCAAATCAACGGCGGCATTGTCCTGCATTTTTGCGCCGCCCGGCCGCAACCAGCCACGATGCTGAGCCGAGACGTTGACCATCGCCTTCTGCTCATCGGGTGCTCGGAAGAACTGATAGGCCGCAGCTCGAGCGGCTTCAATACTGGATGGTTCGATACCATGACCTTTGACGTAGATGAAGCCTAAACCCTGGCTGGCGGCATGCAGGGCGTGCGCAACAGCACTCGGATCCTCACCGCGACGCAATGGGGAGATATCGATGACCGGTATTGGTTCCTGAGCGAGTTTTATGGCGTTGCTTGATGAGTTGTTGCTCATGGGTCGATGCCGGCGAAGGTGGGGTAATATTGCACAATAAGCAATTAGTTGCCTTAAAGTCAATATCTCTCAGTTCAAAGATCCTTGCCTTTCATTGCTCGTGCGTGAATCCGCTAAGCTGCTAACATCAACATTTGTGTGTCGAATTGATTGGGTTCGACGAGGTCAAGCCAACAAGAAATGCGTTCATGAAGGGCACACCTATTATCCAGGCTGAAGGGTTGGACAAATTTTACGGCTCCTTTCAGGCTCTCAGAAACATCAGCATGACCGTTCATCAGGGTGAGCGAGTGGTCATCTGCGGCCCTTCGGGTTCAGGCAAGTCGACGCTTATCCGGTGTTTCAATGCGCTGGAGCATCACAGTGCGGGCAAGCTTGTCGTGGATGGCATCGAGATTTTTGAAGGCTCGAAGCAGATTCGCAAGCTGCGCCAGGAAGTGGGCATGGTGTTCCAGCAATTCAATCTGTTTCCGCATCTGACTGTTCTGGAGAATCTCACTATCGGGCCCATGCGGGTGCGCAAGGTATCTCGGACAGAAGCTAACGCGACCGCACACCGTTATCTTGAACGGGTGCATATTCCCGAGCAGGCGGACAAGTACCCCAGTCAGTTATCCGGTGGCCAGCAGCAGCGAGTCGCCATTGCAAGATCTTTGTGCATGGAAAGCCGCATTATGCTTTTTGATGAGCCGACATCGGCGCTGGATCCTGAAATGATCAACGAGGTGCTGGATGTCATGGTGAGTCTGGCTAACACCGGCATGACCATGGTCTGCGTCACGCATGAGATGGGATTTGCCAGAAAGGTTGCCGATACGATGATCTTCATGGACGGCGGTGAAATCATCGAAACGGCGCCACCGGAAAAATTCTTCACCGACCCGGAGACGGAGCGGTGCAGGCTCTTTCTGGAGCAGATACTGGAACACTGATGGCTGGCACTCCTGCAACAGAGTATGTAAGCCCCAAGCCGCCTCTGTTGGGTCGATTTTTTTCATCAACGCCCGTCTCGATACTGATCTATCTGGTTGTGATGGGAGTCATTGTGTATTCGGCCTACAACGGCTCGAAGGCGATGGGTTACAACTGGCAGTGGTATCGTATTCCCAAGTACCTCTGGACCATGACTGATGATGGTTTTCAGTGGGGAGAAATTGCAATTGGTCTGGTCAAGACACTGCAGTTATCACTGCTGGCTTTTGTGTTGGCCATTGGTCTGGGATTGCTGGTCGCCGTTCTGCGACTGTCGGACTTGTTGGTAGGAACTGCGGTGGCCTTTGTTTTTTTGGAAATTGTTCGTAATACGCCATTATTGGTCCTGCTGTATCTATTCTATTATGTGTTGGGACCCATCTTTGATCTGGATCGCTTCGAAGCCAGCATTCTATGTCTGGGTGTCTATCACGCAGCACTTGTCTCGGAGATATTCCGCGCAGGTATTCAGGCGGTTCCCAAAGGCCAATGGGAAGGGGCGTCGTCCATTGGCATGAGCAAGGTCCAATCGTATCGGTATATCGTACTACCTCAGTCGGTACGATTCATGTTGCCACCCATGACGGGTGAAATGGTCAACATGGTCAAGAGCTCTGCCATTGTCAGTGTCATTGCTGTTGCCGAGCTGACCACTGTTGGTCGCAATTTAATATCCGATACGTACATGAGTTTTGAAATATGGTTCACCATCGCCGCGGTTTATCTGGTGGTGACTTTGATAATGTCCGTTGGTGTATCGTTAGTCGAACGCCGCTATTCTATCCAGTAGTCAAGCTGTCACACGCCCACCCAGGGTACTTAGTCAATTTCAGGGGAACTATTCAGAACATGAACAGAATCACGTCTAAAATTACTCGACGCATGGGGGCCAGTCTGGCAGTCCTGTTGCTGGGAATTGCCTTTAGTGCCGTGGCATCGGCTCAACAGGCGCAACAGGCTTTGGCCTCCGCCAGCGTGATCGAAACCATCAAGGAACGCGGCGCCATCAAGATTGGACTGTCCATTTTTACGCCATGGTCGATGCGTGACAAGAATGGTGAGCTTATCGGATTCGAACTGGATGTCGGCAACAAGCTGGCAGCGGATATGGGCGTTGAAGCCGAGTTCATTCCTACCTCATGGGACGGCATCATTCCGGCGCTGATGTCTGGCAAGTTCGATGTCATCATCAGTGGCATGACAACGACCCCCGAGCGTAATCTGACCATCAACTTCTCCAACCCTTATGCATTTTCCGGAGTGACATTGCTGTCTAATACCAAAATGACGGCCGGTATGCAGGTTGAAGATTACAACAGCCCCGACATCACTTTTGCTGCCCGCCGTGGTGCTACGCCGGCAGCCTTGATTGCCGAGATGTTCCCTGAGGCCGAACTGTTGCTATTTGATGAAGATGGTGCTTCCACGCAGGAAGTCCTCAATGGCAAGGCACATGCAACCATGGCATCTGAGCCATCTCCATCTGACGAGGCACGTCGCTATCCTGACACCTTGTCGGTACCCTTCGATCGTACTTTCTCTGCTACCGGAGAGGCCTTCGGTTTGCGCAAGGGGGATCCGGATGCGTTGAACTACTTCAACAACTGGATCAACAACTACACCCGTAACGGCTGGTTGAAAAAGCGCAATGATTACTGGTTCAAAGGTAATGATTGGGCTGATCAAGTCAGTGAAAAATAGAGTCTGATGATATTACGGCGAGTCTGATTGGCTCGCCGTATTGACCTCATGATCTCTCGGACTCTCAAGCGATTTCACTGGCTGGATGTGCTCATCCTGGTCGTGCTTGCCGCGTTTGTGGCAATCGTCTGGTATCGCATTGATGGTGCACTGAATTACAAGTGGCGATGGGAAATCATCCCCAACTACATTCTGCGCTGGAATGAGGAGACGCAAAGCTGGGTCCCCAATATATTGCTGCAAGGTGTCATAACCACCCTTAGAGTCAGTGTGTATGCCAGTGTCCTGGCAATTGTGCTGGGAACCTTGCTCGGTATTGCCAGATGCTCCACCAATCTGGCTATCCGGATGTTGGCAAGAACCTACCTTGAGTTTCTGCGCAATATCCCACCTGTTGTTGTCATCTTCATTTTCTACTTCTTTCTTTCCGAGCAACTCGTCGTTGCCTTCAATATCGAATCATGGGCAAGAGCCATCGCTCGCTCCGAGGACAAGGCTGCCTGGGAGTTTTTCTTTGGTGACATGCGCCGATTTCCTTCGCTGGTGTCCGGTGTTATCGTGCTGGCGCTATTCGAAAGCGCCTTTGTTGGTGAGATAGTACGAGCGGGCATTCAGTCGATTGGCAAAGGACAGCACGAAGCGGCTCAATCCATTGGCATGTCACGCATCGACCAGATGCGATTTATCGTATTGCCACAAGCGATGAAAAAAGTCGTGCCACCCATGGCTAACCAGTTCATCTCCCTCATCAAGGACAGTTCCATCATCTCTTTGATATCGGTGCAGGAGCTGACCTTCAAAACGGTGGAGCTGGTTGCTTCCACCCGAGCCATTTTTGAGGCCTGGATTACGACTGCCGCCTTCTATTTCCTGATCTGTTTTGTACTGTCGATGCTGTTTCGTCGACTGGAGTATCAGGCCGACACGCGCTGAGTGCTGTTCGGCAATGTTGTGAAGCCGCGCAGTATGGATCTGTCCATAGGTTACATTTTTAGGTGGTTTACTCAGAAGATTAATTGGTAAGCCGCTAAAGTCATTCTGGTTTCCGCCGATCTGGTACGGGTAGCGAGTCGGACGGGAATATCAAGGATGCCGTATCACTTGCCATAGCATCTGAGCAACTCACTGATGGGCAGCACCACCTTAGCCAGGAATAATGCGATAAGGCACAACCAGAACGTTCTCCTGTACAAGGGCGTCAAGTTTTCGGTTGCAGGTTCGCTACTGGCAGCCGGGGTGGGTGTTTATACTTTTGGTCCCCTGGCGAGTTCGCCGGTCGGTGTCTGGATATGGTTTGGCGCTCTGTACGTTGCCTATCTGCTTCGGGCGCTGGATTGCCAATTGTTCAAAAGGTCAGTCTCGCGCCAACAGCACGTTCACCATTGGTCGCGACGTTTTGCTATTGGTGCACTAGCCTCGGCTACTGCCTGGGCATCAGCCATGTGGCTGATCTACCCCGAAACCGATCAGGCACATCAGGTGTTACTGGTACTGACTCTCGGTGCGGTGGCCGGTGGTGCGTTGGCATCGCTACCCTATGACTTGCGTCTCAGTAACAAGTTTCAGATACTGATTTTTGCCTCTGTCGTTTTGCGTCTGCTGTTTGATGGTAGCGCTTTTGCGTACGAGCTGGCCCTGTTCAGCTGCTTCGTTTTTGGTTTTCTGATCAGTTGTGGCAGAGAAGTAGGCAAGAACTATATTGACTTGTTGCGGCTCAGGCAGGACTCGCAGGAGAACAATCTTGAGCTGATTCGTACCACCGAGCAAATGGCGAAGCTAGGTTACTGGCAGTGGGATCTCAGGTCCAGATCAGTCAGTCTGTCAACGCGTTTGTCGATCATGTTTGGTTACGACTCCTCCGATGTGGATATCTCAAAGGTGGACATCAGAGCCACCTTCTCCAGAATTCATCATCACGACAGACTGAAAGTGGAGAATGCCTGTACCCGTGTTATTGAAACAGGTGAGGATGTCGAAGTGGAGTGCCGAGTGTACGCCCCAAATGATAGCGGCCTGCGAGACATGCGCCTCATGGTCAAGCTCATCAGCGATTCAGAGGGTCGCGACACCTTGCTTGGGGCAGTTCAGGACATCACCGATATCAAGTCGGCCGAGCAGAAAATCTACAGCATGGCCTATTATGACGAATTAACCGGCCTGGCTAATCGAGCGCATTTTCATGAGCGTCTGGATGCTGAAATCATCCAGTCGGAAATGCGTGGACAGGAATTTGCGATCATCTATATAGACCTTGATGATTTCAAGGGGGTCAATGACTCCTATGGTCATGCTTCGGGTGATGCGTACTTAACGCACTTTGCGAATTTTTTGCGTGAAATTACCCGGCGAACCGATATGGCTGCTCGTTTGGGAGGCGATGAATTCTGTTTGCTGATCAGTGATGTCGCTATGCGCGAATCGGTAGAGGATATGGTGCTTCGTTGCATGGGATATACACAACAGGCAGTGCAACTGAACAATCACAGGATTCATCCCAGATTGAGTATTGGTGTTGCACTGTATCCCGATAACGCCAGGCTGGCGGATGATCTGGTCAAGTGTGCGGATATGGCAATGTATACAGTCAAATTGGCAGGCAAGCAGAGTTATGCCTTTTACCAGCCTGAAATGGCATCTGAGAGTCAGGAGCGTGTCCGTCTGGAGGCAGACTTGCGCCAGGCTTTGGCTGAAGGGCAATTCGAACTCTGGTATCAACCCAAGATCAATATACGTGACAACTGCTTGATGGGTGTGGAGGCCCTGATACGCTGGAGACATCCTGAAAGAGGCATGATTCAACCCGATCTTTTCATATCAACGGCTGAGCGGGTTGGCATGATCAAGGAGATCGGTGAGTGGGTGTTTGCCACGGCCTGCACTCAACTACGTGAGTGGAACAATATGGGCCTGAAGCTGAGCATGGCGGTCAATATTTCTGGAGATCATTTCATCGCCGCCAATTTTTGTAACTTCATCGTAAAAACGATAGAACTGCATCAGTTGAGATTCCAGGATATAGAAATCGAGATAACAGAAAGTCTCAGTCGCGACCCTGAAGAGCATAGACTGATATGCCATGAGCTCAGAAGCCGAGGGGTGAGGATTGCCATCGATGATTTTGGTACCGGTTATTCATCGTTGTCGGTGCTGGGGAATCTGGAGGTAGACACTCTGAAGATCGACAAGTCATTCATTGATGGTGTTGCCAGTGAGCCTGCATCGCAGCTTATGGTGCGAGCCATCATTGATCTGGCGCTTGGCCTGGGGTACGACATCGTTGCCGAGGGTGTGGAGAGCGCAGATCAGCTTGAAGTCCTGCGAGAAAGGGGTTGCCCCTATATTCAGGGCTACTATTTCAGTCGTCCTGTTGAAGCATCAAAAATGCCGATGCTGTTTGCCACCGACTGGTCCCTGGCCCGCGTAGCCTGACAATTTGCCTGTCACTCCGAACATGGAAACCGGGTAAGAAGCCCAACAGTTACTTTGGAATGAGGCAAGGTAGCGGAATAAGTGTTTGCAATTATTAACACTTTAAGAGGTAGACATGTAACCTGTTATTAAAGCATGGTATTTGAAAGCATAATTCAACCTACCTAGCGAAAAATGCGAATGGATCTGCATTTCAGGAGATTCGCAATTGTCTGATCCAAAAAATGTTCCAGCACCCAACAAGAATGAAGTTGATGAGTTCCTGTCGCGCGAAGAGTTTCGAAGGCAGTCGAACAAGGTACTCCACGGTCATCCGTCTCCCATGTACTGGAAGCCTCTGAGTTCGCCTACCAGTCTGCTTCTCGAAGAACGTGCAGCTTATTCACGTAATACACAGTTTGATGTGAATCTCTACGTCGGTACGCCATTTTGTATCAAGACCAAGCCAGCGCGGTGTGGCTTTTGTCTGTTTCCAAGCGAGGATTACGAAGGTAATCGCGGTGTAGAGACTTATCTAGACTACCTTCAGAAAGAGTTCGAACTCTATCGACCCTATTACGCTGATGACACTCTGGGTAGTATCTACTTTGGTGGTGGTACTCCCAATCTGTATCGCCCGGAGCACTACGGTCGGCTGATGCAAATGGTCGATGATCTGTATGGCAGCGTGCCATCGGACATAGAAATAACACTTGAGGGTATTCCGCAGCTCTTCAGTGAACCCAAGATCAGGGCCATGAAAGAGGCTGGATTCAACAGGGTCAGTATTGGCGTACAACAATTCAATGACAAGCTGATTCACTACAGTGGTCGTCATCAGAAGCTGGATCAGGTGCACAACTCCCTGGAGTTGTGTCACAAGTACGGGCTGGCTAACAGTGTTGATCTTATCTATGGCTGGCCTGAGCAGACCATGGAAGACATGTTGGGTGATCTACAACGGGCCACTGATGCAGGGGTTCATCACATTACGCATTATGAGTTGAATATCGCCGGGCGCAGTAATTTCTCAGCTCCTGCGCAACGCAAGCTTTTACCCACCATTCCAGACAATATTGAAATGTATCTGGCTGCCAATGAGTTCATGCGTAGCGCCGGCTTTGAGCAGGTGACCGTCTATGATTGGCGTCGTTTACCGAAAGATGCGGAGACAGATCGATTGAGTTCGTACAACTACGAGCACAATATGCATGACTTCGTGCAGCACGATAATGGTCGTGTTAATGAAATCAGTCAGGTTTGTGGCATTGGCTTTGCCGCGGTCAATTTTCATCCCAACAGTCTCAGCCCAGATGATCGTTGCTGGATCTATATGAACCAGACATCGCTGAAGGACTATTGCGACATGCTGGATCGGGGAGAATTTCCGGTCGGACGTGGATTTATCTATAAGCATGACGATGTGAAACTGGCCTGGTTGTTTCAATCCATGCAGACCATGCGTATCGATCATGTTGTCTATAAGCAGATATTTGCAGAGAACCTGCTGGAGACCTTCGAGCCTGTCTGGGATGCTCTGGATGCGCGTGACTGGATACGCATTGATGATCAGGCTATCCATTTTACGGGGGCAGGCCAATACTATATACCCATGTTCCAGTCGCTGATAGCAAGCAAGCGTCTTGAACAGGTTCGAGGCAGTAAGGTGGGCAAGTCAAGTGGCCTGAAAAACATTCCGATCACTGTTGTTTAACAAGCTGCTTGAGAAAAACCCGGTGGACGATCAGTCTGGTGACAAGCCAGACTGGATACACGCACGCATAGCGTTGCAAACCGATCGTGGTGCGCAGCTGGTGCTGCATCATGTCTGCCCTGCACAGGATAGTGAAACTGTGCGTAAAGCCGATGTCTTGCTGGCTCACGGGACGTTCTCAAACTATCGCACCTGTAGTGGTCTGGCCCGTTACCTTGCCGAACGCGGTCATGCCTGTTGGCTGATAGATTTCGAGGGGCATGGTTGCAGTAGCAAGGTGCAGCCAGAGCCAGATTTCGAAGAACTGTTTTTGTCCGGTACGCTTGCAGCATTGGAGTATGTGGAGGCCAGAGGTGATGGCAAAGTTCACTGGGTGGGTCACAGCGGAGGTGGTCTGGCGGCACTGATGGCTGTGGCTCGAAAGCCTGAACTCACCAGTCAGTTACATTCACTGGTCATGCTGGGCAGTCAGGCCTGCGACGCTGCCAAGCCTTTTACACACCGGATGACACTCCGAATGTTTCAACTGTTGACCAGAATGCTGGGCTATGTGCCTGCAAGAGCACTGCGACTGGGACCTGAAAACGAGGTTGCTGCCGTCATGTTGCAGTGGTATCGGTGGAACTTGCAGGGAGGCTGGCAGGGGCGCAATAACTTTGATTACCTTCAAGCTCTACAGAAGCATCCAACGTTAAGTTGTGTACCTGTGTTGGGTCTGGCAGGTTCAGGTGATCGTTTCATTGCCCCCGCACCAGCTTGCCGAAAATTGCATGCGCTGCTACCGGGTGTTGACAATGTCTGGCAGGAATGCGGTTTGAGTGAAAATTTCGCTGAGGACTATACGCACTCTCGCCTGATCAGCTCACGACCAGCGGCGCGAGAAATCTGGCCCAAAGTCGCAGACTGGCTGGCTAGTGTCGAATCCAGGTAGTCCCTCACTTCAGGCTGCAACTCTTGAGGGTTTGCAGGCATAACGGATCTCGAGGAGTAGTAGAGGAATCAGGAAGTAGAAGCTGAAGGTATCATTTGTGGCACTATATGCCCTTGATGTCTCGCAGGCTCGGCTGCGGCAAACCTGGGCTACGAGTAGAACCGATTGAACATTCTGACCGTTCTTGCTGATCCGATACTACCCGTGTTCGGCATCATTGCAGTTGGCTATGCGATGGGGCGAGCGGGGCGCACCAGCATTGCAGAGGCGCGCCTGATCAATCGTATTTCGCTGACGGTATTCCTGCCTGCTCTGTTGTTCGACCTGCTCGCCAATGCCCCCATACATGAGTTCAACATGGCGGCGGTTCTGCTCTATACCAGCGTGCAGGCAATCATCTTCACTATGGGTTTTTTACTGGCTCGTCGTGTTTTTCAACGACCTGCGGATGAGTCCGTGTTACTGGCCTTTTGCGGAATTTTTGCCAACAACGCCTTCTACGTCTTGCCGATCTCCCTGTTGTTATATGGCGAGAGCGGGGTGCTGCCCATCACAACGGTGCTGACGATGGACACGACGGTGACCTTTGCGGGCGTCATGATTGCGCTGCAACTGATCAAGCTGGGTAGAGTTGCGCCTCTGGAGGTCGTGACGACCATTGGCAAAACACCGTTACTCTATGCGATCGCTCTGGGGGTGATATTCAGCCTGGCTCGATTCGAAATTCCCACACCCTTGCAGACGTTTCTGGATTTCAATGGCGTGGCCGCAGCCCCCGTGGCGCTGTATGCACTGGGTGTCGTCATGTCAACGACAACTTTTGTGATTGACCGCAGTATCGTGACGTTCACTCTGGTCAAGTTGCTATTGTTCCCGGCGGTCATTTGGGCGGGGCTGAGGTTGTTTGGCCTGATGGAAGGTGATGGTGCTCTGTTTTTGTTGGGTTCGGCAGGTCCTGCTGGCACGATGGCATTCAGCCTGGCTCTGTTACACGGTGTCCGAACGGATGCGATCGTCATGATCATGATATTCACCAGTGTGCTGACGCTGTTCACACTGGCAGCGCTGGCTTGATGGTGCATTGGTATGAATTTTGCGCGGCGATGTCAGATATAGCCTCGAATACCTCAAGATTCAGGAGTATCTGACCGCCAAAGGGGGATAGCCTAAATCTGGAAGCCATCTCCTTGTCGTTTGAAAGATCGTCAACCAAATTCACCTGGGGCCTGGTTGGCACATCGCCATGAAGCGCAATGCATTAAAAGCCGGTTTTACTCACATCGAACTTTTATTCATTGCTGCGCTGATGCTGGCTATCGTGATGGGTACGCTGACGTGGGGTTATCGGATCAGCGAGCGCGAGCAGGTTCTTGCGTTTACGAGTCAGTCTCAGCAGATCAATAATGCAGCCGGTTTGCATATCGCCGAAACCCGCAGCTTCATCAAGTCGATTGAGGCCATGCACTACGTCTCGCAAGACTTTACTGATCCCGATATCGAAGCTTTCGTCAAACAAGTCAGTGAGTATTCTCCTTATCTGCACAGTCTGGGTATGTTCCAGGATGTTTTTGCACCCATGCGGGAGCAGTATCAGCGTCAGATGATGGGCAAGATTGGAGATTCTTTCTCCATCCATCACTATTCGGCACTGGGGGCTCAGGTACCGGTTGGCTCGCAAGCACGAATTCTGCCCATCCATTCCATCACGCCCTTTGATGACACACACAAGATCCTGCTAGGTGCGGACCTGACAGGTTCAAAGGAGATCGAGAAGATGCTCGAATCTGCGATCGATACCGGTGAATCCTTCATAGCGCTGGCACCTGTTGGGTGGCCGTTTCATACACGCTACCTGTTGATTCAACCGCTGTATCTTGGCAAACAAGTGCCAGAGACGCTCATGGAGCGCAGGCAGCTCTTTACCGGTGGTATCTGGGTTTCTCTGGATCCGGCGGAGATGATGTTTCATGGCGAGGCATTGTCTGGAACCCTGAGTGTCACGCTTAGCTCCGGCCAACGCTTGTCAAAGATCATGATCAGCAATACGCCAGCTTCATCTCAGCCTGGAATCAAAGCTGGTTTTGCGACACTGAAAAGTGAACGCAGCTGGCTCATGGGTAGTAGCAGTTTGCAGCTATCGTGGGTTATGGAGCCTTTGATGCCGGTATTTGACTGGATAAGAACAGTGGCTGTGTTGCTGATATTGCTGATTGCTGTCATTGCCGGGTTGTTGATCATATACAGTAGGCGTCGAGCCCAGGCGGAGCTGTTCGATAGTCTGCAGGTACTCAACACCGAGCGTGAGAAGGCCGAGCGAACTCTGGCGTCCATCAGTGATGCCGTTATTTCACTCGATAGTGCCCGCTATATTGTGTACATGAATGCCGCTGCTGCTCGTCTGTTGTGTACATCCGGTGTGGGGGAAATGAACAAGCCGATCGAATACTATCTGATGATGGCGGATAGTGATGACTGTGACGGTTCGTTCCCGGGGTTCGAAATGGCCCTGGCGGCACTGCCTTCGCAGGACACGGCTGAATATGATTTATCGTTGCGTTTACCGCATCTGAATGATGTCGCCGTGAAACTGACGCTTACCAGTATGAGTAATGCGGATGGGGCCAGACAGGGCAGTATCGTGGTAATGAAAGATGTGAGTAACGAGCGCAAACTGACATCGGAACTGGAATATCGGGCTAATTACGACCATCTGACTGGAGCCATCAACCGCTTCCATTTCGAGACGCGACTGCGATCCCTGCTCGATGCTACCGTCGACACTAAACGCACACATGCCTTGTGTTTTTTCGATCTGGACAACTTCAAGATAGTCAATGACACGTGTGGCCATGCAGCTGGTGATAGTTTGCTGTGCGAAGTCACGGCGGAGCTTCAAAAGAAGCTGCGAACGGGTGACATGCTGTCTCGTCTGGGGGCGATGAATTCGGTGCGGTCATCTGTGATTGTGATGTTGCGAAAGCTTTGGGGATTGCCAGCAAAATCCATGAGTTCTTCAAGAACTATGTTTTTGAATATGCAGGCTCTGCCTTCTCGGTGAGTGCAAGCATTGGATTCGTTGCCATTGATCGAGAGTTCTGCGACTACACGACCATTATGTCATCTGTCGACAGTGCCTGCTATGCAGCGAAAGAGTCGGGCAGGAATGCACTTGTGGTCTATTCAGAAGACGATGATGCTGTTTCGGAGCGGACGGAAGAAATAAACTGGCAGCCTAAACTGCAATCTGCACTGGAGCAGGGTAGTTTTCGATTGCTTGTTCAGGCCATTACTGTATTGGAAAAAGGTACGGTAAAACCTGCTATCCAGCATTACGAATTCTTGCTCAGACTGCTCGATTCGGAAAATGAGGAGATATCGCCTTACAAGTTCATCAAGGCAGCCGAGCGTTACGATATGATGGCCAAGATAGATCGTTGGGTGCTTGAAAACGCATTTATGCATATCAGCAAACTGCTGAATAAGCTGGATGAGCAGTGCACGTTTTCAATCAATCTTTCCGGACAATCCTTGTCTGACCCCCAGATTCTGGATTACATCAGAACATTGTTTGCCAGACACGAAGTAAGTCCAGAATGTGTCTGGTTCGAGATCACAGAAACAGCTGCCATCTCCCAGTATTCAACAGCGAGCATTTTGTTGCAGGGGCTTCGTGAAATGGGCGCCAAGGTTGCGCTGGATGATTTTGGTTCGGGTTTGAGCTCATTTGTCTATTTGCAGAAACTACCCGTTGATATTCTGAAAATAGACGGTCAGTTTGTCAAAGAGGTGGACATCAATCCAGTCGCCCGGCAAATGGTGAGTGCCATTGACCAGATGGCCAAGGCGCTGGGGCTGCTAACCGTTGCTGAGTTCGTTGAGAGCGCAGCCGTGATGGAAGTCTTGTCCGATATCGGTGTTGACTATGCGCAGGGATATCATATCGCCAGACCTTGCGCTATAGAGGCCATTCTGTCTGACTCAAAGGCTCGAAAAGCAGCCTGACTATCCGGTGGTGCCGCAAGAAAGGGGTCATTGGCAATCCCCGTCTGAAATCCCTGATGTAAGCTGAATTCTGGACAGTCTCTGGACAACCAAAGGCTTGATGGTTTTCAAGATGTGCTTGTGTTTTCAATATATATCCATTAATCTCGATATATGGATAAGAAAAATACACTTGAAGCTTTGGCTGCATTGGGGCAGGAGACGCGTCTGGATGTTTTCCGTCTACTGGTGCAAGCCGGTAATGATGGCATGCTGGCTGGCGAAATTGCTGAGCATCTGGATGTCCGGCAAAACACGATGTCGAGCAATCTGTCGATTCTGCTGCAATCGGGCCTGATCAGAAATCAACGTGAAGGCAGAGCTATTCGCTACTTTGCAGATATGGAAGGCCTGCGAGGCTTTCTTGCGTTCCTGATGGAGGATTGCTGTGGCGGCCAGCCTGAGCTCTGTCAGCCGGTCATTGATAAAATTGCCTGTGGTTGTTGATGAATATGACAAAGAATGAAAACGAGGTGGTCGTTAATCAGAGCGACAAGGTGCTGAGCGATACGCCGCAGATTGATGAGGCTCAGTTTCGCCAGATTGATCGCCAGCAGCTGTTCGGTGTTGGAGGTGCAAGCCATGCCCCCAGGTTGCTACTGCTTTATGGCTCATTACGTGAGAAGAGCTACTCACGTCTCATGACGGAGGAGGCTGCTCGAGTGCTGCAACGATTGGGTGCCCAGACGCGGATATTCGACCCGAGTGATCTGCCGATGCCTGATAGTGTCGACGCCTCCCATCCCAAGGTGGCCGAGTTACGAGAACTGGTGAGCTGGAGTGAAGGCATGCTCTGGTGTTCGCCGGAACGGCACGGTGCCATGTCGGCAGTCATGAAGAATCAGATTGACTGGATACCATTGTCGTTGGGTGGTGTGCGACCGACGCAGGGCAAGACTCTGGCTGTCATGCAAGTGTGTGGAGGGAGTCAGAGTTTCAACACTGTCAATCAACTGCGGATACTGGGCCGCTGGATGCGCCTGCTTACTATCCCCAATCAATCATCAGTGCCCAGGGCCTACGAGCAGTTTGATGAGGCTGGGCGGATGTTGCCGTCAGCTTATTACGATCGCATGGTGGATGTCGTAGAGGAGTTACTGCGCTTCACGCTGCTGACTCGAGACATCAAGGAGCATCTGGTGGATCGCTATTCGGAGCGCAAGGAAACTCATACCGAGTTGGCGGGACGTGTTAATCAGAAAAGCATCTAGGAAAAGAGACAAAAATGGGTATTTTTGAACGATATCTTTCTATCTGGGTGGGCCTGTGTATTGTGGCGGGCATCGTTCTCGGGCAGTTGATTCCAGGTGCTTTTCAGGGCATTGCACATCTGGAATATGCACACGTTAATCTGGTGATTGCCGTATTCATCTGGATCATGATCTACCCGATGATGGTGCAGATAGATTTCTCGGCTATCAAGGATGTTGGCAAGAAGCCTAAAGGGCTGGCCTTGACTCTGGTGGTGAACTGGTTTGTGAAACCTTTCTCCATGGCAGCGCTGGGTTGGCTGTTTTTCAAGGTGATTTTCGCAGACTGGGTTGATCCTGAGTCTGCCAGCGAGTACATCGCAGGCATGATTCTGCTGGGTGTGGCTCCTTGTACCGCCATGGTTTTTGTCTGGAGCCAATTGGTCAAGGGCGATCCTAACTACACGCTGGTGCAAGTGTCCGTCAATGACATCATCATGGTGTTTGCCTTTGCCCCGCTCGCCGCTCTGTTGCTGGGCGTTAGTGATATCGTGGTGCCGTGGGAAACTCTGTTGTTGTCAGTGGTCCTGTATGTGTTGCTGCCGTTGCTCGCCGGTGTGCTGACACGACGGCAACTGGAAGCTCGCCACGATCCTGATGCTTTGGGCGCCTTTGTCGGTAGACTGAAACCCTGGTCCATTGTCGGTTTGCTGGCAACCGTGGTGTTGCTGTTCGGCTTTCAGGCCGACAAGATCGTCAGCCAACCGGTCACCATCGTGCTGATCGCCATACCGCTTGTTTTACAAGCGTACGGGATTTTCGCCATTACCTATACCGCTGCACGAGCCTTGCGCTTGCCGCATGATGTGGCGGGGCCTGCGAGTCTGATTGGAACTTCAAACTTTTTCGAACTGGCAGTGGCTGTCGCCATCTCGCTGTTTGGTCTGAACTCAGGTGCCGCACTGGCAACCGTTGTGGGTGTGCTGGTTGAGGTGCCTGTCATGCTGTCGCTGGTGGCGATAGTCAATCGCACGCCCGGGCTGTTTGTTGCCAGACAGGTCTGAGGATGGTGTGCCTGAAGGTCGTTTGCTTTAAGTCAGTGTGCCTGAGCGTAACTTGCCTGCCAGCCGCTTGATATTCGTGTAACAAGCCCTAACCATTTCAAACTTCCTTATACAAATCGGTAAACTCAGGCAAGAAGGGTGCGGGTGTATATTGTGGAGATCGCTCGATAGGGAGTGCAGGCTTGCGGCCTGTCATAGCTGCTGCCTGCCGGTATCGAGGACATGCTTAGACGAATCGAGAATGAACCATGGCTGAAAAACGCTCACCGAAAGAACTGACGGTTACTGCGGTCTCTCAACTTACCCCTAATATGCGCAGGGTTACTCTACAGGGCGAGGACCTTGCCCGTTTTCCTGACAATGCTGAAGGGGCTTACATCAAGCTGACCTTTGACTCCGGTAATCCGGAGCGACCCATCATGAGAACCTATACCGTGGCACAACACCGTGCCGAACAATTTGAAATCGATGTCGATTTCATGTTGCATGTCGGCTCAGATGGCACGGCTAGTGGCATTGCGGCTCCCTGGTCGCTTGATGCGAAACCCGGCGATGCCATGCCCGTTTTCGGCCCCGGCCCTGCCACCTTCATCAATACCGATGCTGACTGGTTTCTGCTGGCAGCCGATATGACCGCACTGCCGGCACTGGTTGCCAATCTTGCGTTATTGCCTGAAAGTGCAGGGGGCTATATTGTCGTGGAAATCCTGGCTGATGAAGATAAACAAGATCTGCAGGTGCCAGTGAATATGGACGTTATCTGGGTCGTCAACCCGCATGCAGGCTCCGATGAGTCGCCACTATTTCATGCGCTGGAAAAGCTGGAGTGGTTTGATGGGCAGGTGGCTGCCTGGGCTGCCTGTGAATTCAAGACCATGAAGAAAATTCGACAATTTCTGCGAGTCGACAAACAGATCGAAAAATCACACCTGTATATATCCAGCTACTGGAAGCAGGGTCTTAAGGAAGAAGAGCACAAAGTGGCCAAGAAGGAAGATGCCGCCTGAGCGGTCAGGGTACCAGGATGCTCGACGTCACCGTAAAGGACCACTGGATTGAAGACGCAGACGGTCGCCTGCAAGGGCGCCTCTTTGTCCGCTCCTGGCAGGCATCATCGCCATCTGCATCAGACATACCCATTATTCTGATGCACGACTCTCTGGGTAGTGTGGAGCTTTGGCGCAGTTTTCCTGCCGAACTGGCCGTGGCCACGGGACGGACTGTCATTGCCTATGACCGATTGGGCTTTGGCCAATCGGACCCCTACCCGCACAAGCTGGCGCAGGATTTTGTATCAGACGAGGCAAATACCGGCTTTGCTGCGCTAGTGCAGGACATGGGTATCGATCGCTTTATTCTGTTCGGGCATAGCGTTGGCGGAGGTATGGCGGTGCACTGTGCGCTGGCTCATGGCCAGGCCTGTGCTGCATTGATCACCGAGTCTGCCCAGATGTTTGTCGAGGAGAAAACCGTACTGGGAGTCGAGCAGGCTCGCGAATTGTTCAAAGACCAGAAACAGCTGGATCGCTTGAGAAAATTCCACGGTGAAAAAACCGAGTGGGTGCTGGATGCCTGGATAAGTACGTGGCTCAGTCCTGCATTTGCTTGCTGGACTCTAGAGCCTGTCCTGCCGCAATTGACATGTCCGATACTGGCTATTCACGGAGCCGAAGATGAGTACGGAACCTCAAGACATCCACAATTGATGGGCGAGTTGGCCGGCGGTCCGGTACAGGTCGAACTCATGCCGGACACTCGGCATGTTCCGCATCGGGAAAAAGAGTCAGAAGTGGTGGAACGGGTTGCAAGCTTTCTGCAAGTTCTGGATCTTTAGCGGTCCGGCGCTCCGGCGCTCCGGCGCTCCGGCGCTCCGGCGCTTGCAAGAAGCTCTGTGGGGTATCGGCAGAGCGATGTCCGGAGGTAGGTTGCTGGCAGATGCAGCAACTTACCAGATTGAGTGAAAAGCCCGGTCCTTCAGGGCGGGGATGTAAACGAACGTTAGAGCTGTGTTAGTATTTCTATCAGCGGCAGGACATGCCGTGTTATGCCTGCGGAGGGGACGTTAGACTTGAGTTGCAGCAGTACGCAGCACAAGCAGCCTCAATGAAACAGGAACCCACCGAAGCGAACGGTAAAACCATACCGAGCGCTGTAGGAATCCCCTTCGTTCGTTTTAGGGAGGGGAGGATGTCAAGCGTTACGTCCCGTCAATGCGGCTGCGCCTGAAAACAGTCGGAAGAAGTTGTCGGTTGTTGCTTCGGCCAGTTCCTCCAGAGAAATGCCTCGTAGCTGCGCCACATATTCGGCGGTATGACGCACGAAAGCCGGCTCGTTGGTCTTGCCGCGGTGCGGCACCGGTGCAAGGTAGGGCGCATCGGTTTCGACCAGTATTCGGTCCAGTGGAGCCTTGAGGGCAACTTCCTGAATCGTTTTGGCACTCTTGAAGGTCACGATGCCGGAGAACGAGATATAGAAACCAATGTCCAGTGCCTGTTGGGCAACTTCCCAGTCTTCTGCAAAGCAGTGCATCACGCCACCGGCCTCGCTGGCCTTGTGCTCTCGCAGGGTGTTCATGGTGTCCTCGGCGGCGGCACGAGTGTGGATCACGAGTGGCTTCTGGGTGCGGCGGGCCACTTCGATATGGCGATGAAAACGCTCATGTTGCCAGGTCAGATCATCTCCGGTGCTGCGGAAATAGTCGAGGCCGGTCTCGCCAATAGCGACAATTTCCTTGTGTGAAGCGGCCGCCAGCAGTTCATCGACGGTAGGCTCATAACCGCCCTCGGTTGTCGGGTGCACGCCGACTGAGGCACTGATGGGGGCATGGGTCCGGGCCAGCTCCAGCACTTCTTCGCAATTTTCCCAGCTGGTGGCGATACAAAGCAGATGGTGGATCTGATTATCAGCCGCGTTCTGTAGAATGTCGGGAATCCGATCCTTGAAGTCGGGAAAATTCAGATGGCAATGCGAGTCGACGAGTTGCATGTGAAGTCGTGGCGTTGTCTGTAAATTGATGATGGTCGAAGTGTACGTGGCATAGCCGCGGTTGAGTAGGAGCGAAAAACGGTGACATTGGAAGACAAGGACATGACGAGTCAGGTACTAGCCGACGTAAACGCCATGGGCAAGGCTGCCAGAGGCGCCGCTGCAGTGCTGTCGGTTGCTGATACCGGACAAAAGAATCTGGCGTTACTGGCCATGGCTGATGCCATTGATGCAGCCGCGTCAATACTGTTGGCTGCCAATGCCAAGGATCTGGCGGCCGCCAGGGTCAAGGGCATCGATGCCGCCTTGCTGGATCGGCTGGAACTGACGCCGGCCAGGATCAGCGGCATGTCTGAGGGACTGCGCAGCGTCGCTGCACAGGCGGATCCGATCGGGGCTTTGTCGGCAACTGATCGTCGTCCGTCCGGGCTGGAAATCGCTCGCATGCGTGTGCCTCTGGGTGTTATTGGTGTTATTTACGAATCTCGCCCCAATGTCACTGCTGATGCAGCTGGCCTGTGTATCAAATCCGGCAATGTGGTCATTCTGCGTGGGGGCTCGGAGGCGTTCAACTCCAATCAGGCCGTTGCCGAGTGTGTGCGTCAGGGATTACAAAAGGCGGGCTTGCCGGAAGCGGCGGTGCAACTGGTGGCAACCACTGATCGGGCGGCGGTTGGGGCTTTGCTGGCAATGGATGAATATCTGGATGTCATTATTCCGCGAGGCGGCAAGGGGCTGGTCAAACGCATCAGTGAAGAGGCGCGAGTGCCGGTTATCAAGCATCTGGACGGTATCTGCCATGTCTTCATCGACGCTGGTGCCGATCTGGCTCGGGCGGTCGAGGTGGCGTTGAACGCCAAGACTTATCGTTACGGCATCTGCGGTTCGATGGAAACCTTGTTGCTGCATGGGGATGAGGCAGAGCGGGTATTGCCCATGCTGGTAGATGCCTTTGCTGCGAAAGAGGTCGAGCTACGGGGCTGTGAGCGAACACTTGCCCTTGTTCCTGGCATGGTGGCTGCGACTGAGGCTGACTGGGATACAGAGTATCTGGGGCCGATTCTCTCGATTCGTGTTGTTGACGACATGGATGCGGCCATGCAGCATATCGCTCGTCATGGTTCAGCTCATACCGATGCCATCGTGACCAATGATATCGGGCGCGCCCGTCGGTTTGTCCGACAGGTGGATTCCGCCTCGGTCATGGTCAATGCCGCGACCTGTTTTGCAGACGGAGCCGAATACGGTCTGGGTGCAGAGATCGGCATCAGCACCAACCGCATGCATGTCCGTGGTCCGGTCGGGGTGCTGGGTCTGACGACCGAAAAATATGTGGTTAACGGGGACTACACGACTCGTGGCTAGCGAATCAGCTGTCGACGGTAGCCGTTCTGGCGCCCATACCCGGGTCGGTCTGTTTGGCGGTACCTTCGATCCCGTTCATTACGGCCATTTGCGCCCGGCCGTTGAAATGGCAGAGCAATACCAGCTATCCAAGCTCTATCTGCTGCCCAATCACCGGCCTGTGCATCGTGGTCCGACCGCGGCGACGACCGATTGTCGTATCGACATGCTGAAAATAGCACTGCAGGATGCACCGCGGCTGCAAGTTGATACGCGCGAGGCCTTGCGAGACAAACCCAGTTACACCTTCGACACCTTGTGTGAAATCCATGCCGAGCAGCCAGAGGCCACTCTGTTGTTTTTCATGGGTATGGACGCCTTCGCAGCGTTTGATACCTGGCATGACTGGGAGGGTATTCTGAATCTGGCTAATCTGGTGATCGTCGGCCGACCGGAGGCTGAGCATTCAGACTTCTCGGCCCGCCTGGTGGCGCGTCAGCAAGAGCGTTGCGGGCACAAGATCGAAAGCGGGGGCGCGGGAGTCATCGAATTGTGTGAGGTAACGCAGATGGCTATCTCGGCCACAGACGTCAGACGTCGCATTGCCAACGAACAAACTGTGCGTTTTTTGCTCCCAGAGCAGGTACTGGAGTATATTGGGCGGAATAATTTGTATCGCAAAAGTCAATAGTCAGTGCCAGGTCCCTTTTCAGGGTACAAACGAGCACCGACGGGAGCAGTAAACGTTCTGAGCATGAATAGTCAAGCCGTCATCGATATGTCCGTACAGGTCCTCGAAGACATGAAAGGGATCGATCTGACCGTGATCGATATTGTGGGAAAATCAAGCATCGCTGACGCGATGATCGTGGTAACGGGTACGTCCCAAAGACACGTGCGTTCAATGGCAGAAACCGTACGTCTGGCCGCCAAGGAAGCTAACCATCCGCCACTGGGTGTCGAAGGTGGGGATTCCAGCGATTGGGTGCTGGTTGATCTGGGTGACGTCATTGTGCATGTCATGACTGAAGAGAAGCGTGACTTCTACTCTCTGGAGAAGCTGTGGTCTGTCGGTCCTGATACTCAACAGCATGCAGCGGACGATGAGGACACTGATTCATCCAATGTGGCAGGTTCGCACTAGAGCCTCTGTCTGTTTAGCCCAGCATCAATCTGATTTGAGCCAGTGCAGATAAGCGTCTATGCCGTCGGTCGTAAAATGCCAGCCTGGGTGAACCAGGCGTCGGCAGATTACATCAAGCGTATGCCTCGGCGCTGGCAATTCGAAGTACGTGAATTTGCCCAGTCACAGGGTGACAGCAGTGATGTGATCATGGCGCGCGAGGCTGATATGTTGCTCGCCGCCATTCCGGATAAGGCGCATGTGATAGCGCTGGACAATCGCGGCGCTGCCTGGTCTACAGAGCAGGTTGCCGGGCAACTCGAGCGTTGGCAGGAGCTAGGCAAGTCTCTGGTGGTGCTGATTGGGGGCGCGGATGGATTACATCCACGCTGCCGCGAGCGGGCTGATCAGATGTGGAGTCTGTCGCCACTGACGTTTCCTCATCCGCTGGTTCGCGTCGTGTTGGCAGAGCAGTTGTATCGGGCACAGACTCTGCTGGATAATCATCCCTACCACCGGGCCTGATCAACAAGGTTTCTGCCCGGTATCGCCTGTGCCGAAGTCGAGTCATGATCGCTTTCCACGATACCCAGTTCATTCTTGCATCCGCCTCGCCGCGGCGCCAGCAATTACTCCGACAGCTTGGCTTCGATCCGGTTTGCATGCCGGTCGATATAGACGAGCAGGCCTTCGAAGGTGAGACTCCCGCTGCACTGGTTACACGGCTGGCGTGTCAGAAGGCAGAACGGTGTCTGCAACTGGGGTTCCAAAAGGATAAGCCAGCTTCTGGTAATGGCGTGGTAGTGTTGGGCGCCGATACGGTCATAGACTTGGATGGGGAGATTCTTGGCAAGCCACAGTGCAAATCTGATGGCTTGAGCATGCTCCAGCGACTGGCCGATCGTGAGCACTCGGTATTGACGGGTGTTTGTGTGTTGCGAGCCGATTTCAAGAGTGTCGGTTCAGCTCCAGAGAAAAACCAGATCTGCATCGCGACCCAGCTTCGATTCGGTCCTGTCAGCAAGGCGCAGGCCAATGCCTATTGGCAGAGCGGCGAACCGGTCGACAAGGCTGGTGGCTATGCAATTCAGGGATTGGGGGCACAATTTGTCGCCTACCTGTCTGGCAGCTACAGTAATGTAGTGGGATTGCCGTTGTACGAAACGAATCACCTGTTGACACAGGCAGGCTTGTCAGCGAATTACCCTGCGTAACGGACTCAGCTATTTCCGGATGAGTCACACAGATACTTCCCAACATGACTGAAGAATTGCTGATCAATGTGACCCCTCAGGAGACGCGTGTCGCAACGGTTGAGAACGGCATGCTCACTGAAATATGGATCGAGCGTGCCCAGAAAATCGGTCGTGTGGGTACGATCTTCCAGGGTACCGTCAAGCGTGTGTTGCCTGGTATGGAGGCGGCCTTTGTGGATATCGGTCTGGAGAAGGCAGCCTTTCTGCACGTATCGGATGTGCAGGCGGCAAACGCTAATCAGGCAGAGCCTTCCATTGCGAGGCTGTTACATGAAGGCCAGACACTGGCGGTACAGGTCACCAAGGATCCGCTGGGAACCAAGGGGGCGCGTGTCACCAGCAAATTGACTGTTCCCAGTCGGTATCTGGTCATGATGCCCTACGAGGACAATATCGGTGTGTCAGTGCGTATCGATAATGAGGCCGAGCGAGAACGGTTGCGCAGCAATATAGAGTTGCTGCGCGGAGAATCCAAAAGCAATGGTTACATTGTAAGAACAGCCGCCGAGGGAGCTGAGACGGAGGCGTTACAGGCCGATATGGAATATCTGGCCAAGGCCTGGAAAGGCGTTCAGGAAAGGCGCAAATCCAGCAAGCCAGGTGCCGTGATCTTTCGTGACTTGCCTCTGGTACAGCGCATGATGCGCGATCTGAATCGCGGAAATATCGAACGAATCCGGATAGATTCACGAGAAACCTATGCGCAATGTGTGACTTTTTGCAACGAATACGTGCCTGAGTTAGAGACTTGCCTGGAACATTATCCGGGTGAGCGACCCATTTTTGATCTGCACGGGGTTGAAGATGAGATCGACAAGGCACTGAACAAGCGGGTTTCACTCAAATCTGGTGGTCATCTTGTCATTGATCAGACCGAATCAATGACGACGATCGATGTCAACACCGGTGGCTTTGTCGGAAAGCACAACCTTGAAGAAACCATCTTCAAGACTAACCTTGAAGCAGCACAGGCTATTGCCAGACAACTGCGCTTGCGTAACCTGGGTGGCATCATCATTATCGATTTTATCGATATGACGATTCTGGAGCACCGTCGACAGGTGCTCAGGGCGTTGGAAAAAGCCCTGGAACGCGACCACGCTCGCACCCAGGTCAACGAGGTGTCGCCTTTGGGCCTGGTTGAAATGACTCGCAAGCGTACACGCGAGTCACTAGAGCAGGTGTTGTGCTCGGAATGTTCGGTTTGTGATGGTCGCGGTATGCAGAAAACACTGGAGACAGTGGGATTTGAAATTGCGAGAGAGATTATTCGTCAAGTCAGGCAGTTCGATATCGTTTCGGTAACTGTCCTGGCATCCAGTGAGATCGTGGAATGGTTTACGGAAGAGCGCTCGGACGATCTGGCAGAGCTTCAGGATTTCGCAGGAGTCCCGATTCGACTGCAGGCAGAACAATATTACACTCGTGAACATTACGACGTCGTCCTACAGTAGCCAGAGCCTTTCACACTCATGTTGACGGGTAGCACTCAATCATGATCATTCACGCGGCGCGTCATACTTTTCGGGTATGCCTGTTCATTGTGGGCGTGATGGTGATCCTGTTGGCGCTGTTCACCGCGGTCGCACGACTCGGTTTGCCGATGGTGGCCAACTACAAGGGAACCATCGAAGCTGGCGTCAGCGACTACCTGAAGAGTCCGGTCGATATCGGCGAGCTCTCTTTCAGCTGGGAAGGCGCTGGCCCTTTGTTGCATGCAAAGAATGTCGCCGTGCTTGAAACACCCGATCGCAAGGTGACCCTGAACGATCTGCTGATCGACATGAATCTGGCCAAATCTCTGCTGCGTGGTGTGCCGATCATCAACGAGCTGACGTTGATGGGAGCCAGTCTTGCCATTGAAGCCGATGCCGATGGCCAGTTTCGCCTGCATGGGATGGAATCGGTTCGCACAGGTGGTGTTGCGACTGCTGACTCTTCCCAGAAAGTGGGGCCGGGTGTCGACGTGCTTGCCTGGCTACTCAACGCCAGAAAAGTCGGCTTGCTGGATACCCAGTTGACCTTGATTGACACCCGTGCCGGGCGAACGCTGGTCGTAGAGGATTTGAATATCCGGGCCGAAAACGTCGGCGATATACACCAGCTGCGCATAGAGCTGAAGTTGCCTGGCGAGTTGGGAGGTTCACTGGAGGCGGGTATTGATCTGATTGGGGATGCCGACGACATTGCGCAGTCCGATGGAAAGTTGTATCTGCGAGCCAATCAACTCCAGGTCAAGACACTGTCTGAAATACCGGGCCTGGCACAGCTACTGAATCTCAAGCGTAACGCGGTGGCTCATCTGGATACCGCGGTGTCGCTGGAAATGTGGGGACAATGGGAGGACGGACGGCTGGTGTCGGCGAATGGACCGATAAGCACCGGTGCGATAACGGACACCGATAGCGGCGATGTTCTACTGCAGGGCATGAGTGCCATGCTTGGTTTGTCGGTGCAGGAAGACAAGACGATACTCAACGCTGGCGATTTGACTCTGAATGCTGATGATGGTGAATCGCGCATCGATGAACTGTCGCTCTCCTGGCAGCGCAAGGATCCGGACAGCTCGCTGGACTGGGAGCTGGATGCTCGTGATGCGCAGCTATCTCTGAAGGCACTCACTGGACTGCCAGCCAGTATATTGTCGCGTCTGAATCCTGAGAGTGAGGGCGTGCTGAAACAAGCACAGCCCAGTGGCTGGTTGCGGGATCTGGATTTCAATATCACTCAACAGGGCGGTGTTCCCAATCTGAGTGCGCATGCGGATATCGATCAGCTGACGATAGCTCCGGTCGGTGATTTTCCGGGATTCAGCTCTATCAACGGACGTATGGATATCGTTGAGCTGGAGGGCGAGTTGAGCTTGACTGGCGATACCATGAGTTTGTCGTGGCCCGGCTTTTTCGATGACTCTGTCGAGCTGGACACGCTTGATGCGGCTGTGACTTTCGATGCACGCAACAGTCAGCATGTACTGCTGGAGGCTGATATCGGATTATTGGACGATGGTATCGAGACATCTACTCGCCTTAAAGCCACTCTGGTGCCTGGTCAGTCACCGCATCTGGATGCTCAGAGTCAATATTCTGCGACAGACATCAACGCAATCAAGCAATGGTTGCCACGTCGAAAACTGGGAGAAAGTCTGTCTGCGTGGTTCGATACCTCGATTCTGGGCGGGGCTGCGAAAAACGGCTCACTTCTGTTTTTTGGCAATATCTCTGAATTTCCCTTTAATGAAAGTGAAGGGGTATTTCATTCAAGTGTGGATCTGAGTGAGGGGCGTCTATCGTTCTTGCCGGACTGGCCGGAAGTCGCGAATTTGAATGGCAAGCTGGATCTGGATAGTCTTCAGCTGACCGCCAGTGCGCAAATGTCGCGATTGGGCAAATTCGACATCACGCAATCTGCCGTGCGAATCAACAATCTGCTGAAGCCTGTATTGCAGATAGAGACCACGGGGCGAGGCAATTTGCAGGACATCATTGAATTTGGTAATACCGGACCACTGCAAAGTATTCTTGAGCCCGTATTCACAGAGGTCTCCGGTACCGGCAAGGCCGATATGGACCTGGCGTTGTCAGTGCCGCTGCATCAGAGTGATGAGCCGATAGACGTCAGCAATCCGGAGGCCTTGCCTCTGACGCTCGACGGCTCTGTTTTCTTTCGAGACAATACAATCAATCTTGGCCTCGCTGATATGAGCCTGAAGAAGGTCAATGGCGCTGTCAAGTTTGATCATGAAGGCAACATTACTATCAATGGTCTTCGTGCTCGGGCACTGGATCGTGCCGTGATCGTGAGGGCAAGAACCGAGGGCCAGGGAATTGATGCGACGACGCGTATTGGTATTACCGGAGCTCTGCAAGGCAACGAGGCGCTGGCACACTATGGTAGCTCGCTGGATCAGTTCCTGCGAGGGGCGTCTTCATGGGACATCGAACTGAGTGCACCGCATTCAGCTGATCGTCTTGCACAGGAAGGTGTCACAATGGAATTACAAAGTGACCTGGTAGGCACCGAGTTGTTGTTGCCGGTGCCGTTTCACAAGAGCAGCGGCAAGGCTGTCGATTTTAAATTGAGTACCGCCTTCATAGACGGTGGCGAGTCGCAGGTCTGGGATGTTCACTACGACAACCAGCTGCATGTCAACGCGCTGACCACGGCCGAGGAACTGGAATCCTTGCTGATTCATATTGGCGAAGGTTCGTTGCCAGAAGCATGGATTGATCAGCGGGAACCAGGTATTCGCCTGCAGGGAAGCGCCAGAACTGTTGCCATGGATGCCTGGGTTGATACCCTATCCACGTTCATTGAATCAATACCTGAGGGTGAAGATGGGCCATCAATCATCATGCCGATGCTGGGCGAACTGGATATAGAGTCTCTGCAGGTAGGTGAGCGATTACTGGGCCCTGCTACCTTGCGAGTAAGTTCTGATGAAACCTATGTCAATGCGCAGATCGATAATCCATCGGTCAGTGGTCTTGTGCAGTACCCAAGGGAGCACTGGACAAAAGAAATAGAAATGAAGGCTGAGATCGAGCATCTGGACAGCTCGCTGATCACGGCGCTGATGTCCAGAGTGAGCGAGGAGACAGTCATTGATCGAACCGAGGAGCTTGATCCTCGTCGTCTGCCGCCCGTTGATGCGAAAATCAGCAGGCTGACACATGATGGCTATACCTTGCGTGATCTTGTCATCAGAGCGCAGCCTGATGTGAGCGGTTTGAATATCACAACGCTCGGTTTTGCCTATCAGACCATGCGTCTGGTGGGGCAGGGTTACTGGCGCGTGAAAGATCCTCAGAACGTTAATCCGAAGCTTGCCGGTGAACAGATTTCTCAGCTCAACATGGTGTTGCAGGCTGACGACTTCGGCGAAGGGCTGACGTATATTGGTATGGACGACAAGATTTCGGATGGAGAAGGTGACATTGAGGTCTATTTGTCATGGCCGGGGCCCTTGTATAGTCCCGAATTGGTGGAGCTCAGTGGCAGCATAAAAATGTTGATCGAACGAGGCAGCATTATTCCTTTAGAGCCTGGCGGAGGGAAAATGGTAGGTCTGTTCGCGCTCCAGGCACTGCCTCGACGTCTGGAACTGGACTTCAAGGATGTCACGGCTGACGGGCTTGCATTTGAGCGAATCACCGGCGATATCGCTATCGACAAGGGCGTGGCCAATGCTGCATTGGTACAGCTCACCGGTCCGATAGGTGTAGTGGATATCTCTGGACAGTCGGATATCATCAATCAGGAATTTGATCAGCGCATTACCGTTCTACCTCGCATCAGTGCAGCTCTACCGCTTATTGGTCTCATCTCGGCAGGTGCCACTGGCGGGGTTGGGGCACTGGTGGCAACCGGTTTTCTCAAGGCTATCGGCATTGATTTTGACAGGCTTGGCCTGATGGATTACAGCTTGACGGGCAAGTGGGACGATCCAACATTCGAGTCGGTAGAATCCGATTACTGGCGTAAGGGATCGTGAAACGAAACAAAGGCCCATGCCCGTAACCGGACATGAGCCTGTTCAAGCTGAGTCAGAGTGCTGCCTCAGGCAGAGGCTGGCCACACAAAGTCAGGTCGTAGTCCTTCATGCACCGGACGACCGTCATCGGGCCGGGGTTCACCTGTCGCCGGATCATAGAATGCATGATAGGAGGCAGCCAGATTCTCTGATGTGTATCCCATCAGGTTCGGCACGATGACGCGAATACGGCTTTCCTTGTCATCCAGCATGATGGGTGTGCCACAGCTTCCACAGGTACATAATTCCAGTGGCCCATCAGGGTTGTTAGCGTTGAATGGCTGGCGCTTCAGATTCTCGGGGTGATCAACCACTACATCGCCATGGTTGAAAAATACAACATGGGTGCTGTCCTGGCCTGTAACGTTTTTGCAAACTGAGCAATGGCAGGTGTGATTATCGATAGGGTCGTTGTCGGAATGTGTATGGATGTGATCGCATCCGCCGGTATATTTGTGGGACATGGTTTACTCCAGTGTGGTTTACAGCACCTGCGAGTGTACTCACAGGAACCACGCTGACTGTATGGGCTTCTTGTACCACTGATGAAAAGTGCGTTGTCACTCAGGCAGTCATCCAACATGCCTCTATTGCCATTGTGTCTGTGTCATTTGTGCCTGTCCGGCAAGGCAGACCGGCTTACATCGATTCGAGATACGCTTCTGCGCAATTCAGGTGATTCTGTCGTTTCTCAGCGTCCATCTTTTCTGCGGCACGGCACATCATCGCCCAGCGTGGATTGCCACTCAATGCCTTGCGCTGTTTCCAGATCCACCGCCAGTAGAGGCCATCCCAGATATCGCACCAGTCACCACGCTGATAATTACTCATCTTCAACACGTAGTTTGAGCCGGAAAAATAGGGCTTGGTGGTGATCAAGCCACCATCAGCATTCTGGCTCATGGCATAGACGTTGGGTACCATGACCCAGTCATAGGCATCAATGAACATTTCCATGAACCAACGGTAGATTTCATCCGGATCCACCTCACACAGAAAAAGAAAACCGCCGAGTAGCATGAGTCGTTCAATGTGATGACAATAACCGGTCTCCAGAACTCGCCCGATACAGTCGTCAATCGGTGCGATACCCGTTTCTGCCGTGTAGAAACCATCGGGTAGAGGATTGTGATGTTGCCAGTGATTTGTGGTGCGCATGCGAACACCCAGATCATCGTAGGTGGCGCGCATGAATTCGCGCCAGCCGATCAATTGCCTGATAAAACCCTCCACGCTGTTCAGCGGGATCTTGTATTCCTTCTGTGCCGCCAGCGCCGTATCCAGAACTTGCTGTGGTGTCAGCAGTCCGGTGTTGAGCATGGGAGTGAGAACCGAATGATGCAAAAAACTCTGTCCATGAACCATGGCATCTTCAAAGGGGCCAAATTTGGCAAAGCGCTCTGCACAGAATCGATCAAGCCAATCGGCGGCCTCTTCGTGCGTCGTGGGATACAGCCAGTCATGCAGATGACCACGGGCATCGGGAATGAGTTTGTCGGCCTGGTCGCAGGCGCGTCTGATTCGGGCTGTTCTCTGTTTGACTGGTAGCGGTTGAATCAATTTTATTTCTGCGGTGGGCATTTTCTTGCGATTGTCTTCATCGAAGCTCCATTGCCCACCGGCAGGCTTGCCATCTTCCATCAGTACATCGAATCTGCGTCTTTGCCACTGGTAAAAGTCTGCCATGAACCATCGTTTGCGCCCGCTACGAAAATCCTGGTTCTCTTCGGGTGTGTTGAGAAAGGCGGGAGTCGGCAGAATCACCAGCTCGATCTGTGATTTTGCACAGGATCGGTGCAAGCGCTTGTTCAGTTCGAAATCGTGAACATCGACTACTCGCAGGCAATCACATCCGTTTTCTGCAAGACGCACCATCAGCGTGTCTAGCAGTGAGGACTTGCCGGTATAGGCAATTCGTTCGACCGGGTGTTGTTGCTTCAGCCGCTTTTCATAGGCATCGAGTGTCGCCAGGTGATAGGCAAGTTTCTGGCGGTGGAAGGTGAGTGGGTAACGATCATCACCGAAGAACAGTGATTCTTCAACCAGATAGACCTTTTCGAGGTCGTCACGTATGGCCGGGTGTTGATCAAACAACTGGTGGGGAAAGATGAGGGCTGCGGTTTGCATGTTTGTTACTACGATCTGCTCTACCCATTCGATCACAGATCCGGATCGATTTTGTCTGCCAGTATCCCTGACTGCCTGTGCGTTGACGATCTGGTATCAATCGATTGTTTCAAAAACGTCGTTGATTCTCTGCTGCAACTCAGCAAGGCTGTAGGGTTTTTGAAGTACACGTAGTTCGCCGATATCAAAGTTGCTGGCTTCGGCCATCTGTTCACTGAAACCTGACGTCAAAAGGATATGGCACTGAGGCGCATGATTCTGAACCCATTGAGCTACCTCGAATCCAGACAGACCGCCCTCCATGACGATATCGGTCAGGAGCAGATCAAAAGCAGCGTCATTCTTGAATATTTGTATGGCTGATGGTCCATCATTCGCCTGCACGGTGTCATAACCCAGCGCGTGCAAGCGTTCAACCGTGAGATCCCGGACCATGCGGTTATCCTCAACCACTAGAACTCGGCTGACCCTTTTAGTGGGTTGAGTCATCTCAAGTTCAACGTCAGTCGTTCAGGCGACAGTTTCACAGTCGCTAGGCAAAAAGACACTGATTACAGCTCCATGATCGGTATCTGAATGAATATGCACATCGCCACCTGACTGCCGTGCGAACCCATGAATAGAGGCTAGTCCAAGACCCGAATTGGCTTTCTTGGTAGTAAAAAAAGGCTCAAAAACATGGGCTTTTACCACTTCGTTCATACCGATTCCGGTATCAGAAACTGACAATCGTATGTAGTTCCCCGGGAGTATTCCAAAGGAATTTTCAGCTTCAAGTCCTGTAAAGCTTACGTTCCTTGTTTCAATAGTGACTGTTCCGCCTCTGGGCATGGCGTCGCGTGCATTGATGACAAGGTTGACTACGGTATTCTCGATTTCACTGGAGTCAGAAAGAATGCTCCATAGATCGTCGGCTAGGTCCGAGGACAAAGTAATGTGTTGACCAATGGTTGAGCGCAACAATTCTATGGCAGCGAGAACATGTTTGTTGGCGTTCAGCACCGTCGGTTTCAGCTGTCTTTGCCTGGCGAAACCAAGCAGCCTGCGAGTCAGACGTGCCCCCATTTGAGCAGCAGTGTCAGCCTTGTTGAGATAATCACGATGAATCTCATTCGTGATATCCATCGTCAAGAATTCCAGATTTCCGGTAATGACCTCAGAAGGTTGTTGAAATCGTGTGCGATACCACCTGCAAGCTGACCGACTGCTTCAATTTTTCGTGACCGCTGCGATCGTTCTTCAGTCTCGAGTTTCTCAGTCACATCTCGGTTTATACCGATGTAGTGAGTCAGTTTTCCCTTGGCATTATGAACCGGTGAAAGTGACAGCTCGTTCATGAAGCGCGATCCATTCTTGCGTACGCTATTGAACAACACTTGTACTGACTCACCTTTAGCCTGTGCTGCCTTGACTTCAAGATGGGGAATCTGCTGGCGGTTATTTCTCTGAAATATGCCAGCACCTTGCCCGATCAATTCATCGGCCGAATAACCAGTCATCCTGCATAGTGTCTGGTTCACATAAACCAGTGGATTATTCTCCTTGGTCGCATCAAGGATGGTGACACCGACATCCAACGCCTCGATCGCACGCTCACGCAGCCGAACACTTTCCTCCTGGCGCTGGCGCTCGGTGATATCTTGAACGATGGCTGTGTAAACAGGTGGATCCTGTGCAGCCATATATTGCAGGTGGGTAGAAACCGGATAGGTGCTTCCATCTTTGCGGCGGTGGACCGTTTCAAATACTTGGGTATCAAGCACACCGGCCCTCAGAGGGGCGATCAGCCCGTTCATGTTTTCCTGAGTCAGCCCTTCAACATAATCCCACGGCATGAGCTGTTGGGATTCGTCAAAGCTGTAGCCCAGGTTATTGCGTGCGCTGCGATTGGCATTCATGATCTGAAAGCTATCTGCATCCAGCACATAAATCTCGTTGGTAGAATCTTCTACAATCTGCGCCAGTCGATTACGGCTTGCGCGTGCCTGTTCCCGCTGTTGCCTGGTTTTTGATAATCGAAGTGATCGGTCCTCGGCGAGCAGCCGATCGTCTGCATTGCGTTGAATCCCAACAAAACTGATGAGCTTGCCAGATGAATCCATCACTGGCGATACGGTCAGCTGGTTCCAGAATCCAACACCATCCTTGCGGTAGTTTTTTAGGGTGACAGTACAGGATTTGTGTTCTGCGATCGCGTTGCACAGTTGTGATCGCTTGTCGGGGTCTGTATCTGGCCCCTGTAAAAATCGAGGGTTCTTACCCAGCACTTCCGCTTTGGAATAACCAGTCAGGAGTTCAAAAGCCTGGTTTACATAAGTTATCGGATTGCCGGGTTGATTGGCATCGGTGATCATCACGCCGTCTTGAATAGCTTGTTCGACAATATGATCAATCGCCGTTATTCTGGATTCAAGTCGCTCGTGAAACAGTTCCATAACTGCATTGGACAATTGATCGAGGCCATCTCGTTGTGTGGTAGATAACCGTCGGGGTTTATAATCGATGACACACAAGGTACCCAAAGCAATACCATCGGGTGTTACTAATGGTTTGCCCGCATAGAACCGAATATTTGGTTCGCCCGTCACCAAGTAATTGTTCTTGAAGCGCTCATCCTTGCTGGCATCTTCAACTTCCAAGAGTTTTTCTGGCTCCTGGATAGCATTGTTACAAAAGGAATAATCGCGAGGTGCCTTTATCTCTGGCATGCCCACACAGGGCTTGAGCCACAAGTAGGAAGAGTCAACGAGGCTTATCAGAGCAATGGGTGTTTCACACAGATTTGCTGCAGCTTGAACAATGCTGTTCAAAACTGCATCAGAGGGCATGTCGAGGATACCGTAACGTTCGAGAGCAGCAAGCCGCACTGCCTCGTTCCAGGGTGGTTTTCTTTTCATGAAGCGCCCATTCTGGTCATCAGCTGCCAGGCTTGGCGATCGGGAATGGAGAGACGTTGAACAATCCTTGAATGTTTAGTGCTTGCAAAACGCGGCGACCACCATACTTGAATGTGTACGTACAGTTTAACGAAGCCGTCGACGATTTGTCCAATGCAAAGCCGAACTTCATAACCACCCAGAATCTGTGACCGCATGCCAAGCCAGGGACTGCACTGATTCTTTTTGCAACTTGCAGCTTGCAACCCAGCTCGGTGAATGCTGCATCAACAAAGCCCATGGCTATATTCTTGCCTACTCGATAGCCCCAACCGGCTGAGGTGACGGTACCGACCACTCATTGGCAATCATGCTGTCACCGGGTTGTGCTGGCGCATGTGTGCAGTCCAGTATCAGCGTAATGAAGCGTTGCTGCGACGTGGCAGGTGCCGACATGTTCAGCTTGCTTGCCGCTTCCTGCATCGAGCCTGTTCGAGCAAGCTCGTCAAGCACCTCCAACGCTCTAAGGCTGACAGTTTCACTGATTTTCTGGGTCATTGAAAGAGACTAACCTGAATATTTCATCGGCCTCAAGTAATGCAACTACGTCACCTTGTTGAGCATAAATCAGTGCCGATAGCACCAAAAGTGACTATTTTTTTGAGTTTCGGGTACAGGCCCCCTTTCCCCCATCTCGGCTGGCCAGAGATTTCATAGCCAATGGCTACGCTGCTTCTAGACGTTGCAACGCAATCAGAAAATTCTCTTTTTCTAACGCCGCGCTACTCAGCTTTATCACAATCCGTCGCGTGTTTCTGATCACCACGGCACCGATATGGACCAGGCGCTGGCGCAACGTCCATACCTGGGCCCTGGCCAGTGAGGTTCCTGCCAATCCTTTCTCTCGCACCGTCTGCCATAACACATACCCCAGTGAGGAGAACATCACGCGCAGCTGGTTGCTCCACCAAGCTGTGCAACTTGTACGGTCAGCAAATAGACCCATCTGCAGCTCTTTGTGCCGATTTTCCATGGTCCCACGTTCGCAATAGACCTCGCTATAGAGCTGTTCAGCTTCGCCAACCAGATCCGTGACGATAAAGCGTTGATTGGGTCCTATCTCGTTGTATTCCATTTTGGCAATGACTCGGCGGGGGCGAACCCAGCTACCCGCCTGGTAGTCAATATCCTTGAATACCTTGAGTGCAGGAATATCCACATCCTTGTGCTCGAACCACAGCCAGCAACTGCTCAGTGTCTCCCGGCTGACCTGACACTCGCTCATCAGCACCTTGTTGGTTGTATAACCCACAATATAGCGAACATCATGACGCTCACACCAGCTCAGCAATAGCGGCCGGTAAAAGCCCCCATCGCCACGAAAAACGATGTTCACCTGCGGCCAATGGGCTCGAATGCCTTTAACCAGCAGCGACAGCACCGCTGCCGAATGAGTGGCGTCAGGGCGATTGATGGGGCGTAGGTAACTGACCAACAGCTTCTCTCCACAGTACACGTAGAGCGGCAGAAAGCCATAGCCATCGTAGTGTGTGTTGTATGCCCGACCTTGCTGTTCACCGTGAACACGATCATCAGTGCCATCAAAGTCGAGAATCAAAGACTTGGGAGGCTCATCAAACGAGGCGATGAATCGCTCCAGAATCAATCGATGCATCTCAAACACCGTTTTTCTCGCTTGTACCGTTGAATGCTGAGCGATAGCAGCTTCCATTCGGCAGAGTGTGGGAGCGCTACCCATGGGCTCAAGCACTCCGACCGCACTTTGCAAAGCGGCGTCATGACGCAACTGTTGATGGTCATTCAAATCGGCAAAGCCTGCCGCTATAGCGAAAATACGTTGACGCACAAGCGCATCCCACTGGTGTGTCACGCCACTCTGATCGCGAGGGTCGTGCATAAGCCTGGAAGCCGCCTTGCACAGTCCGAGGCGATCATCGGCTGCCCGCAGCAGTTCAACCCCTCCAATGCCACTGACATCTCCACCGCTGAAATCCAGTTGGATGCTACGTTTTTTCAGCTTGCGTTTGAGGGTACAATTTGACACTGGCGGGGCGCTCCTGTTTTTGATTGTAAAGCTTTGATCGGCCTACAATTTTACAGGTGCTCCGCCAACTCTTGGTGAAATATTCAGGCTAACACTCTGCCTATATGCTGGAGGCTGCAACCAATACGATATCGAATTCCACCAACAGCCACGGCTCCTTGACGGAGCCACTCAGTTCGAATCCCGCTTCAGGAAACGAGCCTGCTGGCTGTGGCAGGTAATGCATGATCAGGTCATCCCGGACTCCGAAGACAGTGTCGTGATTCAGGTATTCGTCATCGGATGGGAACACTTCGGTAACCAGAGAGCGGAAGCCTTCTGCCTCAACAATGTAATGCAAGTGCGAAGGTCTCCAGGGATGACGACCGGTGGCCTTGAGTATGTCTCCGACAGGTCCGTCGGTGGGTACTGTGTAGGGAACTGGCTTGACGGTTGTGAAGCTGTAGTTACCGTCTTTATCGGTAGTGAATTTTGCATGGAAATTTAAATCATCCTGATCCGGATCCTGCGATGAATACATGCCATTGGGTGCGGTCTGCCAGATATCGATCGTGGCACCACTGACTGGCTTGTTATCGACATCCAGGATGCGGCCTTTGACCAGAACCACTTCGCCATCGAATTCACCACGCAAATCACTGCCCAGATCATGAGCCGGTGGGTTTGATACATGAAAGGGCCCTAGCACGCTGGAGCTGGTGCCCACCGCGGGGGAGTGCATCATGTCGACCAGTGAGGAAAGGCCAAGCACATCGGAGAGTAGAACGAACTCGTCGCGCTTGGGGGTCGTGATTCTGCCCGTGGCCCTCAAGAATTCCAGGCCCTGCTGCCATTCGGCGTGGGTGATTCGGGTCTCCCTGGCAAAGTCATGCAGGTGTCTGGCAAGGCTGCTCATGATCTCCAGAACTCGTGGATCAGTGTCTTTGCCAAAGTAGTTGAGAAAAGTATCAGTGATGTTGTCTTCGGTAACGTTTTGCATACGAGTGCCTTTAATGGTTTAGCAGTACAAGACTGATTTCTGGAAAACTGATCAGGACAATCAACATCAGTAGCATTACGAACGCGAACGGTAATGCTCCGAGGAAGACATCTTTCAAGGTGATTCGATCGTCATTGAGTGTTGCCTTTATCACAAAGCAGCTGATGCCCAATGGCGGTGTCAGCAGTCCGATTTCTGCTCCCACCACAGTCACGATGCCGAACCAGACCGGACTCAGGCCCAGTGCTTCGATCAGTGGCAGGAAAAGAGGGACGACAATCAGGATGATGGAGGCGGTATCCAGCAAGGTGCCCAGAAACAGCATCATGCCAACGTAGATCACCATGACAACGGCAAAGGAGAATTGATTGGCAGCAATCCAGGCGGCCAGCTCATTGGGCAGTCCTGCCAGGCCAAGCATGCGGCTGTAGATGGATGCGGCGGTAATCAGAAAGAGAATGGAGGCGGTGATGTGTCCGGTTTCCAGCAAGGCATCCTTGAAACTGGTGAGCGTCATGCGTCGTTGAATCAGGGCGATGAGCAGTCCGAAGAGTGCGCCTGCGGCTCCGGCTTCCACAGGAGTCAGCCAACCGGTGTAAATACCACCCAGAACCAGTAGGACAAGGCTTAAAAGAGGCGCTGTGCGGGTAAAGATCTCTGATGAGGTCAGAGTCTCGGTATCATCGATATGGCGTCCACCGACAAAATCGGGTGCAAATCGCCCAGCTGCCCAGATGGTAACCAGGTAGGCAATGGCCAGCAATACACCAGGCACCACGCCGGCAAGAAACATGTCACCGACCGATTGCTCTGCAACCAGCGAGTAGATGATGAGCATGGCCGAGGGTGGGATGATCATGCCCAATACAGACGAGCCTGCTACGACACCAACAGCAAATCGTGGATTGTAGTCATATTTCAGCATCTGTGGCACCGCCACTGTTGAGAAGACAGAGGCGGAGGCGATTGATGAACCGGTGACGGCGGCAAAGATTGCATTGGCACCGACGGTTGCCATGCCGATGCCACCCGTGATCTTGCTGAATATGGCGTTCATGACTTCGTAGATATCGCGCCCCATACCCGCCTTGGAGACGATCAGCCCCATGAAGGTGAAAAGTGGCACGGTGGCGAAGGTGTACTCCATGACGCTATCGCTCAGCGCAATCTTCAATAGATTGACAGCCAGGTCAAAGTTGTCTCGCATAAACCAGATGGATACGAAAGACACCATGCCCAGTGCGACAGGAATATAGACACCGAGGTAGATAAGAAAGACGATGGCGATAACGGACGCCGTACCGAGTTCAAAGGGGGACATACCAATCAGCTCGCTGAGTCTTCGTTTACATCACCCTTGTTCTGGGCAACGTCAGGTTTGGCGTTTACGATCTTGATGATGAACAACAGAGCGCAAAGAGCGCCACTGGCCAGAATGACAAGTTTGATAGGCCACCATGGAGCAGTAAAAACACCGGGAACACCAAAATAGTCATCTGATTCCCACATCTTCATGAACTCGGGCCAGAGGGCATAGGCCACTAACATCATGAAGACAGCCGCCAGTGCATCCACTGCTCTTTGTAGCCAAAGTGCCAGAGTAGGTTTTACCGTTGCAAGAATTGCCAGAAACCCATCTGAACGAGTGAGGCGGCCAACCCGAACGACATCGGGAAGTTGCAGAAAAACAATGAATACCAGTGTGAACTGAACCACCTCGACTGCACCCATGAAGGGTGCACCGAAGAAGCCTCGTGCAATGACGTCGTAGTTCACAACCATTACCAGTGCCAGAACGGTCAGGGTGCCAACGACATTGGCACCCATGGATATACGTTCGGCAACGAGCGTGATAAAGCGCCATGAAGATGCAAAAATATCACTCATATATCCTCCGTTATCTTTTATGAAAAATGATCAGTTACAGAGGGCGATCAAAGCTCAGAAGCCCAGTCACGAACCGGGGTGAAGCCTGCCGCTTCCAGCTTGTCCATATAGGCTTTGAGCATGTCTGAACCAGGCTTGCCCTTGGCATCCAGCTCTTCGGCCCATTCAACAGCAATGTTGGGCATGGCATCGGCCCAGGCTTTGCGTTGTGCAGGATCCATATCAACGACGGTTCCACCGGCTGCTACGAATTCTTCAATGCTGCTGGCTGCACGATCCATGGCAATATTCGCTACATGATCACGGTAGGCGACAGCGACTTCCTTGAGAACGACTTTGACCTCTTCGGGCAGCTTTTCCCAGTAGTCGGCGTTAACAGTCAGGGTCTTGGAATTGACTGCACCCATGTCTGCTTTAAGCATGAAAGGGGCGACCTCGGCAATCTTGAAGGTACTTGCCGCTTCCGGCCAGAGCATTGCCTGATCGGCAAGGCCTGTTTGCAACATGCTGTAGAAATCAGTCAGTCCACCTCGAACACCGGCAGTGCCTGAAAGGCCTTCCAGATAACGCAGATTCATGCCGGCACCAGCAATCTTGTCACCTTCCATGTCTGCAAGCGCGCTGATAGCCTCTTTGCCAAACAGCTGATAGGTATCCAGAACCACACCGGTAGCCAGGAGTATCTGGTTCTGTTCAGCGAACTCCTCTTGCATTGTTGGGAATTCTACTGCGATCTCATCGATGGCCTTGGCTACAACTCTGGCGTCGGTTGTGATGAAAGGTGTTACCGCTGCCAGGGCCTGACTTGTCAATTTGGATGAATGAAAGATCGTGGTGACAATGCCGATATCGCCCAGGCCCAGCTCTATGCCTTCCAATACACCTTTGGGTTTGACGATCGTGCCTCCATAACTTTCCTGCCAATTCATTTCATAATTGCCTGTTTCGGCCAGACGTTTGTCCACTTCAGGAATGAAGAAATTGCTTAATTCCTGGACCCACATGGCTTTTGCAGGATAGCCGTCGATGACAACGGCCTGGATAGTCTCTGCCGCCATCAAGGGCTGCATAAGGCAAGTGGATAGAGCAACACCAACGGTGCCAACAATCGTATGCATTTTCATGAGGTCAATCTCCTGGCTGAGTTAATCGGATAAAGGCGACTGCTTGAACAAACTAGACAAACGAGCAGGCTTGTTCGAATGAGAATCGAGGCAGACGCTGGAAGATTGCGCTTTCATCGGCATAGCCGAGATTGCACAGGAAGTTGGATCGCAGGGATGTGTCTGCAAAGAACTCTTCGTCGACAATCTGGTTGGAGAATCCGGACATGGCGCCCACATCCAGTCCCAGTGAACGCGCTGCGATCATGAAATAGGCGGCCTGCAAGGATGAGTTGCGAAAGGCTGTGTCATAACAGTGCTGCTCCTTGCCTTTGAAGAATCCACGTCGATCCTCGTGTGGGAAGAGAAAGGGCAGCTCTTTCCAGAAGTCCAGATCGAAGGCAATGATGACGGCGACGGGTGCGCTCATCATCTTGTCGATGTTCTTGTCCTTCAACGACTTGGCCAGACGTGTTCGAGCCTCTTCCGACTTGACAAAAACAAAGCGCGCCGGGCAGGTGTTCATGCTGGTAGGGCCTGCTGCAGTGATGTCATACAGCTCCCGCAGTGTGTCATCGGAGACCTGCCGATCGGTCCAGGCGTAGTGTGATCGTGCGGCTCGCAGAATGACATCAATCGCCACCGGGTCCACCTGTGGCATCCGTGTCCGCAACGCGCGCACGCTTGCTTGAGCAGATTCAGGGGTCGAATGGTTGTTGTGTTCGTTAGGGCTAGACATCGGCTCCTCGATTGGGTGCGTGTGAAAACAAGACTGACGAAATACATTCATTAATAACGATAATATGTGTTATTGTCAATAAAAATCGATATTAAAGGAGAAAAAAATGCCAGCGTGGAATGACTATAAAAAGGCAGCACAAGAGCGTGGATCACTTGCTCTGGAGCTCTATGTTGTCGAGACAACGGCGGTGAAGCCGGAACAATTGGCAGACACCTTGCCTGCACATCTTCAATATCAGCTGGAGCAGGAGCGCAGTGGCGCGCTGGTCTTCGCTGGACCGCTTTCGGACGACACGGGTGAGCAGATGCAAGGCAACGGTCTGATCATCTACCGGGCCGAATCGATGCAGGCCGCCCGTGCCATCGCTGATGCAGACCCCATGCATGCAGCAGGTGTCCGTACCTATACATTGCGCAAGTGGTTGGTAAATGAGGGCAGCTTCCAGCTCAATGTGACCTTGTCAGCTCAGTCGGTTCGAATGTAAGTAGAGTCATCTCGTCTGCAGTGCGATTGTTTCTTCATATGCCAGGTTCCAGGGTTGCATCAAACCCATGCAGTTCTGCCAGTGCCAGTAAATCCTGATGCAAGGCTGGACCGAGTAACAATCCATTGCGACGACGTTGCTCGGCCACTTCATGCTTGCCATCACCCGGTAAGCGTACCGGCGCATGTCCGGGCAGAGGCGGGGAGGCGCGCATCTCATCGAAGGCCTGTGCGGCTGTTTGTGCAAAGTCTTCTCCCATGCCAAAAGCTGCAGGGTCAAGCGCCATGACGAATTGTCCCGTGTTCGTTTCACTGCTGGTATCAGCGGTGAAGTCCACGACATTCGAGCCAAAAGCTGCCCCGTTAGCAACGCCTGCCAGCAGACCGATGGCAACCGATAAGCCGAAACCCTTGGGGCCTCCGATGGGTAGCAGAAAGCCTTCTGACTTGCGGTTCGGATCAGTCAGCGGTTCTCCATCACGTCCCACCATCCAGCCTTCTGGCATGGCTTCGCCGCGCTGTGCCAGCGTCTTGATCTTGCCCATGGCAGCCACGGTGCTGGCCATGTCCAGTACGAATGGGTCATCGCTGCCGTTGGGTGCTGAGATAGCGACTGGATTAGTACCCAATAGCAGGTCTGTTCCTCCAAAAGGGGGGACGTGATTGGCACTGCCCACTGCTGCTGCCATGCCGATCATGCCGGCGTTGGCTTGCGGGCGTACATACAGTGCCAGTGGTCCTGCGTGATTGCCGCGTCGCACACCAACCCAGCCAATTCCTGCGCTGCGAGCTTTCTCGATGGCCAGCTCACAAGCCTGGTTCATGGCCAGGTGACCGAGGCCGTTATCGCCGTCGATCAGGGCCGTGGCCACAGTCTCATGGGCAACAACAATGTTGGGCTGCGCATTGCAACCGCCGTCACGTAGTCGTGCCAGATATTGTCTTAATCGAAAAACACCGTGAGTATCATGGCCAAAGATGTCGGCTTCCACCATCAGGCTTGATACCTTGCTGGCGTCAGCCTCCGGCACACCTTGTGATGTCAGAGCTCGGTGAATGAAGGCTTGCAGGCTGGCGACACTGACCGGCTTGTCTGGATCACTCATCACGAGCTCCGACTGAGTCTTTCTGCCAGAACACGGTACGGCGCTGTGTCCATGTCACGAGGGCGTAGAGCGCCAGTCCTAACAGGCTGATGTACAGAATAAGGGAGAAAACCCGAGGTGTATGCAGCTGTGATGCAGCGACTCGAATCAATTCACCGATGCCTTTGCCACCACCGAGAAACTCGCCTGTGATGGCTCCGGCCATGACACCAACAGCACCTATTTTAAGACCAGTGAATATCTGGGGAAGACCCATCGGCAGCTTCATCTTGATCAAGGTCTGCAATCTGCTGGCCCCCATGGTCTTGAACAGCATGCGTGCATTTTCATCGGCAGCGTGCAGGCCTGCTGCGGTACCGACAACAATCGGGAAAGTGGCGATGAAGGCTGCGAGTGCCACTTTGGATTCAATGCCAAAGCCTAACCAGGCGACGAACAGGGGGGCGAAAGCCACTTTGGGCATGGTATCCAGTGCTACCAGATAGGGCATGACTGCACGTTCGCCGAATGCTGTCTCGCCGACCAGTACACCGAGAGAGAAACCGATGAAGATAGCCAGGGCAAAACCGTAGATTACCTCTTTGATGGTGATCCACATTGCGCCGAGCATATAGTCGCCGGTGAGCAGGTTCTTGCCAACGAATATCAGGTCGTTGAAGACTTCCAGTGGGGTCGGCAATATGATCGGAGACACGAGTCCCAGACTGGTTGATAGCTGCCAGGAGCCCACGAACAACACGAATACAAACGCCATGGAGACACTGCGTGGAATGCGATCCAGCAAGGATTCGCGTTCTACCCAGATCGTCTCTTCACTCGGCATGGGTGCCGGGTTGGTACTGACGCTGGCCTGTCTCACAGCTCTGCTCCCTTGTCCAGCAACTGGCGGATGTAGTCAACGATGGCTCCGAATTTTGGTGTTGTGATCATGTCCAGCGTGCGCGGTCTTGGCAGATCCACCGTGACAATTTCGGCCAATCTTCCCGGGCGTGGCTTCATGACATAGATGTGATCGGACAGGATGACTGCTTCGGCGATAGAGTGAGTGACCAGAAAAGCGGTTGCATGCTGCTCGGCACAGATACGCTGCAATTCCATATTCATCATGTCGCGAGATAGCTCATCCAGCGCACTGAATGGTTCATCCAGTAGCAAGACGGCAGGTTCGGTGATCAGCATGCGACAGATGGACGCCCGTTGTGCCATACCCCCTGAAAGCTCGTTCGGATAGACATCCTCGAAGCCCTTCAAGCCGACGACATCAAGCAGATCATGAGCTCGTGTCTTGGCCTGCTGTGCTGCAGCACGTCCATCACGTATTTCGATGGGCAAAACGATGTTTTCAACGGTGGTCAGCCAGGGAAACAGGGTGGCATGCTGAAACATCATGCCAATGTCTCTGCGGGGACCGATGACCGGATCGTTCTGCAGAACGACCCGACCGGTGCTGGGCGGTAATAGCCCAGCCATGATTTTCAACAAAGTGGATTTCCCGCAGCCGCTGGAACCTATGACTGACGAGAAGCTGCCCTTTTCAAGTGTCAGACTGACACCTTCAAGAGCAACGACCTTGTTGCGGGCGTAAGTCTTGCCAACATTCGCCAATTCATAGACGGCTTCTGCTTGCACGGTGGATGTGTCCGGTGCGGCTGCGAGAGCGTTCATTACTTGATAACCTCATTCCAGTCGGCGATGAACTCGTTCGTATAGGCAGAAGTCAGGTCATCCAGTGGGCTTTGTAGCTCACCGCCTGCGACCAGGCTTTCCTGCCATTCTTCCCAGACTTCCTCTGGCAGATAGCCCAGACCATTGGTCATGTCGACAGGTGTGGTCTTTGATTTGATGGCATCGAACAGCGCGCCCTGAAATTCCGGATCTTCGCCTTCCTGGCGATTACCTGCGGTCAAATGAGTCATGACCTTTTCACGATTGGCCTCATCCAGTGCAAAGGCATGACCGCGAATGAACGCTCGACCGAATTTTTCCACCAGTTCACGATCATTGCGAATCGTGTCTCCCATGGTGACCAGGCCATTGCCGAAGAAGCGGGCAAATTTGGGAGGCGTGATATCCCGCACCTTCATGCCACGGTGGTTGAGAACCGCTGAATCTGCCGTTGAGGATGAATAGGCGGACATCTCGCCGCTGTTGAAGCCAACAGTGGCTGGGCCGCCATCGCCTACTGTCAGAAACTCGAAGTCTTCACCGGCGACCATGCCGGCGTCAGACATGACATTGCGGGCAAATCCGACTTCAGCCCCATCTGCTGTTCCCGTACCAATGACCTTGCCGCGTAAACCCTCCAGATCCTGAATGTCGGAATCTGCGCGAACCACGATGCCAAAGTTGTTGCGTGAAGCAACGTTGTAGAAGAATACGGCATCAACACCGCGTGAACGGGCAGCCAGTAATGGGCCGGGGCCCGGTCGTCCGAATAGCGCCTGCCCTGCAGACAGAGCCTGCAGAACTGCACCAGAGCCATTGATGGCCTCAACGTTTACCTTCAAGCCTTCTTCGGCAAAGTAGCCTTCACCGATAGCGACAAAAACCGGATAGGAGTTAATGGCTGAGGGGCTGGGCTGAACGAAGGTGATTTCTCGCAGATCCTGAGCGTGGAGGGTCGGCGCGCTGAGTAGTGTCAGCGGCAGAGCTGCAAGCAGTGCAGCTGTGAACGTGCGACGGGTGATCATGGTGTATTTCTCCTGTCTAGCGTGAGTGGTTCTTGTTAATAATGCAACTCCTGCCTAGGTGGCAGTAGTCATCGTGTTCTCGAGTTGTCCAATTTCGGATATCTCACAAACTACGGTGTCGCCATCTTTCAAATACTTTGGTGGGTCCATGGCATAGCCGACACCGGAAGGGGTGCCGGTTGCCAGCATATCGCCAGGCTCCAGTGTCAACCCTTGTGACAGTGATTCGATCAGGGTTGGAATATCAAAGATCATGTCCGACGTTGATCCGTTCTGACGGACCTCGCCATTGACTGACAGGCCGATGGACAAGTTGTGGGGATCGCTGATGGCATCAGCAGTCACTATCCATGGGCCACAAGGACAGGAGCCATCCAGGCCTTTGCCTTTGAAGTACTGACCACCGTGACGACGTTGAATGTCACGTGCTGTGATGTCATTGATGATCGTGTAGCCGAAGATGTGATCGTAGGCCTGGTCGCTAGAGATGTTTCTGCCAGCCTTGCCAATGACCAGGGTCAATTCAACCTCGTAGTCGATATTTTCGGACAGGCTCGGGAAGATCGGGATCAGTGCCTTGGGGCCAATGACTGCGGTTGGAGGCTTGGTGAAATACACCGGATACTCGGTAACACCTACCGTCTGTTTCTGAGCTCTGTCGCCTTCGGCGATATGCTCTGCGTAGTTCCTACCCACGCAGAAGATATTCTTGCGTGGTGATGGGATCGGGGCCAGGAGCTCGATGTCCTTGATTGCGTGTAGCGCATCGGCATGTTTTCCGGATTCCGCTTCGGCAACCAGCGTGCGAACAGCTTCCAGTGCCTCTGCACCGCCTTCGATGATTGCCTGCAGGGATCCTTCACGCAGTGAGTCCGCAGCCGCACCGTCCACTGCGGATGTGGCCGCTTTGGCTATTTCCAGCACGGAGTCGTCATTGAGGCGGACTACCGCTACAGATAATCCTTTAACGGCGATGGTGGCAAAGTGCATTGGTCGTGATCTCCACAAATTGATAGGTGTTGTTTAGTCAAAATTGGTTTATTGATTTGAACCAATAATTGACTTTCAGAAACCATAAAGTAATTTCACAATGGGCACAAGACCTATTCCTGAGCAATAATGGGGTCGAATTAGTGCTTGAAAAACATAATAAATATATTTAAAACAATAAGATAAGAATAATTTCACTAAACATTTCCAGTGTTTGATGTTCAAAAAATATCGATATTATATGCCATCAGTCTCATTGGATCAGTGAAATTGGTTTTGTTTGGTTTCTAATTGAATAATCAATTTGTATATTGGTTCACCATTGTTTATGATCCAGACTCACTTGAAAATCCATCAAACAGGCGTGAAAAGAGAGAACAGCGAAGGAGCGTTGATACAGCTGCAGGCTTATATCGCGCAGGGAGATTTCGACCTGAATGATCGTTTGCCGGCCGAACGGGAGCTGTGCGAAACCCTGGGTCTTGCACGATCGGAGTTACGCAAGGCATTTGCGATACTGGAGTCAGAGGGCGTTATCTGGCGACACGTGGGACGCGGTACCTTCGTGGGTAACGGTCACGGCAAGGGCGCGGAGTTTCTGTCGATTGCAGCCATTGCCAAGCGCACCACGCCGCGAGAAGTCATGCATGCCCGATTGGTGCTTGAACCGATGCTGGCTCGTGAGGCTGCACTGCATGCGACTGCCGAGCACGTTGAGCAATTGCATGACAGCTGTATCAAGGCGCGCGAGGCGGTTGCCTGGCGTCAATACGAATCAATTGATAATCAGTTCCACAGTCTCGTCGCTGAAGCCACTCAGAATACGCCGCTCATTACCATGTATGAGCAGCTCAATGCCTTGCGCCGCACTATCGTCTGGGGAAGGTTGAACCGACGGACTGAGGAGCCCACGCCTGCGCATCACAGCTTTGCCGAGCACGAGGCCATTTTTGCAGCTATTGAACAGCGTGATACCGACTCGGCACAGGCAAAGATGAAGTTCCACCTGTTAGCGGTGAGTGAAGATTTATTTCCAACGGCCTGATTGGCTCAGTCGGGCTTCGTCTGCCGAGCCTGTTGAGCAGCCAAGTCAGGTGTTTATAGAGAACGAGTCTGGCAAGCTTCTCAGGCGGCCAGTGATGGCAAGTCCTCGTCAGGCTTGTCGGCTTCAGCTGTACTGCGAAGAAATTCCTGGACTTGTGCCGCTGGCATAGGTCTGGATATCAGATAGCCCTGTAATTCGTCGCATTGCAGGTTCGATAATATGTCTGCCTGCTCTCGAGTCTCCACGCCTTCAGCCACGACGCGCATGTGCAGACTCTTGCCCATGGATATGACCGCCTGAACGATGCTGGCGTTCTCCGGATTGCTTTCAAGGTCGGATACAAATGCCCGATCAATCTTGATCTTGTTGAAGTTGAAGCTTTGCAGATAGCTCAAGGAAGAATAACCGGTACCAAAATCATCCATGGCAATGCGTATGCCCAGCATCTTGAGCTCATCCAGAGTCCTTAGTACGTCATCTTTGTTATTGATCAGCAGTGATTCGGTAATCTCGAGTTCCAGCCGGGTACCGCTCAGGCCGCTTGCTTGCAGAGCAGCTTTGACGATTTTTACGATGTTCTGTTTGCCGAACTGTGCTGCAGACAGGTTCACTGCAACACGTATCGGCTCAGGCCAGGTGGCCGCATCCATACAGGCCTGACGCAAGACAAATTCCCCGATAGGTACGATCAGGCCGGTCTGTTCGGCTACAGGAATAAAGTCCACCGGTGAGACTGAGCCCAGTTCTGCATCTGTCCATCGTAGTAGTGCTTCAAAGCACACCGCCGATCGATCATCACAGCTGACCAGTGGTTGATAATTCAACGATAAGGCCCCTAGTGCTAACGCCTCTCGCAAGCGTGCCTCCAGGTTTCGTCTGGCATCCAGATGAATATTCATACGCGGTTCAAAGAGGCGAGTCGTGGCTTTGCCTTCGGCTTTGGATTCGTACATGGCGGTATCCGCATTGCGCATCAGCTCTTCGAGTGTTTCACCATCTGCCGGAAAAACCGCGATGCCGATCGATGCATCAACCATCAACTGAGCGCCATTCAGTGTAATGCTGGAGCTGAAAATCCCATGTATCTGTTGTGCCAGTTCCATGGACTGTGCGGGCTGATCAACGGATGTGGACAGTAGCGTGAATTCATCCCCGCCTTGTCGTGCAACCACATCGCCATCTCTTAGCAGTGCGTCTAATCGTTTTGCCACGAGTTGTATCAGTTCATCGCCAACAGCATGCCCATGCATATCGTTAACTGACTTGAAGTTGTCCAGATCCATGGCCAACAGGGCGAAAGAGGCATCTGAGCGTTTGGCGCGCGCCATGGCGCAATTCGCCAGTTCATTGAAGTATCGGCGATTAGGCAAGTCTGTCAGAGCGTCATGTAGTGCTATATGTGCAATCTGTGCTTCATTTTCCCGGCGTTGAGTCAGGTCGCGAATCGAGATCATTTCTCCTATTTCGCCATTGTGTAGCATGATGGCTCGACGATAGATTTCTGCCGGAAAGTCGATGCCCTTGCCATCGTTGATCTGAACCTCCTGCACAAGGGTGTCATCACCTATTCGCAGCTCTGACACCTCAACGATGGACCATTCTGATAGATTCCTGCCGCTAGTATCCAGATCCAGTCCCAACAAGGTGCGACCCGCCAGGTTTGTGTCCATGATGTCAAGATTCTGGTGAACAATCAGTCCTTCAAAAGCGCCGTCAGCCAACATTTTGAATCGTTCTGCCTGCGTGGCTAGTTGCAGAGACAAGCGCTTGTCAAACATGGATGCAGCAATTCCGATCGTCAGGACGGTCAGTGACGACACTGTTACCCCGGCAATGAGGAAGGATCGTGATATGCCGGCGGTAGCATCAAAAAAGCCAAGTTCCAGGCTGACAGCTGACATACCCAGAAAGTGCAAAGAGACGATCAGTAGCACCAGGAGTGTGCCAGCCAACACATTCAGCTTGTCTCGACTGGGATCAAACAGGCTGTCGATTGAGAAGGCGCCAAACCCAAGAGCGGCCAGCAAAGAGGCGATAATCAGATCGGCGTCATAGCTTATTGAGCCGGGAAACAGAAGGCCTGCCATGCCAATGTAATGCAAGGCTGCGACTCCTGCACCGACCAGAGCACCACCCAGCAAACGCCTTGATTTTATATGGCGTTGTTTGAACGAAAATAGAAAGCCGATGCTGATAACAACGATACCGACAATCAGTGAGAGTACGGTTTTTGTCGGATCGTAGGTCATCGGGACGCTGGTTTGGTAAGCCAGCATGGCGATAAAGTGCGTGGACCAGGCGGTACAGCCCGCACACAAGCTGAGCAGCGATACCCAAATTCGTGAGCGCTCGCCGGACATGGCCCTGCCGGTTACAAAGACACAGGCAAAGCAGCCCAGCAGGCATATCATGGCAGCCAGCAGCACCAGGCTAAGGTCGTGATCAAGAGTCAGACAATCTACTATTCGAAGCATTGCGACAGTGTTCATCCAGTGACATGGCATGGCCGAACACCGGCGCTGCCTTACCTGAAGGTAGTCGGCTGAAAACTTTAGTACTGTAGGTGTTACAAAGGGTTTTATTGGCTGTGCCAATAAACGCGCGGTTCAAGGGGCGTGCTTGTCTTCCTATTCGGCAGACAGCAAACCTTCGAATTTCTGGTCGGCATCGCTGATGAACTTGGGAATGTCCTGCTCCCACTTGCCCTGTAATTTGTCGTCGTAGTTCAGATACAACTTGCCATCCACAATGCTCCAGTTGTCGACTTCGATTTTGACAAGAGAGTCCTGAGCCACACCGTAAGCGCAATATCCACCGTACTGTGGGGCGTATTTTTCAGGATTTCCCGTGAACAGATCGAGGTGTTCCTGGGAGGCGAACTTCCAGGTTGCTTCCTGCCATTGCGTGGTGAACTGGTCAGAGCCTTCAACGGGTTTGCTTTCTGTGAAATAGGCAACAGTATCGTATCCGTGAAGGGCGATTCCCGTCGGTTCATAGCCACCAAAGAGGCCAGATTTTTCCAGTGTGTTGATAGGGGAGGCTGCAAATGCAGCTGTCGTTGTCAGCAATAGAAGTAATGCTGCGGCCGTAAATCGTTTTAATAAGGTCATGATGATCTGTGACTCCAGTTAGGTGAATGGTAAGTAAAAGCTGCGATTCAGGGGTAGACCGCAGCTGTCCACAAGCGTTCACCGTGTGCACTGAGTTATGAAAACGAATCGATAACCTGAATTGCTCATTAAATGCCGAATTTTCGCCTGCCGATAGGCATCTATCGGGCAGGTTATCCGTTATTGATTGAAGTGCCTGGCATTCAGCAGATCCACATCCTCATTAGTACTGGCAGTCCGTTATTATCCAGTCGCAATGACGGATAATCCCGATTCAATTGCTCCAGCGTCTTCTCCAGTCTGGCAAAATAGTCCGCAGTGTTTTCGGCCACTTTCTGGAAGTCGTCAGTTTCGACTTTCAGCAGTAAGGCTTCATCAAGAAACTTCAGGCCTTGGGCCGCTTCATAAAGCTGGCTGTAGCCCTCGCTGAGAATGAGATTGCGATCTGCATCAGTGCGTTCATCGTTTTCTGTCAGTTCACTGGATGATCGCCGTGGCTCTTGCAACTGTTTGCCAGCTGCATCAGTGGTCGATAATGACTTTTCAGGATTGCCTGAGATGGCAGCACAGCCTTGCAATATCAAAACCGTGGATAAGCAAATCAATGCAAATCGGAATTTCGTCAACCTGTTATCAGGCTGAATCTTCGTTTTTCTCATCATCAACTCCATAGTCGTCCAGTTTTGCCTTTGCCTTGCGAGTGACAAGTACGACAACAACAATTGTTGCCAGCAGACCGACGCCAAAGAATACCCATTTGGCCGGACCTCCAGAGTCGCCGCCGGCGGCTGAGCCGATTGCACCAAGATAGACATACAGCGCCGTACCTGGCAGGATGCCGACGAAGGTTGCTGCCACGTAGTGCCAGAAACTGACATCGGTGACACCGAAAAAATAGTTCTGCAAGTTGAATGGCACAGCTGGACTGAGACGCATCAGCGCAACAATTTTCCAACCATCCTCACTGACCGCGTTATCAATTGCCGCAAACTTTGGAGAGTTGTCTACTTTCTTGCGTACCCGGTCGCGTGCAAGGTGACGAGCGATAATGAATGCAATGGCCGCGCCGATGGTTGCAGACACCACGACCAGTGGGTAGCCCCACGCGCCAAACGTCAGGCCTGCGGCAATCGAAAACACAGAACCTGGTGCCAGCACAATCGTGCCGACAATATAGACCAGCCCGAACAATAGCCAGCCCAGAGGTCCGAGCTCTTTTATCCAGCTGCTGAAGGAATCAAGCCATTCTTTGGCTGGTAACAGGAACCAGGCTGCTGTCACGCCGATCAGTACAACCGCAACGATGACCCATTTCCACGAAAAACCGGACTGTTGATCATTATTCATTGCCATGAAATTGCTCTATGGGTTCTGGTTACACTGTGAGAAGGGCGGGTCTGCGCTGCAAGCAGAGATGCAGCGGTTTCTTCATCAGTTTTCATTGAAGAGATGCCCGAGATTCACTATATCTTCAAAAGCAAGGCCATCACCCGTGTTGATAGTTTTTGCAACGATGACTAAATCTCTGCAACTCTCAGGCAGTTCAGGGACGTAGTTGCAATGTATTCAAGAAGCTTCTGGCAGAATTCCGTGAGTGGCGTGTCAAGCCAGCCAACTGGTATGTGAGCTGTCCATGACTGGGCAGGGCCTGATGATCTGCGGCTGCAACTTCACGAATCTGGCAGCCCTCTGGCCTGGGGCTCTGCGCTGACAATTGCACACCGTGCCGGGAGAATCCATTTGACCTTGATGAAATGCTTCCATGTCTACCTGAAAACTCGAAAGTGAGTTAAATGCCGCAGGCAGCAGCCTGTTGGCAAGGTATAGTCAACAACGCTGCGCAGATGATTCCGACTCAACATGCAAACGTGCAAGTGGGCATACTGCTGGCCGGAACAAACATTGATCCGAATCTGTCTGCGAGGCTATAACCCTCCTGAATGTAGGGTTAATAATTATGCAATTCAAAAGAACCATTGATCAGCGAAAATAATGTGTAGATCGATAGCCGGTTTTCTCCGCCAAGGCGTCAGTCCGGGCAAGTTGATCCGTGGCTCAGCCGCCGTGTTGTTGACAGTGGTACTGGCATCCTGTGGCCTGAGCGAGGAACAGTCAGAACTACCTCAAGCGGTGGTGCTGGTTCAGCCAGCTGTCCCTGTGTCGATTAGTGAACCAGTTGTGCATAATCCTGACGAGAGTCAGGGCTCTGAGCCTCGCATGGTGCTCAGATCGGTCATCAGTCGTGACAAATACCTGCCCGAGCAGGTCGATTTCATCAATAAGTTACTGCGTTTCAAGAAGACGGTCACTGTACTCAATGAAGTGGAGGAGGGGCCGTTGTTTGATCCGGATACTCAGGAGATCTGGATGCCCGGCAGTTTCGCCGACGTCATCGAGTCCTATTTCGGCACTCGGAATGCACCGGTTGCAGATGTTTATCTGCATACCCTGATTCATGAGGTCGGTCATGTTCTGTATTCGCAATATGACATGCCCCTGCTGGCGCGTGAAGAGGATGCCGCAGATGCGCTGGCCAGCGTACTTTTGCTGGAGTATGTCGAAGATGGCGCCAGAGTTGTGCTCAATGCGGCGGAGATGTTTGGTCTGGAGAGCGAACGGTTCGAAAGGCAGGAAGAGCCTGACTTCTGGAGTGAGCATAGTCTCGACATCCAGCGATTCCATACCACCTTGTGTCATGTCTACGGTAGTGATCCGGAAGCCCATGCTGATCTGCTCGATGCTGAGAATGGTCTGACGCAAGCTCGTGCGCAGAGCTGCCAGTACGAATATGAGCGTATCCGCAAGGGCTGGCTGGGTATATTGAAGCCCTATCTCAAACGCTGAGGCTCTTACGCCCTCCCGGGGCGTTAAATAGCCACGTTATGGTTCTATGAGCGCTTGGTACGGCAAGAGGCTTGTCTTGTGAGACGCGCTCTGGCATAGTTCGCGCGTCTTGACGGCATTCGCTGGTCTTTGCAGCGGTGCATCAAAACGGTATAGGGGAGAGATCAGCATGAGCCGGGTAGCTTTTAAGCGTACCAGGTTGAAGGTTGACGCCGAAGGAGCAACACCCAGGAAACTCTCAGGCAGCCAGGACCCAATACCCAACGAGACATCTGGAGAGTGATGAGCCTGAGATATCGGGTGCATCCACCGAAGGGGTAGTGTTCCGGATCAGAAAAGCTGATCAGGCGGCATAAGCTCTCAGGTCCAAAGACAGATGGGATAAACGAATTGCTTTGGCAATTCATCGTGTTTACCTGTTTGAGTGGAATCTGATCATGAAGCATATAGCCGTTATCGGTGCCGGAATTACTGGCGTTACCACCTGTTATTCCCTGCTACAACGAGGTTATAGCGTTACGGTGTTCGACAAACACCGATACGCTGCCATGCAGACCTCGTTTGCCAACGGTGGCCAGCTCTCGGCCTCGAATGCCGAAGTGTGGACCCAGTCTTCCACCATCCTGAAGGGCATCAAATGGATGTTGAGGAAGGATGCGCCATTGCTGGTCAATCCCAAGCCGGACTGGCACAAGTACTCCTGGATGGCTGAGTTCATGAGCAACATTCCCCACTACGAGAAGAACACCATCGAGTCTGCTCGTCTGGCCATCGCTGCAAGGGAGCATCTGTTTTCCTGGGCTGAGCGCGAGAATATAGAATTCGATCATCAGACACGCGGCATCCTGCATATGTATCAGAACCAGCAGGGTTTCGAGCACGCGACTCGCGTCAACAAGATGTTGGCCGATGGCGGGCTTGAGCGCAAGGCCGTTACCGTGGAAGAGATGAAGGCCATCGAGCCTGCATTGGGTGGTGATCTGTATGCCGGCTATTACACACCGAGCGACTCTACAGGTGATATCCACAAATACACGCGTGGGCTGGCTGCTGCTTGTGTGCGTCTGGGGGCCACGTTTGTCTATGATTCGTCTGTCCAGCAGTTGCATCATGACGGCGCCGGGGTCAGGTTGGAATTTACCCAGTCTGGCAGTGCCAACAGTGAAACTGAAAGTTACGATGGGGTCGTGATCTGCGCTGGTATCGAGAGTCGCAGACTGGGCGCGCAATTGGGTGATCGCGTGAATATCTACCCGGTGAAAGGCTATTCCATAACGGTCAATCTGCCTGATGAGGAAAGCCAATCAGCGGCTGCCTGGGTCAGTTTGCTGGATGATGATGCCAAGGTGGTGACCAGCCGTCTGGGTAAGGATCGTTTTCGTATTGCTGGAACCGCTGAGTTCAACGGGGTCAACTACGATATTCGTGACGATCGGATCAGGCCATTGATTGATTGGTGTCGTCGATATTTTCCACGTGTTGATACTGAGCACGTGGTGCCGTGGGCAGGTCTTCGGCCGATGATGCCCAATATGATGCCGCGGGTTGGTGCGGGTAAATTGCGGGGTGTCTATTACAACACCGGACACGGGCATCTGGGCTGGACCTTGTCAGCAGCTACAGCCGAGGCGGTTGGGGATGTGGTCATGCAAAGCATGCCTGTTGACAGGCCAGAGGGTGTGTCTGCGCCGGTGTGGGTGCATAGCGCCCAGGGTTGATCGAGTGGGGCGCAGTCGGCAAGGTGCCTGACTGCGCCTATCATTTAGCTGGCGCCGCTCACGCGCCAGATCACGTTACCGACATCATCGGCAACCAGCAGGCAGTTATCGGGGCCGATGGTGACGCCTACCGGGCGGCCATAAGAATACTTTTCATCCGGAGCCAGAAAATCGCTGAGGATGTCGCGCGGTGGGCCAGACGGCTTGCCATCATGGAAGGGTACGAAAACGACGCGGTAGCCACTCAAGGTGCTGCGGTTCCACGAGCCGTGTTGGCCGATGACCATGCCGTCCTCATCAAAGCCTGACAAGGTTCCGGCTGGCATCCAGCATAGGCCGAGCGATGCTGTATGCCCACCGAGTGCATAATCGGGCCGGATGGCGGTCGCAACCATTGCGGCGTCCTGTGGCACGCGATCATCCACCGTCTTGCCCCAATAGCAATAGGGCCAGCCATAGAAGCCACCTTCTTGCACGGATGTCAGGTAGTCGGGTGGTACCTCGTCGCCTAATCCATCACGCTCGTTAACGACAGTCCACAGCGTCTGGGTCGTGGGTTCCCAGGCCATGCCGACCGGGTTTCGCAGGCCGGATGCAAAAACTCGGGAATTGCCCGATTCCAGATCCAGTTCGTAGATGGCAGCGCGGCCTTCTTCCTCTTGCATGCCTTTATCGGCAATGTTGGTCATCGAACCGACACCGGCATATAGCTTTGTACCATCAGAGTTGGGCAGCAGGCTTCGGGTCCAGTGACCACCGGGTTTGAAGTCGACCAGTTTGCGGCCTTCTCCCGTGATTCGGGTTGCCCCTTCCTCGTAAGGAAAAACCACGATGCCATCGGTATTGCCGACGTAGAATTTGTCACCCAGTGATGCCATGCCGAAGGGCTGGCGTTGCTTATCCAGGAAAACGTTGCGGATATCGCCAACCCCATCGCCGTTACTGTCCCGGAACAGTGTGATCCGATTGGCTGATACACCAATAGCGGCTGCGCGTTTCATGGTGCTGACCATGGCATAGTCAAAAGCGGTCTTGACCGGTCCTGTTTCCTGCAGGGCCTCAGCGACCAATACATCGTTATTGGGCAATACGTGAATCCAGCGCGGATGGATAAGATCGGTTGCAAAGGCATTGACTGTCAGGCCTGGTGCGGCAGTCGGGACATGGCCTGGTTCCCAGCCTTTGGCGGTGGGCATTTTCAGTGTGGGGATGCCTTGCGGTTTTGCCTGTGGAATGTCCGGGTTCGAGCCCGTTGCCGGGGTGTCATTATTAACTCCCCAGCGCCTGAATAATATGGCGGTTGCACCAATCATGGCGACCAGACGCGAGAACAGGTTGGTGGATCCAGTAGTAATGATAATTCTCCAGATGGGGTTAAAGGCCAGCGAAGTCGATTCACCAAAGGCCCCGTGTAGTTGACTGGTACACATTTATTGCCGGTTACCAGACGAATTTAAGTGTTACAAAGCGCTTGACGATTTAACTTGTTTATACATACGTGTACATTCCAAAGACGATGCAGTATGTTCGTGACTGTTCCCTTTTTGTCAATTATGTAGAGGTATGGAGCTATGAGTAGTACAGGAAAATCAAGCCTGACCACCAAGGTATTGGTGGGGATGGCGTTGGGCATTGCTGTCGGGTTGGCTATCAATCTGATGGGAATGAACACGCCCGGATCCTTTGTCAATGAATATGTAGTAGGTGGCTTATTCAATGCCATCGGCAGCATGTTCATCAATGCCTTGAAGATGCTCGTGGTGCCTCTGGTCATATTCTCCCTGATTTGCGGTGTTTGCGGAATTGGCGACATACGAGCACTGGGTCGAGTCGGCGGCAAGTCATTTGCGCTTTATATGTTGACCACCGCTGTTGCAATCGCCACAGCGATTATCATCGCCAGCACTTTTGGTATTGGCAAAGGAATGAATCAGGCCAGCGACGCTTCATTTTCAGCCTCGGAAGCACCGCCTCTGGTACAGGTGTTGATTGATATCATTCCAAGCAACCCGATCCGTTCGATGGCGAATGGCGACATGCTACCCATCATCTTCTTTTCCATTCTGCTTGGTATCAGCATGCTGCTGGTTGGCAGAAAAGCGAAGGCTATGATCGAAGCGGCGGAAGTTGCGAACGAAGTCATGATGAAGATGGTCACCATCGTCATGTCAGTAGCTCCTTATGCAGTTTTTGTCCTGATTGCCAAGGCGGTAGCCGAGTTGGGAATCGATCTGCTGGCCTCATTGGCAGGCTATGTGGCTGTATTGGTCGGTGCTCTGCTGGTACATCTGTTCGTCACGCTGATGGTTGTTCTGAAGGTTTTCTCAGGCTTGAGTCCGACCATGTTCCTGAAAAAAATTCGCAATGTTCAGGTCTTTGCATTCAGTACTGCTAGCTCCAATGCCACGATCCCTGTCACCATGCGGACCGTCACTGAGCGCTTTGGGGTGAACAACTCTGTTGCCTCTTTCTCTGTGCCTTTCGGTGCCACCATCAATATGGATGGAACTGCAATCATGCAGGGTGTGGCGACCGTTTTCATCGCCAACGTATATGGTGTGGAATTGGGTGTGGTCGGTTATCTCACCGTCATCCTGATGTCCGTACTGGCATCGATTGGTACCGCAGGCGTGCCGGGTGTTGGCTTGATCATGCTATCGATGGTATTCGCACAAGTTGGGCTGCCTATTGAAGGCATCGGACTGGTACTGGGTGTCGATCGTCTGATGGATATGATCAGAACCGCTGTCAACGTCTCAGGTGATGCGGCCGTGTCATGCATCGTGGCCAAGAGCGAAGGCAAGCTGGATCAACGCGTGTTTGATGATCCGGACGCTGGCACTTACGAAACAGGCGATGATCTGCATATCGATCATGACGTTGAGACGGAAATGGCAGAAGCCATTGCTGCCACACGTGAAAATGCGCCCAAAGCGACTCGACCAGTTGGCGAGCCTACTGTCTAGTAGAGCCAGGCGGGCAGGGGGACTGCATCAAGTCTCCCTGCCATTGATTGTTTTTATAGGCGTTCAAGACGGTGGTAGTAGGGGCAGGGCCCACAATGGGGCATCCAGATGCTCGGATGTGAACCAGACAGATTGCCCCGGAACAACGGCCAAGGCCTCTCCTTGTCTCAGATCATGTGCATAAATGCGTTCGAAAGAGTGTGCAAAAGCATCTGACCAGGACTCTCCCTGTGCCTTGGTAATGCGGATGACATGTCGATAGGTCAGTAGATAGGCTGTATTGCTGGCACTATCAAAATCAAGCGCTGTCGGGTGGTTCAGATCCACGCCTGCGACAGCCGCCGCCAATTTGGATTCAAGATTTGTCGGGCTCAAGGGTAAGTCACCAGTATGCCGGGCAACCAGCAAGCTTGAATCCGGTTTCTCCGGAATTTGCAGTTCGTAGAGGCGACTTGGTTCAGGCCCGTTGGATCCGATCGGCTCCTTGCTGATCAGGAAAAGGGTATTGCCGATGAAGGCAAAGGCTTCGACATTCCTTGGTCCATCCTCATAGCGAAATCTTATTGTCCAGCTGGGTACCAGTGTCGTGGTTGCGGGTGTGTCGAGCGTCGGTTCCTCGACAAGATAGAGCGTGCTTTCTTCATGTTTCTGTCGATTGTCACCCGTGTCGCCAAGCACCAGGTAGTTTTTGCCGGCAATCTGCAGATTGCCCATTTCTTCCCAGTCGCGATTACGCGCATCTACAGTCCAGTGGCCCAGATCTGCCCCTGTCTCACTCAGCGCATAGAGCTGCGCCGGATTGCCGCTGTCGTTCAGGGCAAACAATACTCCCGGGGTGTTGCGAGAGACAGCAAGTCCACTGATCTCGTCAAGTGTCTGATTGGCTACCTTGCCGGTACGCCGAGCAGATTCGATGGTCAGGGGCGTTGGAGCCGGGCTGGGTCGCGTAACCGGGGCATCGTTGCTGTCATCCGCTGAGCTCTGTGGGGCGCGGGCCGAGGCCTTTTCCGGCACAGCGGCTTTGACGGTTTTGTCGACTTGATTGCCCGCTGAAATGCAGCCGCTGGTCATTGCGACCAGCAGCACCAGAATCCAGAACTTGCTTTCAGTCATTGCTTTGTGCGGGCATTACGACGTCGCGGATGGCTTTGAACAACTGACGCGTCGCTGCAGGCGGGCGTTTAGCCGTGCGTTCGGCGATGGATTGCTTCTGCATATGCCTGAATTGTTGTCTGTCGGCTTCCACAAATTCATCAAGAAAGGCGGTCAGAGCGTCTTTGGCGCCTTCGCCTTCCACTTCGCCAAGCAGTCGGTCTCGCCAGTTTTCAACCAGGTGCAGGTTTTTTGTGTTCGCTCGAGCTGTCTGGCGAATTTTTTCCAGAGCGGCTTCGACAGGTTCGACGTCAATCTGACGCATGCGCTTGGCAAGAAACCCCAGCTGCCGTTTGCGGGCACCATGCGCTTTTATGCGGTGGAGCTCGTGGATAGCACCCAGTATGTCTTCGGGAATCGGGATAGTGGCCAGTTCACTGGCCCCCAGTTCAGCCAGATGGGCACCCAGATCACGAACTGAGTCCGCTTCCCGTTTGCGCTGACTTCTACTGATCTCTTCCTGGTCGTCATCCGGTAATTCGGAATCGTCCATGTTACTTTCAAGTTCGTCGTCTATCATTGCTATTGAATTGCCAAAGCCAAACACTTATTCATCGAATTGTCACACTTGAATACATGCCTGGCCTAATCGTCTGTTGTTTTTTTGCGACAGACGGAGTCTAATTGCCTTCAGACAATTATTGAGGGCTTGTCCGTTTCGGACTAGAGACACAGGATGGCATGTTCACTTGCTCAGTTGGTGATCATAACGCCTTTGTTGGTGGCAGGTCCGTGTGCGTGGGCATCTGACATTGTCGGTCAGGCCATAAATTACAGCGATCCCTTCGAATTAAACCCTGCAGAGCTTGATCCCATTCGGTTTACCCGCTCCAAGATAGAGCGTGGTGGCGATGGATCATCCAATGTGGAATCAGATGTCTACCAGGGGCGTGATAATCATATTGCGGCGCGACAGACCGAATTCTCCTTCAAGCTCAAGCCTAAATTGCCCGATTTCTCTCGTAAAGGGGCCTATGGTCTCGATCTGTTTACAGAGCCTCGTCTGGATGTTCATAGCCGTCTGATGGGGCCGGCACGCATCGGTGAGGTTATCCCGGAGCTCAATGACGGCTTTGCCTACTCTGCCGGACTGCGAATCGAGCACGAGGACAAGGACATCAACGGTACGGCCTACGTCAGTTCGAGCCTGTTGGGACTGTCCTACGGGCGTCTCGGTCGGCTCTGGTACGGTGGTATCGATGTCAACCTGGAGCAATTTACCGATGATGCCACGGGGGTCGAGCAACCTGATGTGTTGTCACTGGATTTCACCACCGGGCGTCGCCTCGGATTTACCGGACTGTCGACAAATTCGCCGTTGTGGCTGGTATCGGTGCAGGGTAATCTGGACCTGTTGGATGAGCCCAGAGGTGATGAGGTAGGGGCGAAGGTGGATTGGTATCTTAATCCGAGTCTGTTCTGGCAACAGCCGGGGTTCACGTTTTCCGCTCAGATGCAGTTACCTGTCGAATTCGAAACACTCGATGATGACGGTGAGCCGGATTATCGGTTGCGAGCCGTATTCGAAAAGCAGTTCAAATAGCAGATAGCCTTACAGGCTACCGCCGTCATGTTTTTTGATGAGCCGAAAGACCCTCAATGGGGTCGTTCGCAGGACCTATTCGCTCTTGGCAGGCTCTGTCTCAGTGACAGGGTCGGGAACAACCACTTCCAGGATCTCCTCAAGCTCCACTTTTTCGTCTGCAACCTCCACCTCTTCGGCCTCTTCGTCTGCGCTTGAGTCTTCAACCGGCAAGGCTCCTCCCAGTTCGAGGCTGGTGACACGGTTCTCGAAGCTCAGCAAACTGAGACGTACTACGAGTTCATCGCGTTTCTTGTGTTCGATCTTGACAGGCAGATAGTCCAGTGAAGGGGCAAACCAGGTGATGGTCTGCCGACTTCCGCCGATAGCGTTATGGTTGGTAACACGTATCGTATCGATAGTGCCAAGCCGGGTTTGCAAGGTTTCATGTCCTTCATTGACGAACTCTACTTGCTTGATCTTGGCGCTGTCGAAAATAGGTAGTTCAACCTTTTGGAAATCATGTCGCAGCGTATTCATGATGAGCAGGGTGGCCGTCAGGCGATCGAGCAAGGGTTCGTCAAAGGTTTCGGTAACCGTCTTGCCTCGATATTTGTGGGTTACGGCGTTGTTGGCCCAGTCAAAACTTGCATCTACCTGTCGACGTCGTTCGTCGTCCTGGCGATAGCTGTAGCTCTGCGGCTGAAGTTGGACATTATCGTCAGACCCTGCCAGCGTGAAGGTGCTTTGTTCGCTGATTCGGCCTTTACCTGCCAGCTTGAATACGCCTCTGGGCTGGATTTTGAGGCTGTAGGTCCACAGATTCGCCTTGTTTGACAAGACCAGGCGAGCATCACCGGCGTTGATGAGGTTGTTGCCAACTTCGTACACCACCTCGAATGGCGCCAGGTCACCGCTTTTCAATGACTGGGCTGTGGCGTCACATATCGAGACAGCCGACAGTACGATACCGGCGATGGCAAACGGTAGAGTTCGGCTTAATGCTCCGGGCAAATGCAAGCTCGTCATGGCTGTAGTCCTGTGGGCGTATTAGCAGAATAGATTAATCAGCGCGGTTTGCTGGTGAGGCACCGTTAGTCGTGTGTGCCCATCATGGGCAAACACCAGAACGGGTCACGGTAACATTGAATTTGTGCTTGAATCGAGATCCATGTTTACGCAATGTTGCAGGGCAGTGATATATAACGCATGTTCTTCCTGCAACACTCTCTGTGCCAGTGATTCGGCAGTATCTTCAGGCTCGATAGCCACTTTGACTTGCGAGATGACAGGTCCGGCATCAAGCTCCGGTGAGACGATATGGACACTGGCGCCAGCATGTGAATCACCCGCTGCAATAGCCCGTGCATGAGTATCAAGTCCGGGATATTTAGGGAGTAGCGACGGGTGAATGTTAAGCATACGCCCTTGCCAGCGGTCAACGAACTGCCCTGTAAGGATGCGCATGAAACCTGCCAGAACAATCCAGTCAGGCCGGGCTTGTTGCAGGCGTTCGTGCAGGGCCTGGTCAAATTCGAGGCGACTGTCAAAACCCTTGTGGTCGATGATAGCCGTCTCAATGCCCATCTCCCGAGCTGCCTCGATTCCTCGGGCATCCGGGCGATTACTGATGACCAGTCCCACTGTTGCCTGAAGCTCGCCGCTTTGGCAGGCTTTGGCAATGGCGATCATGTTCGAACCGCGCCCCGAAATCAGTATCGACAGGGATGGAAGCACTGAAGAGGGGCTCTGAGAATCGTCGTGCATAGAGGCAACGGGGAGTCTGGTTCAGGCAAGGGATCGGTCGGTGGTAGCGACGCGAACACTCAGCTTTATGTGTAGCGGACGCAGGGTTCGCCTGTGCTGGTCTCGATGCTGCCAATGACGCTGGCCTGTTCACCGGCCTCTTCGAGGCTGGCAACGACCGCTTCTGCGTCGGCGGCGGCCACGACAATGGCCATGCCGATGCCGCAGTTGAAGGTTTTCAGCATTTCTGCATCACTGATGCTGCCGGCTGTTTGCAGCCAGCTGAATATGGGTGAGAGAGACCAGGAATCGCGATTGATGACAGCAACGGTATCGTCGGGCATGACGCGAGGAATGTTCTCGGTCAGGCCACCACCGGTGATGTGCGCTACGGCATGCACGGTATGTTTTGACATGACGTGGGCAAGCGATTTTGCATAGATACGTGTGGGTGCAAGCAGGGTCTTGCCCAGCGTGGACTCGCCCATCGGACTTGCCAGATCGTGACCCTCAATCAATTTTCTGATCAGGGAGTAACCATTGGAGTGAGGGCCTGATGAGGCGATGCCGACAATCAGGTTGCCAGCCGCAACGGCAGAGCCGTCAATGATGTCGCTTTTTTCGACCACACCCACGGCAAAACCTGCCAGATCGTAGTCGTCACCAGCATAAATGCCGGGCATTTCTGCTGTTTCGCCGCCTAGAAGCGCAGCGCCAGACTGGACACAGCCCTCGGCAATGCCACTGATGACATCACGCGCTTGATCAACGTCCAGTTTGCCGGTGGCGTAGTAATCCAGAAACCATAGTGGTTCAGCGCCACAGACAATGATGTCATTGACGCACATGGCGACCAGATCGATGCCGATGGTGTCGTGAATGCCTAGTTCAATGGCAAGTCGCAGCTTGGTGCCAACGCCATCGGCGCCGGAAACCATGACAGGTTGCCTGTAACGGTCCACCGGCAACTCAAAGAGGCCACCAAACCCGCCGATACTGCCCAGCACACCGGGTCGACGTGTTCGGGCAACCAGAGGTTTGATCTGGTTGACGAGTTCGTTACCGGCGGCGATATCGACGCCGGCATCGGCATAGGTCATTCCAGGTTTAGTAGTCACGGGCTTGGCTTGTGTTTTTTCAGTCATGGTCGGGTACAGCGAAACGGCCATCATAAGCGATGCGAGGTGGGTTCAATGATACGCTTAATGCATTGGCGGTGTTCGCGGGATACTCGCTGGACGATTTCATGATGGATACTCAAATGACAAGTAGTTCATTAGGTGTGTCAACTTGGCGCATTCAGGCGCAGTTAACGGCATCAGGCAAGGCGATCTTCAGTGCCTTGAGGCTGTGCTGTGGCGTGCTGCAGGGTGCCCGCTGGAGGCGCCAGCTGGCGGCATTTGCGCTTGTGATGCTGACAGTGCCGGGCGTCGTGCTGGCACAGAATGATGCCTATTCGGTTGAGGTGGCCGTTGCCGATCGCGGGGCCGAAGAGCAAGAGCATGCCTATCAGGTAGCTTTTCGCCGTGTGTTGCTGAATAACAGTGGTGACAAAACGTTACTTAATCGCGATGACGTCAGAGCGGGATTGAAAAAAGCAGAGCAATATGTCACTGGTTACTCATATCGTGCTCCACCGCCGGGTACCGTTATCGAGTCGGATACCCCACTGACGGATGAAGTTCGACGTACCGGACAGGCCACGCAACTGATGCTGGTCAGTTTTGATCGAGAATCCGTTGATCTGTTGATTGAAGGTGAGCCCGACAATGCCGAGACGGCAGCAGACTCAGAAACGGCGCCCTTACTGCGCACCGATAGTGCTCTGGTGTGGCTGCTGGTACAGGATGATGGGCGCGATATCATGATCAGTGATCCGGCTGCCGTGAATGTGCAGTCCAGGTCGCGTGAAATCGTCGGTGCTGCGGGTATCTCGCTGGTATTTCCGTCAGGCGATGACGAGGATCTTGCGGCTCTGGGTCTGGAAGATCTGCTGGTCGGAGATCTGGATCGCATCCGGGCAGCCTCGGCACGCTATGGTCAGGATACGATACTGATTGGTACTCTGGCCCGCAATGGTGCGCAGGGCTGGACTGGTAACTGGACCCGGTTGTTAGGTGATCAAATCCAGAAGCAGGACTTCGATACAAGCAGTCTTGATCAGGCTTTGCAAAGCGGCCTGGCTATACTGGGAGAGGAGGAGGCCCTGGATGAAACCTATCGATATGGTGGCAGTGCCATTGCGGATACCGAGGTGCTGGTCTGGGTTGGATCAATCGATTCCACCGCCAACTATGCAGCCATGATGAAATTCTTCGAAGCTCTGCCAGAGGTTCGTACGGTATATCCCAAAGAAGTCAGCGATACCTCAGTAGTCTTTGCACTGCTGCCGCGCAGTTCGCTGCCAGCTGTTGAATCCGCCGTAGTGTCTCAGAGCTGGTTGCGCAGAACAGCGCCTCCGGTGACAGACGTGCCCGACTCATTGAGTCGTAATGCAGACCTGGTGCTGGAGTTCGGGCGTTAGAATCCGACTCTGTACACCTGGACCGCTTGCCACAAAGACGTAGCATCCTAACTCATGCATTCTCATCCTCAATTGACTCTGGCACTGGACGCAGCGCCAGCGGTATCGTTCGACAGCTTCCATGTGGACTCGGCGACGGCACTGGTGCGCGACAGCATGCGTGCCTTTGTCGACGGCAAACTCAATGAACAGCAGATCTTTCTTTGGGGGGAGTCGGGCACCGGCAAAACCCATCTGCTCAGTGCCGCCTGTCAGGCCCTTTCACAAAAGGGCTATCGGGTTGCCTATATTCCGGGCGAAATGGTCAACCAGCCAGGTGCTCTGGACGGTATGGAGCAGGTCGAGCTTCTGTGCTTCGATGATCTGCAACGTCTGGACCACGCCTCGGAAGTCGATGTTTTCCATTGCATCAACCGTTGTCGTGAAGCCGAGACACGGCTTGTCATCGCTGCCGATCGTGCCCCCGATCAACTGGGGTTGAAACTGGCCGACCTGCAGACCCGTCTGGGCTGGGGGCTGGTAAGCCATACTCAGTTCATGGAAGAGGACGGGCTGCGGCTGGCATTTCGCAAAGAATTTGAAGCGCGCTCGCTGGAAGTCAGCGACGAGGTACTGAGCTATGTATTGCGCCGTTTCCCACGTCGCATGGCGACGTTGAAATATGTCGTCAATACACTCGATGATGTCTCCCTGAGTGAGCAGAGACGAATCACGGTACCTTTCATCAAGAGCGTCTTTGGCGAAGCCGAACGAGCGGCTCTGGCAGGCAGAGTCCGCTGATTATTTATCTTCGACAGGCTTTCTGAGTTCCGGCGGTGTCGGGGTGTAGCGTGAGTACATGCTGCTACCGACCATCAACAGCAAGCTGAACAACACCATGCTCATGCCCAGCAGTTGCTCGATGGCTTGTTGGTTGAACCAGACATCGACCCCGATAATGAAGTACAGCATGCTCAGAAAGCCCACCCATTGGTGGGTGTAGCGACGCGCATGGATGATGCCGCGTAAGGGGAATAACAACGGTATGGCAAGGCCAGCAATGGTCAGTGAGCGCGGCACTTGCTCAGGTGGCGCAATCCAGCTGAACCAGTTGATGATCAACAGCAGCAAGCCGAAGTAGCCGACCAGTGTCATCAGCCTGCCAATATGCGCATGGTGGGGCGATTCATAGCGTGGCTTGCGTGCTTTTTTCGTCTTGCTCATGAGCGGGCCGCCTCCGGGCTGTTGGTTAATGCCAGGGCGATAGACGCCACGCGTGCACCAAGGGCTTTGCACAGGGCAGTTTCAGTAGGGGCTAGTGGCGCCTTGCCGTCTTCGCCTGCGACATGGCTGGCACCATAGGGCGTGCCACCGCGTAGAGTCTGCATCAGCTCCGGATTGGAGTAGGGGAGCCCGCAGATGAGCATGCCGTGATGCAACAGCGGCACCATCATGCTCAGCAGTGTCGATTCCTGTCCGCCATGCATACTGCCGGTGGAGGTAAAGGCGGCGGCGGGCTTGCCAGCCAAGGTGCCTGCAAACCACTGTTCTGTCGTCTGGTCCAGAAAATACTTCAGTGAGGCCGACATATTGCCGAAATGCGTTGGACTACCGATGATCAGCCCTTCGCATTCGCGCAGATCAGCAGTTTCAGCGAAAGGTGCACCGCTTTCTGGTACCTCGGGAAGCGCGGTGGCGCTACGATCGCCAACCTTGGGGGTCGCTCTGAGTATGGCGTGGCAGTTTTTGACAGATTCCACTCCACGTGCAATCTGCTGGGCCATCCGGTAGGTGTTGCCGCCGTTGGAATCGTAAACGATCAATATTCGGGTCTGATTGTCGAACGTCATGCGCGTGGGCACTCACTATCCTGATTCTATGGGTGTGTTCAGTGTGTCACATCCAAGGCCTGCTTCGTGATCCAGGCGATACCTTGGAAGGGTTTCCTTTACCATCCGCCACAAAGCGCCGATAGCGAGTTGTTAACAGTCAACCTTGCAGCGCTAGTGCTAACTGAAGATGCCAAACGTTTTGCGGACCCGGTCACCGGCAAGCTTGAGCTTGAAGCGGTACTGGATGGTCTATTGATCGACGGTCTGATTGAAGAGTCCAACAGTTCGCTGTTGCGTTCGATTGCCAAGCCGGAGAAAAATTCCCAGAGTGGCGGTGCAAGCCCGTTGGAGCGCATTGCCGCTGGCGGCTGGACCAATGCACATGATCCGACGCAGAAAATCGATCTGGATTTTCTGACACGCTGGCTGGCGAAAAAGGTCGGTCTGGAATGGCTGCGTATCGATCCTCTGCAGACGGATGTTCCCGCTGTTACCGCAGTGATGTCGCATGCCTACGCCAGTCGCTTCAATATCATTTGCGTGGATGTCACTCCCGAGTATGTGGTGTTTGGCACCGCCGAGCCCTTCTATAATGAATGGCAGAGCGAGCTGCAACGAGTCCTGCGCAAGGAAATTCGGCTGGTTATCTGCAACCCGGTTGATATTCGCCGGTATCTGCACGAGCTCTACTCGGTATCCAGGTCGGTGCTGGGGGCGAAGAAGGATCAAGGCTATCAGTCCAGTGCGGTGCAGAACCTGGAACAGCTCATGGATCTGGGGCGAACAGGCAAGCTGGAGGCTAATGATAGCCACGTCATCAGCATCGTTGACTGGTTGCTGCAATATGCCTACGAGCAGCGCGCCAGTGATATTCATCTGGAGCCACGACGCGAAACCGGAGCGGTCCGGTTCCGTATCGATGGGGTCATGCAGCAGGTGTATGACATGCCGGCGGCGGTCATGTCGGCCGTTACCAGCCGGCTCAAGATACTGGGAAGACTGGATGTTGCTGAAAAGCGCCGACCGCAGGATGGTCGTCTGAAAACTCGTAACAGCGAGGGCAAAGAGGTGGAGCTGCGCATATCCACCATGCCGACCGCGTTTGGCGAGAAGATGGTCATGCGAATCTTCGATCCGGAGGTGCTGGTCAAGGACCAGAGTCAGCTTGGTTTCGACCGTCGTGAAGCTGACATATGGAACACCATGATCAAGCAGCCGAACGGCATTCTGCTGGTCACGGGTCCTACCGGGTCAGGCAAAACCACCACGTTGTACAGCAGTCTGCAAATGCTGGCGACTCCCGAGGTCAATGTCTGCACGATCGAGGACCCTATCGAGCTGGTCGTACCCGCCTTCAACCAGATGCAGGTGCAGCATAATATCGAACTGGATTTTGCTGCCGGTGTGCGCACGCTACTCAGACAGGATCCGGATATCATCATGGTGGGTGAGATACGTGACCTGGAAACCGCTCAGATGGCAGTACAAGCGGCACTGACCGGGCATCTGGTGCTCTCCACCTTGCACACCAATGATGCTGCATCGGCCGTCACCCGTTTACTGGAGCTGGGTATTCCCTATTATCTCATCCGATCCACGCTGATCGGTGTGGTCGCGCAACGTCTGATTCGGACCTATTGCCCGGTCTGTGCAACCAAAGTGCCCATGGACGAAGAACAATGGACCTCCCTGATGGCGCCCTGGAAAGCACAGGTTCCCGAATCCATGCACACACCCACAGGCTGTCTGGAGTGTCGCAATACCGGTTTTCTCGGTCGCGCCGGTATCTACGAGCTGCTGCAGATGACACCGGGTGTGAAGAATCTGATTACAGCGGATGTGCATCTTGAAGATCTGCGCAAGCAGGCCTACAAGGACGGTATGCGCCCGATGCGTATCAGTGGTCTGGCCAAGGTCGGGCAGGGCAAGACCAGTTTTGCGGAAGTGCTGAAAGTGACACCGTCACCCTTGATCAGATGAGCAGCAAACCCCGTCGTTCAGCCGGGCCTGCGCTCAGGGCGGGGTCAGAGCGAACGTTAGAGCTGAAAATATTTTGTACTGTATGAAAAGACAGTATTTTAATAGCCAGAGGCTCTTTGTAGTGTAAGAAGCGGCTAAGATAACGTTATGAACCAGTCAGTTTCCAACCCTACACATTTGCGCACATTAAGGCTGCGTGTCAAAGACAAGCACGCCGCCGAGCTTGCTCGTCAGGCACGAGCCGTAAATTACGTCTGGAATTACATCAACGAGTTGTCAGAGCGTAGCATTCGCGAACGCGGTGTCTTTCTTTCGGCATTCGATCTCCATCGTTACACCACTGGCGCAAGCAAAGCGCTGGGATTGCATAGTCATACGGTGCAGAAAACAAGCGCCTCATACGTTCAGGCTAGAATTCAGTTCAGAAAACGCAAACTTGCCTGGCGCAAGAGCGGTGGTGTACGCCGCTCATTGGGTTGGGTGCCGTTCAATACCGGTCACGCCCGCTGGCGTAACGGCCAGGTGCATTTCAATGGCACCGCTTACGGTGTCTGGGATAGCTACGGATTGGCAGGCTTTACCCTTCGCTCGGGATCATTCAGTGAAGACAGTCGGGGCCGGTGGTATTTCAATGTCGCCGTAGAAACTGAAACAAAGCTGTCCGCGGGCAAAAGCGTTATCGGTATTGACCTGGGGTGCAAAGAGGCGGCAACGGCGAGTAATGCTGAAAAATTGCGTGGGCGTTGGTATCGTGACGACGAGAAAGCATTGGCAACGGCCCAGCGCGCGGGCAAGAAAAGACAGGTCAAGAAAATACATGCCAGAATCAAGAACCGGCGCAAAGAGGATACCCATCAATTTACAACCGGTCTGGTAGAGAAAAGTGGTGCGATATTTGTGGGAAATGTCTCATCCAAAGCGATGGTAAAAACAAACATGGCCAAGTCAGCGCTGGATGCTGGCTGGTATAGCCTCAAGAAGACTCTGGAATATAAATGCGCTAGCGCAGGGGTCCTCTATCAGGAAGTAAACGAGGCCCCTTAGTTGATAAACAGAGGCCACCCGAACCTGTTCTGAGTGCGGTGCACTCAGCGGTCCGAAAGGACTGAAAGAGCTCGGAATAAGCGGCCCGCGCAGGGGGAATGGAGCTGTGCTGAGTGTGGAAGCTCGCACGACCGCGATGTAAATGCGGCTCGCAACATTGCCGCTCTGGGAATTCAGAGTCTCGCAGGAGGAACCTACGAATGAATGAAGAGGTAAAGAATCCTCTTACTTCAGGGAGAGGAGAATTCAAGGATTGAGGCTTCGGTGGATCCGCCAGAGTGGGTTCACACAGGCAATATGGCTAAGTGTTCTGTACATCTAGCGAGATGTGGGCCTCAAAAGTCGGATAGACTTTATAGACGGACCTGAATCTGTCGAGCTAACGCGATAAGCTGGCAAGGATCTCCTTGTTGTAATGACTGTGTCATGATCATCAATCGCCGGGTTCTCCCTGATTCTGATCTTGGCAATTACAATGCCCGCGCAGCTCACCAGGGTTATTTGAGAATTACACCATGTCACAGTCACAGGTTTTACATCCGATTGCCTGGAGCGATGAGGAATACCAGAGTTTCGGTAAAATACCTCAGGTCAGCAAGCACCGTTATCACGAACTGCCCTTGTTCGACACAGATGTTCTGATCGCGCTGCTGGATGCCTATCCACGTAAGCATCTGCAAGCCTATACGATGGGCACCGACCCGAAAAAAAACAGTGATTGGCGGCAAGTGGATATCGCCGAAGGCACCTGTGGAGCCGACTTGTGGCGCGCTGCCGAGTCTGGTCGCATCTGGCTCAACCTGGTCAATATTGAATCAAACCGGCAGGAATACCGTGAGCTGATCGATTCCATGTATGCCCATCTGGGCGAGCATTGCCCACATCTGCAGAATCCCAAAGCAACACACAGTGCGCTGCTGATCAGCTCGCCGGGAGCCCAGGTTTACTACCATCTGGACGCCGAACCCAACATGCTGTGGCATTTGCGTGGTGAGAAGGATGTCTGGTTGTACCCAGCCATGGACCCCGAGCTGGTTCCGCAGAACTATCTGGAAGATATCTATGCGGGCGAAATTGGTGAAAACCTGCCGTACAGAACCGAATTCGACAAACGCGCTGTAAAGGCTCGCCTGCAGCCTGGGGATGCTGCCTCGTGGCCGCACAACGGCCCGCACCGGATTGTCAATGTGGACATGAACGTCTCTTTGGCCACCAGCTACTACACGCCCGCGGTTTATCAAAGGCAGTATGTTCAGCTAGCCAATCGTTTCATCCTGCGTAATCTGGGTATTCAGAATCGCAGCATGAGCGAGCAGGGATTGGTGGCTGCAGCAAAGCGCATGTCCTATCGTGTCATCAACAAGATCAGGCCGTTCAAGAGAAAAGAGCGTTCTGCCGGTTATATTACGGACCTGCAGATCGACCCTGATGGACCACTGGGTTTGCGCCAATTGTCAGAGCCTCGTCTGGCCTCATTTGGCCGCAAATCCGCACAGTCGCAAGAAGAACAGGCAAACGCAAATTGAGACAGTTGCCTGAGCACGAGTTTTCCGCATGATTCACGAGAAGACCAGGCCGGCGAGCTCGTGTAGAAAGCCCGATGCGAAGTCGCAGGAGCCGGTACTGGTAAAGTGCCTGGATTCGGCGGAGGCATTTGATCAACTGCAGGCTATCTGGCAGGAACTTGAGCGTCAGGATACGCAGTGCACACCGTTCAACACCTGGGTGTGGAACAGCTTGTGGTGGCAGCACTACGGCACCAGAAGGGACCGTCTGACGATACTGATTGCCCGGCAGGGCAATCGCGTTGTGGGTATAGCACCTCTGTATATTCATGCCACCGTCATGTGCAAAGTCATACCTGTACGGGTGCTGAGTTTCATTGGCACCGGTGGCGATACATCGCCGGATTACCTCAATATCATTACTCTGCCTCAGCTGCGAAATGAGGTAGAGCAAGCCTTGCTGAATTACCTGCCTCAGATTGGTGGTTGGCATAAATTGCATCTGACCGACATGTTGCAGGCATCATCGTTGGTGAGGCGAGTTCAAAAACTGATTGATTCTGGACCGGGTACGGTGCTGGAGCCTCGCATTCAGTTCATTCAGAAAGCCGCATTGCCGGCAAGCTTTGAAGACTACCGTGCGCAGCTCAGTCGCAAACATCGCAAGCAGATCAATCACCGGCAGAACAGGCTGGATGCGGCCGGGGTCTCAGAACTGTCTATTTGCTCGACGAACGAAGAGCTGGCGCAGGCCAGTGATGCCCTGGTCTCTCTGCATCGGTTGCGCTGGGACAGTAAAGGTGGAGTCGGTGGTTTCAGAAGTACGGCCTACGAGCAATTTCACCGTGCTGTGATTCGGCACTTTTTTGCCATGGATGCATTATGGCTGACGACTCTGAAGCTGGATGGCTCGATCATAGGAGTCCAGTATATTTTTGCCTGGCGTGGCCAGCTCATGTTCATGCAAAGCGGCTATTCGCCGGAGCATGAACGTCTGAGCCCGGGACATGTACTCTTTACCTACGCCATTCAGCGCGGTATCGAGCAAGGCATGCAGGGGCTGGATATGCTCAAGGGGCACTATTCCTACAAATCAGTCTATGCCAGAGATGAGATTCAGACTATTGGTCTGGGCTATTTATGTCCCGGTGTGCGTCGATTTCTTGGTGCTGCACGCGACCGGGTCGCCCGCCTGCAAACTAAAAAAACGACGATAGTGGTGCCTGATGGAGACGCCAATAGTTGACCTGAGCGCTTTTTCTGGTAACCATGCATGCCTAACTGGTTAACGTACCCTGCAGCTCTCATGACATCACCACAACGCTCCTTTGAGATTGCCCGCGACCCCGCTCAGGCAAGTCACCGTTTGTTCAGCCCGGTTTGTGCAAAGCTGCAAGAACCGGAGCAAGGCTTGTTCGGATCCGGTATGGCTGCTTTGCCAGAGCAGCCTCGTTCCGGTGCAAAGCTGTTCGCCGTTTTGCTGGCCAGCTGCCTGTTGGCAGCTTGTGGTGGAAGTAGCAATTCAACATCTACCCCCACGGTCGATGCCGAGATGGGAACCGGTACAGAAACCGAGGACGACGATGAACTCGGCCAGAACGAGACACCAGACACGGGCGTGGTCGGGCAAGTAGGAGACCCCTCAGTGCCGTCGGTCAGCGTGCCCGATGAACTGACGGATATTGACCGAGTGGCCTTGAGCATTGGCGACAGTGCACGTTGTAGTGCAGTCGGTGAGAGCTTTGATGTAAACATCACTCGGGGCTTGACAGAGGAAGAGCTGGCAGCTGGCGTGTTGAGCGAACCGCAGGATGTGTCTGCCTACGTCACACTGACACAGGACTTTGGGGATTCACTGGAATTGTTGTCACGCGGTGATGGCGCTGTCCAGTTCAGGCATCAGGAGCAGAATATGGTCAGCTTGACTGCCGAATTGGAAAACGGCTCGGTAACGACCTATCTGGCAGGAATTTCGGCTGATGCGCCCGCCAGTGTTGTCTTGCGTAAGCCGGTCGTAGGTGGTTGCTTGTACGCGCTGCGACTGCCTGACTATTGCGCGACCGGACTTGCCAAGGGGGGCACGCTGTCATTCAATCGTGATGGCGATGGAATCAGTGCGGTTGGATGTGAGCTGTCAAACCCGAATGGCTATCCGGTTATCGAGTTGCCCGCTCCTAAGGCTTGAACAGGGCTCCATTTTTCACGATTACTTCAAACTTTCAGTGATTACTCGCCACGGGTTTTCATAACTGTGACCTTCGGAACGTCCGTATTGTTTCATCTGGATAGACTTGTCTCCGTTAACGAGCAGACAACGTTTTGCCAGATAGGAAACTCATCGGCAAGGTGATTTGTTCGCACTCCGAATAATGAAAAGTTCACGGTGGAAGTTTCCGGATGCCAGATTCAAGCACGGACCCAGTATCAAGTAATGACAAGATTCTTCTGGATCTTGATGAGTTGTTCCAACGGGCCGACAATGTCGTATCGACCTCGGTAATTGGTCGGCCCAAGCGTGGCTCAGGCTATGTGCCGAAAGTCGATGCAAAGATCAGGCTGAATGTAGAGGTCATGGATTGGCTGAAAGCCATGGGGCCACGTCATTACAGCCGTATCAATGGCTTGTTGACGGCCTTGATGGAAGCAGACAAGCGCCGCACGCCAGATTTGCCCGAGAAGTTGGTACCGTCCGCTGATGAAGGAGATACACAGGCCTGAGTTCGGGGCGGTGTGTTGATGTCGCAGCAAAGGCTATATCACGAGTTTTTCAAGATAGCCTGATGGAGTCCGCACCAGGTCTGTTGACGCAGGCCAATGGTGTTGATGAGCTGGGAAAATGCGATGATTGCCATCGTGACTTCTCAAGCAGCTCAACTGACATGATTGATACCTGGTACAAGCGTTGCCTGGCCGAACCGACAGTGGATGTCATGTCGGAATCCTGCGAGGCCGACATCTGCATTGTGGGTGCCGGTCTTGCCGGATTGACCAGTGCTCTGCAACTGGCACGTAGTGGTCTGCAAGTGGTTGTGCTGGAGGCAGAGCAAATCGCCTGGGGGGCATCGGGTCGAAATGGCGGGTTCGTAACTCCTGGTTTTGCTCAGGGTTATGCGGCAGTCGAAGCACGTGTCGGGCAAACTGCTGCACAGGCGTTGCATGGCCTGTCCATCGAAGGTATGCAGATCGTTGCTGACAATATCAGGCAATTGCAGATTGAAGATGCTCAGCCTGTCCCGGGTATTCTGGGAATCTGTCGATACCCTGCCGCCGGCGAACTCAAGTCACGCCGTGACTGGTTGGCAAAGCACTTTGACTATCATGTAGATCACCTTGCCGGTGATGAGTTGAGTGAGCATCTGAAAAGTGCTTGTTATCACGATGCCTTGCATGATCAGAACGCCTTCCACTTCAACCCATTGGCCTACGCCAGGGGATTGGCCGCCGCTATTCGAAAGCTGGGTGGTCGCATCCATGAAAAAACGGCAGTAGAAACCATCAACGGCTCGCAGGGCAGCTGGAAGGTTGTGACTTCACGCGGCACGGTTGCAGCGCGTGATGTTCTGCTGACGACCGGTGGATACACCGGTAAATTGCAGCCTGCATTGCATCGAAGCTATCTGCCGATTGCCACCTATGTGATGCTCACCGAGAACAATCCGGAGCTGATCGCCAGTGTCATCAGCACACGCTCGGCCATACTGGATGATCGACGTGCCAGTGATTATTATCGAGTGGTTGATGAAGGCCGGCGACTGCTTTGGGGCGGGCGCATCACAACGCGTGTCTCTGAGCCTCGTGCCTTGTCTGTATTGTTGCATCGCTCAATGGTTGCAACCTACCCGCAGCTGGCGCAGCTGAAAGTTGACACGGCCTGGTCGGGCAGCATGAGCTATGCGCGTCACCGCATGCCGCAAATTGGCCAACTTCCCAATGGGCAGTGGTATTGCACCGCATTTGGCGGGCATGGCATGAATACCACTGCCATTGGTGGGCATGTCATTGCGGAGGCGATCACCGGGCAATCTGATCGCTATCGTCAATTCAGCCCCTTCGGGTTGGAATACACAGGGGGCGTGGTGGGGCGTGCGGCAGTGCAGGCAACTTATTGGGGCTACCAGCTCATGGATAAGTGGCAGGAGCGAGCCAGGGGCGGGTGAAATAATTAACTATCCATTTCAACCGCCCCTGCATATTGTCCTACTGCGTTAGGGGGTGTGAATAAATAAATTATATTTCTACGTCGTGTCACTATTCTCTTGGTTTAATCGTGTAATTCCATTCACCATGAAATCGATGGGGGTGCAAGTTTATCGATTCCATCTCATTGTCAGTGACCTTTTTGCCTTTCTCGTAGGTGTTCTGATCAAGTTCGCAGTGCACCTGAAGTCCTTCTTGAGTTTTTGTCGCTCCGATCAGCTCGACAACCGTGCGGTAATCCGCCAAGGGCTTGCCGCGCCAGTTGAGCGTAATGAAACTGAATAGGCGGTGCTCAATCCGATTCCACTTGCTTGTCCCTGGAGGATAGTGACTGACGCTGATTGCAATGCCCAGCTCGTCACTGAGTTCCTGCAGCTCCAGTTTCCAGAGTCTGGCTCGGTAGCCGTTGCTGCCCCCGCAATCGGCTGTGACGAAAATCTCGCTCGTCGAGTCGTAGCGTTCCTGACCCAGTTCTTGCCACCAGCGGCGCAGACTGTGCACAGCGAATTCGGCGGTGTCAGCACTGATCCCCACGCTCACCCAAGCCTCGTTGTCACCAATGTCGTAGACTCCATAGGGGCTCACCCGACCCAACTCGCCTTTGAAGTCGTGAGTCTTCACCGGCAGTGGTTCACCTTTCGGACGGTACTCCTTGCCGCCGTTCTTATAGAGCCCTACAAGCTCTTTTTTCTTCGTGTCCACCGACAGCACGGGCTCTCCGGCCTTGATCCGTCGCTTGCTCTGACTGGCGATATGTCGAAACTGTGCATCACGATCAACATGCTGGGCACCCTCAAGCTTCTTCGCATTGCCTTGCAACGAATAACCCAACTTCTTCTTGAGCAGATGACCCACCGTACGATAGCTCACCGTGTGGCCAAGCTCGCCCAATTCGGCGGCGAGTATACGCAGACTCTTCAGAGTCCATCGCAGCGGCGACTGCGGATCACCCCGTGCCTCGGGTTCGACTAACGACTCAAGGGCGCTGAGCAATGTCGGGTCCTCGGCCACTTTCAACGGCCGCCCTGCACCGGGACGGCGAACCCGACGCGGCGATTCTATCTCCTCACCGTCGCGCTCGCGCAACTCGTCAATACCGCGGCGAATGGTCATCAGAGAAAGCTCACTGGCCCGATGAACCAGAGCAATACCTCCGTAACCAATCGCCATCGCCTCAGAGGCAGCCCACTCGCGTCGTCCACGTTCGTCGAGCGAGGGTAGAATCTGAAAATACTGCTCTCGGATCTGCTTTTCACTTTTCATTAATATAAGCGTAGCAGACTTGTCTCAAAAAGCTAGTTAATTAATTCACAAGCCCTTAGCACTGTTTACTGATGGGTGCCTCTGATCGGGTAGTCGTTTGAGCGGATAAAGCCAATTCCACCCACCAGCGATTCAAGATCCGGGCGAGAGAAGGGAGCATTGGAAATATCGACTAACTGCAAAGTGCCTTTATCGTTGATGAGAAACACGCCTGGCTCTGCGAAAGGCCGATCAGTTTCCTCAGGTGAACGAGGGTCAGAGATGTAGAGTCCCAGTGTTTGCATCTGTTCGATACTCAGCCCATAACCAACGGTGTAAGTTGGCTCAATGGTCGACATCTGTTCTTCTACCTTTTCCAGCGGATCTCCGGACACGGCTACCAGATCGACGTTCAGTTCAGCCAGCTTGCCGCTGAAATCATTTAACTGAGTCAGATATTTTGTGCAAAGAGGGCAATGTTTGCCTCGGTACACGATGACCAGCTTCCAGTCATTGGGCGCGGTCGGCTTGGCCAGGTTGATTTCACCCCCGTTCATATCAGAGACGATAAGTTCGGGAAATACACTGCCGGCGGTCAGTTTTGAAGCTTGCATGAGTTCTCCATCAAGTTGAGTTGCGCTCATACTATTAATCGTGACTGGTAAATCAATAGCGATGTAATGATTGCAGGCAAATGGAGGCAGTCCTGGGGTCTGGCCGGCAAGCGAGCTGATGGGGTGAGAACCGTCATCACCAAAATGCCATTGCCGCAACGGCGCTAGCTGGCAGTGGTGAATACAGGTTTCATGGCGATAATCATGCGTGTGGCAAGTGCCAACTTGTGTTGTCGGGACTGCCCTCGTGCAATGGGGCCATCGATGAACAAATTGGCGAGCCCGTGAACAGATGACCAGGCCAGCAGCTCTTCGGTGCTGAGTTGGAAGGGGTCGGTATCGTGGATGGAATCAGCAAAGCCGCCTTTCAGGTTGGAACCGAGCTGCTCTGAGGCGGCCATATAAGCTTCATTGCCCGAATAGATGGTCTCTTCGCTCCACATGGCGCGAAAGAATGCCGGTTTGTCGATACCGCCGCACCTGTCTTGCAACAGCCCGGGCCGCCTCAGTCACTCAGGTGAGCGAGGCGGCCGGTTTTCCGTTCTGAAAAAAGAGAACGGTGTCAGACTATTTTCGATAAAACGTCAGCACGTGGAATAATCACGGATTCTGCAGCGGTACGGTCGCGGTATTCGATTTCATTGTTGGCCAGCAACTTGTCGCTGACCACAAAGCGATGCGGAATACCGATGAGTTCCATATCGGCAAACATGGCACCAGGTCGCAAAGGGCGATCATCAAACAAGACGTCGACGCCGGCCTCTTTGAGCTCGTTGTAGAGCGCCTCGGCTGCCTCTTTTACGGCCTCGGATTTCACCATGTTGATGGGGCAGATCACCGCCTCGAAAGGTGCAATGGCCATAGGCCAGATCATGCCCTTGTCATCGTTGTTCTGCTCAATTGCAGCTGCCGCTATCCGCGTGATACCAATGCCGTAGCAACCCATCAGCATAACCTGAGGCTTGCCGTTCTCATCGAGAACCGATGCGCCCATGGACTGACTGTAGGTGTCGCCCAGCTGGAAGATATGACCGACCTCTATGCCGCGCACTATTTTCAGTGTGCCGCCACCGACAGGACTGGCGTCGCCTTCCACAACGTTACGCAAGTCACGCACGATTGGTTCTGGCAGGTCGCGATCCCAGTTGACACCGCTCAGGTGCTTGTCATTCTGATTGGCTCCGCAGACAAAATCACTCATCTTGGCAGCATCGGCATCGGCGATGACCGGGATAGACAGGCCGACGGGACCGATGGATCCTGCATCGCAATTGGCTGCAGCCTTGATGGCAGCGGCGTCGGCCATGGTCAATGGGGAGGCCACTTCAGGCAAGTGTTCTGCCTTGACTTCATTGAGTTGGTGATCACCGCGCAGTACCAAGGCGATTACCGGTGTTTCAACGCCTTGTACCAATAGTGTTTTCAGGCACTTGGACTCGTCAATATCGAGCTGAGTGGCCAGTTCGGTGATGGTATGAACGCCAGGTGTGTCAATGGTTTCCATGGCTTGCGAGGCTTCGCCGCGAGTGCCCTGGCTGACAGCCACCGCCTTTTCCATGTTGGCTGCGTATTCGCCCTCTGTCGAATAGACCACGGCGTCTTCACCGCTGTCTGCCAGAACGTGAAATTCACGCGACTGCGCACCACCGATACTACCGCTGTCAGCTTCCACTGCCCGGTATGTCAATCCCATGCGGTCGAAGACGTTGCAGTAAGCGACGTGCATCTGATCGAAGCTCTGTTGCAGGGATTCGGCACCCAGGTTGAAGGAATAGCCATCCTTCATGATGAATTCGCGTGCACGCATGACGCCGAAACGGGGTCGGACCTCGTCCCGGAATTTGGTCTGAATCTGGTAGAAATTGAGAGGTAGCTGGCGATAGCTCTTGATTTCACGCCGTGCGATATCGGTAATGACCTCTTCATGGGTCGGTCCTACACAGTATTCACGGTTATGCCGATCGTGCAGGCGCAACAATTCAGGTCCGAATTTTTCCCAGCGTCCCGACTCCTGCCACAGCTCTGAGGGCTGGATAGAGGGCATCAACACCTCCAGAGCACCAGCCTTGTTCATCTCTTCACGTACAACGGCTTCAATTTTGCGTACAACTCGCAATCCCAGCGGCAGCCAGGAATACAGGCCGGAGCCCAGGCGACGAATGAGACCGGCTCTCAGCATCAGCTGATGGCTGGCAATTTCCGCATCATTGGGTGTTTCTTTAGCGGTACTTATATGGAACTGACTGGCGCGCATGCCTTTTATCTCGATGGTCCGATGCTCAGTATAACGAGCCATGCCGCCTGTATGTCGTCCTCTGTGCGCGGGAGAGAGGTACCATATGTCTATGAATGAGATTTGCTACCGCGTGCACGCCTGTCATGTCTGACCGTCGATTGCAGGTGTTCCATACCGTAGGCGGTGTGCTCAGCTTTACACGTGCTGCAGAACTGCTGCATATGACACAGCCAGCTGTGACCCATCAGATTCGTCAGCTGGAGGAGGAGCTCAACGCGCGCCTGTTCGATCGCAGCAACAATCGCATCAGTCTGACCACCGCTGGCCAACAGGTCATGGAGTACGCCGATCGTATTCTGGCTCTCTATGATGAGATGCAGGAATCTGTCAAGGCGCTGACAGGGGATCGTACCGGGTTGGTCACGCTGGGGGCCAGCACCACTATTGCCGAATACATGTTGCCAGGTTTGCTTGGGGGGTTCCGCCAATGGTTTCCAGAGGTGCAAATCAGGTTGCGAGTTGCCAATACGGATGCTGTGGTCAGTATGGTGGCCGACAATTCCATCGAACTGGGGGTCGTGGAAAGTGAGGTGGATAACCAGTTGCTTCGGGTTGAGCAATGCCAGCGAGACGAATTGCAGGTCATTGTGCCGCCAGAACATGAACTGGCTCAGAAATCTTGCATCACCGTGCTTGAACTGACCGATTACCCGTTCATATACCGTGAGGGTGGTTCGGGAACCCGTAGTGTCATCGAACGTTATTTCAGTGAGCACGGTGTCAGCGTAAATGATCTGAACCGTCCGTTCGAACTGGGCAGTACAGAGGCTATCAAGGGGGCGGTGCAAGCCGGTGTCGGTATCAGTATCGTGTCGCGCTCAGCCTTGCAGAAGGAATTATCGTTGGGACAATTGGTGGCTCTGCCCTTGAATCCGCCACTTATGCGCTCATTCTATTTCGTGCGGCAGAAGCAGCAGTTCAGAACTCATTTGATGGATGAGCTGTTTCAGTTTGCTCGCAACTATTTTGAACAAGCCAGTAGCCCTCCAGTCTGATGCCACGCTCATGGTCAAGTCGGAATGCTGCTGACAGGCCTGATAAGGTTTGTTGCAAGTCGTTTGCAATCAATGATGAAGCGAGCATCCTGTGACACAGGGGACACTCGCTAGTGTCATACTATCCATATTCCAGAGTGCTGAGCTCTGGCTTTCTGTTATTCAATAGGGTTAATGATGGAGTCGTTCTGGCAATGTACGACATAGTCCGGGACTGGTACTCCCGAAATTTCTCGGATCCCCAAGCGGTCATTCTTGCGTTTCTCCTGGTAGTCGTTTCAGGGCTACTGTGGGCGGTGGGCGATATCATGGCGCCTGTACTGATTGCTCTGGTACTGGCCTATCTGCTTGAAAGCGTGGTTGCGGCCATGCGGCGACTTCACGTGCCACGGACACTGGCCTCGGCGATTGTCTTGTGTCTGATTCTGGCGCTATCCATTGTTGTGCTGTTCGGTCTGGTACCGGTTTTGTCGCAGCAGCTGACCAGTATCGTTCGAGAGTTACCGGGCATGATTGGCAACATCCAGGAACAGTTGCTACGGCTGCCGGAGAAATATCCGGATATCTTTACCACCGTTCAGGTCAATGACCTGATTGAAGTTCTGCGCCGCGAACTAACCTCATTTACACAGAACGTACTGTCATTCTCACTGGCACGTCTGGGTAACCTGGTCATGATCGCTGTGTATGTGGTGCTGGTGCCCATCATGGTCTTCTTCGCTCTCAAGGACAAAGACAAGCTGCTGGCTTTTGCCTCCAAATTTGTTCCTCATCGCAGTGAGCTGACGTTTCAGGTATGGCGCGAGGTGGACGAAAAAATAGGCAACTATATTCGCGGCAAGTTTGTCGAAATTGTCATCATCTGGGTGGCCAGCTACATTCTGTTTGCGATCATGGGCCTCAACTATTCCTTGTTGCTCAGTTTTCTGGTGGGTTTGTCCGTCATCATTCCTTACGTAGGTGCCATCGCGGTCACTGTACCTATCGCATTGATCGGATTTTTCCAGTGGGGCTTGACGCCCAAGCTTGGCTACATGCTGATTGCCTATCAGGTGGTTCAGATTCTCGACGGTAATGTGTTGGTCCCATTGCTGTTTTCCGAAGTCGTCAATCTGCATCCGCTGGCCATCATCACAGGCGTTCTCTTCTTTGGCGGGCTGTTCGGATTGTGGGGCGTCTTCTTCGCTATCCCGCTGGCCACGCTGGTGCAGGCAGTCATGAATGCCTGGCCCAAGGCGCGAGAGCAACGATTGCTGCATGACCCGGAAGCGGGCCATATAATAATAGACACCGATAACCGCGCCTGAGTGTGCGGGAAACGGCAGACTCTTAACTCAAGAGCAGAGTCTGCCGCCAGATAGTGCCAAGGCCTTGTGAAACAGTTAGCTACCCATTTCACGAGCCTGGAAGACTTGTGAAACAATCAGCTATCGATCGTAGAGGTTCTAAAGGGCTTGAACGGCTTCCAGCACTTCGTCGACGTGCCCCGGAACCTTGACCTTGCGCCATTGTTGACGCAAAACCCCAGCCTCATCGATCAGGAAAGTGCTGCGCTCGATACCTTCGAACTCCTTGCCATACATTTTTTTCAGCTTGATGACATCATAGGCGCGACAGACACTGCCATCTTCGTCAGACAGCAATTCGAAGGGCATTTCCTGCTTGGTCTTGAACTTCTCGTGGCTGGCGACTGTATCTTGTGACAATCCGAGGATGACAACACCGGCGGCGGTGAATGCATCGATGGAGTCACGAAAATTCTGGCTTTCGGTCGTGCAACCGGGAGTGGCATCGCGGGGGTAGAAATACAGCACCACTTTGCTACCTTTCAGGCTGGGTAGAGAAATGTTCTGCCCGCCGGTGGCTGGTAAATCGAAACTCGGGGCTGGTTTGTCGAGATCTGGAATGCTCATGTGATTTCAGTAACGGTGTAATCGTTCGGATAGCGGTTGAGAAAGCCGCGTGGCAACAGTACCATTGCGGAATAACTCAGGAGTGATGCATGTTTCAGGGCAGTATGGTGGCACTCGTCACCCCCATGCTCGACGATGGTTCGGTTGATGATACGGCTTTGGCCGATCTGATCGAGTTTCATGTCGAATCTGGTACTGACGCCATTGTGGCGGTAGGTACTACAGGAGAGTCAGCTACATTGACGGTACCAGAGCATGCTCAGGTGATCAAACGGATCATTGAGCTGGTCGCTAAACGGGTGCCGGTTATTGCGGGTACAGGGGCAAACGCCACAGCTGAAGCCATTGAATTGACGGCTTTCGCTCGAGATGCGGGTGCAGATGCCTGTCTGCTGGTCACCCCGTATTACAACAAACCCACACAGGAAGGGCTGTATCTGCACTTCGAGGCGATAGCCAAGGCTGTGAATATTCCCCAGATCCTGTACAACGTGCCGGGCAGAACGGCTGTGGATATGTTACCTGCGACGACGGCACGCTTGTCACAGCTTGCCAATATCGTTGGCATCAAAGAGGCCTTCGGTACGGTCGATCGCATCCGCGAGCTGCTGGAAGTCTGTGCCGATGATTTCATGATTGTGACCGGCGATGACGCCACTGCCATGGAAAGCATGCTGGCAGGTGCGCATGGCGATATCTCGGTAACGGCCAATGTCGTGCCGCGTGAAATGCATTTGATGTGCAAGGCAGCCATTGCTGGTGACCGGGTGACCGCGACGGCCATCGAAGAAAAAATCTGCGATCTGCATCGAGATCTGTTTGGCGAGTCAAATCCCATTCCGGTTAAATGGGCCTTGTATGCCATGGGGCGCATTGGTAGCGGCATTCGCCTACCGTTAACGCCATTGGCAAGTCAGTATCACGAAGCGGTCACTGTTGCCCTGAAGAAAGCCGGAGCCCTATCTTGAATACCTGCAATTCACTTGCCTTGCTGGCGCTTAGTGCCACGATCCTGTCTGGTTGTGCCAGTTTTCGTTCCGATGCCAGTCCCGATGTGGTGTACGACACCCGGGCGGAAGCCGCTCGTGAGTTGCAGGTTCCCCCTGATCTGACCGACATCAGTAATGCAGAGCAATTTGTCCTGCCTGGTACATCGGGTGGCCCGGTGACCCGCAATACTCTGTTGCCGGAGTTCTCAACCGTACGCTTTGAGCGTGCCGGGCAACAGAGCTGGCTGACTTTTGAACGCTCACCGGAAGATATCTGGCCCGAGCTGTTGGCATTTGCCAAAAAGGAAAAGTATCTGATCTACAAAACCGAGCCGGCCACCGGTCTGCTTGTGACGCAATGGCGTCCCGCTAGCGCGGTGGCCAAGGCCAATTTGCTGAAAAACCTGATTGGTGCTGATGAGGAATACAGTCGACTAAGCTTTCGCATCGAACGAAACGGTACCGGTTCGCGCCTTTTTGCACGCTCGCAGGCAGCCTCTGAGAAAGTTGCCAACGCCCCGGCAAGTGACAAGATTGCCTGGCCTGCCAGCTCTCATGACCCGGAAGAGACCAGTGCTGTGCTGAACAGTCTGTTGGTATTTCTGGGAGTAGAAGAGCAGAAGGCGCGTGGCATTATCGATGCGGGACAGGCAAGTCTTGTGACCGATGAGGCATTGGTGCAAGAGACAGGTGCAGGCCGGCAGCTGGTTGTCCAGCGCGGCTTCAAGCCGACTTTCACCGCCGTGCTGGCAGCCTTGAATCAGCTCGACTATGCCGTTACGAGTAGTGATGATGGCGTTGGTCGTATCGAATTCATGGACGGTGAAACACCGATGGTTATCGAACTGACACCACAGCACATCAGCGAAGTGCGAGCGGCCTTGAGCGACATGGACGGACGGCGTCTGCCAGAAACGACAGAAGAGACGATATTGAACGCTTTACTGGCGAAAATTGCCTGACGATGATTCAGGTTGCGGCACTGGGTAGTGGCAGTTCCGGTAATTCGTTATTGGTGCGATCAGATAAAACGACACTGCTGATCGACTGCGGTTTCACGATGAAGGAAACCATCGCCAGGCTCCACCATCTGGGGCTGGCACCGTCAGATCTTGACGCTATCCTGATTTCGCATGAACACGGTGACCACATGAAAGGTGTGGGGCCGATGTCCCGCAAGTTTGGTCTGCCTGTCTGGTGTACGCATGGTACTTACCACCGTGCACGTGACAATCGTTTCTCCTCGGTACGGCTGTTTCATGCGCATGAGCCATTCATCATCGGCGATATGGAAGTCGATCCGTTTCCGACGCCGCACGATGCCGCAGAGCCTTGTCAATTCGTCTTCTCAGTCAATGATGTACGGTTCGCCAATGTGACGGACCTGGGGGCCTGCACGCCGCACGTGCGTGAGAAGCTGGCCGGTATTCATGGTCTTGTCGTGGAATGCAACTACGACAACGAGATGTTGCGCAAAGGGCCCTATCCACCCAGCTTGCAGGCACGGATACGCTCCGACTACGGGCACCTGGGAAACGATCAGGCCGGCGAACTGTTGCAGGAGCTGGATCATCCGGAATTGCAGTTCATCCTGCTGGGGCATCTGTCAGAACAGAATAACTCTGATGCTTTGGCACTGGCCACCATGCAAGCCCATGTCGAAGATCGTCATGAGCGTATATCCGTGCTGGCTCAGCACTGTTGCAGTCAGTGGTTCGATGTCGTCTGCAGTGTCGCAGCTGAGGCTTTGGAGCCCGCCTGAGGCAAGCACGGGGCCTCTTGCCCTTTTTCTGTGTCTGTGGTGTGCCTGCGGGGCTGTGTGGCGCCTCTCTTTTAGCCAGAGTGCGGCCCTGATGCCGTAAACGCCTTGCAAGGGCCTGTCCGGGAATGGATCCGATTTACTGCGGAAGCAAAAATCTGGTCAGCCTTGCAGGGCTCGACCAGATTTTCAGAATCACGCGGCTTGGGCAGCAACCAGAACATTGATCTGCTCACGCAGACCCGCTAAATCCAGTCGGCAATACTCGAGCAGTTCTTCGCGTGAGCCATGCTCCACGAATTCATCCGGTAAGCCGATCAGTTTGATGGCGGTGGTAGCGCCAACCTGGCTCAAATACTCCAGAACTCCGGCACCGGCACCGCCAGCAATCGAATTTTCTTCCAGGGTGATGATCAGGTCGTGAGATTGCGCGATGGATTCCAGCAGTTCGGTATCCAGCGGTTTGACAAAGCGCATGTTCACCATCGTGAAATCCAGTTCTTCAGCGAGTTGCTGGGCCGGCTCAACCAGTGTGCCAAAGGCGAGCAGGGCAACCCGCTTGCCTTCGCGACGCAGCTGGGCCTTGCCGACAGGCAAGGCTGTCATGAGCTCGTCCACATCGACACCGGGGCCATTGCCACGTGGATAGCGTACTGAACTGGGACCGTCTATCTGCATGGCGGTGTAGAGCATCTGTCGACATTCGTTCTCATCAGCCGGGGCCATGACGACAATGTTGGGTAGGCAGCGCATGAATGAGAAATCGAAGCTGCCCGAATGGGTCGGACCATCGGGGCCGACCAGACCTGCGCGATCTATGGCAAAAACGACGGGTAGATTCTGTATGACTACGTCGTGGATGAGCTGGTCGTAGGAGCGCTGAAAGAACGTGGAGTAGATGGCCACGACCGGTCGCATGCCACCGCAGGCAAGCCCTGCAGCCAGTGTGACGGCGTGTTGCTCGGCGATGCCGACATCAAAATAGCGATCAGGAAACTGCTGCTCGAATGCCACCATCCCGGAACCTTCGCGCATGGCAGGCGTGATGCCGATCAGTCGATCATCCTTGCCGGCCATATCGCAGAGCCATTGGCCGAAAACCTGAGTGTAGGTAGGGCGGTTGGACTTGCTGCTTTTGAGAACCTTGCCGGTGGCCGTGTCGAACGGGCCAATGGCATGCAGAGCCAGAGGGTCTTGCTCTGCAAATTTGTAGCCTTGTCCTTTGCGGGTCACCACGTGCAGAAAGACCGGGCCTTTCAGCTCGCGTACATTGCGCAGGACCGCTACCAGGCTTTCCACATCGTGACCATCAACCGGGCCAAAATAGTTGAAACCCAGTTCTTCAAACAGGGAGCTGGGGACGACCATGCCCTTGACGTGCTCTTCGGTGCGTCTGGCCAGCTCGAGCATGGACGGTACGTGGCTCAATACGCGTTTACTGCCTTCGCGTGCGCCGGATACGAACTTGCCGGACAGCATGCGAGCCAGATACTTGTTCATGGCACCGACATTGGGAGATATGGACATGTCGTTGTCATTGAGAATGACCAGCATGTCGGCCTTTATGCCGCCTGCATGATTAAGTGCCTCGTAGGCGAGTCCGGCTGTCAGCGCACCATCACCAATGACGGCAACGACCTTCTCGGGGCCCTGTGCAGGGTCGGCCAGAGCCTGGCCCGCCGCTTTCGTGGCTGGTGGCTGGTCGCTCGCACTGCTGTTTCTGGTTCGCTGGCGTGCCGCCAATGCCATGCCCAGAGCCGCACTGATGGATGTGCTGGAGTGCCCGACACCGAAAGTGTCGTACTCGCTCTCAGCGCGATTGGGGAAACCTGCCAGGCCACCTTGCTTGCGCATGCTTGGCATCTGATGGCGTCGACCGGTCAGAATCTTGTGGCCATAGGTCTGATGCCCCACATCCCAGACGAGCTTGTCTCGCGGGGTGTTATAGACATAGTGGATGGCAATGGTCAGCTCGATGGTGCCCAGACTGGAGCCCAGGTGGCCGCCAGTACGTGACACGGACTCCACCACGAAATTTCTCAATTCGTGAGATAGAGCAGGGAGCTGGTTCACATCGAGCTTGCGCAGGTCTGACGGTGCGTCAATGCGGTCCAACAGGGGGTAATCCGTCGCTTTGGTCATGGTGTCACATTAGATACGTAACGCGGATTATCACTGTTGTAAGACTCAAATTACAACCCGAGTTGCAAAAACGTGTGAAATTCCCATTACTTTGACGCGGCCGTCAGCCTGTGCTAGCGCGATTGGCGAAAGTGTGTATTGGCAGTTTTAGCGCTGAATCGGCTGATTGGCAGCGTGCTGAAAGCCTTGTCTAAAAATTACGTTGCACAATATAGGCCGAAAGCATTCGCAGTTCGTCAAAATCCGGTCCGAGCCCGTCGAGCTGTGACAAGGCTGTCTGGTGCATATTCTGAGCATGCTCGCGAGCGCCCTCCAGGCCTAGCAGTGCCGGGTAGGTGGGTTTGTTCAGGGCAATGTCGGCACCCTGTTTCTTGCCAAGCGTTTCAGTATCGCTGACGACATCCAGAATGTCGTCCACAATCTGGAAGCACAGACCGACGGCCCCTGCGTAATTTTCCAGCCTGGTCTGTAATTCTGACGTCTCGGGATCAGCCAGCATGGCAGGTAGCAGTACGCTGGCTTTGATCAGGGCCCCGGTTTTGTGATTGTGCATGTTTTCCAGCTCGGCCAATGTCAGCTTGCGACCGACCGATTCCAGATCAATGGCCTGGCCTGCAGCCATGCCGTGGGCACCACTGGCTTGACCCAGAATTTCGACCATGCGCAATTTGGCCGTGGCGGACACCAGAGGGTCGCGATTCAAGGCCAGAATCGTGAATGCCAGCGCTTGCAGAGCATCGCCTGCCAGAATAGCGGTCGCCTCATCAAATGCCTTGTGACAGGTAGGCTTGCCCCGCCTCAAATCATCATCATCCATGGCAGGCAGATCGTCATGGACCAGAGAATAGGCGTGCATCATTTCAAGAGAGCAGGCGGCGACATCGACCCGATCAAGTGACAGGCCCAGAGCCTTGCCAGTGGCATAGGTGAGTATCGGACGTATGCGCTTGCCGCCATTGGTTACCGAGTAACGCATGGCTGAGGGCAGTCGGGTGCCACTGATTTTGGGATCCGGCAAATGCAGAAGCAAGGCTGCGTCGACACGTTGCTGATAGATCTTGAGAGTTTCAGTGAAAGCTGCGTCGACCTGAATAGGGGTAGGAGTCAGAGTTGACATCAATTTTCCGCAACAGGTTCGAAGTCTGCCAAGCCATCATTGTCCGCTGAGTCCTCGGCGGTGTCATCCATGAGTATTTTCACTTTCTGTTCAGCTTCGCTCAGGCTTTGCTGGCAGAAGCGCGACAAAGCGACACCACGCTCGAATTGCTCCAGAGAACTTTCCAGTGACTGATCGCCGCTTTCCAGTGACTCAACGAGGGTTTCCAGTTCGCCGAGTGCGTCTTCGAACTTGGTGGACTTGGGTATTTTTCGCGTTTTCTGCGACACGTGCGTACTCTTCTGGTGTGCTCAAGTCGTAGTTTACGGGATTGGCGCTCATCCGGCAGCCTCGTGTGATGTTGCAGGTGATGTTGCAGGCAAGCCAGTGCTCTGCGCACTGGCTGTCTGGCCAGTCTAGTCCAGCAGATCGATGGCCTCATGCAGGCGATGAATGCCATCCACCTGCAGCCCCTTGATGGCTTTTTTGGGCAGGTTGCCATAGGGGACGATCGCTCGCTTGAATCCGTGTTTGACGGACTCCTGCAAGCGTTCCTCACCATTGGAGACCGGGCGAACCTCGCCTGCCAGGCCGACTTCACCAAATACCACAAGGTCACTGGGCAGAGGGCGTGTGCGAAAAGATGACAGAGCCGCCAGCAGGACGGGCAGGTCGGCAGCGGTTTCGGATATACGAACGCCTCCGACCACGTTGACATAGACATCCTGGTCAAACATGGCAATGCCTGCATGGCGATGCATGACAGCCAGCAACATTGACAGGCGGTTCTGTTCCAGTCCCAGAGAGACGCGCCGAGGACTGCCTGAGTGGCTGGTATCCACCAGCGCCTGGGCCTCCACCAGCATGGGTCTTGTACCTTCTCGCGTAACCATGATGACACTGCCGCTGACCGGCTCCGGATGCCGGGACAGGAAAATGGCAGATGGGTTCTTGACGGCCTTCAAGCCCGACTCATCCATGGCAAAGACACCCAGCTCATTAACAGCGCCAAAGCGGTTCTTGACAGCACGAATGACTCGATAGCGGCTGCCGGGGTCGCCTTCGAAATACAGGACGGTATCGACCATGTGTTCCAGCACTCGCGGACCTGCCAATGCGCCTTCCTTGGTGACATGCCCAACCAGAAAGATGGCCGTACCTGTCTGTTTGGCGTAACGCACCAGTCGGGCTGCACTTTCGCGTACCTGGGCAACGGCTCCAGGCGCCGAACTCAGCAGCTCGGTATACATTGTCTGAATGGAGTCAATGACCATGACATCCGGCTTTTCCTGGCTGGCATGGCCAAGAATGGCTTCTACCTGAGTCTCTGCCAGTAGCCGCAGATTCTTCTCTGGCAAGTTCAGACGTCGTGCCCTGAGTGTGACCTGTTGCAAGGATTCTTCACCGGTGATGTACAGCACACGACGCTGCTCACTCAGATAGGCCAGGCTCTGGATCAGCAAGGTTGACTTGCCGATACCCGGATCGCCGCCAAGCAGTGTCACTGAACCCGAGACCAGTCCACCCCCCAGCACACGGTCAAGTTCGGAGAGTCCCGTGCTGACACGTGCCTGCTCGACCATGGTGACATCGGAGGCATTGGTGATGCCATTACCACCAGCGTAGCCACCGTAGCGGGCATTGGTGGCCGCCGCCGTTGCTGTGCTGGCAGGGCCTACAACTGCTGTAGATTCTTCCAGCGAGTTCCATTCACCGCAGTCTGCGCATTGGCCACTCCATTTTGAGGATATTGCGCCGCAGGCGGTACATTGATAGCGTTGCTTGACTTTCGACATAGCGGAAGTGTGTCATGTTTGGGTAGCAGTGTGGCGACTGAGCGCGTGACAGTTGTGAACATCATATCGGCCCTCAAGTGAGCTTGCGGAATGCCGATTACTACACAGTCGACGCGGGCCAATGCTTTTCGGTAACACCCGTTTCATGAACATTGCCCTATACTTCCATGATGATACGCGGCCGCCTTATCCATCTACTGATCGTTGTTGCACTGCTGTGCAGCCAGATGGTTTCGGCTGCCCATATTGCGGGTCACCTTCATGGTCCCCGGGACTCAGAAAGTCAGTTTCATGAGCATGCCGATCATATTGATCATGCCAATCATGCCAATCATGCCAATCATGGCCTGACGGCTGACAAGGCCGGGCACAACGATGCGGATACGCAACATAAGCTGCCGCTGTCCTGCACGATGTATCACATTCATGCAGGTGCCTGCTTCCTGCCGCAGGACGATGGGCTTGCCTCAGTGGCAGGTTTTATCAATTTCCATCAGTTGCCAAGCCTGACCCCTGAATGGGTAATGCTGGTTCGAGGTCTGCATAGTATTCGGGGTCCTCCCCACTTTTCCTGAAGTTCATTGTTTTGACGTGCAATGCCTTTGCGCATTGCCGTGTCACCCAATCTCAGGAAAATACCCATGAAATACCAAGCTTTGCCAGCGATCACGCTGTGCCTGACAACCTCCCTTTCCCTGCATGCTGCCACTGAGCGTGATCTTGATAGCCATGTACACGGTGGCGCTTCGCTGAACATGGCGATAGATGACAATACCTTGTTTGTGGAATTCGAATCGCCATGGGTTAATCTGGTGGGTTTCGAGCACGAACCCTCCACTGAAGAGCAAGAAGCGGCGATTGCAGAATCCATACAAAGACTGCAGGAAGGCGGCACTCTTTTTGCCTTCGCCGGAACACAGTGCGAATTGCATGAAACTGTCGTCGAAAGTTCGATGAATAGCGAACACGAGGAGCATGATGCAGATCACGACTCAGATCACGACTCAGATCACGACTCAGATCACGAAGAACACGAAGGTGGTGAACATTCCGAGATCGTCGTCAGTTATGTCTTTGATTGTGCCGACATCAGCAAGCTGGAAACGATTGATGTGGAGCTGCAGTCAGTCTGGTCTGGTATAGACGATATTGATGTACAGATTGTCGGACCCCAGGGGCAGTCCTCTACCGAGCTAGGGGCCGATAATAAAACAGTCGATATGGCTTCAGTACTTTAACGGCTGGATAACATCAACCCGGTAGCCGACATCATGACTGTATCCCGTAGTACATCCTCTGCAATTGTGCAGATGTCGAAGGTGGAGTTTGCCTGGCCAGGGCAGAGCAAGCCTGTCATCAGCATTGATCATTTCACGATTGCAGCGGGGGAGCGTGTGTTCTTGCGCGGTCCATCGGGGTCGGGTAAAACAACATTACTGAGTCTGGTCTCTGCCGTGCTGATGGCTCAGCGCGGCACTATCGAGGTTGCCGGTGTTGATCTGCACAATCTTGATGGTCGGCACCGGGATCGGTTCCGTGCCGATACTATCGGGCTTGTTTTTCAGCAGTTCAATTTGTTGCCGTTTCTGTCCGTTGCTGAAAATATCGAATTGCCTTGCCGATTTTCTTCTAATCGGCGTGCCCGCGCTACGCAGGCAGGTTTGAGCCTGCGGGAGGAGACAACCCGATTGCTTGAGCGCATGAAGCTTGCTGGCGATACGCTGGAGCGCTCTGTCATGCAGCTGAGTGTTGGTCAGCAGCAGCGAGTCGCTGTTGCGCGGGCGCTGATCGGGCAGCCGGCTCTTATCATCGCTGACGAGCCGACATCAGCTCTGGACAGGGACTCCCAGCAAGCCTTTACCAGTCTGTTGTTCGAAGAAGTGGCGGCTGCAAACTCCAGCCTGTTGTTCGTCAGTCATGACGAGACACTGGCGAAAGGTTTTGATCGATGCGTCGATCTGGGTGAGATCAATAGCGCTAGTACGAGCCTGATCGGGGAGTTGCACTGACATGTTTTCAATTGCCTGGAAAAGTCTCTGCAATCGTTGGCCAACAGCAATGCTGGCCATTCTGGCCATCGTCATGAGCGTTGCCTTGATCCTGACGGTAGAGAAGGTTCGGCACGATGCGCGATCCAGTTTTACCCAGACAGTATCCGGCACTGACCTGATCGTGGGTGCCAGGAGTGGTGCGGTTCAACTGTTGCTCTATTCCGTTTTCCGGATTGGCAATGCGACTAACAACATCAGCTGGGAAAGTGTTCAGGACATTGCGGATCGCTCTGCAGTGGAATGGCTGATTCCCTTGTCGCTTGGTGATTCGCACAAGGGCTTTCGGGTTGTAGGGACCAATAGCGCCTTTTTCGAGCACTTCCGTTATGGCAATGATCGCTCGCTGAAGCTGCAGACCGGAAAGCCCTTTAATGACGTATTTGACACGGTCATTGGTAGTGAAGTGGCGGAAAAGCTGGGGTATTCAGTGGGTCAGTCCATCGTCGTGGCTCACGGTACCGGCAACGTGGGGCTGGTAGAGCATGATAATCAGCCATTCGTTGTTAGTGGGATTCTTGAGCGTACGGGAACACCCGTCGACAGAGCGGTGCATGTCAGCCTGGAGGGTATCGAGGCGATGCATGTGGATTGGCGCAGCGGTACCAAGAAGCGTGGTGAAGGTACGCCGGCGGACATCATCCGCGACATGGATCTGCAGCCCGGTGCGGTAACGGCCGTTTTGGTGGGATTGCACTCCCGAGGCGCTGTATTCAAGGAGCAGCGTGCCATCAATACCTATACCGAAGAACCCTTGCTGGCGATTCTGCCGGGAGTGGCGTTACAAGAACTATGGGGCCTGGTAGGGGTTGCAGAGAGTGCTTTGTTCATCGTCTCTGTCAGCGTGGTGATATGTGGGCTTGTCAATCTCATTACCGTGTTGCTGGCAGGACTCAACGAGAGGCGTCGAGAGATGGCAATTCTGCGCTCCGCCGGGGCCCGTCCTGCGCATATATTTCTGTTGCTGTGTATCGAGTCGACGCTGCTGACGATCGTGGGGGTCATCATGGGGCTCATCTTGTATTACCTGGCCACCATGCTGGGTGGACAGTGGCTGCAACATCAGTACGGAATCAACCTGAGTTTGTCGTTGCCGGGCAGAAATGAGCTGTTCATTCTGGGCTCTATCGTGATGGCAGGACTGGTTGCCGGAACACTGCCGGCACTGAGCGCCTATCGTAAATCGCTGTCAGATGGCATGGCACAGCGACTCTAGTGGGTAATCAACCGGTAGTTACTCAACGTTCTGTAATCAATTTGAATCGAGGATAAAACAATGAAAGCAATCAGAATTGTCTTGCTCGTGGCACTGAGCCTGGGCGGCGGCTGGATGGCGATGGCCAATGCGGCATGGTGGTGGTCATCCGATGAGTCGGTGACCGGGGAGCTGCAGGAGCTGAGCTGGGATGACCTGATACCTGCCGATTTTCAGCAACCGGAAAATCCTTTCAATACCATGACGCAGGAGGCCATAGACAAGTTGCTTGATGGCAGTGATGAATCCAACGCGGAGCTGACTCGACTACAGGAGGCGTTTGACTATGCGCCAACTGTTGAGGCGCTGGATGGTAAGCGCGTTCGCTTGGCAGCCTACGTGACGCCACTGGATTTCGATGAGCAAATGCAACTGAAGGAATTCTTGCTGGTGCCCTATATGGGGGCCTGCATTCACACGCCACCTCCGCCAGCCAATCAGATCGTGTATGCCATGTCACCGACTCTGGTGGAACTGAAAAGTCCCTATGAGCCGGTGTGGGCCGTCGGCGTACTACATGTCGATACGACGAATAGTGAACTGGCAGAAGCCGGCTACCGTCTGGAAGTGGAAGCGGTTCTGCCTTATTCAGAATAGCTGCTGCTAGAGGAGCTTGGAGGTCGTGAAACAATTAACTATTTCACGACCTCTTAGCTGCTGGAAGCGATATCCGTATTCTTGGCATCCTCGTCAGCTTCATCGAAGTCTGCCGGTTCAATGCGCACTTGCTGAACCTTGTTGTCTTCGACGGCCAGTATGGTAATAGGGTGACCATTGAAGGTGAACACGGCACCCTGTGGCGGGAAGTTTTCGAAATGTTCGACCACAATGCCATTCAGCGTCTTGGGGCCTTCCGAGGGCAAGGACCAGTTGAGCGATTTGTTCAGGTTGCGGACCTGTGTGGTGCCATCGACAATGAAGCTGCCGTCAGGCTGTGGCCGGATTTCTGCCGGTTTGACGTGCGGGTCATTGTCAAACTCGCCAACAATTTCTTCCAGAATTTCTTCCAGTGTCAGCAAGCCCTGAATATCGCCATACTCATCAACCACGAGTCCTACACGTCGACGCTCACGTTGGAAGTTCAGTAGCTGCACCGTCAGAGTCGTGCCTTCGGGAATGAAGTAGGGATCACGGACAACCGACTCTACATATTCACGCGTGATTTTTCCGGCACGCAGGGCGTCCAGCATTTTCCTCAGGTACAGAAAACCGACGACATTGTCGACATCTTCGCGATAGACCATGACCCGGCTGTGAGGGCTATTGATGATTCCGTGTAAAACCTCGTCCCAGGGAGCAGAAAGATCGATCCCCACGATTTCGTTACGCGGCACCATGATGTCATTGACCGATACGGTGCCAAGATCAAGAATATTGAGCAACATGTCGCGGTGGCGCTGCGGCACCATGCCGGCGGTCTCATTGAGCACGGTTCGCAGCTCTTCACTGGACAGGTGCTCATCCTCGGCAGGAATGGAGTCGGTTTTGAGCAACTTGAGAATCAGGGAGCTGATCCAGTTGGTAGCAACAACCAGAGGGTAGGTCACTGTCATCAGCGGGCCATAGATGGCTGAGGCCAGAAACGCGAACTGTTCCGCACGGCGTGTTGCGAACGTCTTGGGCGTTACTTCGGCAAACACCAGTATGACAATGGTCAGCAGCCCGGTTGCTATCGCAATACCGGCTTCTCCCATCAGGCGCAGAGCAATAACCGTCGCAATGGCTGACGCCGAAATGTTGACGAAGTTGTTACCCAGCAGGATCAGGCTGATAAGCCGATCAGGGTTTTCCAGCAATTTGGCCGTTCTTTGGGCCGCCTTGTGTCCGTTATTGGCCTGGTGCCGCAATCGATACCGATTGACGGTCATTAATGCCGTTTCAGATCCGGAAAAGAAACCTGAAATCAATACCAGCAGCACTAGAATGGAGAATAGTGCACTGATGGGGATGCTGTTCAAGAACAACTAACCTGAGTTTGCTAAAGATACTTGCACTATAGCAACGAGTAAGCCTGTTTGAGTGCTCGGGCTTCAACTAAGTGTTTTGTAACCAGTGTGCATCGTGCTAACGCAGAACCACTTCCAATACGAGTTTGCTGCCGAAATAGGCAAGAATCAGCATCGCAAAGCCCGCCAGAGTCCAATGAACGGCCTTTTTGCCCCTCCAGCCAAACTTCCAGCGCCCAAAAAGCAAAATACCGAAAATTGCCCACGCGATGCAGGATAGTACGGTTTTGTGAACCAGGTGCTGGTGAAACATGTTCTCCAGAAATGCAAAGCCGGTCATCAGGCTCAGTGACAGCAGAACAAAGCCGGCCGTCAATAAAGTGAATAGCAGCTCTTCAGTGGTGTCCAGTGGTGGTAGTGCCCGCATGAAGCCTCCGGGCTTGTGACGGGACAGAAAGTGGCGTTGTATCGATACCAGTATGGCCTGAGCCGCCGCCAGTGAGAGCATGGCGTAGGAGAGCAGTGATAGAAAGACGTGTATCTGTACCGCATCACCAATGATTTCTGTGCCACCGCCTGAGGCGTGGCTGACGACCAGCGATATAGCTGCCAGTGGGTATACGGCCAGACCCAGATAATCTGCTGGTTGATACAGGCAAAGAGCTATCTGTAGTAGTGCAACGATGAGTGTGGTTGCAGCAAAAGAGGTAAGCAGTGGTAGTCGCAGGTCGTCGGGCAGGCCCGTTTGCTGAATCACTACCCAGGCGTGAAACAGGGCTGCAATGAATGCGAGTGTCAGCGTTTTCTTGCGGCGACTGCCTGGAATAGGCGGGTGGCCGCTGCGCGCGCCATCGCGCGCATGCCCGATAGCCACTGTGCTCTGCAATTGATCGGCACGGGGGGCAGAGGCCGCCAGTGAACGTGATAACAGTGCGCTTGCCAAGCTGTAGAACGCGACTGCAATCAAGGGTATGGTGAAACTCACAATAACAGTGCCAGTTGCTTCAAGCGGAAACGGCAGTTTAATGGCTGCCAGGATTTGTCAAGAATAGCATGCACTACTTATCGTCATCAGTACCTTGTAAGCTGGCATGCGAACGTAACTTGCAGGCGGGTTTTTTGTAACGTTTGCACTCCATGGTCGGTATGCTGAACTCATGAAAACTGCTGACCGTGAAAAACTGCTGACACGCATCCGCAAGCTCTACGCCATGAGCCGGGAGAGCGAGTCCAGCCCGCATGAGGCTGAGATTGCCATGCGTCGCTGTCAGTCTCTGATGGAAAAATTTGGCGTTACCGAGAGCGATCTGGAAACCTCGGAGTTCGGTGCCAGTGGCATTGGCAAGGATTTTCGCGCGGTACCTGCCTATGTCGGTGTGCTGGGCTCGGCAGTTGCCCTGTTACATGACTGCATCTGTGTGAAAAGCCGGAGTATCGAGTTCCGAGGCTTCAGCATCGATGCCGAAGTGGCATCGTTGACCTATGGCTATCTCAGCGAGGTCATGGAGCGCTCACTGAAGCTGCGCAAGGCCGACGGTTCGGTGCCGCCAGGTCGATCCGCCAGTTTTGACTACCGGGTCGGGTTCTCATTGGCCGTGCTGGAGCGGGCCCGTAAAATTGACAAGGATCGACAGGCCGCTGAGGCGGCGCTTCGCAATAATCGTCCTGATACCCCCCCGGATAGTGATTCAAGCATTCCTCGTGGATCCAGTCTGACCATCAGAAAGCGTGAAATCGTGCGGGAAAACTGCATGGAGGGGCTGGTGACAGGGCGGCCCAAGCGGGTGCGCTATCGCAGCGGTAACGCCCACTCGGCCGGCTCTGACGACGGGTCGCGAGTATCGCTGGACAAGCAGGTGACGGGACGTAATAACCCGGCCTTGCAGGAAAGCTGAGGCCAGCCGCAAACCCGGTACAGCTAACCTTTTCAACGACACGGTACAGGAAGCCCTGAAAGCCTCCTGCTGTGTCCCGTATACTGTGGACATACGGCCGGTAGCCGGGCCTGTTGCCCGGGATTCGACCGATTGCCACCCAAACGATCCAGGACAGAGCATGTTCGATAGTCTCAGTGAGCGGTTAGGCCGCACCATCAAGAATCTTCGGGGTCAGGGTCGCCTGTCCGAGGACAACATCAAGGATACGCTGCGCGAAGTGCGCATGGCGTTGCTGGAAGCCGATGTTGCCCTACCCGTCGTCAAACAACTGATCGACGCCATTCGCGAAAAGGCGATGGGTCAGGAAGTCATCGGCAGCCTGTCTCCCGGACAAGCCTTCATCAAGATCGTCAACGACGAGCTGGTGTCGGTCATGGGCGACAACGCCCAGCCGCTGAATCTGTCAACCCAGCCGCCGGCTGTCGTTCTCATGGCGGGCCTGCAGGGCGCAGGTAAAACCACCACGGTTGCGAAACTGGCGCGCCTGCTAAAGGAGCGTGACAAGAAAAAGGTCATGGTGGTCAGTTGTGACGTTTATCGTCCGGCCGCCATCAAGCAGCTGGAGACCTTGGCCGACTCGGTGGGTGCCATTTTCTTTGCAAGCTCGATAGATCAGTCACCGGTCGCTATCGCAAAGAGCGCTCTGGATGCTGCGCGCAAGCAGATGGTGGATGTGCTGTTGGTCGATACCGCCGGCCGTCTGGCTATCGATGAGGAAATGATGGCGGAGATCAAGGATCTTCACGCAGCCATCAAGCCGGTAGAAACCCTGTTTGTCGTTGACAGCATGACGGGTCAGGATGCGGCCACCACGGCTGCCGCTTTCGGTGAGGCTCTGCCTCTGACGGGTGTTGTGCTGACCAAGACAGACGGCGATGCTCGTGGAGGTGCTGCACTCTCCGTACGCGTCATCACCGGTAAACCCATCAAGTTCATTGGTGCCGGTGAAAAGACCGATGCTCTTGAAACCTTCCACCCGGACAGAATTGCCTCTCGCATTCTGGGTATGGGCGATGTTGTCAGTCTGGTAGAAGAGGTCACCGCCAAAGTCGATCACGACAAGGCGGAGAAGTTTGCCAACAAGATGAAGAAGGGTCACAACTTCGACCTTGTGGACCTGAAGGATCAGCTGGAGCAAATGGCCAATATGGGTGGCATGGCCGCCCTGATGGACAAGATGCCAGGCATGAACGAAGTGCCTGAGGCCATGAAGAAGAAGATGGACGACAAGCAGTTTGTCCATATGATCGCACTGGTCAACTCCATGACTCCGCAGGAGCGTAAGTACCCGGCTATCCTGAAAGGCTCACGCAAGAAGCGCATTGCCACTGGTGCAGGTCTGCAGGTGCAGGATGTGAATCGCCTGCTCAAGCAACATCAGCAAATGGCTCGTACCATGAAGAAGATGAGTAAGGGTGGCATGGCCAAGATGATGCGCTCCATGCAAGGCAAATTGCCGCCCGGTATGGGTGGAATGGGCGGCATGGGTGGGATGGGAATGAAGTAGTCAGGGAATTTTCCTGATACCGGCCACTTCGCACTCGACTAGCTGCCATGAGGCATCAGGCATCAGAAGGAGCAAGCCATGACGATCGACAAGGACCCAACTGCCATCGCAAATTCGGTGGCACTGTCTACAGCCACTGACATGGGGGGTCTGCGCCAGGCGCAGGACCAGACTGGTCTCATGGGTGACAGTATTGCCGCGATGGTGTCGCGTCTTGCGCCACACCTTCTGCAGTCAAGCGACATACCGGGGCATGGAGAAGCCGGTAGTTATGCACACAATCAGCATCAGCTAAACTGTCGGCTGTGTGAAGAGGCGGGAACGCTCCACCAGATAACCGGGGAGCAGCGTTACGCTGACTTTGCGGCTGATCTACTGAGCCGCTATGCCGACTGCTACCTGGGCCTGGGTTTCCAGCAAGCCAGGAACACCAATCCTGCAGGTCGCATCTTTCACCAGATTCTCAACGAGAACATGTGGTTGTTGTCGATGTCGATCGGCTATGGCTGCATCAAACACAGCCTGACGCCAGAGCGTCGCAGTCATATCGAGACCCAGTTGCTGCGCCCAGTGGTGGAGATGATGACGCAGCATTACGCTCACCACTTTGGCACCATACACAATCATGGTCTGTGGAGCGTTGCGGCGGTGGGCATATGCGGTCTGGTGATCGGCGATGACAATTATGTGGCGCAAGCTGTCGATGGCCTGCAAGGGGACCGCACCAGTGGCGGCTATCTGGCTGAGATCGGCCAGCTGTTCGCACCTTCGGGTTATTACATAGAAGGACCCTACTACCACCGATTCGCGATTCGACCTCTACTGATTTTTGCCGAGGCGCTACATACGCATCGTCCAGAGCTGGATATCTATAACGTCAGTGGGCAGCGCATCGGCGCTACGATCAAGGCCTTGTTGTCGCTTGTCTATCCCGACGGGCGTCTGCCAGCGTTGAATGATGCCTCATTGAGCATGGGCATTCAGGACGATGGACTACTGATTGCCGCCAGTGTCTACAACGCACGCTACGGCGATGATCCTGCTGTTCACGCACTGGCACGCCAGCAAGCTCAGGTATGGGTGCATCCGACCGGACTCGCTCTGGCAGCATCGGCCGATCAATTGGTCGGCAATGCGCCGCCGTTCTGGCCCAGTGCCCAGCTCAGCGAGGGACCAAACGGTGACAAGGGAGCTCAAGGGTTCTTGCGTGCCAGGGCCGCTGATGGTGATATCAGCCAGGTGTCGATGAACTACGGTCAGCACGGTATGGATCATGGCCATTTCGATACCCTGGGTATTAATCTGTTCAACCGAGGCGGTGAGTCGCTGCGCGAATACGGCTTTGCCCGCTGGCTCAACGTTGAGCCCAAGTTTGGTGGACGTTATCTCCCCGAGAACAAGTCGTGGGCGCGTCAGACATTAGCTCACAACGGTGTCGTGGTAGACCGTCGATCCCAGAATGACGGTGATCAGATACGTGCCGATGGCGTCCATGGCCAATCACACTTCTTTGTTGGCTCGGGACCCGTGCAGGCAATGAGTGCATTTGCCAATGAGCACTATCCGGGCGTTGGGATGCAGCGCACGGTATTGATGATTGAGCATGAAGTATTGAGTACACCGTTGCTCGTCGATCTGTATCGTCTCAGTAGCGATGTCGAACACGATTACGATTACGCCTTGCAGTATTCAGGGCAGATCTGCGATACGAGTGCGGACTACCAACCCAATCTTGATCAGTGGTCAGTGCTGGGCGAGGCCCACGGCTATCAACACCTGATGGGCATGGCGCAGGCCAGCATCACAGAGCCGACTCGCCTTACCTGGCTGCAAGGGCAGCGCTTCAATACCTGGCTCAGTGCAGCCGATCAAGGTGAATTGGTGTTCGCCCAACTCGGTGGCAATGATCCCTCGTTCAACCTGCGTCGTGAATCGACTTTGCTTTTACGTCAACGGGGCAGCACTCACTTGTTTGCATCGGCATTCGAAACCCATGGTTTCTTTGACGAGCCGACCGAACGTTGCTGGGGCGGACGTGGTGAGCTTGATGAGATCCGCATCATTGGCCATGATGATACAGCCAGTGTGATCGAGCTGCGGGGCAAACGTCTGCATTTGATCGTCATGATCAGCAACCGGCCAGACGTCAAATCAGACAGCGTCAATGAGGTCCATTTCAATGGTCGTGATTATCGATGGACCGGCTTCTTCGCCTGCCAGGAATAATTACTTTATCTGGTATCTGGCCGAAATCATGAACCAGTCATTGTCTTCGTCAACGTTGGTGAAGTCGGCTTCAAGCGTCAGCCTGGGCATTGTCTGGTAGCCGCCGCCCAAGGCAAAGCTGATATACAGTTCGATGCAGGCGATTGACGATCGCAATTCGAGTATGAATATTTCGCTGTTGAACAAGAATCAGGAGTTGTGGTTATGCACATTTCGAGAGCTTGTTCACAGATGAAGAGAGGGGAATGTAATTCCCAACCGTGACCGCAACACAGATTGAGCGATCATGGCTCTTGGGTGAGTACTATTTTCCCTGCAGGAACTTGGAAATAGCCTTGGCGTGGTTGCTGGTAAACAGCTCTGGACCACCACCGGCCAAGCCATCTGTCGATTCAATGTTCGAAATTCCTATGCTCTTGTTGCTAGCTGTATCAATGACATTGATTTTTGTCTGGACAGAGTCCTTGCCAGCAAGTCCGCCCAGCAGGATGCGAGACACACCTTTAGACATTTTGAATTCAGTGATTGTCACGTCTACTTTTCGAGCAGCATTGCCTGTCGCCAGCATGCCTTTCTTTTTCAGATCCTTTTCCAGGTACTTGCGCAGGTTGCTCTCAAACTTATCAGGAACATCGGCGGCACTGCTGGAGATGTTCGCTATCTGGTAGAGCTGAGTTCCATCAGTAGCTGGCAGTGCTAGTTGAACATCGCTGTTGCTGCCACAGGCAGTAATGAAGGCGGAAACAAGAACCAGGCTGAGAATCGTACGACGTTTCATAAGTTTTTCTCCGAGTTTAATAGGGGTAAATCGAGTGCTGAGTGTCCACCTTGCGCACAGTCACGAGCTTCCATCCAGCCGAATGAATCGGCTTCGTGGATTGTGGACAATCGGTGGGTAATGGCAGAGGCCTGGGTGGCCTTCGTACAGCTCGTTCAGGGCTGAATAGAATCAGCGCTTCGGTTCGAATATCAGCCGATCTGATCGCCTTGCTGTGTCGGAAGGCGCAATTATCTGCCAGGGGTATTTCATCAGGTGCACTCCTTTGCGTGTGTGGCAGACTATGCCACATTCAAGTACAAAATGGGATAAATAACCCAAAATAAATACCGAGGCAATTTGCAATTGAAAAGCACACAAATCGTAAAAGAGCTGGGTTTGTATTGTTGCCGTTTAGTAAGGTGTTGGGACATCCATCTGGTACGCCTGTATCGAATCCATCGTCATTCGTTAGAAGCGAAACGCGGACGTTATATGCTGCTAGAATTTTCGAATTGGTCAGGGCGGATTAGAATGATGAAATCTTGTATTTTTACTGTATTGGGCGGGGCTGAATAAATGTTGGTTTTTGATGACTCAGCATTAGTTATAGAAGATGTTGTTGATGTGGCTTATCAGCGCAAAGAGAGCTGCCTTAGTGGCGCACCTGACTTCGTAAAGAAAATTAACAAGGGAGCTGAATTCCTTGATGATCTACTAAAAGAAGAAGGTGTTATCTACGGCGTAACGACCGGCTACGGTGATTCATGTACAACTCATATCCCTATGGATCTGGTGTCAGAGTTGCCAAAGCATTTATATACTTTTCATGGCTGTGGCTTGGGCGCGGAATTTTCGGCACCTATTGGGCGTGCCGTATTGGCCGTGAGATTGGTCTCATTGGCAAAGGGTTTTTCTGGCGTTAGCTATGGTTTGCTGGAACAACTCATGCTGTTGTTACGACAAGACATTATTCCCATTATTCCTGAGGAAGGATCGGTCGGTGCTAGTGGGGATTTAACGCCATTATCTTATGTCGCAGCAGTTCTCTGCGGTGAGCGTGAAGTCTATTATCAGGGTCAGCGGCGTGAGACGAAAGGTGTTTTTCGTGAGTTGAAAATAGAACCTGTTCATCTGCGCCCAAAAGAAGGGTTGGCTTTGATGAACGGTACTGCAGTGATGACTGCGTTGGCCTGTGTCGCCTATGAAAGAACAAGCTATCTTGCTCAGCTAGCGACTCGCATTACTTCTTTGATGACCGTGGCAATACACGGTAATGCTCATCATTTTGATGAATTGCTGTTCAGCGTTAAACCTCATCCTGGTCAGCAGAAAATTGCTGCATGGCTGCGCGAGGATCTGCATGCTGGTGAGCCTACTAGAAATCCAGACAGGCTTCAGGATCGATATTCTTTGCGTTGTGCACCACATGTCATAGGTGTGGTTGCCGACAGTTTTCCGTGGTGGCGACAATTTATTGAAAATGAACTGAATAGCGCTAATGACAACCCGATCATTGATGGAGAAGGTGGGCATGTGCTGCATGGCGGGCATTTTTATGGAGGGCATATCGCCTATGTCATGGACTCAATGAAAAATACCGTTGCCAATGTGGCTGACCTTCTGGATCGGCAGATGGCGCAACTGGTTGATCCAAAGTTCAATAATGGCTTGCCCGCGAATCTATCAGGTGCACCCAAAGATCGAGCAGCGATCAATCATGGTTTCAAGGCCGTTCAAATTGGCATGTCAGCCTGGACCGCAGAAGCATTGAAGTTGACCATGCCAGCAAGTGTTTTTTCCCGCTCAACGGAATGTCATAATCAAGACAAGGTCAGCATGGGAACCATCGCAGCAAGAGATTGCCTGCGAATATTGCAGTTGACAGAGCAGGTTGCAGCCGCCGCCTTGTTAGCTGCCTGTCAGGGTGTTGAGCTGCGAGCGCAAGCGGGGGATGGTGAATACGCACTGACTGGCGGTATGCAGGAGACACTTTCTCAGGTGCGGGAAGAGTTTGCGTTTCTCAAGGAGGATCGTGCCCTGGAGAAAGAACTGCGAAAAATGATTGATCAAATTCAATCGCAGCATTGGCAGCTATTTGAGTAGAAGAGCAAACGTGGCAGGCTGTATAGTGCAAATATCTATCAGCACTGCATGGCTGCATCGAATGCGCATCACATTTCCGAGCTGTTTGTGGCAAATTATTGCACGGGAATATTCGCGTTCTAATGCAGCATTTGTTCACAGACTGCTCTTTGAACAGCTGGCATAGTGAATCAACCAGTTCTTAAAGCAAGTGCCTGATGTCATGAACATTCAAGGGAATTCAAGCTTTTCACCTGACGCTCTCGACAAAGAGAGCGTGTCGCCAACCAGCAATCGCGTGATTTATAAACGATTGGATTCGAATACTTCCCAGCGACAACGAGTATTGATGGAGCCTGACAAGCAAGTCGAAAAGCGACGTGCTCGACAGGATGAGTACTGGCGTCAGCGTACCCTGGCGAGGCAAATACAGATGCAGCGGCGGGCACAAACCGACGGCGAACTGCAAGATGGTGAGCAGGCACTGGAGGAAATGGATTCCAGGCATCGTATGGGTAAATTGCTCAATTTTTTCATGGATGCATACAATGACCTGAAACCGGCTGAGCCCTTTTTTCATTGGATTGAGTCAATGACACAGATTGATCAACTCAAGATTCTGCAGAAGATCATGAAAGACAGGGGATATGGCGGCATTGTAAAGCCTGAGTGGATACGAGCATTCAAAAGAGGTTGTCGCTGTATGCATGCCTCTTGCGACTGCTTTGTCGAAGCTATCGTGCAAGGCGAGTCGGCGAGAGGCGAGTTCGTAATCAGCTAAAGGTTGGGTGTTCGAACGGTTCGCCTCATGATAAAAATGCACGAATCACGGTTAAAGTTTTTAGTTAGCCCGATTGGGTTGTCAGCCAATCGCTCGGACTGGCCTGGCTGAGGCGCATGAACTCGCGATTGAAGTTGGACTTTGTATTGAATCCACATTCGTAAACTGTTTGAGTAATGCTTTTTCCTGCCTTTAATAGTTTGTAGGCGTGATCGATACGGTAGCGATTGACGTACCTGGAGACGTTTTCTCCCTTTTGTCTATTGATAGCTGCAGAGACTTGTTTGGCGGGGATACCCAGCTTGCGTGCGAGCCGTGTGAGTGTCAGATCCGCGTCCAGAAATAGCTGTTCTTTATTCATGAGTGTGCTCAATTGACTCATGATCTCCACATCTCGCTGGATGTTCTCTTCTGAGAGCAAGGGCTCTGTGTCGTCAGTTTCCTTATTAGCTGGCAAATCACGAGCTGGCAAATCACACACTTGCCCTTGAGCTTGTGTCAGCTCTTGAGATAGGCAGAGCGCGCCAATAAGCAGTAGATTGACGGACGTAAACAGGCTGACAATGACCGGTAGCCAGTGCCCGCTGCCGATCGCCTGATCCAGAATGATCAGAGCATCACAGACAGCAGAGGCCAGCAAAGCAAAGGCAATTGCTCGCCATAGTCGTCTCGGCAGCTCACCACTTTCCAGTCGCATGCCAGGCAAGCTGTCGCCATCTTGTGACGTAGCCGCCAGCAGTTTTCTTCCGTAGATCACAAAGTTGAGCGGCACGATGGTATCAAGTGCTGCTGGCATGGTTACCAGACTGAGTAGGGTGGCCAGTGGCAGCACGGCATGCAAAGCATCTGTTTGCACATTAAATGCGCGACGGGTAGTGCTGGCAAAAACCAGCCAGCAAGCCGGTGGGATCAGCGAGGCCGTCAGGGGCTGCAACCAGCGCATGTTGATCCAGCCGTAATGATGTACCAGGGCTATGATCAAGCTTTGTAGTGCACACAAACCGATAAGCAATAGTAGAGGCTTCTGCGGATTCTCACGCAGGCTTGCCCGCATCATCAAAAAGGCAAGCAGGATGGATACGATCAGCGGAATCGGTAAAACCAACATAGCGGCGTAAGCACAAGTACAAGAGGCAAGAGTGAACGTGGAGCTGAACCCAGAGAGTTCAGGTCCTATTAACGTGTTCTGCACGTCCTCGATCCGGTTTCAGGACGCGAAAAGCGTGTCGAAGGCGCTAAATGGATATCCATCTTCCCACGAACGAAACAACAAATGAATCTCTCTGGAATCAGTTTTACTCTCTTGTTGATTGCTGCCACACACTGTGTGCAGGCTTCAGAATCCCCAAGTGCTGGCGAAGCAGTCATTCATGAGCCGGGATACCGTACGTTCGAAGTGCAGGCCGGACATCACGAGAACCCATTCTCGGGCGTGATGTACTATCCGGCAAATGAGGATGGCAATACGGTTCTGCTGGGGGAGAATCCCGTGTTCCAGGGAGTCAATGTCAGGCAGGATGCGGGTATGGCGAAAGGCCGGTTTCCGGTGCTCCTACTCTCACATGGCCTGGGTGGTCATACGGGGACTCTGAGCTGGCTGGGAGCTGAGTTGGCTCGACAGGGCGTCATGGTTGTGGCGGTCAATCACCCGAACAGTACAACGCGTGATTTCGACATGCTCAAGGGACTGGATCACTGGACACGCGTGCTGGATTTGCAAGCAGCACTGCATCAGTTGGCTGCAGATCCTGTCATGGGAGCCAGTATGGATATGAACAGTCTTCACGCAGCCGGATTCTCATACGGTGGCTGGACGGCTCTGTCGATGGGGGGCGTGAGTGGGAATCTGGCCGGTTATGCCGCACATTGCAAATCCGTGGGAACGGCCTCGACGCATTGCGCTGATATCACGCGTGCTGGTATCGATCTGAGTACGCTGGATTCTGTTCACTGGGATGCTTCATATAAAGACAAGCGTATCAAGTCAGTGATTGCTATCGATCCCGGGCTGCTTTATGGGATACAGCGTTCCGATGTCGTTGAGCTTGTCGACAATGTATTGCTCATCGGTTTAGGTGAAGGCAAGGATCGCCTGCTGGCGACAGATTTCAGTGATTCGGGTAGCGGATTTGCAGCGATGCTGCCGAACGCCACAATTTCGAGTATTGCTCCGGCTAATCACTTCAGCACGTTTCTTCTGTGTAAGCCAATCGGCGCCGAACTGTTGGCAGAAGAAGGAGATGATCCGGTCTGTACTGATCCAGTAAGTGCAGATAGGCAAAGGATTCACGAGCAAGTGATTGAGCAGATCGCAGCGTTCATTGAGAGGTGATTGCGAGAGGTGAGCTCTTGGCGTTGCTCAGGTATTGTTCCCTGAGTCGAACAATAGCGTTGTCAGTTTTCAGTAGTCAGTTGACCGAACAAGGCGAGGAGGGCAGCGCCCATGGCCGCCTCGGGCTTGCGATGTCTGTCTTTCAGGACGTTACGGCTGTGCCTTTTCTGGTGGTCATTCCGGTGTTGGGTACTGCAGTTGGCAGCCTGGCACTGGCGGGTGCTTTGGGGTTGGCCATAGGCAAGGCGGTGCTCGCCTTCGCACTGGTGTTTTTTGCCGGCCGCTGGTTGCTGCGTCCGCTGTTTCAACTGGTTACCCGGCGTCGTTCAGCCGAGGTGTTTACCCTGACAGTTCTACTGGTTGCATTGCTGGCTGCGTGGACGACCAACGGTTTGGGTCTTTCTCTTGCGTTCGGGGCATTCCTGGTTGGGATGATGCTGGGCGAGACCGAGTTTCGCTTTCAGGTCGAATCGACCATGCGTCCTTTCCGGGATGTTTTACTCGGTTTGTTTTTCGTCGGTATCGGTACCTTGATTGATCCGGGGGCAATCCCCGACATCTGGCACTTGGCCATGCTGGGTGCTGTTCTTATTCTATCGAGCAAGTTACTACTGGTGGCTGCAATGGTGAGGATGAGCGGCATCGTCACATTGACAGCCTGGCGTGTGGGCTTGTTGCTGGCGGTTGGGGGCGAGTTTGGTTTTGCTTTGCTTGCCATTGCGCTGGATGCGAATGTGATTGACGTGCGCCTGGGTCAGATTGCCTTGACCTCTGTCTTTTTCTCAATGATTGGTGGTTCGGTTCTGATTCGATTCAATCAGGCAATTGCAACTCGACTCAGTGGTGTCAAGCAAGGCGAAGCTTCGGATCTGAGTGATGCGACGCTGAGTTCAGATGAGCCTAGAGTACTGATCGGTGGTTATGGTCGTGTCGGTCATACGATCGCTGTGTTGCTGCATGACAGTGGTATTGCCTTCATGGCGTTTGATACTGATATGAAACGGGTCGAGCAAGGTAAGGCTGATGGCCATCAGGTGATGTATGGGGATATTACTGATCCGGAGCTATTGGCGACGGTTCAAGTGGATCAAGCTTCTCTGGTGATACTCAGTGTTGATGATTTCCCGGTTGCACTGCAGGCAGTTTCAAATGTGCGTACCGCTGCACCGCATGTGCCCATCATTGCACGCGCCAGGGATCTGGAGTCGAGTTCCAGTTTGCTTGCCGCTGGGGTCTCGCATGCCTATCCGGAAATGATCGAAGCGAGCCTGCGTCTGGGTGCAACCGCGTTGCAGGTACTGCGGGTGCCAGTCAATGATATCGACCTGATGATCCAGGAAGTCAGAGACCGGGATTATCAGCCCGTACTCGAAGAGGCGCAGGACGAGAAGCCATGAGTGTTATGTAGTGCGTGTTAGTCGCAATCCTGCAATCAGTGAATCATGTCTATCTACGGGAATAGCATTAGCGCAATGGTGGGATTGTCGAGTCAGGGCAATCGCGCATCAGTGGTATCCACCCGACGTTGCCTCAGCACGGTATAAAGCCCACTGCCCACAACAATGGCGCTGCCAATAAGGGTTAATGTGTCCGGTCGCTCGCCGAAAACCACAACGCCGATAAGCATGGCGAAGACCAGTCGTGAGTAGCGAAAAGGCGCTACCGCGGACACCTCTCCCAGGCGCATGGCATTGGTCAGTGCGCTGTAGGCCAGGACCCCGAAGACAGTGGCTGCTGCAATCTTGGACAAGACGCTGATATCCGGCCACATTGCACCGCCGGTATAACTCAGGGCGATGATGCCGGCAATCATCAACATGGTAAAACCGTAGACGCCCAATTGTGCATTGGTCAATTGTGGTGGGGCTGCCTTGGTTGCCAGATCCCGGCCGGCAAAACCGATAGTGCCCAGCACAGCGAATATCGAGGCAGGTTCGAAACCGCTCAAACCAGGGCGCAATATCAGCAGCACGCCGATGAAGCCGATGCAGATTGCACTCCAGCGTCGCCATCCGACGGTTTCGCCGAACACAAAAACGGCACCGACAGCGACCACCAGAGGCGTTGCTTGCAGGATAGCTGATGCATTGGACAAGGGGGTCAGGGCAATCGCCAGAGTGAAACACAGACGACCCATGATCTCGAACCCGGATCGGGCGACCATGACTCGTGAAAAGCTGGAGGGGTCAAATACCGGACTGCCCTGGCGCCTGGCCAGTATTGCAAACACGATCGTTCCAGAGAGGCCGAATATCAGGAGTACCTGACCAACAGGCAGAGTCAAGGTTGCAGCCTTGATGAACATGTCTTCCAGGGCGAATGCCGCCATGGCAAGTACCATGAACAGGCTGCCGCGAGAATTATCCAATGTGAATGCTCCAGAAAGTGGGTGGTATGAATTCCGATACTTCGGTTTGAACGACTGGTCGTGTCAGGCGTTGGCGACTGAGTGAGCTGCCCGCAATATGACTTGTCGAAGCCATTGCTGCGCAGGGTGTCTGCTGAACCTGTCATGCCAGATCAGGTCCAGACCACATCCAGTGCCCGGGGTGTGGGCATCGAACACGACCAGCAGGTTAAGATCCAGCGATCGCAGGTTCATTGAGCTTTCTCATTCTGGGGAGTATCACTCATCGCCGCTTCAAGCACTTGGTAAACAGTTTCATCGTGAGTCTGGGTGACGTTGAATCGCATGAAGTCACTGAAGTCGTGTGACAAGCTGAAAGCATTACCGGGCGCGAGCACGACATGATCGGCCAGTGCTTTGCGTGCTACAGCCGCAGCATCAATGCCATTGGGAAGCTGGCACCACAGGTAAAGGCCAGCTTGAGGTGTCAACCAGGGCAGGATATTCATGGTGGCAAGTCTCTGTGCAACCCGAATGCGCTGATCAGACAATCGCTGTCTCAGTGATTCCACATGCTTTCGGTAGGCGCCATCTTTCAATATGGCCAGCGTGATATGTGCGGCCAGGTTGCCACTGCCAAATGAGGTGGCAATTTTCAGATCCAGCAATTCCTCTACCCAGCTAGCGGGTGCTGCGATGAAGCCGCAGCGAATCGATGCCGAAATGGTTTTGGAAAAACTGCCAATCAGACAGACTCGTTGCAGTCCGTCCAGCGCTGCCAGTCGGACCGCTGGGCTTTGCTCGAAATCGGTAAAGATATCGTCTTCCACGATTCTCAGGTCGTACTGCTCAGCCAGTTTGACGACGCGCAGAGCCGTGTCGGTAGACAAGGTGGCTCCCGTTGGGTTGTGAACACCCGAGTTGGTGATGTACAGGCGTGGTCGATGCGTTTTCAGAGCATTTTCGAATAACGAGATATCCGGCCCGGTTGCCGTGTAAGGCACGCTGATCACATGAGCACCATGGGCCTTGAGCAAGGCATGGAAGTTGAAATAGCAGGGGTCATCGACGAGTACGGTGTCGCCGTTTTCGAGCAGGCAACGGCACATTAGATCAATGGCCTGGGTGCCCGATTCTGTCAGCAGAATGTCTGCTGCTGCCGTGTTGATGCTGATGTTTGCCAGGCGGTGGGACAGAAGCTCTCGCAGTGGTGCCAGGCCTTGTGCTGGTGCGTAGTCGGCCAGAGCGTTCCCTGTGCTTCTGGCGACTTTGCGCAGTGCACGACGCAGGCTGGCCTCGGGCATCCACGATGGTGGCATCCATCCACAGCCAGGTTTGAGTGTGTCATGGGCTGCATCCAGTGATTGTCTGGTGATCCACAAAGGGTCGATGTCGCGATCCCGGCAAGGCTCAGTCCTTGACAAGGATAAGGGGGCGAGTGGTGCCGATACATAATAGCCAGCACCGGGACGTGATTGAATGACGCCGTCTGCTCGCAGTCGTTCGTAGGCTTCCACCACGGTCGACTTTGACACGCCAAGGCATTGGGCGAACTCGCGAATTGAGGGCAGCCGAGAACCCGGTGTCAGTGTTCTTGCAGCAATGCGTTCGTGCACAGCGGCCATGGTGCTGGCAATCAGTGTGGTAGAGGATTTTGCTGATTGCCGATCTGGTGCGTTCATAAGAGTTGTCGTTCTTGACAGACCAGTACAGTATGATCAAATTGTACCCTACTGTCTCTGGTTTATTTCTCCAGAACACCGCATGCTGTGTCTAACGGTTTTCACGAGTAGACACATGAAGGACATCACGACAGGTTGGCTGAACGGATTTGTGGGGATGCTGATCTTCAGTGGATCTCTACCTGCGACACGGTTGGCCGTCATGGATTTTGATCCCGTGTTTCTGACGGTTTGCAGAGCGGCAATTGCCGGGCTGGTTGCCATTGGTGTTCTACTGCTTCTGAAAGTGAAAAGACCAGAGCGCGTCGATGCCATCTCGCTTCTGCTGGTGGCCATTGGCGTGGTTGTCGGCTTTCCGCTGTTGACCGCTCTGGCCTTGCAGCAGGTGAGCGCCGCTCATTCTGTTGTCTACATTGCCCTGTTACCTTTGATGACGGCGCTGTTCGGCGTCATTCTCGCCGGCGAGCGGCCAAGCCTGGCATTCTGGTTTTTCTCCATTGCAGGTAGTGCGCTGGTCGCAGGCTTTGCCTTGTACGGTAGTTCCTCGGCAAGCATGCTGGGTGATGTCTACATGCTGGCAGCTATTGTCGTATGCGGGCTGGGATATGCCGAAGGGGCGAAGTTATCCAGAAAACTGGGTGGCTGGCAGGTCATCTGCTGGGCATTGGCGTTTTCACTACCGCTGATGCTGGTTTCAAGTGTTGTGCTGCAGCCTTCAAGCTTTCGGGAGATTGGCGCTGCCTCCTGGGTTGCTCTGGCTTATGTCTCCTTGTTCAGCATGCTTATCGGCTTTGTATTCTGGTATCGGGGCCTGGCTCTGGGCGGAATCGCGGCGGTAGGTCAGCTGCAACTTCTGCAACCTTTCATAGGGATGTTACTGGCAGCACTGGTACTGGGAGAGACGATCAGTCTTGCCATGGTTGGGACCTCGGCACTGGTTATATTCTGTGTCGTTGGTGGCCGGCGCTTGGGGTGAGATGGCGCAGGTTCTTGGTTGAGCGTGCTTGTTTTACGGTTTTTCAGGGGCCAGCAAGGTGGATGTGTCGAACTTGCTGCGTTTGCGTGACAGTAAGGTTCTGAATTTGCGCATGTTGTCATCGGCATACAGCACCGCATCGCAGAATCTGTCATAAGCCTGCATGTCGGGCACAGAAACGATCAACATGAAGTCGGATTCACCGGTCACCTGATAACACTGCTTGACCTCTCGGGCGGCCAGCGCGCTGTCTTCAAAACGCTTGTACATGAGTTTGTGATCGCGCTCCATCGTGACTTCGATGATCAGGTAGATGCTGTTGCCCGTGGCTTCGGGATTCAACAGCGCAACCACTCGATCAATGATGCCGCTGGCATGCAGTCGCTTGACACGCTTCAGGCAGGCAGAGGGTGAGAGTCCGACTCGTTCAGCCAGTGTCTGGTTGGTGATATTGGCGTCCTGCTGCAGATGATCAAGTATTCGACGGTCAAGTGAGTCCATGTACATAAAATTCGATAAGGGCAGGCTGATACGCTATAAAAATACGTGAACAGATGGAATATTGCAGAATATTCTGTCTTGATTGTCGTATCGTTATGCCTCGTTAATGACCGACATCCAGCTAGTGAAATTCTCTCAGTCCCTGTTTGCAGTACGCACCATCCTGGTCGAATCAATCAAGGTTTACGGCGTCTTGCTCAAGATCATGATTCCGGCCCTGTTGGTGGTGAAGGTGTTGGAGGAGCTGGGAGCCATGCAGCTTATCGGCGCGGTTCTGGCACCGGTCATGTACCTGACGGGGTTACCGGCCTTGCTGGGTGTCGTCTGGGCGACCACATTGCTGACGAATATATTCTCCGGAATCGTGGTCTTTGTCGGGCTGGCCGGTCAGCTTTCCCTGAGTGTCGAGCAGGTAACGGTGCTGGGTACTCTGATGTTGATCGGACACTCCATTCCGATTGAAGGCGCGGTGGCCAGAAGGGCAGGCGTACCCTGGTGGGTCACTATTGTATTACGGGTGGGTGGCGCACTACTGCTGGCTAGCCTGCTGCATTTGTTTTATACACACTTCAACTTGTTGCAGGAGCCTGCGACCATTGTCTGGAGTTCTTCGGGTGGCGATGATTCTCTGACGGCGTGGGTTATTAGTCAGGCCAAGACATTGGGCATGATCTACTTTGTGATTCTGTCCCTGATCATTTTGCTGAATACACTTCGATTGCTGGGCCTGGAGAGGCTAATGCATATCGGGCTGGTTCCTGTACTGCGTGTGCTGGGAATCGGGCGCTCAGCCGCCAATGTCACTGTGGTAGGCGTAGCTCTCGGCTTGAGCTATGGGGCAGGTTTGCTGATACGCGATCTTGACCAGGGCGTGATGAACCGGCGTGATGCCTATCTTTCCCTGTGTTTTCTGGGTTTGCTCCACAGCATCATTGAGGATACCTTGCTGATTCTGGCACTTGGCGCTGATTTGTCAGGTATTTTATGGGCAAGACTGATATTTTCGTTTGTTGTTATTGCTGTGCTGGCCAGGCTTTATGGTGTTTGGGAGATCAGACAGCCAGTGCTTGAGTAGTTGCGTACGCAGTGCGGATTCATTGTGGATTCATTGTGGATGCAGTGAGTGCGTCGTCGCGGACGCCGTCGTTATTGGGATCAGTTTGAAACAGATGTGCAGAATACAAGTCTGTTGCCTGAAGGGTCCTGGATCGACATTTCGCGATAGCCCCAGGGCTGTTCCTGCACACCAGGTCGGGCATTCTGATAGCCTTTTGCATTCAACTCTTTGCAGTAGGCATCGACATCGTCAACATCGATTCTGAGTGTCGAGCCGGGGCAGGCATCGCCATGATGTTCGGACAGATGCAAGACGCAGTTATCCTTGAAGGCACCGAAGTACAAGGGTGATTCCGTATCAAAACGATGTTCGAAGGAGACGTCGAAGCCCAGAAAATCCAGATAGAAAGCTTTGGTTTTCGCTTCGTCGAAACTGCGCAGAATCGGTATGGGGCTTTGCATGTTCATAGGATTTCTCAACTGGGCTTAAAGGGCGAGCATCGGTCATAACGCCTATCAGGTGGATCGATATCAGGCTCGTGTTCGTCTGCCGGGTTTGTTGTCAACCTTGCCGGTGGCAGAGATTTCTTCGATCCAGTGTCTGAGCTCCTCGGGAACCATGAGCCGTTTTCTGGCTCGTGTTACTCCGACATAGATGGCGGAGCTGAAGGCAGCTCTTGAGGCTGTTTCTACCGCATTGAAAACATCGGGTGCCAGCATGACGTTATCGAATTCAAGATTACGTACATTCTCGATCAGGCTTACGGCATGGGTATGTGTGTGGCTGCGAGTTGTGCCTAGACGCATATAGGTCTGCTGCCAGTTTTTCTGCCCATAGCCTTTTTCCAGTAGTTGATTGATGCGTCGAAAGCCCGGGTTGTTCTGATAACTGCTGGCTAGCCTGTCCCAGGAATTGAAGCGGAACAACTCGCCATGTCGGGCACTGCCGCCGCCTGACTTGAGCTCGATGCAGTCCTGTACGAACATGTCCAGATCCTTGTGATCGCTCATCAGGACCGGGTTGATATTCTGGTTTGCCAGACGCTGTACCCATTCGAACAAGCCCCAGGTGTCACTGACCAGGATCACGGCTGGCACGTCTGGCACCACTGCTTTCTGGTAGTACTGAATGTCGAGTCTGCTCAGGTTGTTGCCCTGGAATCTGGCTTTTGTGCCACTGGGGTGCGTGGCAATGATGGGGTTGATGATGCTCTCCAGTTCGTGGCCGGAACGTACTGAATGAACCATCTCGCGCAAACGAGTCTGACCCGAATGCCTGGTGGACTGGCCTTTCAGGTTCTGGTAATCATCACCCAGAGTTGAACGGGCTTGCGGGCCGCAGGCCAGAATCTGGAATACAGGTTTGGGCAGATCATGGCACTCGTCAACCAGAACGTGGGTGTACTTCTCCGGAACGGACCAGCCATTGAGAGCTGCCCATTTGATTTTATGAAAACCACGAATCTGAGGTTTGAAGTCTGGTGTCGGTGGCGATAGCAGTGTGTTCCAGAGCTCTTTGGCGTATTGGCAGACGACGGCGCGCAGAGTCAGATCGAAGGTGCTGGCATAGCTGGCCGGTATATGTTTTGTCTGGATTTGAGCGTCGCCACTTTGGCAGAAGCTGAACACGGTGGCGCGAATGGCTTTTATGATCTGATCGGTGCCGAATTCGTTACTGGGCTTTACCCCCAGCTGTTGCACAATCACACTGTCAGGCATGGTGGCACGAGTGCTGTACTTGCGCAGCATGTTGCGGTTGGCCGAGGAGGTGAAATCGACGGGGATGACCATTTCGGCCAGTTCGGAAAAGGTGCATTTGTGGACATGGCGCAGGCTGGAAGAGTCGATACTCAGGGCGTCCAGTTGTCGCTTCTGAGCCGCCAGTACCAGTATTTTTCCACCCGATGTTTCAAACATGCCCAACAGGGTTTTAATCAGGGAAGACTTGCCAGTCCCTGCATAACCCTGAATATGCATATGCTCGTCTTTCTGCGATTCGAATTCCCGGTAGACCCGGCTTTGCTCGGCGCTCAGTGAAAATTGTCTTGAATCAATCGTCGTGCTGACGCGTTGGCTGGCCAGGCTTTCCCGATACTTCTGCTGAAAACCATAATCCCAGAGACCGGTGTAGTGAAGATAAGCCTTGCGCCTGACCGTCTCCTCGTCCAGCAGTGCGATGCGAAAGTCGACAAGCAGCTCAGAGCCTATAGCCACTGATTGCCGGTTCAGGTTTTTCAGGGCGTAGTCAGTCAGCTCAGCCAGGCCGTCTCTGTCGACCTGTTGCTTGCATGACTCGATGGTTTCAGCTAATACGCGTTCGGCAGGCAGACGCTTGTGGTCGCGCAGCGCGGGCAGGTGAGCCAGAAGAAAGAGGGCGGCAATTTCCGGTATCTCGAGCCGCTGTAAAGTGTTCTCCCAGCTGGCCGTCTCGTCAAGCACCGTCAGCAGCGTGCTTTCGCTGACAGGTAAGTACATGGCGGCATCAATGAGTAACATGGCTAGGTTCGAAAACAAGGCGCAAACCGATAGTGGCTCTGCGGGCAATCATCTCACAGGCCAGCCTTGCCACAACACGAGTACTCGCCAGAGTAATAGACTAGGAGGCTGTCCTCACTATTCTCGGACAGCCTCCTAGCGCTCGCATCCCATCATGGCTGAACGGATTCATGACATTGAAACTCTATACATCACCAGGCAGCATCGGCGTGGCTGTGCATATTGCACTTGAAGAGTCCGGCCTGGACTATGAGCTGATCAGGATTGATTTTGCCAGTGGCGAACAACTGACTGACCAGTATCGTCAGGTCAATCCCAAATTGCGTGTGCCAGCATTGCTTGTCAATGATCAGGTGCTCACCGAAACCCCTGCTATTCTGGTTTACCTGGCACAGCTGGCACCTGCTTCCATATTGGCCCTGCCTACTGATCCGCTGGCATTTGCGCAGCTGCAGTCGTTCAACAGTTATCTGTCCTCCACTGTGCATATCGCACATGCGCACAAGAAGCGGGGTCGGCGCTGGGCAGATGATGCCAATGCTCTGACAGCGATGACAGCCTATGTGCCTGTCTCGATGAGCGCGTGTTTTGAACTGATCGAAACAGAGATGCTGCAAGGGGATTGGGTGCACGGTGAGGCATTTTCCATTAGCGATCCCTATCTGTTTGCGCTCAGCTTGTGGATGGAGGGCGATGGAGTCGATCCGTCACGTTACCCGAAGATTCAGGCGCATCGTGCCAGAATGCTTGAGCGCGAATCGGTACTGCATGTGATGAAGACATTGTGAATCCGACCTATCGCACCTACTTTAGTCTGTTGATCTCCATCGAAGCACGAATCCAACCATGAGCACATTTGTAAGTCCCAAGCGCATCGGCATGCTGACACCCTCATCAAATACGGTGATTGAGCCCTACACCTCCAGGCTTTTCATGCCATTCATGGAAACCGTGAGTGTGCATTATGCGCGCTTCAAGGTAACTGGCATCTCACTCTCTCCGGAGTCAGTGAAGCAGTTCGATCACGATACGATTATGGAGGCGGCCCACCGATTGGCAGAAGCCAGTGTTGATTGCATTGCCTGGAGTGGCACGGCTGCCGCATGGCTGGGTATGGAACAGGAGCAGGCCTTATGCCGACGTATTACCGAGGAAACTGGCATTCGGGCAACATCTACCATGGCCGCGTTTGCAGAAGCCGTCGAGCGTCTGGGGGCAAAACGTCTGGCATTGATAACGCCATACACCTCCGAGATTCAGGATGCCATCATTGCCAGATACCAGGCTGCAGGCTTTGAGATCGTGCATGACACTCGGCTGGAAGATCAGGGTAATTTCTCTTTTGCCACATACCCTTCCGATCAAATCAAAGGCTATGCGATGAGTGCCGCTGAGTCCAAGCCTGATGCCATTCTGATCGTTTGTACCAACTTTCGTGGCGCCCCCATTGCCGCTGAGGTTGAGGCGGCAATCGGTATTCCAGTGATTGACTCGGTATCCATTACCGCCTGGCAGACATTACGTCTGGTTGGGGAAGATCCTTCAGAAATCATGGGTTGGGGGAGTGTTTTTGCTCTTTAACGGGGCTCAGCCATTATCTGCAGCATCACGCCGTGCATACTCCATTACCAGAAAGTCGATCAGACTCCTGACTGATGGCAGCAACCCTCGTCGTGAGGGGAAGATCGCCTGAACCGATCCGGCGACCGGTCTCCAGTTTGGCAGTAGGTCTACAATGGTGCCTGCCTGCAAGGCATCTTCTGCCACCATGGCAGGCAATTGCACAACACCGACACCTTCAACGGCTGCATGCAGCAGCTGCGACATGTCATCGGTTACCAGTCGTGGTGAATGCCGGATACGCACTTGCGACTGGTTTGGACCATCCAGCTTCCATGCATGTTCACCTCCTGTCTGGTTCAGATCCAGGCTCGGCAACAAGGCAAGATCGGCAGGCTTGAGCGTCGCAGGCCCTTGATTGATCAAGCCGGGGCTTGCCACCATCCGCTGCTTGCTGTCGCCCAGTACCCGCAAGGTCAGGTCTGAGTTCTCAACGGGAGGGAAGCGCACACGCAAGGCAATATCAATGCTTTCGCCAATGACATCGACACGGCGTGATGTGGATTCCAGTTCTACCGTAACCAGAGGGTTGGCGGCCATGTAACGGGCAATCATGGGGCCCGCCTCGAAGCACAGCAGAGCTGGCGGGGCACTGACTCTGATCAGACCCTGTGGTCCTGAGCGTGAGCGGTCGATCACTTCCTGGGCAGCTTCGGCCTCCACCAGCATGGCGACACAGTGCCGGTAGTATTCCTGGCCGATATCCGTGATGGCCAGCCGACGGGTTGAGCGCTGAATAAGGCGAATGCCCAGTCGCTCTTCCAGGGCAATGATGCGACGGCTCAACCTGGACTTTGGTACCAGCAATGCCCGGGATGCTGCCGCGTAACTGCCATGTTCCACCACCTTGACGAAGTAGTAGAGATCGTTGAGATCATGCATGCTTCATTGTCCTGTATATGGAACGATCTGATGCAATATTGCCATCTAGTCAATGCATTGTCTCGTCAATATACTTGATGGCAAGCAATTGGTCGGAAACCACCGACTCATTCCAGGAGATAAGTCATGAGACAGATACTCGGCATACACAGCGCACCCGGACAGCATTGGGTGGGTGATGGTTTTCCTGTTCGCACCATGCTTTCGCACCATGATCAGGGGCAGCATATAAGCCCGTTCATCATGCTCGACTATGCGGGCCCGGCAAGCTTTGAACCGACAAGCGCTCGGCGCGGTGTTGGTGCGCATCCCCACAAAGGCTTCGAGACCGTCACTATCGTCTATCAAGGTGAAGTGGAGCACCGGGATTCGACAGGTGCTGGTGGGGTGATTGGTCCGGGCGATGTTCAGTGGATGACGGCTGGATCTGGCATTTTGCATGAGGAATATCATTCGCCAGCCTTTGCAGCCTCCGGCGGCAAATTCGAAATGGTGCAGTTGTGGGTCAACCTGTTGGCTAAGGACAAGTCGGCCAGCCCGGGATATCAGACGATTCTGAATGCACACATTCCGGAGGTAGAACTCCCGGACAACGCTGGTTCCGTGCGTGTGATTGCCGGTGAATTTCTCAATGGAAGGGGTCCGGCTCAGAGTTTCACGCCCATCAATATCTGGGATGTCAGATTGCATCGCGAAAAAAGGATAGAACTGGATGTTTCTGAAGGGCACACACTGTCAGTGCTGGTGCTGTCGGGAACTGTCAGTATCAATGGACAGGAGCTGGCCCGAGAGGCGCAGACCGTGCTGCTGAGTCGAGACGGTGGGCTAGTGAGCATTGAGGCGGAGGGTGAGGCTAAATTGTTGGTTCTCAGTGGTGAACCCATTGATGAGCCCGTTGTTGCGCATGGTCCGTTTGTCATGAATACGACAGAGGAAATCAGGGAGGCTGTCATGCAGTTCAACCGAGGTGCATTGGGCCAAATGCCGGTGGCAGACGCGGTTTAAGTCACGAAGAAGGGCGGCTTCGGCCAGATCAGTTAATCAGGAGAAAAACATGAGTTGGATACCAGGATTAGAACCAGGTTGCCCCGATGAGATCGGTATGGATTCGATCGAAACACTGATAGTTCCACGAGCTCGGGATCTGGGTAGTTTTGAAGTGCGACGGGCGTTACCCGCGCCTAAACGACAGATGGTTGGTCCTTTCATATTCTTTGATCAGGCGGGACCGGCTGAATTCATCACGGGTAAGGGGGTCGATGTGCGGCCACATCCGCATATCGGTCTGGCCACGGTTACCTATCTGTACCGGGGTGAGTTTCAGCACCGGGACAGTCTGGGTACCAACCAGATGATTTTGCCCGGTGCGGTCAACTGGATGGTGGCCGGTAATGGAGTGACGCATTCAGAACGCACTAGTGAAGAGACTCGCAAGGCGCCCCATAGCTTGTTTGGTATACAGACTTGGGTGGCCTTGCCGGAAGACAAGGAGGAGGAGGCGCCGAGTTTCGAACACCACGGTAAGGAGGTTCTGCCGATTATCGAAGATACCGGTGTGAGCATGAAATTGATTCTTGGTACGGCCTACGGGGAGAAGGCACCTGCCAGTGTTTTCTCCGAGATGTTCTATGGTGATGCCATCTTGCAGCCAGGTGCCTTGCTGCCAATGCCGGACGATCATGAGGATCGAGGAATCTATATCGTGGAAGGATCGGTATCCATTGCCGGCAAGGAATTCAGCGAAGCACAGATGATGGTGTTTCGTCCCGGCGATAAAATCACCATCGCTGCTGGTGCGCGAGGCGCGCGCGTGATTATTCTGGGCGGGGAGACGCTGAACGGGCCACGCTATGTCTGGTGGAACTTTGTATCCTCCAGTAAAGAGAGAATCGAGGAGGCGAAAGAGCAATGGCGTCGAGCAGAGTGGGGTGCCGGACAGTTCGATCTGCCGCCAGACGATCGTTCAGAATTCATTCCATTGCCAGACTGAGGCGCGTTTGACAATCTACCGAGCGTTGCTGTTGCTCTGAGCAGCAGTTAAGCACAGGCAAGTTCAAAATCAGTTTTGGGTGTATCCACCCCGTTGATACGCAGGTGCACCGCATGAGTGCCGGGGTAGTGCCGACGGGTGGTCACTTCCCTGAACTTGTGAGTGCGACTGAAATTCATTTGAGCACCCGCTTCAAGGCGGATCACACTTCCCTTGAAGACGCGCTGGCTGGATGAACCATTGGCTTTGAGCATGTGCAGGACATAGTCAATGGACAATGCTTGCGGCTTGTTGCTCTGCGATTCAATGAGCACCGAGATTGTCAGACTTTCACCCATTGAAACTCTCTCGCTCGACAGATTGACTGGCGTAATGTCAGCCTTGGCCGGGGGGAAGCCAAACAGCCCCAGCGTCTCTTGATGGCCCTGCTTGATCAAGGTACGGCAAGCATGCCGGAGTAGTTTTTCTCGTTCCGAACTTGTATTTTCATACCACCGCCTGGCAATATCGACAACCAGTTCAGGGTGATCCTTGGCGACATCATTCAAATGATTGGCCACTGAACGTCTGACGTATTCCGTTGGATCATCACGCAAGGCCTCAAGCAGTGAAAATGTGGGTCTGGGATCCTTGACCAGAGAAGGCAGCCGCATGCCCCAGGGGAGTCGTGGACGTGTGCCTTCCGAAACCAGGCGACGCACATCTTCATTGTCATCTTCGACCCAGCTACTCATGATTGCCAGAGCCCGCTGCTGATCAGCAATCAGAAAATAGCGAATGGCGAATTCTGCCGTGCTGCGTTGGGTCATTTCGCGCAGCAAGATCATGCCGCCTTCGAAGTCATCCAGACCGTGTTGGCCGACGATCAGGGACAAAGGCCAGATGCCCCAGCCAGCGATGCCCTGGGTATCGGATGAGCGGTTGAAGCCGATGCCGACCACCGGGTGCAGCATGCCAAGTAAGGCGGCATGCCGCTCGACACTGTGGTCGGGGAGTTCCTCAAACAGCGCGTCGGCTATCGACTGGACACGCTCTTTCAGTTCCAGTTCCTGCAGAGTTTCAAGAACAGTGCGGCTGAATCGATTGGCTGATTTTCTGTCGCTGCATTGGGCGAGTTGATCCGCTATCAGTGCTACCAGTTCGGCACTGATCAAGTTCTTGAAGGGTTCCATTCGGCGACTCGGTTCATGAGGGAGTTGGCGTCGGTTCGTGGCGGTTGCTATCCTGACTCAAAGTGAGGATGAGAAAAACATGCACACGAGCGGTGAAGAATTATCGGTGATTCTAGGCCCGATTCAAGAGGCTGAGTTTTTTAATGATTACTGGGAGCAGGCCCCGCTACATGTGAGCAGGGCGGATCCAGGTCACTTTAGTTCGTTATTATCATTGCAGAAGATCGAAACCCTGCTGTCATCCCAGGCTCTGTACTTTCCATCGGTTCAGCTAGTACGTCTGCATGATCCTGTTGTAACTTCTACCTATACCGACGATGCAAGACGCATCATTCCACACCGGCTGGTGGAATATCATCGCAACGGTGCCACCATCGTGCTGTCGCAAGCGCACGAGAAGATTGCCAGTCTTGCAGATTTTCGACGCTCTGTGCAGACGGCCCTGCAGTTACGTTGTCAGACCAATGTCTACCTGTCGCCGCCAGGCAAGCAGGGCTTCAACGCACACTATGATTCGCACGATGTTTTCATTCTTCAGGTCGCAGGCTCCAAGACTTTCAATTTCTATGGTGGAGGTGTTGAATTACCCTATTCGCACGATGGCTTTGAGGCTTCCCGTCACGTTTGCGGAGAACTGCAAGAGTCCATTTTGCTTGAGGCTGGCGATACCCTGTATATTCCCCGCGGCGTGATGCACGATGCGGTGGCGAGTGAAGCCTCATCGTTGCATATAACGCTTGGCGTATATGCGGTTACATGGCGAGATGTCTTGCTGGAGATGGTGCAGCAATTGACGCAGCAGGATGCCCGATACCGGCAAAGCGTGCCTGGGAGCTGGTTGCGGCAGAATGAGTTGATCGATTCATCTACGCCATTGTCGCAAACTGAGGAGCTGAGTCCGGTGTTCAGCCCATTGCATCTGCAGCAAGCCTTGTCGAGTCTGGCTGATACAGCCGCTATTGACTCGTCCGCTGATTGTCGTGGCATGTTGAGCTCCCTGTTGTCTGATTCGATCACTCAGGAGCCGGGTGTTGCACAGACAGACAATCCTGCCTCAGGGCTTTGTCTGTCAGCAAATATCAAGGTGAAGCATTCACTGCTTATCAGCAAGGAGCGTTCGGGCACTACTTTGCGTTGTCGAACTCACGGACAGGTGCTGGAGTTCAGTGAGCCATCGGCTTCTGCCGTAGAGTGGCTGTTAGGTGTGGGGCAGTGTGTGGTGTCATCATTGCCCGGCTTGGACGATGAGCAGAAGCTGGCTGTCTGTCAACGCCTTCTGTACGCCAATATTCTGAAGCTTCCGGAGCTTTCTATAGATGAAGCGTCGAGTCAAGAGTCTGCTGCGCCTTAATTGGGTGTCTGGCATTGACCGCACAATAAAGTCTGAGTTATGGTGTTTTCAAAGTCCCCTGAAAGGAACTGACCATGTCCAGCAAGCAGCCGGAATCCATAGTGGTGCTGGACAAGTCCAGTCGTCGACAGTTTATGCGCAGCGGTAGTAGTGTTTTGCTGGCGGGGGCTGCAATTGCCTTCAGTGGTTCAACACTGGCAACCGATTGCGATCAGGGCGGCTCAAAAAGCAGCTCCTCCGACTCGGACGAGGGTGGCCAGGCAGATCGTAAAGATTGCGAGAGCCCCAATATCGTCTCGCAACATCAGCCTGAACGAAAAGCAGCTGTCATCGTCAGGAAAGTGAAAGCCTAAAATGCACAGTAACGATAAATCTCAATAGAATCATATGAATCGACGCAGTTTTTTACAGCTGGCGGGTATGAGTGCGCTGACTCTGAGTTCGAGCGCAAGAGCCCTGGCTGCTGCATCAGTAACTCCCGGAGCAGATGCCGTGTTACTGGTCATCGATGTGCAGAATTGTTTTCTGCCAGGTGGAACACTGGCGGTCGACAATGGCGATCAGATTATTCCGGTGATCAACTCATTGGGTGCCAAGTTTCAGAACGTGGTCTTTACACAGGATTGGCATACGCCGGAACACGCATCTTTTGCATCAACTCACCCAGGCAAGTCAGCCTTTGAAACCATTGAAATGCCCTATGGCACTCAGGTGTTGTGGCCGGATCATTGTGTTCAGGGCACGCAGGATGCTCAGCTATCAGATGCTCTGGATATTCCCCATGCCCAATTGATCATGCGCAAGGGTTATCACAACGAGGTAGATAGCTATTCAGGTTTCATGGAAGCCGATGGCACTACCAAAACAGGTCTGACGGGATACCTGCAGGAACGCGGTCTCAGCAAGGTTTACGTCTGTGGTCTGGCAACTGATTTCTGCGTCAGCTGGTCGGCACAGGACGCAGCCTCGACCGGAATGGTTGTTTCTGTGATCGAGGATGCCTGCAGAGGGATTGATCTGAATGGCTCTGTGGATGCTGCCTGGAAGGCGATGTCGGAAGCGGGCGTCAGCCGAATACAATCCGCTGATATAGCCTGATCCTCAGTAGTCAGTTGGTAGGGCGCAAGAGTGACAGGTTTGTACTTCGATAGTCTGCTCTGCTGCTTTCAGTACAAGTGACGTGAATCTGCCGCCATTGACAGCGTACTGATAAGGGCTCGAATTGAGCCTTTGAAAAAATCGCACGAAACACTGATACGAAAACATCAGGAAATGATGCAAGTGAGCATCACTAATAATGACTTACGACTATGTCTGTGTCGTGCTAGCCTGAAAAGGTACGCAAGTACAATAAAAATATCTCAAGGACACAGGAAGAGGAAAATGATTACTAAAGTACTGACTTCCATTTGTACTGCGACGTTGCTGGTCAGTTGCGCAACGGTAGAGGAAGCTACCCAAAAGGCAATGGAGCCCATTGTCGGGAGCAAGATAAAGAATGTCATCGTCATGATTGGAGATGGTATGGGACCTCAGCAGGTAGGCCTGTTGGATTCCTATATTCGCTATGCACCCAACCCGGTTTTGAAGTCCTCTGCTTTCGAGCGTTTGGCAGAAGAGGGTGTTATTGGTATCTCTCGTACCGAATCTCATGATGTGCTGGTCGTTGATTCTGCTGCATCGGCAACGCAGTTTGCCAGTGGCAAGTTGGCTGGTTCAGAAATGATTGGTACCGATTACGAAGGTAACCGGGCTGAGTCAATGCTGGAGCTGGCACAGACCAAGGGTAAAGCTGTCGGTATCGTGTCAGACACGCGGCTGACACATGCGACTCCAGCGGCTTATGCCTCTCATCAGCAGCACCGTAGTCTGGAAAACGAAATTGCAGCAGAGATGCTGGAGACCGGTGCTGACGTGATGCTCAGCGGTGGCATTCGACACTGGCTGCCACAAGGCGTTAATGAGGAAGGCAGTGCCATTCGACAGCAATTGGAAGCCCAGACAGGTGGCACTATCCGATTAACCTCCAAGCGTAAGGATGATCGCAATTTGCTGGATGAAGCAGCGCAAGCTGGTTACGATCTGTCTTTCAATCGAACCGATCTGGCAGCCAGTACCGGCGATAAGGTATTGGGTCTCTATGCCTATTCGGGCATGCTGGATGGTATTGCAAATACCAAAGCTCTGAGCGATGCGAGTCGCGTTCAGCCAACGCTGACGGAAATGACAGACAAGGCTTTGTCAGTGCTTGAAAAGGATGAAGATGGTTTTTTCCTGATGGTAGAAGGCGGGCAGATTGACTGGGCCGCACACAACAACGATGCGGGCACCGTACTGCATGAGATGATCAAGTTCTCGGATGCCATCGATTCGGTACTGGAGTGGATGGAAGGGCGTGATGACACACTTCTGGTGGTGTCAGCAGACCATGAAACCGGTGGCTTTGGATTTGCCTATTCACGTAACGACTTGCCTGAAGGTCAGCCTCTGGATGGCGATGTGTTCAACGGCGACGAGTACAAGCCAAACTGGAACTTCGGACAGGTGGAAACTCTGGATCGTATGTTCAGCCAGAAGCTCTCCTACGACGGCATCTTCAGTGAGTTCGATGGTCTGGATGAGAGCGAGCAAACAGCTGAAAACCTGCGTGCCATCGTTAATGAGAACACCAGCTTCCCCATTAGTCTGGCAGATGCAGAACGGGTGCTGGAGACCGAAGAGAACGAGTTCTACGTGGCAGATCACGGCACGCTCAGTGCAGAGCGCTTCCCTGTGATGCATGAGCGCAAGGCGTTCTATGTATATAGCACGGGCGTTCGAAAGAACATCCTGGCAGCTGTTGTGGCCAATCAATCCAATGTGGTCTGGGCCAGTGATAACCACAGTAGTACGCCGGTATACCTGTTTTCCAAGGGGCCGGGCGACAGCACTGATGCTTTCAAGGGCATTCTGCGCACAAACGAGTGGGCACAGGAGATCATGAGCGTTCTGTAGTCGCGTATTGCTTGTTTGAACGTGTACGGTGGGGGACCTGTGTTCCCTGCCGTTGCAGGAAGTACCGGGTAGCGCCTGCCAGTAGTAATGAGAGTAGTAATGTCATAGCCAGTTCAAAGGCTGCAGAACTGGCTCCTACTGCGGTTTGATTTCCAATTGTTAGAGTCCACTTGTCGTTGGGAACCCATATCTCTATCTTGTCTGACCAGGCATTGTTCAATGTGCCGTTCTCTGCAAAGTAGATAATCGAATCCTTTTTGTTTTCAATACGGCTGAAGTGATAACCGTAGCCTTTGCCGGCCAGTGAATCCAGAGTGTCAGAGGCGAGCAGATTATCGAGCGTGATCAGCGCTGATACGAACCCCCAGAACGGTGGTCGCTCACTCGGTTTGTTCAGACTGACATTCTGAATGGGATTTTTCCACAGATAAACAGGTTGTCGTGCAATAACAGCGACTCCGCCCTGCACCAGGTGTATGGGGCCAGCGAGCGTTATATTGCCACTTTCAACTGCGGTGAACGCATCCGCGTTGACCCGCTTGTCTCTCAGAATATTGTGCCCCAGTGCCTCCACATTAGCCGCCAGAGGATGAATTCGTCTGACTACGCCGTTGGGAGCCAGTTGCAGGTTGCTGATAGCTGGCATTCTGTTGAGAATGCCTTGAGCCAGAGTTTCAAAATTCTGCAGATGGCCACGCGTACGCACGACCTCGTGTGCCAGCAGTTCTGTGGATGTCAGGGTTTGTACAAGATGGCGTTCAATTTGTGAGCGTACATCTGCCAGTAGCTGCTGGCGCTCCAATTGGCTTTCGTTGACGCGGATAGTCTGGTTTAAATCGATGAACTTGAACCCGAATCCCAGAGCGACTGCAAATACAACTATTGGTAACAAGTATTGAGCTATTGTTCGTTCAGTGGACATGGTGTTTTCCATCACAATTTAAGCAAGTGCAACAGTCCTAGATCGAATGCGTTAATGAAAAACGAATAGATTCTGTCAATGCGTATTGTTGTTAACGGTAGTCCTGAGGCAGACATGTAGAGTGATGTAATTCCGCTCGGTGCTTTGAAGGTTACATTTTTAGCGACTGAAGTGCTAAATTCTGACGGAACGGGAGTTAGGGATCGTGAAACAATTAATTATCATTTTCAGTCGTCCCTGCATCCTGCCCTGCCGCGTTGTTCGGCGGTTGAATGGCCAGCTATTCGCCCTTCTCACGCCTTGCCGGACAGGCGGACTGGGCGTCCCCCAGGACCAACTGAAAACTGATACTTAATTATTTCACGATCCCTTAGTGCAAATTATCAGGCAACTCGACCCCGATTTCTTGGTAATAGCGCAATGCGCCAGGATGGAAGGGTGTGCTCACCTCATCCAGTAGAGCAGGTGTGATGCCTGACCAAGTCGTGGACTTGCCGACTAGAGCGTTCTGGTTTTCCCAGAATGCCTTGACTAGCTGATAGGCCATGTCATCGCTCACGTGTGCGTTGGCATAGGCAAACATTCTTAAAGAGCCTGTTACGACCTGCTCAGACTGACCGGCGAAGGTATCCGCAGGAATCTCAATCGGTGTGAGGTGTAGTGCCTTGATATGCTCGTCGCTCAGCGACAATATTCTGATGCCAATGTCCTCCAGACTCTGCAGAGCGTTGCTCAGATCCTCGGCCTGACCGAGACGCTTGAAGATAAAGCCGTCGATACGTTCGTCACGCAGATCGGCTACTGTCTCCGGTAACGAGCTCTCGCTCAGCAAAAGTGCGTGTGATTTCAGTTTGGCGCTGCGCAGAAAATGTGTGTACGTGATGAGCTCCGCTTTGTTTTCGAACACGAGCCAGGCGACATCCAGTTCAGGCAGATCATCAAGACGAGTTAACCCGCTAAGATCACTGACCACCACATACGTGATCAGAGCAGGAATCGGGAACAGAGCCGTGATGCCGTCAATACGTGCTACCGGCTCTTTTTCAACCGTCATGTTGTCATCGCCTCCTAACTTCGTAATCGTCAATTTGCCTTCGCTGGCTAACTTTACAGAGTTGGCTGGGGACTGGAACACAACGGCGCCGGCTTGGTCTTTGAGGCCTCTCAACGCCATGTGAAAGCCTAGTGGCGTCGCGTTAATGATCTGCAGCTCACTGCTGGTCGCTGCGCCAAGCACCTCGTGTAACTGAAGATTGACTTGGCGGTACCACGCGCCACCGTTTGCCGCGATCAGTGTTAGTTGCGAGTCGTTATTGACAGCAGCTTTAGTAGCACAGGCGGTCTGCAGTAAGAGCAATGTGAGCAGCACGGTAACCAACCGGAGGTCAGTAAAGTGTGCGCCCCTGAATCCTTTCAAATTATTGCGAACGTGCAAATTGCTATCCTCGTCAGAGTGTCTATTGAGTGTGGTCATCGGTACTGTATTTTTGCACTTTCACAGTCATCGTACAGCGTCGATGGTGGATGAGCGTTGTAAGTAATGGTCCTGTCTGAAAGTAGGTTTGACAGTTGCGACCGGTTCTTACATTATCGTGATTTACATCACAATTTCATGGAATGGAAGGGGCGCTGACTTTGAAATATCTATCGCTTGTATTTGTCATGTTCGTCGCGGCTTGTAGTGGAAGTGATAACGAAGGCGCACAGCCATTGAACGATCCGACTGACCAACAGACAGCCACACCCGACCCAACACCGGATCCCACACCGGATCCTGAGCAATCTGCAGCGGTGATTACACCGGACAATTACGTCGATATCGTTGCCAATGTTTTTGGCATCTTTTCAGGCAAGCTTTACGGCGATAAAATTCTCACAGCACCAGACTATTCTGATCCAACCTATGATGGCTGGCCGGAGGTGAACCCTGAAACGACTGAATTGATCACTCAACGTGCGGACACCGTCTGCAGTAATGGAGGGACACTGGTTGTCATACCTGAAACCCAGGGCTATCACACAGATAACTTGCTGACTTGGCATTTTGACTTTGATAACTGCCAGGATGGGATCGTGATGTTTGATGGGCAGGTATCGACTGCAATCTATGAGGCCATATACATCACCTTCACTGATTTCGAACGTGATGATCAAACTGAAGTTATTCGAGCTTCAGGAGACTTCGGCGGCCGTAGTGACAGGTTCTGGACCACCACCAATTTTGATTTCAGTCGTGAAGGCAGTGACGCTTCTCTGGTTATCGAGGACTCGGATACTGACTTCTGGCGTGATTCTGCGCTCACCGGAGACTTCTCGGTACAAGCTGACTGGACAGGGGGTGAACGAATGACAGTTCATGTCCCCACTGATCTGACCCCCGCCAACGGTGCAGGCGAAATGGAGCTTAGCTTTGAATCGGGCAACGTGCTGACCATGAACGGGGCTACAGGGGATGTGGACACGGTTGAAGTCACGATAACCGCTGATGGAACTACGAGCACCATTATACAATCATGGTCCTTGTGGTCCGATAGCTTGATATTCGATTCAGTATCAGGACGCTAAGGGATAGGTGTCACGCTGAGCGGGCCTATTCTGGTGGCTGCTTGGTTGGAGGTTAATGACCCTCATTTCTGAGGGTCATCTCGCTTTTATACTTTAGTACAAAGGCCGCCCACCTGAGTCCTTGGCGACAGTCGGGCTGGCATGCCAATTGGCAATATCTTCCAGCCAGGTGTCAGGCTTGGCATCGGAAGGCATGCGCCAGTCACCTCTGGGCGACAAGGCTACATTGCCCACCTTTGGTCCATCGGCAGTGCAAGAGCGTTTGAACTGATGTGTGAAAAAACGCTTGATGAAAACGCTGAGCCATTTCTTCAGGGTCTCGTCATTGTATTGTGATTCGTTGAAGGCGACGCGTGCCAGATCAAGAATGCGTGACGGTCGGGCACCATGTCGGACAAAGTGATAGAGAAAGAAATCGTGCAGTTCGTAAGGCCCGATTTTCTCTTCGGTGAGTTGCGATATCTGACCTTCGGCGCTGGCCGGCAGCAGTTCCGGGGAAATAGGCGTGTCCAGAATGGCAAACAAGGTTGTTCGCAAGCTCTCACTGTCGCTCCAGGTGCTGGCCCGTTCATTGGCCACCCAGCGTATGACGAACTGGATGAGTGTCTTGGGTACACCCGCATTCACATCGTACATGGCAATATGATCGCCAGCATAGGTAGACCATCCCAAGGCTTTCTCTGACAGGTCGCCTGTGCCAACCACCAGGCCACCGTTCTGGTTAGCCATGGTCATCAGCAACAAGGTGCGTAGTCGTGCCTGGACGTTCTCGAGAGTGACATCGCCCAATTCAGGATGAGTGCGCAGCTGTTCGATAAGCTGTTCAACCGTATCCACATTCTGTGTGGCAGGGTGCTTGATAGCTTCAAGTACCGTACGGCTGGCATCGGAAATGCTCACCTGACTGAAGCTGGCACCCAGGGCGTGGGATAGTGCTTCGGCGTTGTCACGAGTGCCATCGCTGGTACCGAAGCCTGGCAAGGTGACGCACAGCAGATCGGTGCGCGGCTGGCCTCGCAGATCGAGAGCGGCTGCGGCCACCAGAGCTGCGTGGCTGGAGTCCAGGCCTCCGGAAACACCGAGCACCAGTTTGGGTTTGCCGATAGCCGCCATGCGGGTGGCTAGTGCATTACTCTGAATCTCGAACATCTCCCAGCAGCGATTGGCCAGAGTGGCCGGGTCGCGTGGCAGGAAAGGTGTGCGTGATACATGTCTGACCATGCCTTGAGGCACCGTGGACTTGAAGTCAATGGTTCGCATCGGGCGCTGGTTTTCACGGGCACAGTCACCAAAGGTTCCCGTGGAACGTCGTTCGAAGGCCAGTAGTTCCAGATCGATATCCTGCACGATGAGCTGCCCGGTACGCTGGAAGCGATGTGATTCCACCAGCACGTTGCCATTTTCACAAATGAAGGCATCGGCGTCGAAGCTGACATCGGTGGATGATTCTCCCGGACCTGCTGCAACATAGACATAAGCGCATTTGCCACGATCGGATGTTGATCGTGCCAGCAGGCGTCGCAGTTCGGCTTTGCCGATCGTGAAATTCGAAGCGGACAGGTTACAGATGACGCTAGCCCCAGCCGAGACCTGAAAGCTGCTGGGTGGCACTTGTACCCAGTTGTCTTCACAGACCTCCACACCGAGCATCAACTCGGGCAGGGAGCTGTTGAATAACAGGTCGAGTCCGAAAGGTGCCTTGTGTTTGCCCACCGTGATGGTGGCGCCTGGTGGCAAGTCAAAACCGGAGCGGAACCAGCGTGCTTCTTCAAATTCACGATAGTTCGGCAGGTAGGCCTTGGGGACCACCCCCAGCAGTTTGCCGTGATGGATCAGGGCGGCGCAGTTGTACAAACCATGGTTGAAGCGCAAGGGCAATCCCACGATGGCAACAGGTTCGAAGGATTCGC